>CAVXLF010000014.1:0-83254 GCA_963762585.1 uncultured Verrucomicrobiae bacterium
ATTGACCCCGGCGTCCGCATCGGTCACGTGCATCTCAAGGTGGCCGATCTTGACCGGGCGCTGAAATTTTATCGCGACGTGCTCGGGTTCGAACTGACACAGCAGTTTGGCCGGCAGGCGGCGTTTCTGTCCGCCGGCGGTTATCATCATCACCTCGGATTGAACACCTGGGAAAGCGCAGGCGGCCCGCCGCCGCCGCCCGGCACCACCGGCCTGTATCACGTGGCCATCGTATATCCGACCCGCGCGCCTGCTGGCCGATGCGCTGCGGCGGGTGCTGGCCGCTGGCATCGAACTCGACGGGGCCTCCGATCACGGTGTGAGCGAGGCATTGTATTTGCGCGACCCGGACGGCAACGGCGTGGAACTTTACTGGGACCGCCCGAAAGACCAGTGGCCGCGCACACCCGATGGCGGCCTGGCCATGTTCACTCACGCGCTGGATTTGGACGCCCTGCTCAAAGAGGCCGTCTGAAAAGCAACAGCGGTGCCTTCCACCAAACCGCCGCCGCGGCCAACTCCGTTTGACAGATTCCAAAACGGGATTAAATGTTACCCACCGCCTGAAGCGGCGGAATTGTAACATGAGAACAGCCAACAAAGATTTTGAGCGTGTTGCCGGTAACGGATGAACACGAGCTGTTGAACCGGTCAATCCGCTTGCAGGGTTCCCCTGTGTTGGAAACACGACGGGTCCCTTGCTCGACGCATATTCCGATGCCGTGGTCAACGCGGCGGAGACCGTCAGCCCGTCGGTCGTGAAGATTGACGTGCATAAAGGTGGCGACCCGCGCCATGGCCGCAACGGCCGCGACAGCGGCGGCAGCGGCGGCAGCGGCTCGGGATTCATCATCACGCCGGACGGATTCGCCCTCACCAACAGCCATGTCGTCCATGGCGCGGACCGGATTGAAGTCACGCTGGCCGATGGCCGGCATCCCGATGCGCAGGTCGTCGGGTCGGACCCGGACACGGACCTGGCGGTCATCCGCATTTACGCGCCGGACCTCAAACCGGTGCGCCTCGGCGATTCGAACCAGTTGCGCGTCGGCCAGCTCGCCGTCGCCATCGGCAATCCGTACGGCTTTCAATACTCCGTGACGGCGGGCGTGGTGAGCGCGCTGGGCCGTTCGTTCCGGTCCAGTTCGGGCCGGCTGATGGACAACATCGTCCAGACCGACGCGGCGTTGAATCCGGGCAATTCCGGCGGCCCGCTCGTCAATTCGCGCGGCGAGGTCATCGGTGTGAACACCGCGGTGATTCTGCCGGCGCAGGGACTGTGCTTTGCCATAGCCATCAACACGGCCAAATACATCGCCGCCTGGTTGATCAAGGACGGCGTCATCCGGCGCAGTTACATCGGCGTGGGCGGGCAGACGGCGAAAATCCACCGGCGGCTGGTGCGTTATCACAATCTGCCGCACGAAACCGGCCTGTTGGTGATCGGCATCGAGCCCGGCAGCCCGGCGGGCAGCGCCGGCTTGCGCGAGGGCGACCTGATTGTGGCCTACGGCGGCCAGGCCATCACCGGGATTGATGATTTGCACAAATTACTGACCGGAGAACAGGTCGGGGTGCGATCCCCGATGGTGGTGTTGCGGGGCACGGAGAAATTGCGCCTGGAAATCGTGCCGAAGGAATCCGGCGCGCGGTTGATGTTGAATTGAACAGCGGCGCGTGCGGATGGGGGCGGTCGCAGACCGCCGCTACAGGGTTCAGTTCCGGGATCCGTAACGCGGCCGGGAATCCCGCAATTCCACGATCTTGTCGGTGTCCGATGATTTCAACGCGGAAATTTCCGACCCCGCGCCCGTTTCAGGCCAGACCGGCAGCCGCAGGGCAAAGGTGGCGCCCGAACCCAGGGTGCTGTGACATTGGACGGAACCGGACATGGCCTCGGCGAGCTTTTTGACGATGGCCAGGCCGAGGCCGGTCGAGGATTCACCCCCGGTCGGCCGCGCGCTGAGCCGGGTGAATTTTTGGAAGAGTTTTTTCTGATCGGCCTCGCTGATGCCGGGACCCTCATCGCGCACGTTCACCAGGATGAAATCCTTTTCCGGCAGCGCATGGACGTGAACCGTCGAGTTTGGCGGAGAAAATTTGAGGGCGTTGGAAACGAGGTTGTCGAGAATCTGGAGGGTGGCCGCGCGGTCGGCCTGCGCCCACAGGTTTTCGGAAATCCCAACGCGCAACGCGATTTGTTTTCTGGCGGCAATGGGTTGATTGTTCTCCACGCACTGTCCCACCAGCGCCCGGACGTCACAACGTTCCACCGCCGAGGTGTATTTGCCCTGCTCAATGGCGTTGAAATCAAGCAGGTCCGCAATCAGGTTGCGCATCCGCGTTGCGGCGGACACGATGGTGTGGGACAGCTTTTGGACCTGTTCCGGGTCCTGGATCATCGTCACCAGTTCCGCGTTGCCCAGAATCACGGTGAGCGGGTTTTTCAAATCGTGCGCGGCAATGCCCATGAACTCATTTTTTTCGTTGTTCAAATTCACCAGCCGTTCATTCGAGGCCGCGAGTTCGGCCAGGGCCTCCTGCATTTTGGCAAAGGCGTTGCGCCGGCCGCCCTCGAAAATCAATCCGAGAATGAACATGAACAAAATCAATCCCAGATAACCGGTCGCGGAGACGGCCGCCTCCCATTTCGGGTCGTAGGCGGGTTTCAAGTTGATTCCCGCCAGGTCAATCCCGGCCACCACACTGGCGGCGAAAAAGGAAATCACCGCCCACCGCGCCGCCAGTTTTTCTCCCAACAGCAGAAACGCGCAGAGCGGCACGCTCACCAGCCACGCGATGGCGTGACCGCGCAATCCGCCTTCCACCAGGCACAATCCGAGGAACCCCAGCGTCAGGGTCAGCGCGAAAAAGTTGCCCGCCAGTTCCACGGATTTTTTCCAGCGCATCAACCAGGGCGTCAACGCCACGCCGGTGCTGCAACCGATGACGATCAGGGCGCCCCAGTGGTGGCCGATGAGGATGTAGAACAGCGCGTACACCAGGCCGAAAAGGAAGCCCAGCACGCCAAAGCGGGTGATGAGCCGTGCCCGGCGCGTTTGCTCGAGATCCAGCAAAAACTCCTTCGGAATCAACCGGTCCATCAACAACCCCAGGTTCCGGCAAAATCCGACGGTAAAAATTGAGGTCATTCCGGGATTTGACTCCCGCTGCAGGCCCTGGGTTTGAAACGGCCGGCCCCCCGGCATTGGACCGTGGTTCATGTCCGAAAAAGAAGCGCGATTTGTGCCAAACCCGGGGCAACCTGGCCGGCCACACCCGCCCGGAATTCGCGGCCGCAAGGCCCTGTGCCCGCATGATTCTCGGTTTGACAGCGCGGAAATTGTCCGCAAAATGGAACCCTGCCGTTGATTGCCAGAGTAGCTCAGGGGTAGAGCAGAGGACTCATAAGCCTTTGGTCGGGGGTTCAATTCCCTCCTCTGGCACCAGCCCCGATAGCTTTTGGGGCTGTCGCGGCGTAGCGCGCAAGCGCGAAGACGGGCTGCTGCTTCCACGCCGTGATGCGCTTCGCTCCCGGCAAGCCACTCCCACGCCGCCGGTTCCGGGAAAGCTCACATGCGCGCAGTGGCGGAAGGCAAAATCCGGCTCGGGTCATAATTTGAAAAACTTAACCAACCAAGGAAGCTCCGGTCGCGGCGAAATGAGAAAATCAGCGTGAAATTGCGGGCTTAACGATTTCTGTAATCCGCTTGACGTTTGGCGGGCGAGCCGATTAACTGGGTGGCGTTAGGCATATTCATGTTTGCGCAACTTAAAAGCCTGTTTTCCAATGATATTGGAATCGACTTGGGCACAGCCAACTCCCTCGTCTATGTGCGGGATCGCGGAATCGTCCTGCGCGAACCTTCGGTGGTGGCCATTCAGGCGGGCACGACCAACGTGCTGGCCGTCGGTGAAGAAGCCAAACGAATGCTGGGCCGCACGCCCGGCAACATCGTGGCCATCCGCCCCATGAAAGACGGCGTGATTGCCGACTTCGAAATCACCGAGGCCATGCTCCGCCACTTCATCCAGAAGGTTCACCATCGTAAACTCATTGCGCCACGGGTTGTGGTGGCGGTGCCTTCGGGCATCACCGAGGTGGAAAAACGGGCCGTCAAGGATTCCGCCACTCACGCCGGAGCGCGTGAAGTGTATTTGATAGAACAACCGATGGCTTCGGCCATCGGCGTCGGTTTGCCGGTGCATGAACCGGCGGGCAACATGATCGTGGATATCGGCGGTGGAACTTGCGAAATCGCAATCATCTCCCTCGCCGGCATCGTCTTCAGCCGCAGCCTGAGGGTGGGCGGGGACGAATTTGACGAAACGATCACCGCCCACATGAAACGTGCCTATAACATGATGATCGGTGAACGTACTGCGGAAGAAATCAAGATACGTATTGGCTCCGCCTTTCCCCTGGAACAGGAATTGACCATGGATGTCAAGGGCCGGGACCTGAGTTCCGGCCTGCCCAAGACCTTGACGATCCGTTCCGAGGAAATTCGCGAAGCGTTGCAGGAACCGCTTTCGAGCATTTTGGAGTCCATCCGCCTCACATTGGAACGTTGTCCGCCCGAACTCGCCGCCGACCTGGTAGACCGCGGCCTGGTGATGGCGGGCGGCGGGTCACTGTTGCGCGGCATCGACCGGCTCGTGGCCGAGGAAACCGGCTTGCCGGTGCACCTCGCGGATGACCCCATGAGCGCCGTGGCCGAAGGCACCGGTCGCGTCTTGCAGGAAATCGAATTCCTCAAGCGCGTCGCGACCAACGCCAAGTATTGAATTGATTTCCCGCCCGGGTTCACCTGCAGGCGGCTGGATTCAGCCGCGATAGCAGGATGTTGAAGAAAAAACATTATCTCGCGCTCGGCGCGGTGACACTGGCGGCATTGCTGATTTTCAGCCTGCCGCAGCGGGCCACCAGCCGCCTCAAACTCGCCACCGGCAGCCTCTTTCTTCCGTTGTTCGGCCTCCTGAACACGGCCCAACAACTGCCCGTGGATGCCGCCAACGCGGTCATGCCCCGCCGGGCCTTGCTCCGGGAAATCGGCGAGCTTCAGAGGCGAAAACCAGCAGCTGCGCATCCAAAGCGCGCAAACCGCCGCCATGGCACGCGAAAACGATCAATTGCGCGCGCTGCATCGGCTGGCAACGGCAGACCCCGTGGAAACTCAAACTCGCCAATGTCATCGTGCGCGACCCGGCCAACTGGTGGCGCAGCGTGCAGATTGACCTCGGAAGCCGGGACGGCCTCCGGGAAAACCTGCCCGTGCTCACCCCCGACGGCCTCGTGGGGCGCGTTGCCTCCGTCGGTTACGCGCGCTCGCAGGTGGTTTTGCTGGGCGATCCCAATTGCCGCGTCTCGGCACGGGTGGAAAACCCCGCGCACGACATCGGCGTCATCGGCGCCAGCGGGCCGCTCGACACGTCGCTCGTCGAATTGACCTACCTTTCCGGCAATGCCGATTTGAAGTCCGGCGAAGGTGTCGTCACCAGCGGCGAAGGCGAAATTTTTCCGCCGGGCATCCCCATCGGCCAGGTGGTGGATTCGCGCGCGGTCGAATTCGGCCTGTACACCGAGGCGCGGGTGAAACTTTCCACCAACCTCGGAGCGCTGGAACAGGTGTGGGTGCTTTTCCCATGAACCTGTTCAACACCATTTTAATCCTGGCCGCCGCGTTTCTCGCCGTGTTCGGTGAAGCGGCATTCCCCCTGCTGCGCCACTGGCTGGGCGCGCAGGTGGACCTGCTGCCCGTGCTCATGGTGTACGCGGCCTTGAACACGGACATCGTGACCGTCTCGCTGCTCGCCCTGCTCGGCGGAATGTGGTTTGACGCGCTGTCGGCGAATCCGCTCGGCCTCAGCAGCCTCCCGCTCTTTGCCATCGGGTTCGTGATTTATCTGCAGCGCGAACTGATTTTGCGCGAGGTGCCGTTCGCGCAATTCGTCCTGGGCGCCGTGGCCAGCGCCGCCGCCCCGGCCGCGTGCGTCCTGCTGCTGCTCACGGGCGGCCAGGAACCGCTGCTGGGCTGGGGTTCCCTCTGGCAATGGCTGGTCATGACGGTGGGCGGTGCCGTCGCGACCCCGATCGTATTCGAGTTTTTCAACTGGTGCCAGAAGGCGTTCGGCTATCAACCGCGGACCGAACCCAGTTTCCGCCCGGATCGCGAAATCCGGCGCGGCCGCCAGAAACAAAATGTTAATTTTTGACGAATTGAAAGAAAATGACCCGCAACTCCGCCTCGTCGCGGCGGTGCTGGCCGGCGGTTTGTCCCTGCTGCTCGCCGGGTTGTGGTGGGTGCAAATCGTTTCCGCGCGGGAATATGAAAGCCATCTGGAAACCCAGGCCTACCGCACCGTCCGCATTCCAGCCGTGCGCGGAAAAATTCTCGACCGCAACGGCCGGGTGCTGGCCGAAAACCGGCCGCAATACAACCTTGGCCTTTATCTGGACGACCTGCGAAAACAGTTCGACACCGCCTATGTCCTGTCGCTCAACCGGCTGCGCACCGCCCAGCAACAATTCATTGCGGCCCGGGAAAAGCAACTGCGCCGCCCGCTGACCAAGACCGAGCGGCGGCAGATGGCGCTCACGGCGGAGCAACGCGAACAGGTCCGCGAACAGGCCCGCTTCCGCGTGGCCAGCGACATGGTCCTGCGCGTGAGCCAACGGCTCGGTCAACCGCTGGCACTGGACGCCGCGACCTTCGACCGGCACTACGATGCCCGGCGCGCCCTGCCTTATCCCTTGCTGACGAATCTCGACACCGTGCAAATCGCGCGGTTCGAGGAGCAAAATTCCGGGTTGCTGGGGGTCGACCTGGATCTGCAGGCCGTCCGGGTTTATCCCTTTGGCGAAACCGCGGGACATTTGCTCGGCTATTTGCAACGCGAGGACAAGTCGCAGGACGGCGAAGATCCTGTTTATAATTATCGCCTGCCGGATTATCACGGCATCGTGGGCATCGAAGGCGGCTTTGATGCGCAATTGCGGGGACGGGCGGGCGTCGAATCCTTGCTGGTCAACAACATGGGCTATCGCCAGTCCGAAAATGTGCTGAGTCCGTCCGAACCGGGACACAATGTCGTGCTCACGCTGGATATGGACATCGAACAGGCGGCCGTGCAATCCCTCGACCGCCAGCAGGGCGCCGACGTACGGGCCGCCGTGGTGGTCATGGATGTGCGCACCGGCGATGTGCTGGCGATGGTATCGTCGCCGGCCATCAACCCGGATTATGCGGCCAATGATCCCAAATATCTGGGCGACCTTCAATTGCACCCGCAAATCAACCGCGCCACCCAGGAAAATTTCGCGCCCGGCTCGATTTTCAAACCCATCATCGGCCTCGCCGCGCTCGAAGCCGGCCTGGATCCGGACGCGATGGTGGACAATCCGGGTTTTGTCTATGTCGGGCGGCGGCACATCAAGGATCTGGCTCCGCCGGGCCAATACAATCTCCGGCGCGCCATCATTTTCTCGAGCAATACCTATTTCATCACCGTCGGCCTGCGCACCGGCATTGAGAATTTGGTTCGCATGGCCGGGAAATTTCATTTTGGCGAAAGCACCCGCCTGCCGACGCGGCAGGAAACCGCCGGCATCTTTCCCGGCCTGACGGATGTGAACAGCGCCAGCTGGCGCGACGGCGACTCGGCCAACATTTGCATCGGGCAGGGGCAAATGGCCGTGACGCCGATACAAATGGCGGTCGCCTATGCGGCCATCGCCAATGGCGGCACCGTGCTCTGGCCGCGGCTGGTCGAACGCATCGAGCCCCAAGACCCGGCCTCCAGCGAGGCGCCGACCGTTTTTCCCTCGGGGGTGGTTCGGGATGAATTGGATGTGCATCCGCGCAACCTGAAAATCCTGCGTGACGCCATGCTGGCGGAAACCCAGGAAGGCACCGGGCAGGCCGCCCAGGTGCCCGGGCTGCAGATTTGCGGCAAGACCGGCACGGCCCAGGTGATGAACTCGCAGAACCAGGAGATTGACCGGACCACCTGGTTTGCCTCGTTTGCACCCTATGAAAACCCGCGCTACGCCGTCGTGGTCATGATGGAGGGCCGCACTTTCTTTGGCGCAAACTGCGCGGCGATTGCCCATGATATTTACGCGGAAATTCTGAAACGCGAAAACGCGGACACCCCAAACAACCTGGCGGAGGCAAACCGCTGATGTCCACCACCCCGCTCAATCAGGAACATCACGAACGGTTTGACCGGCTGCAGCTGGTTGCGCTGGCGGGGTTGATGTTCCTCGGGACCGCGTTCGTGTACAGCGCCACCCGGGCCAACCCGGCCATGGCGATCCTGCCGTGGTATGACCAAAGCTGGGTGCGGCAAATCGTCTGGTATGCGCTCGGCGTGGGCGCCGGCGCGGCGCTGTGTCTCCTGGATTACCACACCCTCACCCGCTGGTCGTTCGTGGCGTATTGGACGACCATTTTCTTTCTGGTCGTCGTGCTGGTTCCCCACATCGGCTCGATGCGCTTCGGCGCGCGGCGCTGGATCGATCTCGGCCCGTTCCAATTTCAACCGTCCGAATTCGCCAAACTCGCGTTCATTCTCGCTTCCGCGCATTTCCTCAGCCGGCCGCCCGACGAATTGCGGCTGCCGACGGTTTTCTGGAAGGGCATCGGGCTTTTGCTCCTGCCCTTTGCGTTGATTTTGAAGGAGCCGGATCTGGGTTCGGCACTGGTTTTGCTCCCGACCGGACTGGTGATGATGTTTGTCGCCGGCACCCCCAAACGTTACTTGCTCAAACTGGCCGGCGGGGTGGGTTTGCTGGCCGCGTTGTTTTTGGTGGACGTGGTCTTCATGCCGCCGGGTTGGTGGCAAATTCACATGGAGCCGTATCAGCGCGACCGTTTGCTGGTTTATTTTGGACGGGATTACACGGCCTTTGCTTCGCCGACTGCCACACCGGCGGACTTGCAAAGCCTCCGGCAACAACAGTTGGACGATGAATACAACGTCCGGCAGGCTCTGATCTCGGTCGGTTCCGGCGGGCTGCTGGGCAAGGGCTGGCGGCAGGGCACGCAAAACTCCCTGGGTTATCTGCCCCGGGCCGTGGCGCACAATGATTTCATTTTCTCCGTGATTGCCGAGGAGGAAGGATTTGTCGGCAGCGTGATCGTGCTCACGCTGTATGCGGTGGTTCTCTTCACCGGGTTGAGAATCGCCGGCCAGGCGCGCGATCGCCTGGGCCGACTCGTGGCGGTGGGCGTGGTCACGCTCATCTTCAGCCATGTTTTCATAAATATCGGCATGAACATACGCATCATGCCCGTGACGGGCGTACCGCTGCCGCTGCTTTCATACGGCGGGTCTTCAGTGCTTGGCTCGTTAATCGCCGTGGGCTTGATGCAAAACGTACACATCCATCGGAAAGGATATTAATAGCATATGAGTAATAACAATTTTTCGCGGCGACGCCGCGGAATGCGGTTCCGCCCCAAGGGCGGTCTCGGCCCCAACCCGCAAAAACCCGACCGCGAAGCCGTTCAGGCGCGCGCCGAGGTCGTCAGCGAACAAGGCGGCGCCGAACACGTCTTTGAAAAACGGCATGCGCATGAAATTGAACGCGCGGAAAACCTGGCCGCCGGCCTGCCTCCCCAGGAGGCCCCGCAACACGTTGATCCGCCGGTTGGCGCGGACAAAAAGGATTTCCGCCAGCCCCATCTCGACACCCCCGCACACGTCGAGGAGGAAAAAGCGTTCGAACCGGTGCCCCTGTCGGAACATCCCAAGGGCGTCCTGGACACCATCAAACAGGCGGCCAGCAACCTCGTGAAAAAGGTCCAGCGGCTGATTCGCCCGGAACACAAGATTCACAAGGAGGTGATCATCAACGCCGAAACGCTGGAAACGCGCGTCGCCGTGCTGGAAGAGGGCAAACTCGAGGAATTCAACATCGAGCGCACCACCGAGGAACGCCTCGTCGGCAGCATCTTCAAGGGCAAGGTCCGCAACCTGGAAGACGGCCTCAAGGCCGCGTTCGTGGACATCGGCTTCGAGAAAAATGCCTTTCTGCATTACTGGGACATCGTGCCGAACCAGTTCGACAGCGGCGTGGAAATCGTCGAGCGCGAGGGCCGCAAACGCGACCGGCCGAAGATTACGCAAAAGGACATCCCCCGGCTCTATCCGCCCGGCAGCGAAATCATCGTGCAGGTCACCAAGGGGCCGATTGGCACCAAGGGCCCGCGCGTCACCACCAACCTGGTGCTCCCGGGACGTTACCTCGTCCTGCTGCCGAACTCGGATCAAAGCGGCATTTCCCGCAAGATTGAGAATCAGGAGGAACGCAAGCGCCTCAAAAAAATCCTGCGCGAACTGGCCATCCCGGACGGCATGGGCGTCATCATGCGCACCGCCGGCGAAGACCAGCAGAAGCGCTATTTCGTGCGCGACCTCGCCCTGCTGCTCGAAGAATGGCGCGGCGTGCAGGAGCGCATCAAGTCGCAACCCATGGCCACCTGCGTGTTCCAGGAGCCGGACCTGATCGAGCGCACCGTGCGCGACTTCCTGACCGAGGACGTCGAACGCATCGTGGTGGACCAGCAAAAGTCCTACGAACAGATGCGCGAGATGATTTCGAAAATCTCCGCCCGCGCCGCCAACAAGGTGAAATTGTACGCGGACGCACAGCCGGTGTTTGACCGGTTCAACATCACCAAGCAACTGGAAAACACCTTTTCGCGCCAGGTCCATTTGAAGAGCGGCGGTTACATCGTCATTGATGAAACCGAGGCGCTGGTGGCGATTGACGTGAACACGGGCCGGCACAAGGGCGGGCGCGACCAGGAATCCACCATCTCGAAGGTGAATCTCGAAGCCGCCGAGGAAATCTGCCGGCAACTGCGCCTGCGCAACATGGGCGGACTCATCGTGCTCGATTTCATTGACATGAAATCGCGCCGCGACCAGCAGCAGGTCTATCAGCGCATGAAGGAAGGGTTGCGCCGCGACAAGGCCAAGACGCATATCCTGCCGATCTCGCAGCTCGGCCTCATGGAAATGACCCGCCAGCGCCACACCGAAAGCGTGCGCGCCGCCGTCTATGACGATTGCCCGTATTGCAAAGGCCGCGGCAAGGTGAAGAGCGTCGTGACCATGAGCGTCGAAATCCAGCGCAAGCTTCAGGAAATCCTGAAGAAACGCACCCGCGACGAATCGGACTTTCAACTGCGCATCGTCGTGCATCCGACCGTGCTGGACCGCCTCCGCACCGAGGACGAAAAACATCTCATCGAGATGGAGAAACGCTACTTCGGCAAGCTGTCGTTCCGCGCCGACACCGGCATGCACGCCGAACAGTTCAAGATTGTGAACGTGGAAAACAACGAGGAACTGGCCAGCGTCGGCGCTTGAAGAAATTCTGAAAACACTAAACGCCTCGCAGGAAACTGCGGGGCGTCTTCATTTCGCGCGCAGGTCTGTAAATTTGCAGCCTGTCCTCATGCTATAGCGGTTCAAGTAAAACTGTGGCCGTGTAAACCCGATCCCTGGTAGGGCGGCGTTGCTGCGCCGCCGGCGTTGCGGCAGCAACGCCCTACCTTTGAAAGGGCTACAGTTTTTCCTAAACCGCTCCAGGCGTCATTTTGTGAACTTTTTAAAGTGGATAGTGGATACTGTTCCGCCATTTCCTGTCTGGTCAATCAATTCCTCGGCGTCGACATGGATAATCCGAAACTTTTCCACACTGCCAACCTGCAGGGTGTGTTTGGTATTCGTGGAGTTGTTTGCCGTCAGTGTATCAATCAAAAATCCATCCTTTATCATCCACGTTCCTTCAAATTCGTAACCGATTCCTTTTCGCGTAAATTTGGATATGTAACTGCCGTCCGAATTCATGGTCAATTCAAGCTTATCTGAAGGCCCAATCCAACTGCCAACCACCCTCTTACGGAGATCAGCGTCAGTTGGTCGCTTATCGTGATGCAACGAAAATAGTGCAGCCGCAATCAACAGAGCGGTGACAAAACCAATGATGCTATATTTTTTCATGGCGTGCGGATGACACCGTACAAATGATAAACACCGCGTCGCGCAGCCTATCCATTTCCAGAAACGACCGTAATTGCTGTCCAGTATATGCTGCGCCGTTTAAGACCCCGCCGTTGATTCCAGCTAGAACTGTAAATCAAAGCTTCCCCTTGGTGCTCGGCAACCGGCCGGCGATGCGCGGATCGCGCTGGCACGCGGCGTCCACCGCCCGCGCAAACGCCTTGAACAGCGCCTCGACGATGTGGTGCGGCTCGTCGCCGTAGAGCAGTTCCAGGTGCAGATTGCAGCGGGCTTCGTTGGCGAAGGCCTGAAAAAATTCGCGCGCGAGGCCGAAGCGGAACGCGCTCGACATGTCCTGATTTTTTTCCGCGTTGGAGATCTTCTGCGAAAATTTGTCCAGCCCGCGCCAGACCAGATGCGGCCGGCCGCCAAAATCAATCACGCAACGCGCGAGACATTCGTCCATCGGCACATAGGCTTCGTAGCCGCGACGCCCTCGTCGCGCACCGGGCGACGAGGCGTCGCCGCCACTATCCGGTTGAAAACCGGCGCCGTAACGGCGAATTCCCTTTTTGTCGCCCAGCGCGGTGGTGAACGCCTGGCCGAGGGCGAGGCCGCAGTCCTCGACGGTGTGGTGCGCGTCCACTTCCAGATCGCCCGGCGCAACGGAGTTTCAAATCCACAACCGCGTGTTTCGCAAACAACGTGAGCATGTGGTCAAAGAACGGGATGCCGGTCCTGACCGAAGAGCTGCCCTTGCCGTCGAGTTTGAGACTGACGGCAATGCGGGTTTCCCTGGTCTTGCGCGCGACTTTTGCCTGCCGAGGTTTCATGGCGGCCATTAAACCAAAGCCGCCCGCGAAAAACAAAGGTCAATTGTGCGACCCCCATGCCCATGCCAGCCGGAACCGGGTTCAGCCTCGCTTTCGCACTTTGCGCGCGTTCAGCGTCCTGGTTTCGCCAGCCAGCCCGTCAGACAGCCGAGCAACGTCAGCGCCGAAATCGCCGCGCCGAGGTGGAACATGTCATCTTGATACCGCAGTGTAATCTCATGTTCTCCGGCGGGAACCTCCACCGCCTGGAACGCGTCATTGGCGCGCAGCAGGGGAACCGGGTTGCCATCCACAGAAGCGTGCCAGTCGTGATAGAACGCCTGCGCCAGGACCACCAGGGCCCGCGCGGGAGCCTTGACCGTCAGATGCTCCTGCTGGGGGCCGAACTGTCCGAAGATGACTTTCGTTTCGGAAGCGTTGGTCACGGTGACCTCGTCCCGGGCCGACCAAGGCAGGTAGACCGTGTGGCGCGGATCAAAGTCGGCGCCAGCCAGATGGTCCAGCGTTTCGGGATCGTCCGCGAAAATCGGCCGTTGTCCGGCGGTGACCAGCGGCAGGAAGGATTTGCGTTCCTGCCAGGCAAAAATGGAGTTGGTGGCCGAAATCTGGGAGACGCCGAGGAAATCCAGCAACGGCGCGGGCGGCGGGGCATTGGTCCCGGTTTCCTGGGCGGGGGCGCCGTATAAGATTCCGCCCACGTCCGATTCACCCTGGAGATGCAGCGAGCAGAAGCCGTCCACCTTGGGAATGTTCTCCGGAATGTTGCAATTTTCAAACAGCGCGCCGCGTTGGCCGACATAATAATAAAGCGGATCATCGGTTCCGGCCGAATAGAGATACGCCGTCACCTGCCGGCTTAACATGGCACGCGATGCGCCGTATTGGGGCCGGAACGACATGTTCAATTCCAGCGGGCCAAAGGCCTTGGTGACCACCACGGGGCTTATATGCATCCCGGCCAGGACCAGATCGAATCCCACCAACGACAGCACGGCCAACCCCAACAGCCCGCGCAATCTCGGCTGTGAAACGCGAACCAGGGCAACCAGGGCCCCAATCATCGAAATCAGGAAAAGCGCCCGGAAGGCGCCATCCCACCAGGCCAGCCGCCAGTCGGGCATCAACGCCGGCCCCCACCGGGCCAGGAGCAGCAGGCAAATGACCATCAATACGAGGAAGGCGGCAATCAGGTACAGGGAACGTTCGGCCCGTTTCAAATTTTGAGCAGCGGCCTCTTGAAAAATATTAAACCCGCAAGCCGCGAGCAACGGGATCGTAAAAACCGGGATGGAGATAAATTTAATTGGAAAACGGGCAAACCCGATCCAGGGCACGAGATGTTTGAGCCAGGCATAAACCTGACCGTTGTTGCCCAGCGCCAGGACCAGCCCGGCCAGGGTCATCCCGGCGAGGCCGCAAATTGCCGGTTGCCGCCACCGCCGCCAGACCGCCACCGCCGCCAGCGCCAGCGGACCGATGCCAAGGTAATAGGAGGCCGTCCAGGATTGACCCGGTTCGAAGCAGGTTCCGAACGCGGTTGGCCGGCAATGGAAGACCGGCACGATGAAGTTTGCGACTCCCCACAACGGCATCGGCCAGGCATCCGCAATGGCATAGGCCGAATCGCGTTGCGAATGTTTCAACAAATCAAAAAACGGAAGGAGTTGGATGGCCGAAAGCCCGGCGATCAACCCCACCACGATGGCAAACCGGCGTGCCGCCGGCCAGGGCGGGAGTTTCTTGCGCCACACCTGGCCCAGCCAGAGTAGCGCCAGCGTGGTCCAGGTGAACACAATGATTTCCGGCGCGCCCGACAACATCTGCATGGCGCCGGCCAGGGCGGCCATCACCACGCTGCGCCGTCCGCCCTGCCGCCAGGCTTGCTCCACCCAGAGCACGACCAGCGGCTGCCAGCTCAAGGCCGCGAGGTTGCTCGTCCACATCAGGCTGTTGAGCATGAGCCCGTTCAACGCGAAAACCAGACCGGCGATGCCCGCCGCCAGCCGGTTTTGGGTCCAGCGATACGCCAGCAAATACATGCCCACACCGGCGAGCAGCAGGTGGCCGAGGCAGAAGACATTCAACGACCACGGCAACGGAAACACCAGGTAGAAGAGCGACGGGGGATAACAAAGCGAGGTGTTCCATTGCGCCAGCAGCGGCACGCCGCAATTGTTCAACGGGTTCCACAGCGGCAGCTGTCCGTGCCAGAAACATTCGTGCGCGTAATACGCGACCGGATAGGTGAACAGACCGAAGTCCCGAAAGAAGAAGCTGTGCGTGCCCAAAATCACGCCCGGATACAGGGCGAACAGAAACAGGGCAATCAATCCGGCCAGACGTGCCGGCGTCAATGCATCCAGCCCGGTCGGGTCCTGTTCCGGGCCGTCGGATTGGCCTGTCGTCGTGGGACTCATGTGGTTGACAAATTAGGTTGCCGGGCAAAGCGACAAAATCATTTTCGCAATCTGGTCATCCGGTTCCGGTCCCGGACCGGGACCAGGTGACTTTGGGATGATTTCACGCGTGGCGCCGGGAAATCTCCTACTCACCGCCGGTCACCTTCTTTTTAGCGTCATCAATTTGCTTTTGAATGGCGTCGGGATTGGGTGAGGTCTGCTTGGTCATTTCCAGATAACGGACGGCCTGCGGCCAATTCCCGGCGGTTTCCTCCAGATGCGCCAGGTTTATGGTAATGTCATCGCCCAGCCGCTTTCCCTCCACGCTGGTCCTGGCGTTGGTATCCCGGGCCTGCCAGGTCCGCCAAGCCGCCAGCCAGACGTTTCGCGCGCGGTTCGCATCGTGAAAGTCCTTGTTGTAAAGCGTGCCCAGGTCGAACAGGAGTTCACTGCTGCCGGGGTTGTTGCGCACCCCTTCCAACAAAAAATCGCGGGCATCCTCCGGCTTATGGAGGCGGCTCAGCCAGTAATACCCCACCCGGTAGGCATCCACATATTGCGGGTTCATGTCGGTCGCCAGTTTCAGCCAGGGCAAAATCTCCTCCACGCTCGAGTCCCGCTCATCCCCGGTCGGCCCCCCGGAGTTCAGGTGCGTATGCCGGTTGGGAACAAACTCACGGTCCAGGGCGGCGATCCAATCCGGCGGCGGCCCCAGAAAATCGTCGCTGGTCGAATCTTCGTTCCCGGTTGTTCCCTCCGATCGCTCGGCGACATCGTGATCCGTCACCGGCCGGTCGAAAATGGACGGGTAATAACCGCTGTGAAAATAGGCGTCGGCCATGATGAACATCTCATTGCCAAACAGCCGCCGGCCTTCGCCAAACAGCAGCTTGAAGACGTTGTCCGACTGCGACTGGCCGTTCCAGCTGGCGGCCCGCGGCACGAACAGCGTCGCCAGCGTGAAACACGCCGTCAACAGCAGGGCCAGCAGCCAGGCAGGCGGGATTCGCTTCATCAGGTCAAACTCTTTCGGCGGAACGCCAGCCAGGTCAGCAGCAAAAACAGTCCGGTGTAAGCGGCCGCATAGAGCGTCGCCAACCCACAGTCCAGCCAGCCCACCAAGCCCCAGTCGTTGACCACCCGTTCGCGAACATCAAACAGTTCCAGGTGCGGGATGATGAAATAGATTGTATAGATCACACTGCGCAGCGGCTCGGGATTGTGCAGCGCGACCGTGTTCAAATGGCGGCCTAGAAACAAAATGCCGGCCACGACGATGAACACAATTGTGACGGTGGACGACGGTGCGGCAAAAACAATGGAGCCCAGCAGCGTCATCGCCGTCACAATGCCCAGCATGATCCATTGCAGTAAAATGGCCTGAAAATAATCCAGGACCGGCCAGTAGTGCTCGCGGGAACCGGTGACGACCGCAAAAAAGGCATAAAACACAATCAAAGCGATGCCGCTGGCGAGCCAGCAGCCCAAAAATTTCCCCAGGATGACCTGTCCGCGCGTGACCGGCTTGGCCAACAGGGGGAAGATGGTGCGGTTTTCGCGTTCCGCGGGAATTTGCCGGGCCGCCGTCGCAATGGTGATGAGCAGGGCGGAAACCCAGATGAGCAGGAGGCAAAGGTCCTTCACGTAACGCACGATATTGGGATCCTGGAAAAATCGCACGCTGCCGGCCGCCACGGTGATCAACGCCGTCAGCACAAACAGCACGTAGAAATCCTTGCGGCGATAGAGCTCCTTGATGACGACGCCGGCCAATGCCCAGATGGTGTTCATAGCGCGGATTGCGGCTGATAACCGATGATGTTCAGAAAGACCTGTTCCAGATTGGAGTGGTGTTGCGACACGAGATCATCCACGCGGCCCAGGGTTTTCAATTCGCCCTGATGGATGATGGCCACGCGGTCGCAAACGGTTTCCACCTCGCCGAGTTCGTGCGACGAAAAGAAAACGGTCTTTCCCTCCTGTTTCAGGCGTTGAATAATCTCGCGGACCTTCATGCGGCCCAGCGGATCCAGCCCGCTGGTGGGTTCATCCAGAATCAACAGGTCGGGATTGTTGATGAGTGCCTGCGCAATCCCGACGCGCTGTTGCATGCCCTTGGAGTAGGTTTTAATGAGCCGCTTGCGCGCCGGCTCCAGCTCCACCAGTTTGAGCAAGGCATCAATGCGCCGGTCGGCTTCCGGGCGCCGCAGTCCGAAAATCCGCGCGTAAAGGCGCAGCAATTCCTCCGCCGTGAGAAACTTGTAGTAATAGGTCATCTCCGGCAGATACCCGATGCGCTGGCGCGCGATGGGCTGGCGCACGTCGATGTCAAACAGCTGCGCCGTGCCGCGCGTGGGGGGGATGAAACCCAGCAAGACATTGATCGTCGTGGTTTTACCCGCGCCATTGGGACCCAGGAAACCAAAAACTTCACCGGCCTGAACGGAAAGATTCAACCCTTTCAAGGCCGGTCTGGCTTCGAGCTTCAAACCGCGCGGGCGATATTCCACCCAGAGGTTTTCCGTTCGCAGAATGGCGTCCATGTATTCTCCAAATACCAAATCCCGTCCGGCAGACCAGAAAAATCATCATTCCGGGCTGCCCTCACCGGCGGCTAAAATCAAAAAAACCTGAAGTGGGTCGCCTCAGGCCTTGTGAATCTAAGTTGTCTGGCCGACGGCTCAGCTGCCCGTGGGCATCGCGTGCACGTAGTTGCCGCTGGCGTCGCCCGCGGGCTGTTTCTTGCATACCGGCAAGGTTGACGCGTTTACAATGGTGTAGCTGTTGGCGAAAGTCTTCGTCGTATCCAGCGGGCACCATGGCAAGGTACCGGCAGTGCCGCGCCCCATGTAAGGCTGAATGTCCGTACTGGCTACGGCATCGGTCGGGCCGTGGCCCTTCTCCAAAGCCCATTGCTGCTGGGCGCCGTCCAGTTGACGGAGGTTGTTGATGCACGCGTTCTGCTGCGAAGTCGAACGTGCCCTTAGAAAGTTGGGAATCGCGATGGCAGCCAACAGGCCGATGATGGCCACCACAATCATGATTTCCACCAGTGTAAAACCCGCTTTGCGGGACTGCGTTTTAGTTTTCATACTGCTTTTTTTCTATTCATTACGGTGTGAACCACGCAACAGGCGGGTTATTACGATTTCGGTTTTGTTCACTTATTGCCTGTTGCAACCACATTTGCAATCAAAAGGAGCAGTCGCAATGCCAATTTTGGTCCAACTTAACCCAAAGGATGAAGTTCCCCAGGTGATGTGAAGGGTGGGGGAAAGTGAGCAAAGTCGGGTCATTGAACTGCAAAATCAAAAAAGGCCTGAGGTAGCAACCTCAGGCCCTATGAATTTATATTGTCTGGCAAACGGGTCAGCTGCCCGTCGGCATTGTGTGCACGAAGTTGCCGCTGGCATCGCCAGCGGGCTGTTTCTTGCACGCGGGCAAAGTCGAAGCGTTTACGATGGTGTAGCTGTTGGCGAAGGTTTTCGTCGTGTCCAGCGGGCACCAGGGTATTGTACCGGCCGTACCGCGTCCCAGGTAAGGTTGGATATCCGTACCAGCCACCGCATCGGTCGGACCGTGGTTATTATTCAAAGCCCATTGCTGGGTGGCACCGTCAATCTGACGGAGGTTATTAATGCACGCGTTCTGCTGCGAAGTCGAACGCGCCCTCAGGAAGTTGGGGATCGCAATTGCAGCCAAGAGGCCGATGATGGCCACTACAATCATGATTTCCACCAGAGTGAAACCCGCTTTGCGGGATGTTTTGGTCTTCATACTACTTTCCGTTCCGTTTGGTGCGGTGCGAACGACGCAACAGGCGGGTTATTACGATTTCAGTTTTGTTCACTTATTGCCTGTTGCAACCGCACTTGTATTCTTAAAGCATTTCGAATACCGGTAATAGTGCAGAGGGGGTTTCCCCTGACTATCAAACCTTATTGGACCTGAAAGGGGGTTCCTGCGCCATTTGGCCCCCCCCACCCCGGTCGCCGTAAATCAAAAAGGCCTGAGGTCGCAACCTCAGGCCTTGTGAATTTATGCTGTCTGGCCAATGGGTCAGCTACCCGTCGGCATCATGTGCACGTAGTTGCCGCTGGCGTCGCCCGCGGGCTGTTTCTTGCAAACTGGCAAGGTTGACGCGTTTACAATGGTGTAGCTGTTCGCGAAAGTTTTCGTGTTATCCAGCGGACACCATGGCAACGTACCGGCCGTACCGCGCCCCATGTAAGGCTGAATGTCCGTACTGGCTACGGCATCGGTCGGGCCGTGCCCCTTTTCCAGGGCCCATTGCTGGGTGGCGCCGTCCAGTTGGCGGAGGTTGTTGATGCACGCGTTCTGCTGCGACGTAGAACGCGCCCGAAGAAAGTTTGGAATTGCTATGGCTGCCAGCAGGCCGATGATGGCCACCACAATCATAATTTCCACCAGTGTAAAACCCGCTTTGCGGGACATTTTTGTCTTCATACTACTTTTCTTTCCGTTTTAGCGGTGTGAACCACACAACAGGCGGGTTATTACGATTTCGGTTTTGTTCACTTATTGCCTGTTGCAACCGCATCTGTATTCAGATCAAGCAGTCTCAATGCCAAGTATCCGGACCGCGCACCCTGCCGTTGCTTTTTGGAAATTGACCGCAATTAGCCCAAAATCGGGTAAATATCGCAATTTCATTCTTGATCGCAGGTGCTTTGGGGCAAACGCCATCAAAGCCCCTGTTATCAGGTGTCTCATTTTGATGCACCTTGTAACTATCAAAGACAACGCCCAAATAAATGCCGGAATGGCCCCCGACCCATCAAGACCCCTCTAAGTGACAGGTTGTCCCGCGCTTCGTTCACTCGACTTTGCGCGCCGGTCTGCTACGCTCGAATTGTGAGTTTTGTCGCCGAATTCAATTCACTGCCCGTGCCGTCACTCATGCGAAAATCGCTGACGGCGGGTCAGGCGGCGGTGCGCGAAAGTTTGTCCCAACCGCGGCTGTCACTGGCGGACTTCGCGCACTTGATCTCCCCGGCGGCGGCGGAGCACCTCGACCTGCTTTCGCAACATTCACATCAATTGACCCAGCAACGTTTCGGCAAGGTGATCCGCCTGTTCGCGCCGCTGTATCTTTCGAATGAATGCATCAACAACTGTCAATACTGCGGCTTTTCGCGCGACAATCCGATTCTGCGCGTGACCCTGTCGCTGGACGAGGTGCAACGCGAGGCCAGGGCGCTCAAGGAACAGGGCTTTCGCAATGTCCTGCTCGTGGCGGGTGAACATCCGAAGTTTGTCGCGGCGGGCTATCTCGAAAATTGCGTCCGGGCGCTGCACGAGCAAATCCCGAGCGTGTCATTGGAGGTCGGGCCGCTGGAAACGGCGGACTATCATCCGCTGGTCAGGGCGGGCGCGGACGGGCTGGTGGTGTATCAGGAAACCTATGACCGCGAGGTTTACGCGCAAATGCACACCGCCGGACCGAAACGAAATTTCGACTGGCGGCTCGAAACACCGGAACGCGCCTACGCGGCGGGATTCCGCCGGCTGGGCATCAGCCCGCTGTACGGCCTGGCCGACTGGCGGTTTGAAGCCATCAGCGTGGCCGCACACGCGGATTACCTGTTGCGACATTGCTGGAAGGCGCAATTGACCATTTCCCTGCCGCGCCTGCGTCCGTGCGCCGGGGAATTCCAGCCGCTCACGCACATGCGCGACCGCGACCTGGCCCAGCTCGTTTGCGCCTTCCGGCTGATGTTTCCCGACGCCGGCCTGACCCTTTCCACCCGCGAACCGGCCAGATTGCGCGACGGCCTGATTCCACTGGGCATCACCATGATGAGCGCGGGCAGTCATACCGAACCCGGCGGCTACACGGGCGCCGGCCGGGAAAACCTGCATCAAACCGTGCGCGGCCGCATTGTGGAACTCGGCGCGAGCGAATGGGCATCCCAACCCAATCGCATGACGAATGCCACCGGCCAGTTTGACATCGCCGACGAACGTTCTCCGGGCGAAGTCGCCGACTTGATCCGCCGGCTCGGGTATGAACCGGTGTGGAAGGATTGGGACGCGGCGTTGACGGCGTGAACGCCGCCGGTTTTCAGTTTCAAACCCATGCAGTCTGTCATCGCCAACGGAAAACCAATCGAAGCAAGACTGCCTTGCTCGATTGAGGAATTTCTGGTCGCGCAAAAGCTTTTGCCGCGCAGCGTCGTGGTGGAGCACAACGGCGCGGCCGTCGCCCCGTCGGAATTCCCCCAACGCCGGCTCAACGCCGGCGACCGCCTCGAGATCGTCAAAATCGTCGCGGGCGGCTGATTTTATTTTCACCGCCGGGACGCCGAGACGCGGAGGGAAAAGCCGGAATTCATAAAACGAACAGCGTTTGGGGAAAATTTGAATCCTCAATAATTCTGTAAATTCTGTCTCCAAATCCCGGCGGCGGCGGTTTAAGCTGCGGGCATTATGGATTGGCTGATGAATCTGCTCTGGCACGACGGACAATTATTCGGGGTCGATTGGAGTATTTGGAAAATCGTCGGCTGGCTGGGCAACCTCGTCTTCTTCTCCCGCTTTTTCGTGCAATGGTATGCCACTGAAAAAAAGAAACAGGTCGTCGTGCCCGTCGCGTTTTGGTGGTTAAGCCTGACCGGATCGCTCCTGCTCCTGATGTATTCGCTGCACCAGCAGGACTCCGTATTCATCTTCGCCTATCTCTTCACCTGGATTCCCTACATTCGGAACCTGGTAATCCATCGGCGGCACAGAAACGCGCACACGAATTGCGCCGCTTGCGGGAAAAGTTGTCCGCCACAATCCAATTTCTGTCCCAACTGCGGCGCGCGGCTCGGGGCGGCTAATTCTTAGGCGCGGAATTGGTGGCGGCGGGCGGCGTCAGCGGAATTCCGTATTTTTTCAAAATCGGCTGGAAGTCCGGGTGGGCCTGTCCATAGGCAACCAGTTCCTGAACGAATTTCTGAATGTTGGGCAGGCTTTTGTTGTAGTTTTGAATGATGGCTTGTGCCTGCGGTTCAAGTCCGGCCAGTTCGCTGCCCACGGCGCGCGACTGATAAAACAGATACGTCGTCAGCGTGCCGCTGATGACGATCAGCGCAAGGAGCAAAAGCGTGATTTGGCGCCGCAGGGAAACGACTTGAACAGCCAGATCGGCCGCAACAGGAGGGTTGGTTTCAGATTCGTTCATGGCAATCAGCGAACAACGGGTTTTGATTCAAACGGTTGCAGGACGCGATCGATATCCGGATGCGTCCGGCCATATTGGGCGGCATCGTTAAGCAGGAGGTTGAGGCGGTTCATGTTGCCCTGGCAGGCAATGGCCTGGCCCTGCATGGTCCGAAGCTCGCGGCTGCGCATGATGGTCTTCAGGGCGAAAAGCACACCCGCCAGCACCAGCACGGCCAGCACCCAGGTCAATATAGTGTTCGTGGTATCACATTTCATAACGGATGCATGAAAGTCTAGCGGATTGGCCCCAAATGTCCACTGCGTTTTTGCGTAAAATAAGGGGTTGATTTCAGTCAAATCGGCCGGCACTAATGCTCGCCCATTCAACTGTGCCCAAAGAAGAGCCCATTGAATTAAGCGGCAATGTGACCCAAGTGCTCCCCGGCACCATGTTCCGGATCGCGTTGCCAAATGGCCATGAGGTCCTCGCGCCTATCTCCGGCAAAAGGCGTAAAAATTTCATCCGCATCAGCGTCGGGGACAGGGTCAACGTCGAAATGTCCCCCTACGACCTGAACCAGGCGCGCATCACCTACCGGCACAGTTGAACGAGCGGTGAGAAGCGTGAAACGTGATTGCCAATTCACGCATCACGCATCATGTTCCACGGCCATGCGCATCCATTTCTTCGGCGCCACCCGCACCACCACCGGCTCGATGTACCTGTTTGAGGTCAACGGCAAACGTCTGTTGCTCGAATGCGGCCTGTTCCAGGGCCGGCGGGAGGAATCCATCCGGCGTAATTGTTGTTTTCCGTTTGACCCCCGGCAGATTGACGCCGTGGTGTTGAGCCACGCACACATTGATCACTCGGGCAATCTGCCGAACCTCGTCAAACAGGGTTACCCCGGCAAAATCCATTGCACCGCCGCCACCCGCGACCTGTGCGGCATCATGCTCGTCGATTCCGCGCACATCCAGACCGACGACGCCGCGTTCGTTTCCAAAAAGCGCTCCCGGCAAAAAATGCCGCCGGTCGAACCGCTTTATGCCATCGCCGACGCGGAAAAAACCGTACAGCAGTTCGCCGCCGCCGATTATGACCAGCCGGTCCAGGTCCTGGACGGCGTCACCGTCACGTTCCGCGACGCCGGCCACATCCTCGGCTCCGCGCAGGTCGTGCTGGATGTCCGTGAAGGCGGGCGAACATTCCGCTGGCTTTTCAGCGGGGACGTCGGCCGCGGCGGCGACGAAATCCTGCGCGATCCCGAACCGGTGGCCGGCGTGGACTACCTCCAAATCGAGTCCACCTATGGCGGGCGCGAACATGCCATCCGCCCGGACGCCGATGCCACCGTCTGCCGGCTGGTGTCCGAAGCCCTGGGGCACCAGGGCAAGGTCATCATCCCTTCATTTTCCGTCGGACGCACCCAGCAAATTGTCTATGTGCTGCACCAGCTCACGCTCGGCGGCCGCCTGCCGCGCGTGCCGATTTTTGTGGACAGCCCGTTGAGCGTCAACGCCACCGGGATTTACCGGAACCACCCGGAATGCTTCAATGCCGCCATCCGTCAATTCCTGCAGGACAATGCCAATCCGTTCGGCATGGAAAACCTCACCTACATCCGCGCGGCCGACGAGTCCAAAAAACTGAACGACCTCAAGAAACCCGTCATCATCATCAGCGCCTCGGGCATGTGCGAAGCCGGCCGCATCCGCCATCACTTGAAAAACAACCTCGGCGACGCGAAAAACCTCATCCTGTTCATCGGCTATTGCGCGGAATATACGCTCGGCGCCCAGATTGTGGCCGGGCGGAGCCCGGTCAACATCTTTGGCGAACCCCACCCGGTCCGCGCCCAAATCGCCTCCCTCGACACCTATTCCGGCCATGCCGACAAAAATGAATTGCGCCGCTACGTCGAAAAGATTTCCGGCAACCTCAAAAAAATCTGCTGCCTTCATGGCGAGGAATCGCAATGCCTCGCCCACGCCGAAACCTTGCGCGCCCTGAAGCCGGACGCCGAAGTGCTGGTGCCGGAATACAAACAGATGCTGGAGATTTGAAGGGTCGCGGCCGGGAGCGCTGGCATCTTGCCGGCGGGTTTTGAATCCGGATTCCGAAGTTGCCGGTGGTGGCGGGTTGGCTGAGGCCGCCCCGGAGTGCGCCCGTCCTCGGGCGCAGCCACAGAATCGTTTCCAACCGCTCACTCATCCCATGTTGCCGCGGCCGGGACGGCCGCACTCCGCTAACGCAGAAATTTAACTTCGGTTTTCGGGTTTAATCTGAACCTTGCGACTGGCTGCCATCCTGCCGGCGCTCCCGGTGCCCGGCCAACGAAGCCCTGTAAACGTTTACCATCTCTGTTGCCTTCGTTCCCTTCTGTAAAATCAAAATCCGGGCCCACCGGGATTTCGGACAAATCTTGACCCGGCAAAATCTTTTTCCTAATATGATTTTGCCGCCGATGCCGTCCGAGCAGGCATCGTTTGGGCAAAGAAATTTCCTCAAACTATGACAAAAGTATTCTGGCTCTTTGGCCGCTCCGGCGCCGGCAAAACCACCCTCGCCAAAAAACTTCACCAGGCCCTGCAGGACCGGAACATCCCGGTCTTCATATTGGATGGTGATGAAATGCGTTCCGGCCTGTCTTCCGACCTGGGGTTTACCAGTGAAGCCCGCCTGGAAAATCATCGCCGGATCGCCGAGGTGTCAAAACTGGCGGCCGAACAGGGATTGAACGTGGTGGTTTCCACCATGGCCCCCCAGCACAGCCACCGGGATGTCGCCGCCCGCGTGCTGGGCCGGCGGCTGGTCTGGATTTACGTGCATGCGCCGCTGGACGTCTGCATCAAACGCGATCCCAAGGGCCTTTACAACCGCGCCCAGGCCGGCAAGCTCGACCGGCTGCTGGAGTTTCCCTTTGACGTGCCCCGGCCGCCGGAGCGGGAGAACTTCATTGATACCGTCGCGCAAAACGTGGAAGGCTGCTCCCAGTCCGTGCTCGAACTCGTCCAGGCGTCCCTGAGTGATTTTGCCATTTGAAAGCTCCCCAACCGCCGGACGTCGGAATTTCCGGGAGCGCCGGCATCCTGCCGGCGGGTTTTTAATCCGAACATTGCGACTGGCCGGCAGGTTCAGGGGGTGTCCGATTCGGTTCCCCGGCTGCATTTCCGCCGTTACCGCTTGCTGAAAACCACGGATTCCGTAGCCTGACCGTGGCAGGATTGCCAGACATGAGAACCCATCTTCAGAGCCGGCCGGTTGCGTAAAATCCATCCCTTGACCCCATCATGGAAGTCCGCAGTGTTGAAGCCATTGTCAAGGCGTTGAACGACGCCCGGGTGAAATACCTCGTCGTCGGCGGCCTGGCGGTGGTGGCGCACGGCTACGAACGGCTTACCCGCGATGTGGATCTCGTCATCGGATTGGAACGGGAAAACATCATTCGCGGACTGCGGGCATTAATGGCCATTGGTTATCAGTTGAAAATTCCGGTGACCCCTGAACAATTCGCCGATCCGGCGCGGCGCGAAGAATGGCGGCGGGACAAAAACATGGTTGTGCTGCAGTTGTGGAGCGACGTTCACCGCCGCACGCCCGTTGACGTCTTCGTATATGAGCCGTTTGACTTTGACAAGGAATTCGCCCGCGCCAAATGGGAGCCGGTTGCCGGCCGGATTCCGGCGCCGATTGTCCACTATGAAACCTTGCTGGCTTTGAAAAAATCCGCCGGCCGCAGCCAGGATTTGACGGACGTTGAAAAACTGTGCAAATTGGAGTCGTACCGGAAAAAATCGAAGCGATGACCAAGAAAGAACTATATGCCCACCCGGGGTGGGAATCCTGCACCTTTGAAGGCGCGGAGATGAGCACTTTGTTGATGGGGCTGCAAACCACCTTCCGCGAAAAACTCGAATGGCTCGAGGAAGCCGAAACCCTGGCGCTCCGTTTCCGCGCCAACCGCAAACCAGCCGCCGGGAAAATGGCCCGCGCAAAACGTGGAAGGCTGCTCCCAGTCCGTGCTCGAACCCGTCCAGGCGTCCCTGAGTGATTTTGCCATTTGAAAGCTCCCGCCCCTGACCTTATGAAAACGGGCCCATCGGCAAATTTGAGCTGCCGCTTTTTTTAAATTCCGATAGCCTATCCCCATCATGATTAAAGACGCGGCAAAACGTATTCTGGGCGAAACCGCCCTGGGCTGGTTGGATTTTATGCGCAATCCCAACATGCCGGCCAGTTGGGGAGGTCCATTTAACGGCCAGAAATTCAGGCAGCGCGTCCTCTTCGACATTTTATATTATTTTCCGATCAAAGCCATCATTGAAACCGGCACGTTCCGGGGAACCACCACGGCTTTCTTTGCCGCGACTTCGTTGCCCGTTTACACCACCGAATTTCATCCGCGCTACTTTTCGTATTCCCGGCTGCACTTCCTGTTCAACCGGAACGCGATCCATCTTTACAAGGGCGATTCCCGCCCCTTTCTTCGCCGTCTGGGTGATGACCCGTCGGTTCCCAAGGGAGACGTGTTTTTCTATCTGGACGCGCATTGGGGCGCGGATTTGCCGCTGCGGGAGGAACTGGAAATCATATTCTCGAAATGGGAGAGGCCGATTGTCATGATCGATGACTTCTGTGTGCCGGGTTCAGGCTATACCTTCGACGACTACGGCCCGCAGAAGGCGCTCAATCTGGACTACATCAACCCGGTGGTGACGGCCAAACGGCTCTCCGTCTTTTTCCCCGCCGTGGACGCTTCCCAGGAGACCGGGTCGAAACGGGGCAGCGTGGTCCTTTGCGGGGAAACGTCCGGGCTGACGATGGACGCCAAGGTCAAAACCCTCGTCCGCCACTCGTCCTGACCGGAAATCACGCACCGCCCGGTCGGCACCGGCGCCCGGTCGGGACGGAATCAAAAAGCAACGCCGGCGGTGGTGAAGAACTTTTCAAGGTGCTCGATGTCGATGACGACCTTCGTCGAATCCGGTCCCCCGCAGGGAACAACTGAAAAATGATAGTTCAATTTGCAGACTTCGGCGATCCAGTCAATCCAGCCGTCCAGGTGCACATCCGGCACCAGATTCATCAGCACGCAGCCCGGCCGGCAAAAGAGCACATTGGACATGTTGCTGCCCTGAGGCGAGCAAACGGCCTCGGCCTCGGAGAATAATTTGATCGTCTGGGCAAAGGTGAAGTCCACGTCCTTGACCACCGCCCAGCCCTTGCTGCGAAAGAAGTCCGCAACCTCCCCGATGTTCTCCACCGCGCGGCGCTTGGAAGTGCGCTGCATGAAAAATTTCCGGGGGCCGGAAAAATTCGGGTCCGCCTTGGGAAGCAGCGCCTTGCGCGTAAACTCAACCGCGTAGGGGTTGTAGCAGTCAATCATGCTGACCGGCGAGCTGAAAAAATATCGTTCCACCTCCAGATGCGCTTCCGGACTCGGACGGCAGCGCTCCCACAATCCCAGCAATTCGAGGCTTTCCTGGTGATACGGTTTCAGATCCGGCGGCACAATAATCCCGGTATCGGGAGGAAATTCGGACAGCAGCGCCAGCCGCGGCAGCGCGTCATGCAGCCAGTGGCCATAAACGGGATGCCCGCGATTGGGCACCCATTTGGAAACAAGGCTCGTCCAATTGCCGGCCAGCCGGGTCGGCGGCGGCAGGCGCAAATAGCGGCCGGCGGGATCGGTGCGCCAGCGCTTTTCGTTGTAAGCCGCCTCGAGGCAAAGCACCTTGCCCGGCAGCAGCAGGGCCAGGCTCTCCGAGACCAGCCGCGCGTTGGGATGTTCGCTCCAGAGAATGGGCCACGGTTGTTCCAGGTGCTGCGAGAGGCCGCATTGAACCAGCAGTGAAGCGTCCGTCACCCGGGGTGCGCCCTGATCATGCAGCACGATGCGCCCGTTGAGCCGGGGCCAGCCGCAACGCAGCGCCTGATACACGGAGAAGGTCTTCAGCGGCGGGCCAAAGTGCGGGTTCCTTGCGAAAAAATGCCGCGCAAATTCCCAAAACCCCTCCACCAGGCTTCCCCACAAGGTCTTGCGGAACCACCGGCCAATGCGATGAACGGGCGGCCAATTCCGTAACCGGTATGCCATCGTGTCGATCCAACTGGGAGGACGGATGCCTTCGCCCATAAATGCGTCTTCGTTAGAATTTCAACTCTTTTAAACCTGGCGGTTGTTCTTTCTGATGGTCAGGACCGGACCATGGTCATTCATCAATTTACCGGGCGCGGCGACGGATTAAACCCGGCATCGTGGGAAAAAGTCTGAATGGCCACCGGGGGCTTGGCAAGCAGAAATCCGTGCCTTTGAACCCAACTGCCTGAAAACGGTCAGGGCTTGGGCGCGGATGACCGGTGCTGCGCAGGGCCAAGGAACAGGAACCGAAACAAGGTGGTCTCAATCCCGCGGGCGGCAAACAGCGGCCAGTACCAGTAGTTAAAAATGAGGCCGGCCAGCAACGGGCCCAGCACCAGCGCGCCCAGACCCAATGACGTGAAATGCACCAGGGCCAGTGACAGGACCAGGCTGAGAATATTCGTGGCCACCGTCGGCCAGAGATAGGTGAGACGGTTTCCGGTGGCGATCAAGGTGCCCCAGGTGACGAATTGCATGTCGAGAAAGGCGCCCAGCATCAAGGCCACCAGCCAGGTCGCGGACAGCATTTCCTTGTGACTGCCAAACTCTTTCAACAGGGCCGGTCCCAGGAACACCCCCGCGCCCGCGAGCAGCAAAAAGGTGATGGTTTGGAGCCAGACCCGCGGCCAGAGGATTCGCCGCACCTCGGCATAATCATGACGGGCGTGACATTGGTTGATCATCGGAAACTTGGTGTTGGGCCACACCGCCGCCATGCCGGCGGCGATGCCCATGATTTGAAGCGAAAGGCCGTACCGGGCGTTGGCCGTCAGCCCGAAAACCGCGAGGCAAATGGCGGTATTGGCATTGATCGTGAGGTAACCGCTCACGTACTGCACCCCCATCCGCCAACTGTTCGGCCACAGGATGCGAAAGTATTTTTTGACTTCAACCGCCGCCGGGGGCGGATGGCCTTGCAGCCGGGCCAGGCACAGCCGGCGCGACAGCCCGCGTTGGAGCGCGCAGCTGAACAGGGTGGCAATCGGTACGCTCAACAGGCCGGCCCCGCCCAACAATAGCGCCGCTGCCAGCACAAACTTGACGGCCATGGCCAGCCCGCCGATCCGGGCGGCGGCCCGCACCTCATTCAAGCCGAAGAGATATGTCGTCCACCAGTTCCAGTAGATGTCAAACACCGTGGAGGCCAGCGTGATGGCCCAGGCCAGCCGGGTGATCAGTAACGAAGAGGTCTCATGAATGCGCAGCTCCACAAGCCAGGTTCCCCAAATGCCCATGATGACCAGAATGGCCAGCGCCAGGTAACGATAGAGCGCGCGGGTCGTGTGCAGCAGTTGCCAGAGCAAATCGTAATTGGGGCTTCCGGTCTTTCCCGGCGTGGGCGGGCCGTGGGCGTGAAGGGTTTCCGCGCCGCCCATGGCGTAACTCACAAACCGTCCCATGGTCGGCCCGAACCCGAAATCAATAATCGGCGCCAGCGCCACCAGGCTCAGCAGCACGTAATACATCCCCAGGTCGGCGGTGGATAATTCGTGCAGCACCAGCGGCAGCAACAACAGCCCGGATACCAGCCGGATACCATTGAAAACCCACGACCAGACCACGGCGGAATTATAGAGTCGGTTAATCATCAGCGGCAGGATTCAAGTTTCCGGAACGCGGGTGCCATGGCAGGCCGTTATCGGGCGCAAAGCCGATTGAGGTAGCCCATCGGGTTCAGAGTTGACCTCCAGGTCGTCAAACCGATCAATCGCCTTCACGCCGCCATCGGGCCGGATCACCTGTAGTTTGAACGATTGCGAACGGAGTTCATCGAAAATTTCGCGTGGGGCAACGCCCGCCCCGTTCAGATTCGCCGGACAATATTCAATGATGACTTTCAATCCGGGCAGCCGCACCACCGTTTGTCTCATGCCCCGCAGCACACGCAGTTCGGCCCCCTCCACATCAATCTTGATGACATCCACCACGGGACTGCCCCGTTGTTTCAAAAATTCGTCCAGGCTGATGCAGGCGACCGGCACGGATTCCGTGGAATGGCCCTGGTTGAGCAGACTGTTGCCGGCGCCGCTCGTGAAGTTGAGATGCAGCAATGCCGGTTCATGATTGTCCGAGACTGCCCCTTGAGTCAGTTCCTTGTTCGGGAAGGACCGCGTGTTGAACTCCAGAAACTGGAATGTCAACGGATCCGGTTCAAAGGCATACACCCGTCCGCCTGTGCCGACCTGCCGGCAGAACAGACGCGTGAGCAGCCCCACATTCGCGCCGACATCCATCACCGTCATTCCCGGCCGTAAAAGTTTGGTGCAAAGATGCTGGATGTCCGGTTCCGTTCCTTTTACCAAATGGGCCAGCCGGTCGCGCAGGGGGAAGTAAGGAGGAAATTTTAAGCCCCGCAGCAAAAGCAGCCCGTTTATAACCCGCAATGCTACTTTCCGCAGCAGCCCTTTGGGGGTCGTTTCGGGATAGCTGTAAGTTTGCAACTGCTCTTGAAGAACTCATAATAAACCAGACCCGGAAACTCGATTCTTGTGTCAGGTTAAGCGGATACCGGCTAGCACCGCAAGAATTCACTGCCATTGGGGGTGGCAAATATTGGAACTTTCGGTGGGGCGCCCGTCCTCCGCAGTAGCACCGCTATGAAGGATGGAAGCGTCCGCGAGCTGTCATCACTGCACTTTGACATGTCCAAAGCCGGCTCGTCAGCAGCCGCGCCCCGCCAATTGTCCCAGCGCCCACGGAAGCAGTCTGTTCTGTCATGGAAAAGGTTGCTTTCCAGATAAAACCGACGGCCGGAGCCGGCAGTGGAGAAAATTCCCAAGCACCTCAAGACAGCATGCCTAATCGCTGGGCAATTATTTTTAATCCTGCTTGAACTTGAGGTTGAAGACCAGTACTGCTAACTGGTATTTGTGCGCGTTGCCATTTTAACCACCGACAACCGGGAGCCGTTCAAGCAGTACGAAAAGCCCGAGCCTTGGTTTGGTCCAGCCCCGGATGCATTGATACAAGGTTTTGCCAGCTTGCCGCAAGAAGTCGAAGTACATATCGTTTCATGCATTCAACAGCCGGTGTCTGCACCAGCCAAACTGGCCAACAATATCTGGTTTCACAGTCTGCACGTGCCCAAAATCGGCTGGTTGCGCACAGGTTATCAGGGCTGCATCCGCGCAGCGCGGAAAAAATTGAAGGAAATCCGGCCTGAGATCGTCCATGGTCAGGGCACGGAACGGGATTGTGCTATCAGCGCGGTGTTTTCCGGTTTTCCCAACTTGGTTACCATCCATGGCAATATGGTGGCTTTGGCAGCTCTATCACAACCCCGCTTCGGCACCTACGGCTGGTGCGCTGCGCGCCTGGAGAAGTTCACACTGCCGCAAACCGGCGGCATCATCTGCATCTCCGATTACGTAAAAAATCTGGTCAAGGATTACGGAGTGAAAACCTGGCTGGTTCCCAATGCCATCCAGCAAATGTTTTTTGATTTTCCCAAAGCCAACGCGCCCGCCGGCACCAAGCCCCTGCTCGTCAACGTCGGCGTCATCAGCGAACGCAAGCGCCAACAAGAATTGCTGGTAGTGCTGGAAGCCCTACGGGGAGAGGACTACAGTTTGACACTTTGTATGTGGGGCTTTCGTCCCCAAGCCTGCCTTATGCCGTTGAATTCAACGCCCGGCTGGGAGCAGGCGAATCGGAAGCACGGTGGCTTTGAACATATCACGCGGCTGGATGACCCGTCCTTTTGCCAGTTATTCGACCGGGCCGCGGCCATGATCCATTTCTCCAGCGAAGAATCCTTCGGCCTTACCTTTGCCGAGGCCATCGCCCGGGGATTGTATCTTTTTGCGTCGGATGTCGGTGCCATGCGGGACATTGCCGAAGGGGTGGAACGGGTCCAAATCTTTGGCCTGAATGATTGGGTGGGATTGAAAGGCGCGGTCCGGCGGTGGCTGGTTTCCGGCGGGGACAAATTGTCGTGCCCAGCCAGCCCGCCTGCGGAATTCGTGCAGCACTATCACCCGAAATTTGTGGCATAAAGACATCTGGAAATCTATCGCGAGGTGCTTAACACCCGTTCATAAATCGTTTGGGGCTGGCAGACAGCCTTGTTGCTTGCAACCGGTTGGATTTCACCATAAACTCTCTTTACTTTTTAAGTCGCCACCGAAGCCAAAAACATGCCGAATTCGCACATCGAGGGGCAGTTAAATGAGGCCGAACGCCGTCTGCTGACTGAAGCCATCACCCAAGCCAGAGAAAAACCTGAGATCGTGATTGAAGTGGGCACCTGGTTGGGCGGCGGAAGCACCCTGCACATTTTGAGGGCTTTGGAGAAAAACGGGCAGGGACATCTTTGGGGTATTGAGGCCGACCGGTCCATCTACGAAAGGATGCTGGCCAATATCCGCGCCGCCACCCCCGAGGCTTGCCAGCGGTTTACTCCCCTGTTCGGATTTTCGCAGGATGTGATACCCCACTGGCTTTCAGAACAGGCGTCAGGCATGGCGGTGGATTTTGCCTTTCTCGATGGCGGCAATAATCCCGGTGAACAAATCGAGGAATTCCAACTGCTCGATCCGCGTATTCCCGTCGGTGGGCAATTGATGGCGCACGATGCGAAGATGCGCAAAGGCAAATGGCTGGTCCCCTATTTATCCCGGCTCGATAACTGGCAGAGCCAGCTCCACGACATTAGCGAATACGGATTGCTCCACGCGCGGAAGATTGCCCCCGAGCCAACCCGGGCCAGTCAGCGAGCGGCAAAATGGCAGTTGTTCAAAATGCGCTGCAACCCGGTCGAGATTTTTGCCGCCGTGTTGCCAGCGAGCGTTTGTAGCTTTATTTTGGGTCTTATGCCCGCTCGGTTGTCGCGGCGTCTTTCCGATGGCTGTAAATAATCCGCGTTGCTTTCCCATGAAGAATGATTTGCCATCACCTTCTTCACTTCCGAAGAACCCGGCGTATGTTTACTCCACCGGAGAAAAGCTGAAGCTCTTATTTTCCTGTTTGCGACAGAAAACTCATCCCCGAACCAACCTGCTGGCCGGGCCTTACGTCGGTGAATTTGGTTATGAACTGATGCAATGGCAGGGGTTTGTCCGGGCGTTGCGGCCCCGCTATCAGCAGGTGCACGTTCTGACTTATCCCGGTCGCGATTATTTGTACGAAGGCTGCCAGGTCCATTATCACGACATCGATCTCAAAAGTGCCGGATATTGGTACGGGCGACTGAGTCCGGCGGAAGCGCGCTCCATGGCCGACGCCAAAGCGGTGGAAATTGGACTGACAGATTATGATGTGTTCGACACTTCGCTGCTTTGCACGCGGTATCATAAAATGCTTTTTTGGCGGCAGGATTTCCGGCTTTTAAATGAACCGGCCGCAGGCGGGCGGATTTACGATGTGGCATTTCATTTTCGGGCGGTGCAAAAAGAAGGACCCGATCATGCCAAAAATTATGATCCGGCCTTGGCTGACGAACTTGCCACCCTCTGCCTGGCGAAGGGTTTGTCGGTAATTTGCGTTGGTCACCCGGACTATTCGTATTGCGCCAAAGGTTGCGAAGACCTGCGCCGGGTTGATCTGCGCGAAAGCGTGGCCGCCATCTGCTCGGTGCGGGTCTTGGCCGGTGAAAACAGCGGTGCGACCCATCTCGCCAACATTTGTGGAAGACCGACCATCCTTTGGGCCAATGACCAGTGGCGCATTGATTATAGCTTGCGGTGGAATCCGTTTCGTGTACCCATTTATACCGCCGCCAATAAGACTTTCCGACCCGAACCGGCCCATGTGCTGAAAGCGATTGTCAGTGCCTTGGAAGATTTGCGGCGACGCACAAACGATTTCAGCCGGCCTTGTTATACCCTGCCAAGCCAGCCGATCAGCAATTATTGAAGTAAAACGCTACGGATGCTTTTTGCCGCCCGAATTTTGATGAACAATCGAGTTCTGCTACGTGTGCATGGTTGTTAGAACGGCAACGGGCGCGAACAAGTCAAAAACCAACGAGGATTTTAAATATTGCGGGAGTCGAGGCGACGTGACTCATGAGACTCCTCACGTTGTCTCCTGCTCCAGGCAAGGACGCGCGGTTCTGTGAACCCGCAGATTACGCCGATTTGCATTTTCCATCTGTGCGGATCCAAAGCCACACCTTGACACCGCGCCGTTTTTTCTCCCGCTCCTCCATGAAATGGAGGCGAGGGCCGGGGAGAGGCGGCGTTGCTGCGCCGCCGGCGTTGCGGCAGCAACGCCCTACCTTTGAAATGGCTGCAGTTTTTCCTAAACCGCTCCAGTCCCGGTGAGCGATGGCCCGGGCTTTAGCGGCTCCAATCCCCTCGCACCAACCCTCTCCCCGCTTGGGCGGGCAGAGGGAGTGATAGCCTTTCGGTATTCGAGTTTGGACCGCAAGAATCTGTTGCCAGTCCTCGGGGGGCTCGAATATAATGGGTATCGTCAGGCAATCAGCAGCCAATGGGCTGCCGGATTGGCCGGCGTTTGTCGAACCATGAACAACTTTTCAGCCGCTTTCCGGTCGCTCATCATTTTCGCGGTGTGCGTGGTGCTGGCAATCTGGCTGGGTTATCTGCTGGCCAACCCGCTGACCTATTCCTCGCTGGCCATTTATGGTTTCGTGGCGTTCATCCTGATTTTTCCCATCTTCCTCCGCTGGCATTTCCAACTGATGTTGTTGAGCTGGAACCTGGCCGCGGTTTTCTTTTTCCTGCCGGGCCGGCCGGTCGTGTGTGTGCCCATCATCGTGTTGAGCCTGGGCATTTCCCTGCTTCAGCGGATGATCAGCAAGGAGCATCATTTCATCCGCGTGCCGCAAATCACCTTCCCGCTGCTTTGTCTGCTGGCAGTGATCGCTGGCACCGCCAAAATGACGGGCGTGGGGATACGCTCGTTCGGCGGCGAGGTTTACGGCGGACACAAATACGTCTATCTGGTGGTTGGCCTCCTCGGCTATTTTGCCCTGTCCGCGCAAAAGACGCCGCCGAAGCGGAGAAATCTTTATCTGGCCCTGTTCTTCCTCGGCGGCTTGACCGCCATCATTGGTGACACGGTGCCGCTGGTGCCCCGTCCGCTTCGTTTCATCTACTGGGCTTTCCCACCCAACCTCAATTTCTTTACCGATGTGGGACCCAACGCGGAGGCCGCCCGGCTGGACGGCACCCGGACCATGTCATTGCTGGTATTCACGTATATGTTGGCCCGGTTTGGCATCCGGGGGATTTTTCTTTCCGGCAGGCCGTTACGCGCACTCATGTTCCTGTCCTTTTTCACGTTGGGATTGTTCGGCGGTTTTCGCGGTTATATCCTGGGTTGCGGCCTGGTCTTTGCCTTGCAATTCTTCCTGGAAGGCCTGCATCGGACAAAAATGATGGCGGTTTTGACGGCCGGCGGAATCCTCGGCGGGCTGCTCCTGATTCCTTTGGCGTCGCATCTGCCCTATAGCTTTCAGCGCGCGATATCGTTCATGCCCTACAAGATCAGCACGGCGGCGCGGATGGATGCCGCAGGGAAGCTGGGAATGGCGGGTAACCATGTGGCAGGCCCTGCTGCCGCAAATCCCGCAATATCTGCTCGTTGGCAAGGGCTATGTCATTTCAACCGTGGATTATGACTTCGTCATGGGTCCGGAGGCCTCCGTTCGCAACACCTTCGCCCAGAACCAGGCGCTGTCCCTGGCCGAGGATTTTCACAGCGGGCCGATTTCAACCATCATTCCGTTTGGCATCTGGGGCTCGCTTGCCTTTCTCTGGTTTATGGGCGCCGGTCTCTGGGTGACTTACCAAAACTATCGCCATGGCGATCCGGGCATGGAAACAATGAATATCTTTTTCCTGGCGGCCTTTGCCGCGCAGATCATCTATTTCCTGTTTTGCTTCGGCGATCTGGCCGGCGACATGTTGAAGTTTACCGGCCTGCTCGGCTTGAATGTCAGCTTTAACGGCGGCGTGTGCCGGCGCGCCCCGGCAACCCGGCCCATTCCCACCCCGCAAAAAACCGGACCTTACGCCGGGCTGCCCTCCGCCCCCCTGCCAGCCTTCCAGCGCCACCGGCGATTGGGATAGCGGCTTGATTAAAAAGGCGGGGCGAGGAATTCGGCAGGGCTGACCTGCCGGTCAGCCGGGCCGCACAGGGTTCCCCAAAACACCTTTCAAATATTGTCCGGTGTGGCTGCCGGGGATGCCGGCGATTTTTTCCGGCGGCCCTTCCGCCACAATGCTGCCGCCCGCCGCGCCGCCTTCCGGGCCCAGGTCAATGATCCAGTCCGCCGTCTTGATCACGTCCAGGTTATGCTCGATCACCACCAGCGTGTTGCCCGTGTTGCGGAGCTTGAACAGCACCTCCAGCAGCTTGGCCACGTCGTGAAAATGCAGCCCGGTGGTCGGTTCATCCAGGATGTAGAGCGTGCGCCCGGTCGCCTTGCGGCTCAATTCCGCCGCCAGCTTCACCCGCTGCGCCTCGCCGCCGCTCAGGGTCGTCGCCGCCTGCCCCAGGCCGATGTAGCCCAGCCCCACCTCCGCCAGCGTCAGCAGCGGCTGGTAAATCTGCGGCACGGCGCGAAAAAATGTCACCGCCTCATCCACCGTCATCGCCAGCACATCGGCGATGTTCTTGCCCTTGTAGGTGATTTCCAGCGTTTCGCGGTTGTAACGCCGGCCGCCGCACGCCTCGCAGGTCACATACACCGGCGGCAGAAAATTCATTTCAATCTTGAGCACGCCGTCGCCCTCGCATTTCTCGCAGCGGCCGCCCTTGACGTTGAAGCTGAACCGCCCCGGCGCATAGCCGCGCACCTTCGCCGCCGGCAGCCGGGCAAACAGATCGCGGATGTGATTGAACATGCCGGTGTACGTGGCCGCATTGCTGCGCGGCGTCCGGCCGATCGGCGTCTGGTCAATCACAATCACCTTGTCCAGGTTCTCAAAGCCCCGCAGCGCCCGGTGCGCGCCGGGCGTCTCCTTGGAGCCGTAATATTTCCGGAACAGCGCGCGGCGCAGGATGTCGTCCACCAGCGTGCTCTTGCCCGAGCCGCTGACGCCGGTGACGGCCGTGAACGTGCCCAGCGGAATCCGCGCGTCCAGGTTCCGCAGATTGTTTTCCTTCGCGCCGAGCACCTCCAGCCAGCCGCGTTCCTCCGACGGCGCGATGCGCTTTTTCGGAACCGGAATGGACAGTTCGCCGGTGAGATATTGCGCCGTGAGCGAACTTTTGTTCCGCAAAATTTCCGGCAACGGACCCGCCGCCACCAGTTCGCCGCCGTGCACGCCCGCGCCCGGCCCCAGGTCCACGATGTAATCCGCCTGGCGGATGGTGTCGGCGTCGTGTTCCACCACCAGCACGGTGTTGCCGAGGTCGCGCAGGCCCTTGAGCGTCGCCAGCAGGCGTTCATTGTCGCGCTGATGCAGGCCGATGCTCGGTTCGTCCAGGATGTACAGCACGCCCACCAGGCCCGCGCCAATCTGCGTGGCCAGCCGGATGCGCTGCGCCTCGCCGCCGCTCAACGTGCCGCTCTCGCGGTCCAGCGTGAGATAGCCCAGGCCCACGTTCTTCAAAAAACCCAGCCGCGCCCGGATCTCCTTGATCACGTCGTGCGCGATCTTTTCCTGAAACTCCGTCAGCTTGAGCGTCGCAAAAAATTCATCCGCCTGCTCCACCGACAGCGCGCACACGTCCATGATGGACCGCCCCGGAATCTTTAATTTTGAGTTTTTAGTTTTGAGTTTTGAGTTTTCCGGCGGGACACCGGAAACCGCGGGCGGGACGCCCGCGCTCCCCAAAGTGACCGCGAGGATTTCCGGTTTGAGCCGCCGGCCCTTGCAGGTGTCGCAAAACTGCGGGCTCATGTAGGGCTTGATGCGGTTGCGGACAAATTCGCTTTCGCTCTCGGTGAAGAGCCGTTCCAGGTTCGGCAGCACGCCTTCAAACGGGCGGCTGACCTTGTGCTGGCTGCCCGCGCGCCAGAAATGGAAATCCACATCCGCCCCGCCCGACCCGCGCAGCAGGACCTTTTTGAAATCGTCCGGCAGGTTTTTCCAGGGCGTTTCCAGGCTCACGTTGAAATGCGCCGCGACCGACCGCAGCATGGCCTTGTAATAAATGTTCATCCGCTTGCCCGCGCGACGCCACGGCTGGACCGCGCTTTCGAGCGGCTGTTCCGGATCGGGCACGACCAGTTCCTCGTCAAAAACCATTTTCTGGCCGAGCCCGTGGCAGACCGGACACGCGCCCGCCGGGGCGTTGAAGGAAAAATGCTTGGGCGTGGGCGGATCAAAACTTTTGCCCGTGGCCGGCGAACACATCCGGTTCGAGTGCAGCGTCTCAATCCATTCGGCCTCGGTAGGGCGCGTCACTCCGTGCGCGCCGTCGTTGGTTTTCGGACGGGCGGCGGGCAGCGGACTGCCCGCCCTGCCTTCCGCCGGCATCTGGTGCAGCGCGAACATCACGCCGTCGCCCCAGCGCAGCGCGGTTTCCACCGAGTCGCTGAGCCGCACGCGGATTTTTTCGTCAATCACCAGCCGGTCCACCACCGCCTCGATGGTGTGGAATTTCTTCCTGTCCAGCTTGACGCGCGTGTCGGCCTCCAGTTCCACAAATTCGCCGTCCACCCGCGCGCGCACGAACCCCTCGCGCGCCAGGCGTTCAATCACGTCGCGGAACTCGCCCTTCTGCCGGCGCACCACCGGCGCCAGCAGCATGACGCGGGCTTTCGGAGGCAGCGCGAGAATCTTGTCCACGATGTCGCTGGTGCTCTGGGTGACGATGGGCACGCCGGTGTCCGGGCAATGCGCCTGGCCGACGTGCGCGTACAGCAGCCGCAGATGGTCGTAAATTTCCGTGGTGGTGGCGATGATGGAGCGCGGGCTGCTGCCGGAGCTGCGCTGCTCGATGGCGATGGCCGGCGACAAGCCTTCGATGTAATCCACGTCCGGCTTCTGCATCTGGTCGAGGAACTGCCGCGCGTAGGCGGACAGGCTCTCGACGTACTTGCGCTGGCCCTCGGCGTAAATCGTGTCGAACGCCAGCGACGATTTGCCGCTGCCGCTCAGGCCGGTGATGACCACCAGCCGGTCGCGCGGGATTTCCAGCGTGAGATTCTTCAGATTATGCTCACGCGCGCCGCCGATGCGAATCAAGGTCTTGCTCATGGTCCGGAATTCTTGGATGCCACCAACCGGGAAGCTTAACGGAAAATTTCGGCAAAAGCAAAAAAGTTCGCTGGGGGGAGTGTCAATTTGGTGGTAGGGACATCGCGCTGCGATGTCCTCGCCCGCGCAGCCGCGGGCGAAATGAATCAAGATCCCCCACCCAACATTTCCAACACCTCACCCCTTGCGCCGCTGGACGCGGCGCGGACGGCGCAGCGCGCCGTCCCTACCTGATTAGGACACTGTTCGCGGGGGGTGCCATTGGCAACTTTCGGAGCGCGGAGCATTGCTCTGCGAGAGCCAAGGTTCACGCTGGCGGAGCAATGCTCCGCGCTCCATTTAACCCGGATTCCGAAGTTGCCGGTGGTCGCGGGTGGCAGAGGCCGCCCCGGAGTGCGCCCGTCCTCGGGCGCAGCCACAGGCTTCCTTTCAGCCACAAAATCGTTTCCAACCGCTCACTCATCCCGCGTTGCTGCGGCCGGGACGGCCGCACTCCGCTTAACGCGGAAATTTAACTTCGATTTTTGGGTTTAAACAGTGCACCACCCGCCCGGGGAGCGCCATTTGCCGCCATCACTTTCAAACGCGCGTGAAGAGATGGTCGCTGGAACCCAGTTTGCGCCGGCGCCAACCCGGCCCCAACACGCGGGTCAAATGATCCCGGCGGGCGGCATCGTGAGCCTCGATGATCAGAAATTTTGTCCGGGCCAACGTTTCCTTCGCGCCGGCAATCACCTCTTCTTCAAAACCTTCCACATCAATTTTCATCACCAAAACCGGGCGTCCCGCCAGTTCCTGGTCCAGGGTGGTGACGGCCACCTGAAGGGTCGGGCCGGCGGGTTGCCCGGAAACACAAATGCGCGAGGCGCCATCGTAACCATGCGGACTTTCCAGGGTGGCTGTCCCGGCCGCGCGACCGGCGGCTTTCGCAATGCAGCGAAGGTTCATGCCGTTGCGCTGCGTCAGCGCGTTGATGTGCTCCACCATCATGGGCAACGGTTCAAAGGCGATGATTTCCGCGCGCGGATTCAGGCCAAAGACAAAATGCGAAAACAATCCCGCATTGGCGCCGACATCCACAACCAGGGGTTGGGCCGCCGCCTGCAGGGGGACCACCCAATCCCGGCCATACAGCTCGCGCTCAACGAACATGGACCAGTACATGATGAGCATGTCCGGGGTTCTTAAAACAAATCCGTCGGGCGTGACGAATCCGGGATCGAATTGGCGCCGGGCAAAATAGCGCCACCGGCGTTTCAGCAGTTCACGGGCAAATTCAGGTTGCCGGGAGCGCAGGCGCAACCAGCCGGCCAGGCCGGTCAGGCCGTGTCGCACCGCGTGGGCATATTTGTTCATTGGTGGTCAACCGGCGAACGGGCAGAGCCTCAAACGGTTAGCCGCAAAATTGATGTCATGAACGGCGCGCACCCGGAAAATTTATCGGGAAACTCCGGCAAAAGCAAAAAAGTTCGGTGGCCGGGACTACCGGAGGGCGCATCCCGGTTTCCTGCGGGATAAATGCGCCGTCCAGGAATCCCAACGGGATTCCGTCTCAAAGCCCAGGGTTGCGAGGAACGAGCCACCCTGGGTCATCGTCCCCAACCATTCCCAACCGCAACGCGGTTGCGGCCATTCCGTGCCCGCGGGCCTGTCTCCCCGGCCACAACGCCGTTGGCGTTGTTTCCATTTCCGGACGCGGACCCAAGGTAGCCCCAAAAAATCGGGGCAACCTTGGGCTGAAGGACACAATCCCTTTGGGATTGAACCGCCAGCCTGCGGCTCAACACTGGGATGCGCCGTCCAGGAATCCCAACGGGATTCCGTCCCAAAGCCCAGGGTTGCGAGGAACGAGCCACCCTGGGTCACCGTCCCCAACCATTCCCAACCGCAACGCGGTTGCGGCCATTCGGTGCCCGCGGGCCTGTCCCCCCGGCCACAACGCCGTTGGCGTTGGTTCCATTTTCGGACGCGGACCCAAGGTAGCCCCGAAAAATCGGGGCAACCTTGGGCTGAAGGACACAATCCCTTTGGGATTGAGCCGCCAGCCTACGGCTCAACACTGGGATGCGCCCAAAAATAGACAACAGCGTGACACCGGAACCACCCGGGAGCGCCGGCCGCTACGGCTCGATGAGCCGGAAGAATTTCGGGCTGGTGGCCGGCCCGGTCTGGTTGGTGTCGGTGAAGGTAAACACATCGTTGCTCAACCACAGGGCGGGATTGGCGAGGATGGACCAGCTGGCATACGGCAGCGTGAGATTGGTCGTCCATTCAATCTCGTACGAATAATTCGTCGGCGCCACCCATTGGAACTGGACGCTGCCGGCGGTCAGCCCGACGTTGATGATGGACAGCGACTGCGGGATGGGCGTCGAATAGGGATATTCGATGAGCCGGTAGAATTTCCACGGGCCTAATCCGCCGGTCAACGAGCCGTCATCGAGGAACTCGAAGAGGCCGTCCGCCGTGTTGGTGGGGGACACGATGCCCGACCACGTCACGACCAGGTTGGAAATGGTGGTCCACGGAATCGGCGCCACGAGGTTGGTCGCCCATTGCACCTGGAACTGATAATTCGTCGGGGCAATCCATTTCAGCAGGATGCCGTTGGTTCCCGCCGCCCAGGTTCGTGACCGTGGCGCTGGAAATGGAGACCGGATTGGTCGAGGCCGTGGCGTAGGCAAAATTCACCTGAAAGACGAACGTAATATTGCTCGTGCCCGGATTTTGCAGGCCGAGATAATAATTCGCGCCCGGCACGAGCGGCGGCACGGAACTGCCGTTGAGCACGAACGAGCCGCTGGTCACATTGGACAGCATGAGCACGTCGCCCGGGTCGGCGCCGGTGGGCGGATTGGTCTGGTTGAACCACACGTTCACGGGGCCGCTGGCGGAAATCAGCACGTTGGTCGCCGCGATGGCGTTGGTGGGCACGGTGACCGTCAAGGGCGTGGTCGTGCCGGCCACAATGATGTTGGTCGCCGGCGCGGAATTGGTGATCGGCGCGGAATTCAGACTGGCCAGCACCCGGTAGAACTTGAAGGGCGGCCATCCGCCGCTGAGCGAGCCGTCGTCAAACCAGGAATAATTCCCGTTGGTCGGCGTGGGCACGAGATTGATGACCGGGTTCAAGACCGTGCTCCACGGGATGGGCGGCGCGAGATTGGTCGCCCACTGGATGGTGTATTGATAATTCGTCGGGCCGTCCCACGTGAGCAGGAAACCGTTGGTCACGCCGTTGTTTGTCCGCGTGATGGTGAAATCGCTGATGCTGGGCGGGAGCACGAGATGGAAATTCACCTCCAGCGCGAAATTCACGGTCACCGCGTTGGTGTTTTGCACGCCCAGATAATACGTCGCGCCGGGCACCAGCGGCGGCGTGGTGGCACCGGTCAAAATCGAAATCCCATTGGTCGCGTTGGTGATCAGGAGATAATCCGACGAATAAAAGCCGGTGGGGACTCCGTATTGGTCGAACCACACGTTCACGGGCAGGCTGGCAAAGAGCAGCAGGTTCGTGGCCGCATCCGCATTCGTCGGCACCTGCACTTCATAATAGGCAAAGCTGTTCGGCGGAACCGAATTGGTCGCCGGCACGCCGTTGGTCAGCGAGGTGTAGCGATGGAAATTCACTTCCAACACGAAAGTCGCGGAGGGGCCGTTGGTGTTTTGGACGGCCAGATAATACGTCGCGCCGGGCACCAGCGGCGGCGTGCTGCCCGCGCTGAGGACGGCAACGCCATTGGTCGAGTTGCTGATCAGGAGGGAATCCGGCGGCGACAAGCCCACCGGCACCTTGGTCTGATTGAACCACACGTTCACCGGCACGCTGGAAGAGAGCAGCAGGTTTGTGGCGTAATCGGCGTCCGACGGCACCGTCACCGAATAATAGGCCATGCCGTCTCCCGCGATGGTTCCCGAAATGGTGTTCGTTACCGGCACGCCGTTGGTCAGCGACAGGGGCGTCCCGTAAAGATGGAAATCCACTTCAAACCCGTTGGTCACCGGGAAGGCGTTCGTATTTTGCAGGCCGAGATAATAAACCCCTCCGGGCACAATGTTCGTTGGGACGCTGAAGGTGCTCAAGGTCGAGGAACCGTTGGTCGCACCAGCCAGCAACAGGTAATCCGACGTATTGGTGCCGGTGGGGTCGTTGGTTTGATTGAACCAGACGTTCAACGGCCCGGTGGCGAAGAGTAACAGATTCGTCGCCGCGTCCGCGTTGGTCGGTACATTCACCGGATAATAGGCAAAGCTGTAGGGTGGAATCACGTTGGTCTGCGTGGTGCCGGACGGAATCGCGTTGGGACTCGTCCCGGTGGTCACGTAGTTGAACCGCAACTGCCAGCTCACGAGCGACGGCGCGGGATTGGTGGCCCCGACGCGGTCGTCCTGGATTTCCAGCGTCCACTGGCCCTGCGCGTTCAGTCCGTCATACGCGTCCAGCGATTCCTCGGGCAGATAATAAAGGTCGCCGCCTGGCTGGGACAGGGTGAAGGAATCCACCAACATGCCGGGTTCCACGCCGGTCAGTTGCAGGGGCGTTCCATTTTGGGTGGCGGTGAAGACAATGGTCTTGGTCTGCCACTTGGTGTTGCTGCCAAAGAATGTGGTGGGGGTGCCGCCATTAATGCTGACCTGCGCCTCGGCCAGAGAAAGGGGAGGCGAGGAGGCAAATTCGGTGGGATCAAATGTGCCATTCGTGCCAAGCGTATCAATGGCTTTAATTTCACTGTCCGACAGAGCACGGTTGAAAACTTGAACTTCGTCTAGCTCTCCGTGCGTATAATTGGGCTGCGTGCCGAATATGTTCGCCCTCCCTATGAGTCGGGCTGCATCCGTGTTGAGTGTGCTGCCATAATTCGCCGGTATGGTTTCCGAAGTACCGGGCAGGGGTGTACCCACTTCCGGAATGCCATTCACATAAAGTTTGATAACCGGCGAATTATATGTCGCCGCCACATGATACCAAGTGTTGGCCGCCGGGGTCGTGATGCTCGGAACACTGACATTGACGGCACCATCCCAGCAGTTGGCAATAAAACGATTACCGCTTCCCGGGTCGTAATAAATGTCGTAGGAGCAGGGCACGTTGTTGTAGGCGCGGTCAATGATAAAATCCTGCCGCGAACCAACATCCGCAAGGTTGACCCAGAAGGCAACCGTGTAGTTGTTGGAGCGCGCGTCGAAATTCAACCGGTCCGCCGGATCAGGAACCAGCACATAGGCGCTGGTACCGTTTAATTGAAAGGCCTGATCCACCTCGCCGTTGGTATACGTGACACCACCTGTCAAAACGCCATTGTTGTTATTTCCACTGGAGTCCAGAGCATTGCTTTCCCCACGCCACCACCCGGCAATGCCCGGTCCGCGGTAGCGGAATGTCAGGACGTAAGCCTGGCCGGCGACGGTGGGCAGCGTGTTGGAAATCGTGCCATTGGCCAGCGCCAGGAAATTGTTGCCGGCATCGGCCGTCGTGGGGTCGTTTACCACACTCACTTGATTGTTGAGCACACTCCAGGCGGTCTCGTCGTTGATGGTGGTTCCGTTTGTGTAATTTGTCACCGCGGCGGTTTCAAAATCGCTGAGGGTGACATTGGTCCCGGCGGCGCCCGGCACAAACGGCGGCACGGCAAATTTGATGGGCGTCGTGGTCTTGTTGGTGTCCTCCGTCAAAACCAGATATTCGTAGGCCCCGCCCAGGGCATCCACCGAGTAGGTCCAGGCATCGCCCAACTCACTGTTGCCCTGTGGGTTCATGACGATGGTCAATTGCGATGTTGCGCCGGCATAAGGAATGTTGAATACCCCGCTGCCGCTGATCAGGCCGGAATTGAAAATATTCGAGCCTTGGTAGTACACGGCCAGCTCATCCGGGTTGATAAAAAAGTTGTAATTAAGCGACAGCGTGCCGCTGTTCTGACCTGTATCAATGACATTGGTGGACGTCGCCGCCGTGCCGGAGAAGGTTTGCGCCTGGACCACGGCATTGGAGGTGGTGAGCGTGACGCCCATGCCGTTGGTGGTGGTGCCGCCGCGGTTTTCCACGAGCAAATCGCGCGTGCCATCCGGGCCGATGAGATGGAACACCAGATCGGACACGCGCGGATGATCCACCCGCAACGCCACTTCCAGCGACGAAATCGTCTGGTTGTCCGGCACAATAATGGAATTGGTCGTCACCGCGTCATCCAGAATCGGCACCGGCCCGCTCGAACTGTAAACCGTCTCTGCCGGCACCCCCCCCGTGTAATACGTCGCGGTGATTGATACTGTTTGGGAAGCAGTACTGGGATTGTACACCCCAATGAAATAGCGTCCTGAAACCAATGGCGGCCCAAGAGAAACGGTACCTGTCACTTCAGGCGGTATCGCTGTGGGGCTGTCAACGACAGCCATCCCGTCGAAATCGTTGGTTGTCGGTTCCGAACCGTATTTGACGAATAGCTCCACCGGTGGCAAGGCGGTGCCAGAGATATTTGTGACGGTGACAGTCAGATTGGTCGCACCGGCCGGCACGTCAAAATAATCGTAATACCAGGTTCCTCCCGGGATGGTGGTGATAACGGTGACGCCATTATTTTGCAAATGCGGTTGTATCGTCAGGCCGAAATTCTGGACCGTGTTGGAAAAACCAATGGCGTTATCGGCTTCATGCAAGATCCAGGCGCCGATGCCGTTTTGCCCGATGAAACTGAGCAGGCTGCCTGGTCCATCGGCCACTTTCACAATGTCGCCGGAACCGAGCGGCGCCACCACATCGCCCTGGCCGCTGTCGTCGTAAATGAATGAATAGCTGCCCGGCCCGTTGACCGGCAGGGAGTGATTGTTCAAGACCACGGGAATGCCATCATGGTAAACCGAGCTCACCAGGTCGCCCAGGTCCTCCGCGTAAAGGGAGTTGGTGATAATCACCCGCCGTATTGCGTTGATCGGATAGATGGCGAGGCCAAACACGTTGGTGAAACCCGGCACGGCGGGATTGCCGCCGGGAACATACAACGGCACCGGCAGACCATTGACGAGTTCGTTGCCATTGGTCATCTGGCTGAATGGAATGTTGCTGAAAATTGAAATGAAACCGTATTCCGAGGCCATCTGGTCCTCTGACTTCACGCCAACGTAATAGACTTCGCCGGGTTGGGAATTGGTGTCCACGACAAATTCCGAACCACCGCGTCCCAGGGACGCGTTGGTGAAGGCGCTGCCAACCGACTCGCCGACCTGTGTACCCAAAATGACACAGTTGGAAACGGCCACCGGATTCAGGTTCGTCAGCGTTGAATCGGTGCTCACGTACAGGTCAATGTCCGCTTCGGGACGCGTGGCATTGGCCTGTGAATCTGCGAAGACGCCCATGCGCGGAACCGAAAGCGTGTCCGGGCTGAAGGTCACGAACGCTGCGTTGCTGTAACCTGGCCCGGCCAGATTGGTAACCACGTAGAAATGCCATTGGTTGGTCATGCCCACGGTCACCTGCCAGTTCGTCCCGAAGCCTTCCGGAGCCGTGGCCGTGAATGATGCGGTGTTCGTACCCAGCAGCGGCGAATTTGCGCCGACGACCTGGTTAAGCAACGCCTGGGCGTTACCGGGGATATAAGTGATTTGCTGGTCGCCGGTGGGATTGGTCGCGGGTGAAACAGCGGTAACCGTCAGCGCATTGGTCACCTGTCCGTTGCCGCTGGAAATCACGAGCGCATAATCCTGAACCACGTTGTTGGTCTGGGCGGTAACCGCGTTGACGTTGACACGATAGCCCAGGACCGTGACGGAGAAATTTGTGCCTTGCAACGGTGAGATGAAGACATTCTGGATATTGTTGATGACATCAATCGGCGGCAAATTGGTGCTTGGCTTTTCCGCCGAGTTGAACGTGTTACCAGCCGCGATGTCGTTGCCGTAATAGATGGTGCCGTTGTCCATGTTGGTGACGACCAAAATGAGATTGTTCACCAGCTTGATGGCGGCGGCGGGGTCGCCGGGCGGGTCCGTCCAGGCCAGGGTAAAGCGCAACGGCTGGACCTGAGCATTGGCATTGGTCACGGAGAGGTAAAACGTCCGGCTGTCGCCGGTGGCGAGCGCGTTGGTCGGGTTTTGGTCTTGCACGTAAGTCGAACAAGGCGCGTTGAGTTGATTGGTGATGCCTGGCTGCAAGGCAGCCGGCAAATTGACCATGCCCCAGCCTTGAAGTTTATCGTATTCTCCACCTGGAAATTGTAATCATCCGTCTTACGCGCGCCATTGATGAGCATGGCCTTGAGCAAAGCCGGGCTGGGCAGCGTGTGCCATTGATTGGTGAAGTAGTCCTGCATCAAGGCCAGCACGCCGGATGCCGAGGCCGCCGACATGCTTGTCCCGGTTTCATAGCGGTACCACGGCCCGATCGGGTCGTTCAGATTGGTCCGCAGAAACGTCATAATAATCGCCCAGGCCATTCGTGGTATAGACGTTAACCGAAAGATCGTAACTGATGGGGAGCGTGCCGCTATCGCCAACCGCAAAACGGAATCCGCCGTTGGTAATGGCGCCAAAGAGATAGGTTCCACCGCCATCCGGTGGAATCGTGACGGTATTGGTTTCCACAAAAAAAGTGCCCGGAGTGCCAGGATCCGGGTAATTATTCTGGCCGGGCGGCACCGCAACAAAAATCGGCAGATTCAGATTGGTTGGCGAAAGTATGTTCGGCAAAACTTGAATGGTCACGCCCACGGTGTTGGGTTCGGTGGAAAGGTTGACCAGCGGATAGTAATTTGGCGCATCCGTATAAGCGACCTGATCTTGATAATAGAACGTGGTGACGTTTGTCGCGTTGTAATAGGCATTCGTGTCCCACTGTTCGGAACGGGTGGAAATGACGAACGTGCCTGGCGCCACTACGTCGGGCTTGTAGCGGCCAAACGTGCCTTCAAATCCGACGCCCACATTGCCCCGGCTTGAATAGCCCGCCACTTGATAACCCGTATCCGTCATCGCCTTCCATGGCGTGCTGTTGTTGGTCGTACCGTTGGTCACCTTCGTCACCGTGTTGGTGATATTGCGCAATTGTTCCGTGGCCCCGACGGTGATGACATCCTTGGCCGTGCCGGGCGAGAGGATCGTGTCGGGATTCCCACCGCCGCCATTGTCATCGCCACCGCCGGAATTCCCGGCGGAAAATACAAACAACACCGGCTGCGACCCAGTCACCATCGGCAGTGCGTCGCGCACCGCCGCGTCGTAACTGGCCGCCGCCAAATCGTACGTGTCGTCACCCGGATAATCCCAACTGTTGTTGGAAATGAGCGCATTGGTCAGCGCCGGAACTTCCTGAAAATACTGGTCGGAAATAATGTTGGTGTCCGAGCCACCGATAAGGCCGCCCACCGAATACAACCTGGCCAGCGGCGCTTTCCCGCGAAAATCAGCGTTGGTCACCGAACCAGGTGGAACATTCGTCATGCTGTTAATCGTGGACGATTCCGCGCCATTGCCCGCTATGATGCCTGCCACATGCGTGCCGTGGCCGTTGGCGTCCACCAAACTTTGCGGCGCATCTCCGATGACGCGACTTGGAGCAGCCCCAGGACCGTTCGCCGCACTTCCACCAGTGTCGAAATCGGGATGATTAGCATCAATCCCGGTGTCGTTCACCTCCACAACCACGTTCGAGCCGCTTAGATTCATGTAATTCGTCGGCGTGAGCGTGTCGGTTGAAACACCGAGTGTCACACGCGCCAAATCATTCGCAATTGCGCGCCGGCGATATGGCTCCACGATTTGAACGCCGGGCAATTGCGCCAGCGCCGTCCAGTTGTTCTTTGGCGGAATGACGCGCACAATCGGGCCGAAAGGGGATTGGTCTTCCGCAAAAACCTGTCCACCGAGTTTTTCAAGCTGTTGAATTGTTTCCGGCACGCCGCCGTTGAACAACCCCAGATTCAATGCCGCGCCTTCAGGCAGGGCGCCTTGGCTGTAGCCAAGCAACGATGATTGCACCTTGTAATACGGCTGATAGGGAATGACCGCCTGGGTCAGCGGACTGGCTCCCAGCGTGCCGGCCACGCTGGCGGAAGCACGGACGAGATAAGCATTGTTCGGAATGTAGGCAACAATCGTCGCTCCAGCCTGCGCAAGCATCGCGCGGAAGGCGTTGTCAGTTGGCCCGCGCGCCTGGACGATGTAAGCGCCCGGATCGCCCGCCGCGCGCAAGTTGGCCGGAATGGAAAGATTCAGCGGGTTGGCGGTGTCAATCAACGCGTTCTCCAGCAGAATCGCGTGGCTGTCGCCCACCAACTGGCCGATGGTCTTGGTCGTGTTGCTGAGTCGATAAGAAAACTGGTTGGTGTTTGCCGCCGCAACGGTTTTCGCGGCGCCGGCCGGTACGCTTTGGCCGGTCACAATTTGAGGCGCGGTCGAAAGAGAACGGGTCGTGACTGCGGTTGGGGCGATGATTTTTCCCTGCACCGGTGAATGGCCGCCATGGCGCAAAAAGAACCACGCGCCCGCCCCGCACAACAGGCACAGCAAAACAAACATGAACCGGCGCAAACGCATAAACTTCAGGTTGTTCTAATAAAGCATATAGCCATCGCAAAAGCGAGGCAGAACGGTAGCACGCCCAGCGTGGCGGCGACGCCTCGTCGCCGGAGGGTGACCGCGCCGCCCCGGCGCGGAAACAAGCCTTCACCGTTCAGTTCAAACGGCGACGAGGCGTCGCTGGCACCTTTTGCGACGAGGGCGTCGCAGCCACCGTCGCAGCCACCGCCGTAGCCACCGCCGTAGCCACCGTCGCGCCCAGCCTTGATGGCTCTGAATTTTTCTTCATTTTTCATTCTGCCTTCGCCTTGGACTGCGCCGACACGTCGGCGCTTTGAAAGCGGTGACAGGTCACCGCACTCCAAATTTCCATCTTCGATTGCATAAAATTAGTTGGGCGGCAAAACGTTAAATCGTTCAATCATCACGTTGTTGTTGGTTATCGAAGGCACGACGACCCAATTGGTGACGGTATTGCCAAAAGCATCGTTGGTGACCAGAGTGCCGATAACGTCAGTGCGATTGCCGTTATATCTCAAGACGGTCCGCGTGGCGGACTCCGCCACCACCTGATAATTCGTGATCATGCCGAACAACGGCCCGCTGCCGGTGTAAATGCCGTTCGGCGCGGGCTTCAACGCCTGGCCGTAGCTGTATATCACGTAACGCATCGGCGATTGCGGTGTGCCGCTGACGCGCAGCAACGACATCACCTGCTGCGGCAGCCATTCATACATTTCATCGCTGATGCCGTTTGCCTGTTGGGCGGTGTCATTCCAATTTAGGAACAGCGACTTGTCGCTCAACTGCGGCACCGCAAGAATGTCACCGACGTGTTCGAAAGCGCCTTTCAATCCGTCCCCATTAACAAAACCTGTGCGCACCGCGTTGATGTCGGCAACCAATCCACCCAATGCCGAGCTTTGACCCGCCGGCCCGGCAGGGTTGATTGGCGACGTGAAGAAATTTGTCAGCCAGCCGTTGCGTTGCAACCCCAATTGCGGCAGCGGATCAAACGCCGAGATGATCGTTGAGGTCGCGTTATTGGAAATGACTTCAACCCCGCTAAACAAAGCCGACCACGCGGCCAGCCCGGCTTGAGGATTGTTGGTATCGCCCGACCCGACATTTACCGAAAGCTGGCCGCGCGTGGCGTTGTCATCGAACGCCGTGGTGAAATTATCGAACAACAACCGGTCTTGCACCGGCGCGCTATTTACGGCGTCGAAGTATTGGCCGGAATTTGTTATTAACAAGGTGTCACCCGTCCACTGAGCCCAGGTGTTGGTGCCAACCGGACCAAATGGATTCACCACATCACTCAAGATGTTCGGTGACTTGAGATAGACCGTCTGCCACGGCGTGCCGCGATGAACGCGCCCCAGCCAGCCAACGGTCGGGAATTTATTCGTCGGAAAATCCCAATCTTGCGACTGCCACACCAGCGGATCTTTGGTCGCAATATTATAGGCATTGGTGTCAGTCCCCGGTGCCAGCAGGGACCGGCCCCACGGCTTGTAATGATTGTTTAGCTGGCCAAGATTGCCGTTGGTATCCGCCAGAGTGGGGATTATTTGCCCGTAATTAAATGTGTTGGTACCCGGACTGAGCGCGCCACCCGTGGGCAGCGTGTAATTCAAGTCGCTGGCAGTGTAGTGAACCAGCGGATCATTCGCTTGCCAGGTGGTGTAAAGAACGGAGTACCGCGTCGGATCATAGGGCACTTGGTTGGTTAATTGTGTATTCGACACCGTCTTGCCTGAAGTGCTGATACTTTTGTTACCCGGCTCAAAAAATGCATCATCATACGCCTGCTGATCCGCGATGCTTCCACCATACATCGCCGCCTCGGGGTCGGCGTGCCAGTTGCCGTCTTCATTGATTTGAAGCGGCGTCGACCCTGAGGAAATGCCAAGTTGGTTTTCGATCCCCACCGGCGGCCCGACGGTTGAAGCATTGGTGTTCCAAACACCGTTGTTGTCATCGGTAAAAATCTCCGCGATCAAATCGCGGGCGGTGTCCGGTCCGGCAAATTGGGCATAATCAATGACATGGTTGCCATCCAGCATGTACACCTGCAGACGATTGGTCGTCTGCAAACCAAAATGCGGCAATGGAAAACCAGAAACATCCGTTTCGTATAGCGGGCTGGACGGTGCGGGCACGAACTGGCTCGCGTCGAAACTGTAGGTCCACCAATTGGTGGTAAATGGAAAAGCTGAATTCAATGGCATGATGACGTCCGTCAACATGGGAATGATAAAGGATTGGGGGTTGGGATGACCGTCTCCGTCCCAGGGCAGAACGCCCGGCCAAAACTGCGAACTGGGAATGTTGTACGAATAATCAAGGGGAAGATTGCCGGTGGCCGCGAGCACTCCATTCTCGTTGGTCAATGTCATGGAAAGGTTATCGTTCACCACAATGGTCAACCCTGCAGCCGAAACCGGAGTGTAATTATTGGTGTACGAGTTCCAACATTCCACGCCCAGCAAATTGGAAATACACATCGTGTACATTTGGTTGGTATGGAAATTTGCAAAGTCCGGCGTCCCTTTCGGTGGATTGATAGCCAGACGAGTAACTTGTAACCGGCGCGTAATTCCGACAACGCTTTCCATCGAAAACTCGTTGAAATTGGGAAAGCCTTTCTTCGCACCAACGATCCAAGGCACGCCATAGACGTTCACATTTGTCCAAACCCCAAAACCATAAGACGGCGGTGTCAACAAATCGGAAACATTCACAGGCAAATTGAGTTGAAAGTCACCAGGGTATGCAACCGACACAACTTGTTCGTAGCCGTTGATATATACATTGGTATAGCCAGAGACGGGGTCGCGGGTGACCAAGAAAGTTGGGCGGAAAACGGATGGGAAATTGGCACCCATGACAGCAGTGTTGTTTGTCGTAGCATCGTAAATATTGGCCGCGAGCTGGAGGACGCGCTGGACGGCAGGTGTATAGACAAATTGGTTGCTCACCAGCACCGGAATGTCCGTGATGCCAAATGGCACGGGCATATTCGTGGGGAAGGCCAGCGTGCCAATGTTGGTGGTCAGGTTGAAAGTCGCCACATAGTTTGATGGATTTTCCACCAGCCATTCCTGCGAATAATCGCGCAGCATCCGGTCGGCGGCGTTGGTGAAGAACGTCAACGGTTGCCAAGGAACGAAATTGGTCGCGCTGGCGGTGCCATTGGCGGTCAACACCCCGTTTGAACCCGGATCGAGGTTGTCGTAATTCAAATTCATCTTCCCCGTTTCCGGCGCGGATTCCACGCCTAGCTGCGAAGCCAGCCGGTAATACGTGTAACGGTCGTAAGTGGAAAAGTTGTTGGTACCCGCATTGAGCAGGCGTCCGGTAAAATCGTTACCAGCGGCGACTTGAGCCGGCGCCACGCCGGCAGCCGTTTCATTGGTGTTAAACAACTCCTGCAGGTCAAAATATTGATTGGTGTTATCCGCACCGGACCACGACAGCGAGGGTTTGTCATTCTGTTGCGGAGTCGTGACATCCCCCGGCAACGGGAAACCGGTCTGCAACGGCCCATCGCTGTAGCCGTCAATGTTATCATTTCTGAATGCGACAGATGCCGCACTCCCCGCCCCGCCGAACAATTTGTTTACCGAGGCGAGATTATATGAAAGGTTGTAAAAGTAATCGTAGCGATAACTTAAAAGCGAAAGCGCGTCGTCAAAGGCTGCGCCGGTGTTGAAGAAATTCGGCTCCTGATAATTGTAGGGGTTTATGGTTGTAAACCATTGATTGGTATTCAAGTCCGCAAGAAACGCAGCAAGGTTTATTTCCCAGGAACCGACGCCTTCGTTGCGCAGGAATCCGTCGTTGCCGGGAGACATGCTGGTCGTTTGCCTGATTCCCATGGCGTCATCGTAAATGGCGTTCAAATCGAGGGCGTTGCCGATGGGCAACGCGATGTAGGCGTAGCGCGCGACGAACGGATTGTTCGGCCCGTACGGCTGGTCCGGGTGCTGCAATACGCCAATCCATTCCGGGTCGCCCACGACAATATTGGTTGAGGGATTGCCCGAGCCGTCCTTGATGACATTGCCCAAATTGTCCACGTTCGTCACCCAGCCATTTGGGTCATCCTCGCCATTGCGGTTCAGGTCGAGGTAGAACCGGTTTTCCATCGTGCGGGTAACGGTATTGCTCAACCAGACCGGTGTGCGCGGATTGATAAAAAGGTTGGTCAGATCGTCCGGGAGCGGGCTGCTGTTCGTCCGCAGATAATTGGTCGAGACGAGGAGGCCGAAGTTGTAGGGATTGGTTGCGGCCAGGGTGTTGGCGACAATTTCACCCTCGGCGGCGGCCAGCGCGGCGTCGGCGGCCAGCCGCGCGCTGGTGGTGTCCGTGGTGGTCGTGACCGCGCCGCGTTCGCGCCGGCTGACGGCCAGGAACGTGAGGGCCATGAACGTCACCACCGCCAGCAAAATGAGCGTGATGATCAGGGCGACGCCCTTTTGGGAGTTCGGAGTTCGGAGTTCGGAGTTCGGAGTGACAGATAGCGGACTTCGACCGATTTTCCACAAATCGTATATCGTAAATCGTAAATCGTAAATGGACGCTTCATTGATAGGCCGTCGGGTCAACGTTACGGGTCAGGACGCGCTGGCGGAACAGATGCACCTGCCCGGCGTGATTGGACAAATAATTCAGTTGCGCCGCGCCCGCAAGGCCTTCAGCCCGCGCCAAAACGGCGTCTTCCATCACGCCCAGCTCCAAATCCACCGACGCGGGAATGGTGTTGCTGAACATGAAAGTGATGTTTTGGTTGTTGGTGATAAAGGTATTCTGGTTGGTAATGTATTGCCCGTTATAATAATCGTAGTAGTTCGTCATCAAAAAACCCTTGGGGTCATAGACACGCACCTGCAAGTCCACCACGCCATCCATCAAATGGCTCCAGTTGGTGGAGTTGTTGGTAAAGTTGTTGAAAGACACGTCGTTAAGAAAATTGGCGAACAACGTTTCCGGGTTGCCGTTCATCACATTCGTAGCCATGTAAAAACGGTAGAGCGGATACAGCGTCCCGTCCGGCAAATTTGACATCACCGTATAACCCGTGCCCACCCAACTCGGACTGCCATTGATGTTCTGCCGGCTCAGGCTGAAAAAATTTTCCAGCACATTGGTGCGCAACTGGCTGCTCGCCGTCAAAGCTTGAAGGAGCGGCGGGTAACCAAAATTGGTATTGGCATAAAAATTCACCGCGTCGCCTGGGAGGATGTTCGGGTAAATGTCTGTGTTGGTATGACCACCAAGCGACGGCACCGTTCCCTCCAGATCACTGGTCATCAAATTCATCACCAGGCGGCCGGATTCGAGCACGTCGGTCTGGGTGAGGCTGGCGCGGAAGGCTTTCTGGGTGCTGTTGAAGACGACCATGAGCGCCAGGACAATGAGCGACAACAACACCATCGTCACCAGGACCTCGACGAGGGTGAAAGCCTTCCAATTGCGGAATGCGGATTGCGGAATGCGGATTGCCGGACGAGATTGACTGCCTCGCTGCCAGTCAATCCGAACTCCGAACTCCGAACTCCGAACTTTCATATTCATGGCGCGTTGGTGAAGGATTGCGGCTGGAAAAAGTACAACGACTGGCCGTTGGTCACGATTTGAATAATTTGCCCGGCGACCGTCGTGCGGAACGTCTGGCGGCCCTGGCCCGTGCCGCCGTTGGGCAGCAACGGCCAGAGAAATGTCAGGCGCAGTTCACGCAGATTAGCGGTCAGTTGCTGAATATAAGAATCCTGAACCCATCTACCTGAATTATTAGTAGGATCATCACCGGACTGCGGCGGTAGAAGTGGTGTCCCACCTATGATTGCCCGCCAGGAAATTCCACTTGAAAAGGACCTCGGCGCCCGCGTTGTATGACTGGGCCGTCCAATTGGGCGGTGTATTCACCGCCACCGGCACATTTTGGCAGATCAGTTTGTAGCTGAAGGAATCGCCGCGAATGATGTCATTGTCCTGCGGCGGCTTTTCCACCGCTGAACCGCTTAGGGAACGGACGTAGGCAACGACGTAATTGCTATAACCGCCGCTGAAAAGATTGTTGGTTGGATTAAAGTTTAAATCCGTGTATTCCGGGGTGCTCAGGAGGCCGATGATGTTCTCTCCATTGATAAGAAAGCCTGCAGGTCCGTTGGTGTAGCCGATGAGAACGGTCGGGTTGGGATTCGGGTTGTAGAGCGTCTGAAAGTTCGTGATCGCATAGACGTAATTGGTCAGGTCATCGAGGCCGCGCGCGCCGTTGCGGATGTTCTCCATCAGCACGCTGGCGTCCTGGTCAATCAAGGTCTCCTCGCGATTGTCCCGCTGGACGTTGATGCCGAGCGGCAGCACGCCGATGATGGCGACCAGCGCGATGCCGATGATGGCCAGGCAGATGGCAATCTCGACCATGGTAAAACCTGTGACACGTGACGCGTGACGGGTGACAAGATTTTTCGCCCGGCCGGTTCCCGGTAGGGACGGATCGCCGAGCCGTCCGTTCTGGCAACCCGGTAAGATTCCCTCCGGTCGCCCCGGCGGGGCGACCCTACCTGAATATGGTCGGAGAATTTTCATCGAATTTTCGGCTGTTCCGCCGTGGCGCGGCCGGTCAGCGGATCAATGTCAATGATGTTGTAGGTGTTCGTGCTGTTGCCGGGCGGCAACTCGGAAACTTGCGGCGGATTCAACTGCAACACCCGGCTCACCGGGTCAATGGACGGCGACACGCTGCCGCGCGCCAATGGAATGTATTCGTGCCGGCCGGCCATGGTCTGCCCGTCGAACGTCAACTGGCCGAGATAATTGAAGGCGATGCAAGGCAGCGAAAGGGCCGGCGAATCTTCCGTGGGAAATGGCACCGCCAGGTTGGTAAACGCGTAAATGGTGTTTTGATCGGAGTGGGGATAATCGGTGTTCCATTGCAGGAACAGCGGTTGGGAAACCGAAGATACCGGCCCGATCAAGTTGAAGTTGAATTTATTGGTATCGATGAATGTGCCGTCCGGCAGCGTCTGCCACTGCGCGAGATAGTGCCAATTATGCTGCCCCGGCTGGTCGCCCAACGCGCCATAAGCCATAAAAGTATAACCAACCATTTGCTCACCGCATAAATTGGTTGTGGCGGGCATGGCCAGTTGCGCCGCATTCATGTTGCCCCAAAAATCCGCCGGCACGAAAACCATATAAACCGTCGTGTGCTCGCTGATGGCCAGCTGGCGCGCGCGCCCGACGTCGTCGAGCATCTGCTGCGCGGCGGCGGTCATGGCATCCGAGTGACCAAAATTTTTGAGCGCCGGCACGGCCAGCGCCGCGAGCAGTCCCATGATGGCAATCACCACGAGCATCTCGACGAGCGTGAAGGCCCGCCTTCGCTCCGCTCCGGCGCGGCAAGCCCGGCACCCGCCTGCGCTCCGCTCCGGCGCGGCAAGCGTGACGCCCGCCTGCGCTCCACCTTGGCGCGGCAAGCGTGACGGGTGACGCGGGACGAGAAACGGTGAAGGAGCGGGCGCCGCATTGGCTGCACCCATCCCGATTCCCGTTACTCGGCTCTCGACGTTCATTTTATTGCCAGCTTAAAACGTTGTCCTTGTTGGCGTCCTGTTTGGCGGACATCGTCGGGTTGATTTTCCCATCCGGTCCGGCGGACCAGACCATTACGTTGCCGTGATAAAGAAAATTATTGTCGTTACCGTTTGGATCCGTCGGGTCAACCAAACCATAATAGCCGACGTTCTTGTTTTCCTGGGACACCGCTGACAGGCTGTAAAAGGCGTCCTTGCATTGATTGTCAGCATTCAAATCAATGGTGATGATGTAGGGATTTCCCCACGGATCGCGATAGACCAAATCCGGTCCCACCCCCGCCAAATTTGTATCGCCGGACAATTTGGCGTTCAGGAAAAGGGTCTGTTGCGGGTTTTTCTGATGGCTCATGTTCACGGTCGGCCCGGAGCCGTCGGGATAATTCGTGATGTCCATCAAGATGGCGATGACCTCGGAGTTGTTCGACGTGCAATTGACGGAAGTTATCGGAGCCGGCGTATAAGGCGCCAAAACCGGGCCGCCATAGGTAAATTGACCGTTTTGACTGTTGACGGCAATCGATTGGACGGCGCTCGACACCGGCATGCGGCTGTAAGCCGAATCGTAATTTTGAATGGCGGTGACGAGGTCGTTGATTTGGAGTTTCGCCTGGGTTTTCTGGGCGTGGACCTTGGCCGCCGACAGGGCCGGCAACAGCATCGCCGCCAGGATGGCGATGATGGCGATGACGGTGAGCAATTCGATGATGGTGAAGGCCAACGCGTGACGCGTGACGCGTGACACGGGACCCGAAAAGGCAGCGCGCGCCTTCGGTGTCATCCCGCCACCCGCCACCTGGCACCCGTCCCGGTTTATAATAATTTTCATAGGTTTGAAAAAAAGTTCATTCAGGGCAGCGGGCTGTTGATTTGCACCTGCTTGCTCCAGTTGCAAATGAGGTTGGTTTTCCCGGCAATCTTCAGTTGAATCCACAAATCGTAGGAGCCGGGATTGTTGGTGGGATTGGAGGAATTGTAACGCCAGGGATTCACGTCCTGTTGGCCCAGAGGTTGAAGATCCGGGTCCGGTCCGCCAGCGGAAGCAACGAGCAAGGTCACTAGCACGTTGTTATTTGTTATAATTTGCCGATCTGGTTCGGCTTCAGGTCCGGCAGAAAATCCTGTCGCCCGCGGTGTGAAGACTCGTCGGCGCTGGGTTCTGCTGCAATTCATGAAACCGCCAATGCTCCCATCAAAGGCGTGCCTCACGGACGATGGTGTGAATTTCGGCGTGTTGCCATCGAGCGTTAGATAAACGGGCATCCCGGAGTGAGGGCAATGTTGGTCGTGCCCAGCAATTCAAAATAGAGCTGGATTGGTGATCGGGTCGGTTGGTGTTGCACGGCGGATAAAATCCGTAGGCGGATTTGTAACGGTCAATGGCGGTTTCCAATTGGGCCATCTGGGCCTGGGTGGCGCGGATGACCGCACGCTGCTTCACGATGCTCCCCACGGGCAGGAGGAGTGCGGCAATCACGACAATGATGCCGATGACGGTCAGCAGTTCGAGCAGGGTGAAAGCGGACACGTGAGACGTGACGCGTGACGCGTGACCGGAACGCTCCGCACCTGCCGGGTCCGTCCTGCCATTCGTCACGCGCCTGCCGGGCCGAAGCCGGGCGAAGGCTGGCTGTTGATTACTTTTGTTTGTTTTCATCGTTCACGCACCTCGTGTTCCATTCGTTCGCTGAGCCATTGTTTGATCATGCTCTGGTAATTCAAATAGCGCGACCGGGCCAGGCGCTTGATGCGCGCCAGCATCCGCGGGTCCATGCGCAGCGTGATGGTCACGGACTCGGACGCCTTCGGCGGCGCCGGCCACCGCCGATTCCATCAGGCGCAGGTCCGGCCGGTTCTCCGACCAAAAGTCCGGCCTCGGCCGCTTCAGTGTCGAAGATCGGGACTTCTTCCCAACTGGCAAAGGTTCTCATTAAAATAAAACGTGACTGCGTGAAACGTGAGGCAAATCACTTCCGGCCAAACCTTCTCACGTTTTACGTTTCACTTCTCACCCGCGGTCAAAGTCTGGTCCATCTTTCGCTGATAAAAAAACCGTTCCTCCGGTTCGAACGGGCGCGCCAGCAACACGCGCACGAGCCGGCCATTTGTCCGATAGGCGCTGAAAATTCCCGCGCCGCCCGCGGACAGGCCCAGGTTGAAAAAGCGCGCCTGCACGCCGAATCGCGGCGAGTCCGGCAACAGCCGGATGGCAAACGGATCTTCAAACGACTCTTCAATTTCCCGCTGAGTCAAAGAACCATCCATTTCAAAGGGCGGATTATTCCAATCAAACTCCATAATGAGCTAATTGTAAATAGATCGCCCATGCAATGTGTTTACATTGTATTTACGCATGGAGGTCTTTGTTTGTCAATGGTTTTTGTACAGCCCGGAACGAAGCGGTCGTTTTGACCACAAAACCTATTCGCCGCCGCCCGACCCTGACCCGTTGAGGTTGTTGATCATGGCAATCAACGGCAGGAACATGGCGATGACGATGCTGCCGACCACCACGGCCAGGAACACGATCATGATCGGCTCCAGGAGCGAGGTCATGGCGGAGACGGCATTGTCCACGTCCTCGTCGAAGTTGTCGGCGATGCGCAACAACATTTCCGGCAGGGCGCCGGTTTGTTCGCCGACGTCGACCATGCTGACGACCATGGGGGGAAAGACGCCCGAACTTTCGAGCGGCGCGGTGATGGTTTCACCCTCCTTGACACTTTCATGCACACTGGCGACGGCATTGCTGATGACAACGTTGCCGGACGTTTCCTTGACGATGGTGAGGGCCTGCAAAATGGGCACGCCGCTGCTGACGAGGGTGCCGAGGGTGCGGGCGAAGTTGGAGATGGCCACCTTGCTGACCACGGGACCGAGGGCGGGGACCTTTAATTTGAATTTGTCCCAAAGCAGCCGGCCCATCCGGGTTTTGAGCAGCAACATAAACACCACCACAAACACGGCGACCCCGCCGGCCGTGGTGATGAAGTGGTCCTTGACGGCGCTGCTGATGCCCAGCACGAAGGTGGTAAACCACGGCATCTGGATGTTCATGCCGGCAAAGACGCCTTGAAAGCGCGGGATGACAAACGTCAACAGGAGAATCATGATGCCGAGGGCAACGACGAGCACGGCCACCGGATAAAACATCGCGGCCTTGACCTTGCCCTTGATCTTCTGCGCCTTTTCGGAAAATTCCGCCAGACGTTTCAGCACCACTTCCAGCACACCGCCCAGTTCGCCGGCCTTGACCATGTTGACGAAGAGGCGGTTGAAAACCTTCGGATGTTGCGCCAGCGCCTCGGAAAACGTGCTGCCGCCCTCGATGGCGATTGCCAGTTCGCCCAGAATTCCCCGGAGCGTGGCGTTGCGCTCCTGTTTTTCGAGCACGCGCAGGCCGCGCAGGAGCGGCAGGCCCGCGTCCACGAGCGTGGCCAGCTGGCGGGTGAAGGTGGTCAACACCTTGGGTTTGACCCGTCCGCTCAGCCCGGGAATCTTGATCTGGATGTCGAGCGAACCCCGCTTTTTGCCGCCACCGGCCCGGGCCGGCGTCCGGGTTTTTTTGCGGGAGGCCTTGGCCTGGGGAGTTTGCGCCTCGACGATTTTGGTCGGGAAAAAGCCCATTTCCTTGACGCGACCAATGGCCTCGTTCTGGCTGGCGACTTCGATCGTGCCCTTGGTTTCTTTCCCGTGCGCATCAAGCGCCACATAACTGTAGATCGGCATGGCGGGTCTCCGGTTCAGGTATATTTGACGATTTCCTCAATAGTGGTATCACCTTCGAAAATGCTGCGCAAGCCGTCTTCCCGCAGGGTGACCATCCCCAGCTCGACGGCCTTCTGGCGCAACACCACCGTCGGGGAGCGCTCGTTGATCAACGTGCGAATCGCCTCGCTGATGACGAGCAGCTCAAAAATGCCCTTGCGCCCCTTGTAACCGGTGTCGTTGCAGGTGGAACAGCCGCGGCCATAATGAAACACCTTGTCGCCCAGGTCGTGCGGCGAAAGATTCAGCAACCCCAGCTGTTCCTCCGTCGGCTCAAACGGCGTCCGGCAATTTTTGCAGCTGGTCCGCACCAGCCGCTGGGCCAGCACCGCCATCAACGTGGATGAAATCAGAAACGGCTCGACGCCCATGTCCAGCAGGCGGGTCACCGCGCCCGGCGCGTCATTGGTGTGCAGCGTGCTCAACACCAGATGGCCCGTCAGCGATGCCTGGATGGAAATCTGCGCCGTTTCCAGGTCGCGCATTTCCCCCACCATGATGATGTCCGGGTCCTGGCGCAAAAACGACCGCAGGGCCTTGCCAAAGGTCATGCCGACGGCCTCATAAATGGGCACCTGCATGATGCCCTCGATGTCGTATTCGACCGGGTCCTCGGCGGTGAGCAATTTGGCATCGATGGTGTTGATGCGGCGCAGGCAGGAGTAGAGCGTCGTGGTTTTGCCGGAGCCGGTGGGCCCGGTGACAATCATGATGCCGTTGGGGCGCTGAATCGCCTCGGTCACGTAATCATGCACGTACTTGGGGAGGCCCAGCGATTCGATGTCGAGGTTGACCGCCGCGCGGTCGAGCACGCGCAACACCACCGATTCGCCGAATTGCGTCGGCAGGGTGGACACGCGCAAATCAATCACCCGGGTGCCCATCGAGAAGGTGATGCGCCCGTCCTGCGGCAGCCGGCGTTCGGAAATGTTAAGGTTCGCCATGACCTTCAGGCGGGAAATCACCGGCAGGGCGAGATGTTTCGGCGGCGGCGACATTTCATAGAGCGCGCCGTCCACGCGGTAGCGGATGCGGAATTCGGTTTCAAACGGCTCGAAATGAATGTCACTCGCGCGGTCTTGAATGGCCTGGGACAGAACCAGGTTCACAAACTTCACGATGGGCGCCTCGTTGGCGAGATTCGCCATCAGCCGTTCGTCGTCCTGCGCCCCGGCTTCGCTCACTTCGCGGGCGATGTCCGCGTCCGCGCCCAGTTCCTTGAGAATGTCGGCCACATCCTCGGTTTCCTGGCCGTAATGCTGTTCAATCGCCTTTTCGATGTCGGCGGGGTCGGCCACGACCACCTGCACCTCCTTCTTGACCGCAAAGGTGATTTCGTCCGCGCGCGACGTGTCGAGCGGATCGGCCAGCGCGATCTGCACGGTGCCGTCCTGCTGGCCGACGGGCAGGCATTGGTACATGCGCGCGACGTTGGCCGGAATCGTCGCCAACAGTTCGGGGGTGAACTGCACGCTGCGCAGGGAAACCACCCGGGTGCCGAGATAATTCGCCATCACCTGCAGGATGTCGTCGAGCTGCATGATGCCGAAATCCTGCAACAGCTGGAACGCGGGCGCGCCGCCGCGTTTGAGTTCGGCGGCGACCTCTTCGTACTGCAGATCGTCAATCAGCCCCAGCTCGCGGACGAGCGACAGCAGTGGACTTGAAATTTCGTCGGCCATGGGGGGAAGGTGTTATTTGCCCCGTTTGGGCGGGGCGGCGCCGGGGCTCAAGGACTGGGCCAGCTCCAGTTCCTGCAATTTCTGCTGGACCGTCGTCGGGTCCTGCGATTTGGTGATCACTTCCTCGCGCGCGATCATGCCCTGCTGATATTTATCGAGCAGGAACGAGTCGAGCGTGACCATGCCGAATTTCGCGCCGGTCTGGATATCGGACTGGATGCGGAAGGTTTTGTTGTCGCGGATCAACGCGGCGATGGACGGCGTGTTGACCATGATTTCAAAAATGGCCACGCGGCCCGGCTTGTCCACGCGCGGGATCAACAGCTGGGAAATGACCGCCTGCATGACGGTGGAAAGCTGGATGCGAATCTGTTCCTGCTGGTTCGTCGGAAAGGCGTTGACGACCCGGTCAATGGTCTTGGCCGCGCCCGTGGTGTGCAGCGTGCCGAAGACCAGGTGTCCCGTTTCCGCCGCGGTGATGGCGGCGTCAATCGTCTCCAGGTCGCGCATTTCACCGACGAGAACCATGTCCGGGTCCTGGCGCAGCGCGCGGCGCAGGCCTTCGGCAAAGTTCGGCACGTCCACGCCGATTTCGCGCTGGGTGATGAGCGCCTTTTTGTGGTGGTGATAATACTCGATCGGGTCCTCGATGGTGATGATGTGCGCCTCGTCGCGCTCCTCGTTGATGATGTTGATCATCGAGGCCAGCGTGGTGGTTTTGCCGGAACCGGTCGGGCCGGTCACCAGCACCAGGCCGCGCGGCTTGTAGAGCAGTTCCTTGGCGCTGGGCGGGATGCCGATCTGCTCCATCGTCAGCAGCTTGTTGGGAATCTGCCGGAGCACCAGGGCGAAATGGCCCTTCTCCTTGAAGACGCTGACCCGGAAACGCGCCGCGTCGCCGAACGCAAAACCGAAGTCCGCGCCGCCGTTTTCGCGCGTGCTCTGAATGTGCTCCTCGGACGTGATGCTGCGCATCAATTCCTCGGCATCCTCCGGCTTGAGCGACGGGCCCTCGACGCGGTGCAGGATGCCGTGCACCCGGATGGTGGGCGGCGTGCCCACGCGGATGTGCAGGTCGGACGCGCCTTCGGACACGACCAGCTGCAACAAATCGGACATGGAGTAGGACATAAAATAAATGCGAATGCAGAATGCAGAATGAAGAATGAAAGGTGAGGTGTGATATGTGGTTTTTTGTTATTAATTATTAATTTAAATTTTACCGCATCAGGATTCGTCGCCCACGGTCGCGCGGATGACCTCCTCGGGCGTCGTCAAGCCGGCGAGCACCTTGCGAATGCCGTCCTCGCGCAGCGTGCGCATGCCCATTTCCCGGGCGCGGGCGCGCAAAACGGACGACGACGCCTTGTCGTAGATCAATTTCCGCGCCTCGTCATCAATGACGAAAATTTCAAAAATGCCCATGCGCCCGCGGCAGCCGGTGTTCGAACAATTGCTGCAACCCCGGCCCTTTTGCATCGTGGCATTTTGCATGTTTTCGGGCGTGAGGTTCAATCCGCGCATTTCCTGTTCGGTCGGCTGGTAGGGCTGCCCGCAGTGGCGGCAGATCTTGCGCACGAGGCGTTGGGCCATGAGACAGCGCGTGGAGGAGGCGACCAAAAAGGGTTTCACGCCGATGTCCACCAGGCGGGTGACCGCGCTCGGCGCGTCATTGGTGTGCAAGGTGGAGAAAACCAGATGGCCGGTGAGCGACGCATTGATGGCAATGGACGCGGTTTCCATGTCGCGAATTTCACCGATCATCACCACGTTCGGCGCCTGGCGCAAAATGGAGCGCAGCGCGGTGGCAAACGTCAGGCCGACGGTTTCACTGACCTGCACCTGGTTGATGCCGGACAGCACGTATTCCACCGGGTCCTCGACCGTGATGATCTTGCGGTCGGGCCGGTTGATGAAGTGGAGGCAGGAATACAGGGTGGTGGTTTTGCCGGAACCGGTCGGGCCGGTCACGAGCAGGATGCCGTCGGGCAGGCCAATCATGCGCTCGAACGTCTGCTGGTCGTCCGTGAAAAATCCCAGTTCCGGCAGACCGAGCCGCAGGCCTTCCTTGTCGAGAATACGCATGACGATGCTTTCGCCATGGTTGGTCGGCAGGCACGACACGCGCAGATCAATGAGCTTGGTCCCCACCTTGCTCTGAATGCGTCCGTCCTGCGGAATGCGATGCTCGGAGATGGACATGTTCGACTGGATCTTCAGCCGGGTGATGATGGACGCCTGCAACCGTTTGGGCGGGGCCTTCATCTCGTGCAGGACGCCGTCAATGCGATAGCGCAGCCGGAAACGTTTGCTCAACGGTTCCAGATGAATGTCCGAGGCGCGCATCTTGAAGGCGTCCACGATGATCTGGTTGACCAGCCGGATGAGCGGTGCATCCGCGTCCACCGCCCCGCCATCGTCATCCAGCCGCCCTGGGCACCCACGATTCGCTTTCGGTGAGTTCCTGGATCGCCTTGTCCACCACCGTCTGCCCGTGCCGCCGTAATATTTGTTCAGCGCCGCCTCGATATCCGATTCCGACGCCACCCGCAGATCAATTTCCGCGTTGAGCAGATGCGTAAGCGTGTCAATGGTGTTCAGATCGGACGGGTCGGCGATGGCCACGGCGACCTTGCCATCGCTTTTGAAAACGGGAACGACGCGGTATTTTTTGGCGATGTGCCGCGGGATGATGGAGATGACGTCGTCGGGAATCCGCAGGCCGCCCAGCTGAATGACTTCCGCGCCGAATTGGGCGGCCTTGGCCTGGGTGACGTCCGCCGGGCGGACGAGTTTGTTGGCCAGCAACAAATCCACGACGCCCACGCCGGAAGTTTCGGCTTCCTGGCGCGTCTTGGCGACCTGGTCGGCATTACGATGCCGAGGTCCACCAACACGTCTGCCAAATAATCGTCTTTTTCAGCCACGGTTTGCTGTGTGCGTTACAAAATTTTTGGTCTGGTTTGGGCAACTACGCAAGCGGGGCGGCATTGTCAATGCGGCTCACTGCCCACCCAAACTGGTGCACCCACCAGGAGTTGAACCTGGAACCTTCTGATCCGTAGTCAGACGCTCTATCCAATTGAGCTATGGGTGCGCCCAAAGGGTAGAAAACTTACGGGCCGCCCTCCGTCCGCGCAACATATTTCCGGGGGTTTTCGCCACGGAACACCGCCGGAGCGCCGCCCGGCTCAATGAAAATTCAGGTTCCGCAACGCCAGCACCAAAACCGTCAACAACAACATCAGGCCGCTGGGCATGAATTTTTTTGTCTTCGCCAGGCGGACGGTGAACACCACCAACAACACCGCCAGGAGCACGTTCACCAGCTCGCGCGCAACTCCGGGCTCAAAAATTCCGGTTTGGGTCAATACCAGCACGGCCGCAAACACCGCCGACGTGATGAGCGACACCTTGCTCTTCCCCTTGAAGAATCCAATCATTCCGCCGACGAGCAGCAGGATGATGTAAACCCAGAGAATCGTGCTGGCAAAATTGTGCATCGCCCACAGGCTGCCTCAATTCGCCGACACATCCAAGCTCAGAATTTCGCCCGGTTCACACTCGACCACGACCTCAAACGGCCGGCAGCAGACCTCGCAGTCCGTCGTGAACCGTTGGAACGGCGCGGTGGTGTCGATCACCAGCCCGAAGGTCTGGCCGCAAAACGGGCATTGGATGTTTTCGGAAACTTCCACAGGCCAAACTCGCCCGCCGGCCGGCAATTTGCAACTCCGGCATCCACCGGGCGGCCGGGTTGATTCAAGTTCCCCGGTTCAGGCATCCTGCAATTTGCCGCTCAGATAGGTTTCGTACGCGCTCAGGTCGAGCATGCCGTTGCCGGAGAGGTTGAACAGAATCACGCGCTTGCGGCCGGCCTCGCGGGCGGCCATGGCTTCCTGGATGACCGCGGCAATCGCATGCGCGGATTCCGGCGCGGGCACGATGCCTTCCGTGCGCGCAAACTGCACCGCCGCCTCGAACACTTTCGTCTGGTGATACGCCTCGGCTTCCACCAGGCCCAGCTTGAGGGCATGGCTGACCATCGGCGACATGCCGTGATAACGCAGCCCGCCCGCGTGAATGGACGGCGGCATGAATTTGTGGCCCAGGGTGTGCATCATCAGCAACGGCGTCATCTCCGCCGTGTCGCCGAAGTCGTAACGCAATTCGCCCCGGGTCATGGACGGACAGGCCGACGGTTCCACGGCCACGATGCGATATTTCTTTTTCTCCGTGATTTTTTTGTGAATGAACGGAAAGGCGATGCCGGCAAAATTGCTGCCGCCGCCGCAGCAGGCGATGATGGAATCCGGTTCCTCGCCCGCGAGTTCCATTTGTTTGATGGCTTCCTGGCCGATGACCGTCTGGTGCAGGCAGACGTGGTTCAGCACGCTGCCCAGCGAGTATTTGGTGTGCGGATGCTTGACGGTGTCCTCGACTGGCCTCGCTGATGGCGATGCCGAGGCTGCCGGGACAATCCGGGTCGTCGTGCAGCAGTTTGCGGCCGAACTCGGTCTGGTCGCTGGGACTCGGATGCACCGTGGCGCCCCAGGTGTGCATCAGCATCCGGCGATACGGCTTGTGCTGGTAGCTCACCCTGACCATGTACACGTTGCATTCCAGCCCGAATTGACTGCAGGCAAAGGCGAGCGACGAACCCCACTGGCCCGCGCCGGTCTCGGTGGCGAGCCGTTTGGTGCCGGCGACCTTGTTGTAATAGGCCTGGGCGACGGCCGTGTTCGGCTTGTGGCTGCCGGCGGGGCTGACGCCCTCGTATTTGTAGTAAATATGGGCCGGCGTTTGCAGCGCCTTTTCCAGCCGCACGGCGCGGAGCAGCGGCGACGGCCGCCAGAGCGCGTAAATTTCACGGACCGGTCCGGGAATTTCCACCCACCGTTCGGGGCTCATCTCCTGCTGGATCGAGGTTGTCGGGGAAAATGGCCTGCAACGCCTCCGGCGGGATGGGTTGCCGGGTGCCCGGATGCAGCGGCGGCGGCAGCGGCTCGGGAAAATCGGCCAGCAGATTGTACCAATGGGTGGGAATGTCCTCCTCACGCAAGGCGAAATTGATTTTCGTGCTCATGATGCCAAAACGAATGTTGGATGATAACTACTACCCGCCGCCGGACGACTTGTCACCCCATTACGGCCAAAAAGCCAGAAATGTATCAACAAAAACAAGATAAAGTCGTTTGAACCATTCGCAGCACAACGGAGGCAATATTGCCGGTTCAACCTCTAAAGCGAGCCTTCAACCTGCATCCAGCGGATGGCGTGTTGCAGCAGGTCGTTGGCGTCCTTGAGATTCAGCTTCTCCTTGATGCGGGCGCGGTAGGTTTCAATCGTCCGCACGTCCAGATGCAGTTCATCCGCAATCTGACGCGCGCTGCGCCCTGTCCAATCATCTCGAAAACGCACAGTTCACGATCCGAAAGCTGGTTGACGGGCAGGCTGGCTTTGGTTTGCGCGCGACCGACCGCGCTGGCGGCAATTTGCGAGGCCATCTTCCCGCTCAAATAAACGCCGCCGGTCAGTACCGTGCGAATGGCCAGCATGATTTTCCGCGTGGCTTCCTGCTTGGTGATGTAGCCGTGGGCGCCGGCGCGAATCACCCGTTCCGCATGGAGCGTCTCATCGTGCATCGAAACGACCAGCACTGCCAAAGCCGGATACCGGCTGCGAATGTCCTTGATCAATTCCATTCCGTTCGAACGCCGGAGCGTGAGGTCCACGATGGCCAGATGCGGACGGGTGGCGGCGATCATTTCCAGGGCCCGGAAGCGGTCTTCCGCCTCGCCGCAAACGGCCAGATCCGGTTCGCGCTGGATGACTTCCGTCAGCCGCTCACGCACCATGGGATGATCATCCACCAGCAAGATGCGCATTTTTTCGGGCGCCACCGGCGATTTATTATCGATTGCCATAATGGAATTCAAGCGGCTTGCCGTGGCGCCGAACACGAAACCACCGTCCCGCCCTTCGGCCCGCGCTCGATAATTAACGTGGCCCCGATCGTTCGCGCGCGATAATTCATGAAATGCATTCCCATCCCGCGGGCCGACGGGAGCGGAATGGCAATGCCGCGGCCATCGTCGCTGATGGTCAATTCAATCCGGTTCGGGCCGGCTTTCAACTGAATTATAATCGCAGCGGCCCGGCTGTGTTTGACCGCGTTGTTCACCGCTTCCTGCGCAATCCGGTAAAGGTGGGTCGCCACGGTATTGTCGCGAACCAGCACGGGTTGCGGACAATCCATCTGACAATTTACCCGGGCGCGGGCGCGCGTGCCCGCTGCGAGTTGCTGCAGGGCGAGGTTCAGGCCGTCCGACTCCAGCTGCACCGGGAAAAGCCCGCGGGACACGGCCCGGGCCTCTGTAATCACGTCATCCAGCACCTGGCCCATTTTTTGGGCGGCGGCCGTTTCGGGCAATCCGCGCGCGGCGAGTTGCTTTTCGAGGGATTGATCGTCGAAGCCCAGACTGACCAGCTGTCGACACAGCCCGTCATGCAGGTCCTGGCCAATGCGCGCCTGTTCCCGGTCGCTGATCTCCAAAATTTCACGCTCCAGCCGGTGCCGGTCGGTGGTGTCTTCCGCGATCCCACAAGCGGATGACCTTGCCGGATCGATCCCGATCGGAAAGGCGCGATCCGAATCCAGCGCCAGGCGCCGTCGGGTCTGACAATGAGATATTCCTGGTTGAATTCGCGGTGGCCTGTTTCGTGAGCATGGCCCGGGCCACCATCTCGCGGTCTTCCGGGTGAACTGCCTCCAGCCACGCGTGCGGCGACTGGTAGAGTTCCTTGCAGCTCCGGCCCCAGATTTTTTCGTATGCCGGACTGACATAGACCATGCGGGTTTCCTCCGAGTCTCTCATCCAGAAGGCATCGGTGATGTTTTCCGCCAGCTGGCGCAACTGTTGCATGGCCTTGCGCAATTGTTCCTCGGTTTGCCGGCGCTCGCCCACTTCACGCTCCAGGGCCATGGTGCATTCCTTCACCCGCTGCTCCAGATGCTGGGTCAGGTTGCGGACGGCGGACACCAGCAAAACCACAAACACGGAAATGCCCGTCTGCACTCCCAGATTCCAAATCAGAACCCCCAGCTGTGAATTGCGGCTGACCTGGTCAATAAACGCGGCGAGCGAACCCGCCAGGGCAATGAGAATGCCGGCCCTTCGGCTCCCGCTCCAGGCGGCAAAGGCTGCGATTAACAGGTAAAACAAGGTAAAACTGACCCGCGAAGTGGATTTGTAGTTAATGATGGCAACCAGGATGGTCAGGAAAAGGCAGACCACGATGATAACGGCTTCAGAAGATCGTTTTAACTGACGGGTCAGATTTCGCCCATCGACCTGGGGAATGACGTGGTCGCCAACGAGCGCGCTCAATATGGCCGGAAGGGAGGCCGTCATTTCCATGACAGCTTCGAAACGCTGCCTTAGCCAGTTGCCGGGTTTTCGCATATTTGCCCTCGTTGGGCGGGCGATACGGTTTTTTGGGGGTCAACCATGCAATTGGATTTTTCAGCCCAGATCGCTGACCCAGCTTGTCATTTTTGTCGCAGGGAAACAACGGGAAACAACCATTGTATGACTGGAAAAGCGCAAGCCCGGTTTTGGGATTTGCCACTTCCCCCGGATTCAGTGATAATGTCCGCCGTTTTTTCATGCGCCATTTATGAAACCCCAGGTCGAAATCTATGACACGACCCTGCGCGACGGTTCGCAGGGTGAAGGCATCAATTTCTCGGTCGCGGACAAACTCCGCATCGCCGAGAAGCTCGACGCGTTCGGGGTGCATTACATCGAAGGCGGCTGGCCCGGCAGCAATCCCAAGGACATCGAGTTCTACGCGCAGGCCAGACGCCGGAAATTCAAAAATGCGCGGCTGGCCGCGTTCGGTTCCACGCGTAAAAAGGGCGTGCCGGTCGAATCGGACGACCAGGTGCGACTGCTCATCGAGGCCGAAACGCCGGTCGTGACGATTTTCGGCAAAACTTCCATGCTGCACGTGAAGGAGGTCCTGCGCTGCACCCCCGATGAAAATCTCGCCATGATCGGCGACACCGTGCGCTTCCTGAAGGACCACGATAAATTCGTCATTTACGACGCCGAGCATTGTTTTGACGGCTACAAGCTCGATCCCGAATACGCGCTCGCCACCTGGCAGGCCGCGGAAAAGGCGGGCGCGGATTTCATCGTGCTCTGCGACACGAACGGCGGCTGTCTGCCGGACGAAATCGCCGCCATCACGAAGGTCGCGGTCAGCAAACTGAACTGCAAGGTCGGCATTCACACGCACGACGACATCGGCCTGGGCGTGGCGAACGCGCTGGCGTCGCTGGCCGCCGGCGCCGTCCACGTGCAAGGCACCATCAACGGCTACGGCGAGCGCACCGGCAATTGCAATCTGACCAGTGTCATTCCCTGCATCGCGTTCAAGCTGAAGAAAAGCTGTGTGCCCGCGAAATCATTGCCGAAGCTGAAGGAGCTTTCGCAGTTCGTGGACGAAATCGCCAACATGCGCCACAGCCCGCGGCAGCCGTGGGTCGGTTCCTCGGCGTTTGCGCACAAGGGCGGCGCGCACGTCAACGCCGTGCAAAAGCTGACCACGAGCTACGAGCACATTGATCCCGCGCTGGTCGGCAACCGGCGCACGGTGCTCATCAGCGACCTCGCCGGCCGCAGCAACATCGTCATCAAGGCGCAGGAACTCGGCTTCAAGATCACGAATGATACGCCGGAATTGAAGGCCATCCTCAATCGCGTCAAGGAACTGGAAAACCAGGGCTACGAATATGAGGCCGCGGAAGGCTCGCTCGCCCTGCTCATCGGCAAAACCCTCCGGCAACGCGAACGTGCCGTTCACCGTGGAGACGTATCACGTCTCGATGCGGCGCGATTCGCGGGAATCGGTTTGCGAAGCGACCGTGCGCATCCGTGTCGGAAAAAAAGTTCATCATGAAGTGGCGGAAGGCGACGGCCCGGTGAACGCGCTCGACGGCGCCTTGCGCGCCGCGCTGGCCAGATCGTTTCCCAAGCTTAAAAAGGTGACGCTGACGGATTACAAGGTGCGCATTCTCGATTCCGGCACCGGCACCGCGGCGAAAACGCGCGTGTTGATCCAGTCCACCGACGGCCAGCACGAGTGGGGCACCGTGGGCGTCGAATGAAAACATCATCGAAGCGAGCCTCCAGGCGCTGGTGGACAGCATGGAATACGCGCTCCTGAAGAAATGAAATGTTTCAACATCGAACATCCAACACTGAACACCCAACATCCAATGGTCCTCGGACGGGCATCACTGGGCGTTCGATGTTGGTTGTTGATATGTTGTTGATTCCCCGTATTTTTCGCGCCAATTCGTGAAATTCGGGTAAAAATCTTTTGTCATGTCCGAGATTTCCAAGGCCTACGAACCGCAGTCCGTCGAGGACAAATGGTACGAGTTCTGGCTCGACCAGAAGTGCTTCGTCGCGGATGCGCGCTCGAAGAAGCCCGGCGTATTCCATCGTCATCCCGCCGCCGAACGTCACCGGCGTGCTCACCATGGGCCACGTCCTCAACAACACCATCCAGGACATCCTCGCCCGCAAGGCGCGCATGGACGGCAAGGAGGTCCTCTGGCTGCCCGGCACCGACCACGCCGGCATCGCCACCCAAACCGTCGTTGAGAAAACGCTGAAGAAAGCCGGCGAAATCCGGCACCGCGACGATCTCGGCCGCGAAAAATTTCTCGAACGCGTCTGGTCAATGGAAGGAAAAGCACGGCGGCATCATCATCCAGCAGTTGAAAAAACTCGGCGCGTCGTGCGATTGGACGCGCGAACGGTTCACCATGGACCCGGAATATTCGCGTTGCGTCCAGAAGGTGTTCGTGGAGCTTTACAAAAAGGGCCTCATTTATCGCGGCAAACGCATGGTGAACTGGTGTCCCGCGTCGCTCACCGCGCTGTCCGATGAAGAAGTCATCATGAAAGAGCAGAAAGGCTCGCTCTATTATTTCAAGGTGGAGGTGGTGGATGCGACGCCCTCGTCGCATTCTGAAAACAGCGGCGGGGGCGCCGCTGCTACCTTTCTCACCATCGCCACGACGCGGCCGGAGACGATTCCCGGCGATACCGCCGTGGCCGTGAATCCCAAGGACCCGCGCTACGCCAAATACATCGGCAAGCATGTCATCCGGCCGTTGCCGGCGGAATTTCCGCGCGAGCAGAAGCTCATCCCCATCATCGGCGACGAGCACGTGGATTTTGAGTTCGGCACCGGCGTGCTCAAGGTGACGCCCGCGCACGACAAGGCGGACTTTGAAATCGGCCAGCGCCACAAGCTGGCGGTGATTGAAGTCATTGCATGCCGAACGGCCACATGAACGAACTGGCCGGAAAGGATTTGAATGGTCTGGACCGGTTCAAGGCGCGCAAGGTGGCCGTGGAAAAACTCACGGAGCTTGGGTCGCTGGAAAAAGAGGAACCGTACACCAACAACGTCGGTTTCAGCGAACGCGCCGATGTGCCGATTGAGCCACGTTTGAGCGAGCAATGGTTTTTGAAATATCCGAGCGTGGAAAAATCCCGCGCGTGCGTGGAGCAGGAAGAACGGAGCGCCGGAGCATTCGCGTCCGCGCGAATCTCAAGCCGGAGACGTCGCGGAGCAATGCGTCCGCGCTCCGAAAAAATGCATTTCCATCCGCAGCGCTGGGCGAAGGTTTACGACCATTGGATGGGCAACATCCAGGACTGGTGCATCAGCCGCCAGCTGTGGTGGGGACATCGGATTCCGGTGTGGAGCACAAGCTGATTCAACGAGATCAGTCTGATTGCAAAAAGAGTGGACGCAGCTTTTAAGCAATCCCTTGTTTCCAAGGGAGAATTTGCATGCAAAGGCAGATTCGGTGTTACTGGTTGATGAAAGACCTTCATGCTGACCGGCCACAAATTCGCAACGAAGACGTGGGACTTCGATTATTGCGACGGTGCTTTCAGAGGAAACAATCTGCTCGTCTTGAAAAACACTGGCTTCACCCAGGACCCCGACGTGCTCGACACCTGGTTCAGTTCCTGGCTCTGGCCGTTTGCGACCATGGGCTGGCCGGAACAGACCGACACCCTGAAAAAGTTTTATCCGACCGCCGATCTCGTCACCGGGCCGGACATCATTTTCTTCTGGGTCGCCCGCATGATCATGGCCGGTTACGAGTTCATGGGGGATTTGCCGTTCCGGAACGTTTATTTCACCGGCATCATCCGCGACAAGCAGGGGCGCAAAATGTCCAAGAGCCTCGGCAATTCGCCCGACCCGCTCGATCTCATCGCCAAGTTCGGCGCCGACGCGCTCCGGTTCGGCACCATGCGCAGCGCGCCGCTCGGCCAGGACATTTTGTTCGACGAACAGAACGTCGAGCTGGGCCGCAATTTCTGCAACAAGCTCTGGAACGCCTGCCGCTTCCGGCAAATGGTGGGTGGCAGCGACGCCTCGTCGCCGAACCAACCCCGTGGCGACGGGGGCGCCGCCGCCACCTATGAAGTGCAGGGCGAAATTGATCCCAAACTCCTGACCTCCGACGACAAATGGATTTTGCTGAAGCTGGACGCGGCCATTCGCGAGATGAACACGGCGTTCGCCGAATACAAATTCAGCGACGCCACGGCCACGTTGTACCGTTTTTTCTGGAGCGAATATTGCGACTGGTACGTTGAAGCCAGCAAGGCGGCGTTGCAAGGCAGCGATGCCGCGGGCAAGGCCAACACGCTGGCGGTGATTGATTTCGTGCTCTCGCACACGCTGCGGCTGTTTCATCCGTTCCTGCCGTTCATATCGGAGGAACTCTGGCACGGGATGGGTTACGCCGAGGACATGCCGGAAAACCAGGGTGGCCGGACCATCCTGTTCGCGCCCTGGCCCAAGCCGCTCGACGACGATTTCAAATCGCACTACCGCCTGACCGGCCAGGACGAAAAATATATCGAGGCCCGCAACGAACTGGTTTCCCAGGGCCGCAATTTGCGCCGCATCGGGAATATTCCGGCGAACAAAAAAATCAAATACGTTTTGAAGCCGCTGAAAACCCTGCCGGCGCATGACGCAGAAGTGCTCAAGCTGCTGTTGAACGCCGAAGCGCTCGAAACCGATGCCGCGTATGAAGCGCCCAAGGGCACGCCTTCCGTGTACACGGAATGGGGTGAATTGTATCTGCCCCTGGCCGGGCTGGTGGATGCCGCCGCGGAACGGGCGCGCCTCACGAAGGAGCTCGAAAAGGCCCGGGCCGAAATTGCCAAGGTGGGAGGCAAACTCGCCAATCCCGACTTCACCCAAAAGGTTCCGCCGAACGTCTTGCAGGAGCATCAGCAGCGGTTGTCCGACTGGCAGGCGAAGGAGAGGCAAATCCTTGATTCGCTTGAAAACCTGCCGGCGTGATGGCGCAACGGCAGGCGGTTTCAGACCTTTTAAACTCCGGCTCGACCTCGTGGGGCGCGTCTGTTAAAGGTCGCGCCCTGTGGAACAAGGTTTGGTCATAGATATTGCGCTTTGCATCATCGCCGCGTGGGTGGTGGCGGTGATTTCGCAGGTTACCAAACAGCCGTTGTTGCTCGCGTATCTCGTGGCCGGATTTGCCATCGGCCCGCACGGATTCCGGTGGGTGACCAACCCCGATTCCATCGAAACCATTTCCGGCATCGGCCTGAGCCTGCTGCTGTTCATGATCGGGCTGGACATTGACCTCAAGAAGATGGTGAGCGCCGGCCGGGTCATCACCATCACCGCCGTCTGTCAAATTGTCGGGTGTATTGCGTTGGGCTGGCTGTTTTTCGGCTTGCTGGGTCCGGGCAAGACCTGGCTGGAAGCCTTTTATCTCGGCGTGGCGTCGGCGATGAGCAGCACGGTCATCATCGTCAAGATTCTTTACGACAAGCGCGAACTCGAAACGCTGGCCGGGCGCATCACCCTCGGCGTGCTCGTGCTGCAGGACATCGCCACCATCCTGTTCCTCGCCATCCAGCCGAATCTGAAAAATCCCGCCGTCGGCCTCCTGGCCCTGGCCCTGGGCAAGGTCCTTTTGCTGGTGGCGGTCGCCTATGTGGTCAGCCGGTTCCTGTTGCCGCCCGTTTTCAAATTCGTGGCGCGCCTGCCGGAACTGGTGCTCGTCGGCGCGCTGGCCTGGTGCTTCGCACTGGCCGGGTTCGCCGATTTCCTCGGGCTTTCCAGCGAAATGGGCGCGCTCATCGCCGGGGTGATGATTTCCACGTTTCCCTACGCGCTCGACGTGGTGGCCAAGGTCACCGGCATCCGCGACTTTTTCGTGACGCTCTTTTTTGTCGGCCTGGGCATGACCATCCCCATGCCCACCTGGAATTACCTGATCTGGATGGTGATTTTTTCCATGGTCATCGTCGGCGGCCGGCTGCTCACGGTGTTCACCCCGCTTTACCTGATGAAACAGGGCTATCGCATGAGCCTGTTGCCGGCCATCAATCTGGGCCAGATGAGCGAACTCTCGCTCGTGCTGCTCGCGCTGGGCAAGGCGAGCGGCGATGTCTCCGACACGTCCGTCGGCATCGCCGCCTTCGTCTTCTCGTTCCTCGCGGTGGACACGACTTACGCGATTTTGAAAAACGATTACATCCTGCAAAAAACCGTTCCCTGGCTGGATTGGTTTGGCTTCCACGACCTCGCCCAGATTTCGGCCGAAGCCAGGGGCGCGGTGCATAAAAAACGCGTCTGTCTGCTGGGCTTTTACTGGACGGCGAGTTCGTTGCTGGAGGAAATCAGCCGGGAAAAACCCGCGCTGTTGCAGGACCTGCTGGTCGTGGATTTCAATCCGCACGTTTACGAACGGCTGCGCCATCGCGGGGTGCAGGTGGTCTACGGCGACATCACGCAGCGCAACGTGCTGGAACACGCCGGCGTGACCCACGCGGAAATCATCATCTGCTCGCTGCCCAACACGGTTTTGAAAGGGGCGAACAATTTGAAATTGCTGCGCCAGCTGCGCGAACTGAATCCCCAGGCGCAGATCATCGTCCACGCCGAACAATTGAATGACGTCCCCACACTTTATGCCGCGGGCGCCAATTACGTGAGCGTCCCGCGCCTGCTGGAAGCCACCGATTTGATGCGCGCCATCGCCGCCGCCGAACAAAACCTGCTCGGCGACAAACGCGGAGAACTGACCGAACAGCTTGAAGAGCGCCACGAGGTGATTCCATGAAATCCTTGAACCAAACCCGGGCGCTCATTTGCGCCGTGAAGGCGGCCCGCGCCGCCGGCCGGCTCATGCGGGCCAACTCGCACCGGCCCAAGCGCGTCAACGTCGTGGATGCCCACGACATCAAGCTCGAACTCGACGTGCGCAGCCAGAAACTCATCGAAAAAATCCTGCGCACCGCTTTCCCGCAAATCGCGCTGCTCGGCGAGGAAGGCGTTTCGGGTGACCAGAACGCCGCGTATCGCTGGGTGGTGGACCCGATTGACGGCACGGTGAATTATTTTTTCGGCATACCGCATGCCGCCGTTTCGATTGCGTTGCAATCGAACAGGGAGAGGCCGCCGGTGGCAAGTGACCGGAAAAACACCCCAAGCCGCGGACAAAATCAGGCCACCCGTCACCCGTCACCGGTCACTCTTTTGGGCGTGATTTACGATCCGTTCACCGACGAACTTTGGACGGTGGTTCGCGGCGGACCGACCCGGCTCAACGGGCGCATTGTTCGCGTCAGCCGCCGCGCGCGGCTGGACGAGGCGGTCATCGCGATGGGCTTTTCCAAAAGCAGAACAAATCTGAAGAAAAGCCTGCCACACCTGAACCGGCTCGTGCGGCGGGTCAAAAAGCTCCGCATCCTGGGTTCGGCGGCACTGGAACTGGCTTATGTCGCGTCCGGCCGGCTGGACGCCTACATTGAGCGCTCGATCAATTTGTGGGACATCGCGGCGGGCGCCTTGATGGTGGAATCTTCCGGCGGTGAGTTTTACACCCGGCCCGCGCCGGGCGGGAAACTCCGGATGGTCGCCGACAACGGCCGGTTGCGCCGGAAGCTGCAGGTGGAAAACCTGCTGAAATAGACGGTGGTGTCCCGAATTTGGTGGTAGGGACATCGCGCTGCGATGTCCTCGCCCGCGTAACCGCGGGCGAAATGAATCACGTCCCCACCCAAATTCCACATCTCACACCTGGCGCCGCTGAACGCGGCGCGGACGGCGCAGCGCGCCGTCCCTACCTGATTAGAACACTGCCAAATAGACGGTCAGATTGCGCGAAAATTCAGGGTATGATATAATGCTGTTCATACCGCATTATGAAGCACCGGCGTACCCTCAGTGTTGTTTTGTCTTTTGTGATTCCTGGCTTTTTGGTTTTGGGCGCACCGGTCGTGGATCTCATTCCCAGTGCCAGCATTCCCGCCGGCAAATCCTTGATCCTGCCGGTGACCGCCAGTTCACCGAACGGCCGGCCCTTGACGTTTACGGCCACGAGCAGCACAAACGCCATTACCGTTCAGATCCATACAATGAACCCTTCTGGAAACTGTCCGTCGTGCAGGCCGCGCCCACGAATGCGCCCGGCGCATTTTCCACCCCGTTCCGCGGCGGGGTGGTGACGGTAACCAACATCGGTGACATGACGTTCATGCTCTTTCGGGAAATCGCGCCGCATACGATCGACGTCATTCAAGGACTTACGGAATCCGCTTTTTACACCAGCAACACCATCTTTCATCGCGTCATCACCAATTTTGTGATCCAGGGGGGTGATCCCAACACCAACGGCCTGGGCGGACCGGTATTTCGTTACGATGATGAGTTCAATCCGCAGGCCATATTCAGCGGCAACGGACAACTGGCGCTGGCCAACACCGGCAAGGACACCGATGGCTCGCAATTCTTTGTCACCTCCGGTCCGCAACGGTCCCTTGATTTCGGCTACACCCTGTTCGGACAACTGGTGCGCGGCTTCAACGTGCTCACCAACGTCATCAGCACGCCGGTGGACACGAACAGCCGTCCGCTCGCCGACGTGATCATCACCGTGGCTTCCTTCGTGCCCGACACCGCGGACACGGTGCTGACCCTGGCCGGCACCAGCGTGGCGGGGGTTTCGGGAACCATCAGTGTGGTGGCGGACGACGGTGCCGGCGGACGGACGACCAATTCATTTACGGCAACCACGGTGGCCGACGCGAACAATGACCCGCCATTTTTGTATCCCATGACCGTCACCAATCTGGTCGCGCCGATGAACGTTGGACTGACCAACATTGTTTCGGCCCTCGATTTGGAGTCAAACGCAACTTATTGGGGAACCTTTGCCTTCGACCTGAACGCCACCAACTCGAGTTTCAGCATCGTCAATGGCCAGCTGCAAATGGTCATCGTTCCCAATACAAACTATGTCGGCCCGACCAGCGTGGCCGTTCGCGTAGGACCAAACCCGTTTTTTACCACCTACGACAAACAGATTTACACGTTCGCCTTCGGCGACACGGCGATCGCCGTGCTGGGAACCAATTTCGTTGCCGGGGCGCTCACGCCCTTCACGAACCAGCTCCTGGCCACCTTCACCAACGGCGTGCCGAACAGCCCCACCAACAACTTCACCGCGTATATCAACTGGGGCGACAACTCAACCAACAGCGGCATCATTGCGACCAGTTTCAACGGTCAAAAGGCAGTGCTCGGCGCGCATACCTATACCAACAGCGGGGATTATCCCATTTACCTCACCATCCAAAGCGCGGCCGGCGCGAGCGCAACAGTGGTGGCCACCGCGTCCGTCCCACCCGGCCTGAGCCTGGCCGGCAACGTCGTCCGCTGGCCGGCTTGGGCGACTGATTATCAGTTGCAGTCCACCCCCGGCCTGTCCCCGGCCAGCTGGCTGGCGGTCGGCAATTTTTCAACTCTGGTCGGTTACCAAAGCGTGGTCACCAACAACAACCCCGGCAGCAACCTTTTCTTCAGACTGATGAAATGATTGGGGGAAGTCGTGTGCCGGACCGTCTCAGCCAGCGCGGCGGAGCCATCCCCGAAGTTTTGCCAGCGCCTTCGCCCGATGGCTCAACTGGTTTTTCGTTGTCTCACCCAGCTCGGCGAACGTCTGGTCGTAGCCGGTCGGAATGAACAGGGGATCGTAGCCAAAACCGTTTTGCCCACACGGTTCAAACCCGATGCGGCCTTCACAAACGCCTTCGAACAGTTCCACCGGCATCTCCCCTTCCGGCATATAACAAACCGGCGAAGCGTTTCCGGTTCCCGGCTCCCGGCTCCCGACCACCACGAGCGCCAGCACACAACGAAACCGTGCCGTGCGCTTTTCCGCCGGAACGTCTTGGAGCCGGCGCAACAATTTTGCGTTGTTGTCGGCGTCGGGGGTGTTGCCGGATTTGGCCGAATCCGCGGCGGCGAATCGCGCCGAATGCACGCCCGGCGCGCCGTTCAGCGCGTCCACCTCCAGACCCGAATCGTCGGCCAGGACGAAATCGGGTCTGGGATTCGGGGTCTGGCGTCTGGGGAATTGGCCTCGCAGCCAGTGCGCAAGCTCGACGGCTTTCTTCGTCGCGTTGCCCGCAAACGTCGGAGCATCTTCGACCACGGGCGGCGCGGCGGGGAAATCAGCCAGGGTCAACAGTCTGAAGCCATCGCCGAGAATGGCGCGGATCTCGCCGGCTTTGTGCGCGTTGCGGGTGGCGATAAGCAGGGAAATTTCAGACACGGCGCAGGACAGCTTGCGAAAGATTGCGGGCTGAACCAAGTCAAAACTCCCAATGCAGCCGTGCGGCAAAAATCGAAACCGGCCCGCGATCCCGGTTGAACGCCGGGTCGGCGACAAACTGGTAATCCAGCGTGGCATGAACCGTCTGCCAGATTTTGAAATCGTAATAGGTTTCCAGAATTTTTTCCCAACCATAGGACAACCGGCCGTCGCCGGTGAGAATGCCGGTTCCGCCGGCCTGAAAATATTCCTGATGAACCCGGGCCAGGCCATTGGCCACGCCCGCCAGACCAAACGTGTCGCCAGGCCGTCTCCACGATTCGCCATTGATGCTGATGCCGGTGGTCGCCGTGTAATCCACATCGCTGAACACCCACGCCTCATTCTTACCGTCGCTCCAGCCCACGCGCGAAAACAGCCCGGTGTTCCTGGCAATTTCCTGTTCCCAGTTCAGGCCGAAACCATATTTGTAACGATCGGCGCGCGTCCGGGTGAGGTCCGTGTCCGGAACGGAAAGCGCCGCCTGATAACTGCCCATGTGCGCGTGATTAAGATAGGCGAGCAACCGGACGGTCCCGGGATGATCAGCGACAGTGTAACGGCGTTCCCATTCCGTCACCATGCCCCAGGCTTCAAAAAAACGGAAATCCAGCGCCGTGCCATTGGAAACGCGCGGCATCTGAAAAAAACCGTAGCGGAGCGTCCAGCCTGGCTGATTCAATTCAGCGGCGAAACCAGTGATGTAGCCGAGCGCGTCCGCCGGATAATCCCAGGCTTCGTTGGCCATCAACGCCCAATTCATAAACTGGGTGCGCGGGTCGTTGGCATAGGTATTGTTGTCGAAAATGTCCTTGGCACTGAATTTTCCCAGCGTCAGCGTGAGCCGCGACACATCCCGCCTGCCGGCAAGGTCAAGGGGATCGTCTTCAATGTCTTCCTGTTCGCCGCCGAAGCCGATGGTCTGGCGGATGAACAGCCGCGGAATGTTCAGATTGGGAACCGCCGTACCCAGGCGAAACGCTTCGCCGTTGGGAAAACCATCCACTCCGAGCGTGTTGTTCACGCCGAAGCCCTGCCACATCAGGCCGTCCATATGCGCCTCAGTCCCGCGCCACAGGCGGACTCCCGCCATCAAATCCAGCGAAACCGTCTCGCGCGTCTCGCCGCCGGACGCCAGGCTGTCCGGTCCGAAATACCTTGCGGGAAATGCCGGATAACCCTGCACGATGTCGGTGTTCTGGACGTGCCAGTTCCAATTTTGCCCGCCGACCGGTGGTTGAACGAGTCCCGGGGCGGATGGAAAATTGGTGGGATCCTGCGCCACCGCGGAAGCGGCGGCGCACGCCAAACCCGTGGTCATTGGCAAACACCTGATTTTTATCACAAGCAATACCCTGCAGCCAAGGACGCAAACCGGGTTGCCAGTGGTCAACCAGAATGTAGCTTGAGCTACATCATCCCCCCCCCGGTTCGCCGGCGGAGCCAAAGACAGGTTGACAACCTTCGCGCTACCATATACCCCTACCCCCCATATTGCGTCAATCGCCATTTTGGCGTGGCGCGCCCGGTGAAACCTGTTAAGTTTTTGTCATGAAAGCCAAGTACGTTCGTCCCGGACTGGAAAAACGGGCATTGGTTGTCCGCCTGCGGAAAATCAAGGGCCAGATTGAAGGCATTGAAAAAATGATGGAGGCCGACGCCGATTGTTCGGATGTGCTGATGCAGGTGGTCTCGGCGCGCCAGGCGCTGAAATCATTCAGTGAAAAGGTCCTCGAATCCCATATGCGCGCGTGCCTTGACGGCGCCACAAGCCGGCCCGAAGGGCGCCATAACCTGCGTTCCCTGCTTACGATCCTGGAGCGCTACGCCGTCTAAACATTTATGCCCGTTGAAAAAAAATCCAATGGCCAGCGCGCCGCGGATTTGGTGCGCGATGCGGCAACTCAAGAAACCGCTGAAATTTTGCAACGACTGAACACCTCGCCCAACGGCTTGAGCGAAGAGGAAGCGGCCGAGCGATTGGAAGTTTTTGGTCCCAACGAAGTCGCGCAGGAAAAACAGCATGGCTGGTTGTGGCGGCTTTGGATTGCCTCGCGTAATCCGCTGGTCATTTTGTTGACGGTTCTCGCCATTTTTTCATTCTTTGCCTATTTTCATGCAAAATCGGAGGACAAAGACGTTTCGAATTTGTATACCGGTTCGGTCATGCTCTTCATGGTCGCGCTGGGTTTGTCCTTGCGACTCGTTCAGGAAACCAAAGCCGACAACGCCGCCGCCAAACTCAAGGCGATG
>CAVXLF010000015.1:0-83632 GCA_963762585.1 uncultured Verrucomicrobiae bacterium
CGCACCGGCTCATTCCAGGCCAGGGCGCGGACCTGATTCAAGCGGGAAGCTTCCGCCTGCGCTTCGGTCACCGTGGCATGCAGCACGACGGTGATATTTCCAACCTCACTGACCATCGCATCGGCCACCCTGGCGAAGGCGGGTGGAGAATAGGGCAGCACCCAAAGGCCGGTATCCACCCGCAGGGGTTTTGTGTCCGTGGCATGTTGCAACCGCGCGGCAAATTCCTGGGCAAATCCGCCGCCCACCGGGATGGCTTCCGGGTCCGTGCCGTTCCGCAGATAAAGTCCGCAGATGGTGCCGACCTGCGCGGTGGTGGCCAATCCTCCCAGAAATCCGTATCGCTCCAACAAAAACACCCGCGCGCCAGCGCGCCCGGCAGCCACTGCCGCCGCCACACCCGCCGCACCGCCACCAATGACCAGCACGTCGCAGGGAATGGTCGTCCCACCAATGCGAGGGGTGCTGCTCACGGCGCTTTCGGTCGCATGTGCTCGCCGTAACTGCGAAGGTATTTCCATTGCGGCCGCACATTCAGAAACACCGTCACTTTTTGTCCCAGGCGCGTCACGGGCCGGCGCCAATCCACCGGCGAGGTCCATTCCGCGCGCCGCCGCGCAATGCTGTCGAGTTTGTTCTCCGTGTCCTCCGCCAGCCCGGGTGAAAGGTAATAGGCCGGCTCGAAGAGGTCCTGGTCCGGCTTCACCTGGCCTTCCTGCACCGCCGTCCGGGCCAGGGGCGTGCCTTCGTAAACGCGGATACCAATGGTGGCAAACACGGCGTTCGCCCGCGCGCAATCATCCAAAAAATTCTGGGTATCCCGGACATCCGCCCAGGTTTCGCCGGGACCGCCAAACAGCAGGTAGACCGCGATGGGCAGGCCGGCGTCGTGCGCCGCTTGCATGGCCACCCGCGTTTCCTTCTGGCCGAACGGCTTGTCCAGGACCGCCAGCATCTTGTCCGAAGCCACGTCCAGCCCGAACTCGACGCCCTCGCAACCGCCTTCCTTCATGGCGTGCGCGAGTTCGGCGTCAAACCCGGTCGGATTGCAGAAGGCCGACCAGCGGACCGGCAACCGCCGCCGTCCGAGTTCGCGGCAGATCGCCAGCGCGTGACCCCGGGGATCGTTGAAGACGCTGTCCACGAAAAAGAAATGCCGCATCTTCGACCGGGTGACCACGGTTTCAATTTCCTCAACCACGGCTTCCGGCGGACGCAGCCGGTAACGCCGCCCTTCCAATTTGGGATAAATGCAGTAGGAACATTTGAACGGACACCCGCGCTTGGTTTGCACGCCCACAAATCCGCCGCGCCGGACATACGGCTTGTAGCTGCACAAGTCATGGGCTGGCGCCGGCAATTCACCCAGCCGCTCGATGGCTCTCGTGGGCAGCACGCTATCGGAGCCGTCACCTTTTGCCGGAGTGATGACACCTTCAATGCCCTCCAGGGATCGCCCGGTTTCCAACCGTGCCAACACTTCCGGAAACGCCCGCTCCCCTTCGCCGACGACGCCGCAGTCGGGTCGCAACCGTTGCATCCAGCCCTGCGGCGACACGGAAAAACCGCTGCCGCCCAGGATCAACGGCCCTTCAAAATGCTGCCGCACGGTTTCCGCCAGTTCCCGCACGTCGCCAAAATAGGAACGCGGCGCAAACGACCAGCAGTTGTCCAGATTGCGGATGCCGAAGGCGACCGCTTGAAATTTATCCGACGCCAGCGCCTTTCTCAGTGCGCGCTGCGGTGTCCGTACCGGTCCCAAATCCAGAAATTTCACCTCATGACCGGCGGCCCGGGCGGCGGCGGCGGCGCACAGCGCTCCCAACGGGGCCACGGGATAGGGCGAGCGCTCACGGTTCGTCGCCACCAGCAATAATTTCATGATAATTCCTCCTCCAGCAAGGCCCGGCGCATGTCCTGTTCCAGCTGCTCCATGTCGGCCGGGTTCAGGCAGTCATCCACCCACGACAGCATCAGGGAAAGCCGGTTGCCATATCTCAAGAACAACGTGGTGAGGCCGGGCGACTGCCAGCAGGGGATCAGGTGGGTGACATCCAAAATCCGGCCGCCGCACCAATCCGTCATGCCGGGGCAGATTTCGCCCGAATCGGAAAAGCTCAACGAGGCCATCTTGCCGCGGGTCGGTTTTCCGAGTTGATGCACGTAATATCCGGGCGGCAACGGCTTGAACAAATCCAGCGCCGCCATGCAGGCTACCGGAAACCGGTCGCGAATCTGGTTCGTCATCTGCCGTCCGAGTTCGCCGACGATATCGCAAATCCGTCCGGCGTGCTGCGGCTCGATGCGGTAGAACAGAATCGAGAGATGATTGGAAAAGATGGGGCCTTTCGCACCATGCCGGCGCGTGTCATGAGGCACCGGAACCAGATACGCACCGTCCCGGTTGCCGCGCTGGAGGGCGATGGCGTGCAAGGCGCGTATCGAAGCCGCCAGATAAAAGTGGCTCCGGCGGAAACCGGCGGTGATTTGCTGGCTGCGCGCGTCAATGCGGGCGGTTTCCGCTTCGGTGAACACAATGCGGCGGCGATGATTTTGCCGCGTGCCGGAACGGGGTTCGGGCGGCGCGGGCGTAAAGAGCGGTTCCTTGCCGGATTCCACCAGCCACGGCCTCGCCGAGTGCGCCAATTTCGCGTTCTCCCACCAGCCGGCCGGGGTCCACTTATGATTTTGTTGTTTGGGGCTGATAAAATCCCCGACCGAGGGCGCTCCATTTGCCGCGCCGCCCGCGTCCAAATGATGCAACAACAGATCCAGACCTTGCGAATCCAACAGGGTGTGGTTCCACGAAAGAAACAAATGGCTCGTGCCATCCGCGTGGCGCACCACGTCAAACGCCAGACCCGGCCCGTCTTCGGCGCGCAAGGCGCGTTCCGTAACCACCGGGGGCGGCGACCACGGCGTTTCACTGCTGCCATTTTGATCGTGGTGCTCGAAAAAAATCGGCTTGGGTTCCGCCGCGGTCCGCCAGACCGGAGACAAGACGGGCAGCGTCCGGGCCATGCGTGCGCGCGCCAGCCAGTCCATGATGGGAGATTCACTCAGGCGCCGGCGCAGCCGGCCGGAATCAAAACCCTGGTCCAGGTGCATCACCGCACAGCAAACATTTCCGGGCAATCCGCTCCGCCGCATCCGGCGATCCTGGGCGTGCATGAAGTAATCTCCGGCAGCAAATCGAATCTGACGGGGCAGGTCAGGCATAAGGGAACGACAGTCGGCGTCAGGTTGTGGAATGTTGGTTGCGGGCCAGCCCGGCAATGCAATTGGCCAGCGTGGCCATGGAGGTCAGATTGGCGCCCGTCAGGTGCGAATCCGGCACCCGGACGCCGATGACCCGCTCGCAATAAAGCAGCAGCTCGACCAGCGCAAAGGAATCAATGCCGGCCTGGGCCAGCGGGCTGTTTTCGTCAAAATCTGTGCCTTCGGCAACAAAATTGGTCCGCGCGAACTGACAGAGTTGCGCAGCGATGGCTTTAGGATCCTTCTCTGGGGTCATTGCTGGTTTTTTTCTGGGACGAAGTGGCGGTTGCAGGCGACGGCAAAAATGGAATTTCTGGCGAATAAACCGGTTGCTGTTCAAATCCGGTTCGGGCGCAAATGAGGAAGCAGAGATCAGGGTCAATGCTCATTTCTGCCAGTATGACCCTGAACAATATGACGTCAAGCATGGAAGCTCGAAGGCAGTGGTGCAGTTTGGTGGGCGACGCTACTGACGAGCCGGGCTTGGTGCATCGAAGCATGGCGCCGGCTCGCGAGGATCACCGCAGGGCGGGACAAGCTGCTCGCCCCACCGAAGGCGTTGCCGGCATTATGTGCTTGCCCGGCAGGACGGTGACGGAACATGCTGTGCCGCATGGAAGAATCTATTCCGAAGCCATGTCCGGCTTCCCGTCCTTCCCTGACGGCCAAGGAAATAACGATTAAAATCGTCGCCTTGACTGTGCTGGGTGTGGCTTTGGGTGTGGCCCAAGGCTGGGCGGCCACCCGTTTATACAAGCCCGAGCAGGTCGCCGGCTTTTACCTGGGGTTGCTGCATGGCTTCCTGATGCCCGCCGCCCTGCCGGGTTTGCTGGCGGGCAATGATTTCCCGATTTACGCGCCGAACAATTCCGGCCGGCTCTACAACATCGGCTACCTGGTGGGGATCAATACCTGTGGCACATTGTTTTTTGGCGTCGCGTTCCGGTTCCCACGAAACCGGCGCTGAAGGCGTGGACGGCGGGCCGACCGGGCACAGTTGCCTCAGACAGCCCACCCTAGAAAAACCCGCCGCAAAAAATTTCAACCACATTCAGCGCTCCACCGCGCCAGTAACAACTGGGCGGAAAGTTGAATTTGCGCCGTTGCCGGTCATAAATCAGTTTGACCGGATGGGCCGGAATGTTGGGATCATACGCCTCGAATTCCAGTTGGTGCTCCGACTCCGTCAGCCGGTACAGCACGATGCCATGGTTGATGGTGATGCGGGGAAAACGGAACAGATGCACGAGCGACACGCCGCGTTTTTGCAGCGAACGTTTCAACTTTCGCGCCATCCATTCCCGGTGCCGTCCAACAAACGGAAACACCATGCGCCAGTGGCTCCGCAGAATATAGGATTGCCAGGGACCGCCCAATTCCGCCTTGAGCAACAATTCATGTGCCTGGCTGAACGCGCGCAGACCGTCATGGCCGGGAATGACCACGCGTTTGGATTCCGCACAACCCCGGCGCGGATTGCGGGCGATGACTTCGCGGATCAACCGGCGGTAAACCTCCGGTTCCGCCGGCGGCAGTTCCGGCGCAAAGCGGGCGTGAAAAAAAAATTGCCGCGTTGAGCGCACCATGACGAAGCAGCGATGGTAATAGGTCGGGGGTGGATCGGAGTTGAAGGTGGTCATCGCCCCGGTCACCGGATCAAATTGGTAGCGCCACACCAATTCGTGGGGAAACGCGAAGGTGTCGCGTTCAAACTGGAAAGTGCGGATGGATTGCTCGGTTGCCGCCATCATGGTTGCCGGGCGCGGACGTGCTTCACGCCGGGTTCATCGGCTTTGGCCATGCCCGCCAGGGTCAGTTCCGCGGACAGCACCCGGGTGTCCGCGATAAAGGCGGTGACCGCGGCTTGAATCAAGGGACCCAGTTGGCCGGTGATGACCGCCTCGATGCGCAGGGTGTCGCCGGGTTTGGCGGAGCCAAGGATTTTGACGGCGCGCAGCCCGGACAGTTTCATGCGCGGCCAGGTGGGATTGGCGGGGTCTTCCTGCGCCACCATGCCGGCCACCTGCGCCCCGGCCTCCACCAGCAGCACGCCCGGCAGAATCGGTTCGCCCGGCAGATGGCCGCGCAAATAAAACTCGTCGCCGCGCACATGGTATTCGCCCACGCCGGTCTTGCCCGGGGTCAGGCTTATCATCCGGTCCACGAACCGGAATTCCGGCCCGTGCGGCAGCGATTTCATGGCGAGTTGCAGGATTTCAGGCGACGCGCTCATGATTTGAATCCGGGAGCGCCGGCATCCGTGCCGGCGGGTTTTCGCTGAAGCGTGCCGGCAGGATGCCGGCGCTCCCGGTAATCGGTCCGGCTAGCGTTCATTGCTTTAACGGTTCAACCACGGTGAAGTCCGGCGGCAGTTTGGCCTCGAACTGTGCGGGATCAATCGGCTGGTTCAAGACGACGTTGGTGAAATCGTTCCGCAGTCTGGAGCCGTCGGCGAATTTCATCTCGGTGGCGGCAATGGTGAAATCGTTGGTGTGAAAGCCGATCACAATTTCACTGATGAATTTGCGGGCGGAATCGCTCCGGGGCTGGAGTGTCATTTGCAGCATCGAGTTCGTTTCCGCCGCCGACCGCAGGCTGAAGTTTTTTTCCATGGTCGCCCGGTCGCGGGGCAGGGTGGCGTCCAGCAGGGCCAGCGCGTCCTTGATCGGGCCGGTCGGAACGGCGCCGAGCGGATATTTTTCCGCCTGCTTGAGCCGGGGATAGATGATGAGCAACTGGTCCGGCTGGCGGAGCACGATGGTCTGCACCGGCTGGCCCAGTTCCCAGCGGAATTCCCCCGGCGTGACCCAGACCTTGCCGGTGGACACCAGGGGCTGGTTCAATACTTTGAGCGTGCGCGTCTGGGTGAAGTCGGCGCACCAGCTGTGCAGGTTGGTTTGGACCTCAAACCAATGGTTGAATTGCGCATTATTGGTGGTCTCCTGGGCAACGGTCGATACCGCACTCAACGCCACCAGGCTGCATCCGACGAGACCGGTAATTTTCCGCTTAATCATAATTTTGCGCTTCAGCTCAATCCCGAGCCCGGATGGCGGGGAAAGATTAAGATTACGATTACGATTAAGAAACCAGGCCACATTGAAGAGCGACATTAGCTTTTTTTCGGCCAGATGGGAGTAAATTGATACCATTGATCGATATTCTTGCGAATTTCCGGTTCGAATGCACGCAGGATTTGCTGCGTCAGTTCCCGGCGGGCCTCGCGATTGCCCAGCGCCTTGCGGTCATACGTGAATTCCGGCAGCACTTTCACGGCGTAGCCGTCCGGTCGGCGGACAATGGTTACGCCAATCAAGGCGCAGCCCGAGGCCCGCGCCAGTTCCGCCGCTGCCAGCGACGCTTCAAACGGATGACCGAAAAATTCTGTCGGCATGCCGCCCTTTTCCGGCGGCCGGTCCAGCGATATCGCCAGGTCGGCTCCGGCTTGAAGTTGTTGGATGACCTCCACAAAGGCGAAATCGTCCTGGCCGATGACCAGGGTCTCGACCCCGTAACGTCGCCGCGCCTCAATGCGCAGGTCGGTCAGGCCGTCATCAGGTTCGGCCATGGGTCAGGATCGTCAGCCGGATGCCCAGTTGCGTCAGCAACAGGCCGCCATGCTCCCAATTGCCAAGATGCAGCGTGATGAAAAGCGTGCCGTGTCCGCGTTGCCGGGCGGTGCGGATGATTTCCAGTTCGTCCTGATGGGTCAGCCAGTTTTGCACCGGCACCCCGCTTTCGACACGCCATAAATCCACCAGCTTCGCGGCAAATTTCCGATGCAGCCGGTGGGCGGCCTTTTCGGCGGCCGCCCGGTCGCCGGCAAACGCGGCAGAAAGTTTTGCACCACCACTTCGCAGCGCTGGCGCTGGAACCGCCAATAAAACCCGGCCAGAACCATCGCCAATCCTTTCACCAACCCGACCGGCAGGATTCGGACGATGACGAGTCCCAGCCGCCACAAACCGGCGCGATAAAAGGAAAATGGGTTGAGGGTTGAGGGTTGAGGGTTGAGGGATGCCTTCCCGTCGGCTTCCGACTTTGGACCTTGGACCTTGGACTTTGGACTCAATAATCTCCACCACGTGGGAAGTAGAAAACACGGAGATCAGCATGTTGGCGCCGATGCCCACCGCGCACACCTTGCCCAGGCTGGCCATGCCGGGATTGCTGGAAAATCCCAACGACCCGAACCCGGCCACCGCCGTGCCGCCGCACAACATCAGCGCCCGTCCGACCGAACGCCGGACCGCGCCCAGATCACCGCCGTGCCGGCGCAACGCCAGTTGGATGAACAGGGTGTAGTCCACACCCGTGCCGAGCATCAGCGGCAGGGCCATCAGGTTCATGAGGTTCCAGGTCCAGCCGCTCACGGCCATGATCGCCAGCAGGCACAGTCCGCTCAGGCACAACACCACCACGCCGAGCACGATTTCCGTTGCCCGGCGAAACGCGAACCAGAGCGAGAGCAACACCAGCAACACCATCGGCGTCACCACCTCCCACATTCTCGACTGCACCCGTTTCAGCGTCGCGCCGCCCAGCAATTCCCAACTGGAAAGCAACGCGCCATTTTTTGCCAGACGCGTGGACAGACCCGTCAGCGCCGCCGATTCGACCCGGTTGGTTGCGGGATAAACCAGCCCCATCACCAGCCATTCGTCCGGGCTCCGGGTGATGAACCGTTTCAGCAGCCACTGGCTGAGATGATTGGTCGGCCAGAAGACGTTTGTGTCGGCGCCGGCACACGCCCAGGTTTTTATCAGTTCCTCCGTCAGCACCATGCGCATTGGTGTTGAACCCTTCAGCCAGCGCGGCGTTTCGCAGCAACGGACCTTGCCCTCCCAAAACCGTTGCCGTGGTTCGGTTGGCGGCTTGAAATTCAGCCCGCGGCCACAGCGCGGTCGGCAGCAGGTACCGGCCGATGAGGTGGTTTGAAACCGCGCCGTCCAGCAACGCATCGGCTTCGGGAAAGGCGCTGGTAAACTTCCGGTTCATCCTTCCCGGTAATGATGACCCAAAGCGGCTGCGGCGGCAGCCCGAGTTCCGACGTGATTTCATCGAGCGTGGTTTGCGCCTCGCCGTGCTGCGGTTGCAGGGCGTTGCCGGTCCGGTCCAATCCGGGCTGGCGGAAACATAACACCCCGCCGGCAACGAGCAGGATTAACCCGGTCAATAATAGCACGGAGCGCGGACGGCTCGTCCCGCGTGTTGAAACTCGCGGGCGAGCCGCCCGCGCTCCGGGTATTTCAGCCATCACCGGTTGTTGCGGCGCGACGAAATAATTCCACCAGTGAAATGGCGGCTGGTTCGGTCGCGGTTTCCGGCGCTCGGGAAACAGCGGCGGCAGATAAATCATGACCATCACCAGGGCCGACAAGGCGATGCCGATGGCCACCAGCGTGCCGAGCTGGCCCAGGCCGGGCAGCCCGCCCAGGTTTAAAACCAGGAACGCGCTCATCGTGGTGATGGCCGCCCACAAAATGCTCGGCGCAATCGCGCGCCGGATTTCCGGCACCGTCATTTGCGGATGCGCCAGCGCTTCCTGATAATGGACCACGGCATAATCCACGGCCAAACCCAGCAGCACGGCGGCAAAACCCAGCGCCACCACGCTGATGGTTCCCAGCAACAGTCCGCCCAGCGCCAGGGTCGCGCCCAAAATCAACATCAGCAACGCCAGCAACCATAACATCGGCCGCCAGCGCCGGTGCGTCAGCCAGAAGAGCAGCGCAATGACGGTGGAAGTGATGCCCACCGAATGGCTCATGTCGCGTTGCATGCTCGTCGCGATTTCCTCCACAAACACCGGACGCCCGGTGTAACGCACCACGACGCCGTTCGTCCCGGGAGCGCCGACAATCGCATGAATCGCCTTCAACCAGCTCTCACACGAACGGTAACTGTTAAGGTCCACGGCGGATTCCAGGTACAACAACCGGAATTTCCCGTCCGGCGAGGCAAACATCTGCTGGCTTTGGCCGCCGGAAAAACCGGCGAGATTGGTCAGCGCCGGCATCGTCAGCAAATTGAAGGGATCGAACTCGTGCCGGGCCAGATCCATCGGCGACATGGACGTGGCGAGCGCTTCCTTGGTCTGCTCCAGCGTGGACTTGAGCTGGTCCGGGGCCAGCCGGTTGGTCAATGTTCCAAACGTTTCCGGCGGTTGATTGAACCATAGCCAGCCGAGCAGTTCGCCCAGTTGTTCCGGATGTTCCATCCACGGCGCCTGCCAGGTCACTTCCGAGACCAGGTTGGTTTGCTGCCGCAAACGGTCCGCCAGTTCGCCCGCCAACCGTTCCGCCTGGCCGGCATCCGGCGCGCGCAAGGTGATGATCAGTTCGCGGGCATTGGCAAAATGCTCCTGATAGAGCTTCAGTCCCTGGACCGTCGGCTCGTCCGGCGGCAACAGGTTGAGGATGTCCACGTCGAAGCGCAGCCGGCAGGCGCCGAGGCCGATGGCCACGAGCAGCAGCGCCCACCACCAACGTTTCAGGAATGAACTCACGGTGAAAGAAACCCTTCCAGAATTTCTCCCGTGTGGCTGTTTTCCAGCCGCCAGCCGCCCTGCGGTCTGCGCTCAAAATGCAAAGCTGGAGGAAGTTGTTCCCCGGTCAGGGCCGCGTGCAGATAAAGCCAGGCAAACCGGGTCGGTGGCGACCCGTGTCCGGAGAAACCCATCTGCTGTTGCGGAAACCGGATGAGCCAGCGGTTGGTGGTGGTCTGTGCGAATACCATGGACATCGGCGTCTTGTCGAACTGAAGGAGGCAGCGGCCATCCGCATCGCTCGCCAGAATGAGGTCGCCGCCAAATTCCGGCAATCCATGTTCCGGCCGCCAGAGTGACTGGCCTTGTTGAACATGCCAGCCGGGACCGGAAGCGGTGAACAGACTTTGAGTCGTCGTCCGGCAACCGCAAAAAAGCGCGAGCATGGCCAGCGAAGCTGACCAGAGGAAAAAGCGGGGCAAATGAACTTCGAATGACCGCATGTAACCGGGCTATTGTTATGGAAGCCCGATGGTTGTCAACGCTTCAGGGCGTTTTTACAACTTCACCTTGCGCAGCCGCAGTGCGTTGCTGACCACCGAGAGCGAACTGAAGCTCATCGCCGCGCCGGCTATCATCGGATTCAGCAGCACATGCGCCACCGGATATAAAATCCCTGCCGCAACGGGCACGCCCAGCGCATTATAGACAAAGGCGAAAAACAGATTCTGCCGGATGTTCTTCATCACGCTCCGGCTCAAAGTCAGCGCCTTGACGATGCCCTGCAGGTCGCCCTTCACCAGCGTGATGCCGGCGCTTTGGATGGCCACGTCCGTTCCGGTGCCCATCGCAATGCCCACGTGCGCCTCGGCCAAAGCCGGCGCGTCGTTGATGCCATCGCCCGCCATCGCCACAATCTTGCCTTCGGCCTTCAGTTGCCTGACCAATTCAAGTTTGCCTTGCGGCGTCAACTCCGCTCTGACCTCGTCAATGCCCAGCTCCTTTGCCACCGCCTCGGCGGTCTTGCGATTGTCGCCGGTACACATGATGACCTTCAATCCCATGTCATGCAGCGCCCGGATGGCGGCGGACGTCGTTTCCTTGATCGGATCGGCAATGCCAACGATGCCCACCGCCTTGCCGTCCACCGCAACCCAAACTACCGTTTGCGCCTTTCCCTGAAACTGCTCCGAGGCCTGCTTCAAGTCGTCGGGAATCGTCACGCCGGATTCACTTAGAAATTTCTCCTTGCCGACGCGGACCGTCTTGGTTGCCGACTTTTCCAGACACACCGCCGCCGGTTGTGGATTCAAAATCATTTACTGGAGTCAGGGTGATTTTCTTTTCCTTTGCCTCGTCCACAATCGCGCGGGCCAATGGATGTTCGCTCAGTTGCTCGACCGACGCGGCCAGTCCGAGGAATGTTTCATCCACATCGGAAATAGCAGGAGCCGACGTGAGGAGGCTGGGAGTGATTGTCGATTTTTCAGTTTGAGCCTCGTGACCTCGGCTTCTACGGGACGAAACCACACTCACCACCTTCGGTTTTCCGGCGGTCAAGGTGCCGGTCTTGTCGGTGAGCAGGTGCGTGACCTTCTCCGTCGTTTCCATCGCCTCCGCATTTCGGATGAGGATGCCCGACTGCGCGCCGCGGCCCACGCCGACCATGATGGACATCGGCGTTGCCAATCCCAGCGCGCACGGGCAGGCAATGATCAACACCGACACCGCATTGACCAGCGCGTAAGCCATCGCCGGAGCCGGACCCCAAACCGCCCAGGCCACGAAGGTGATGACCGCGATGCCGATGACGGTGGGAACAAAATAGCCCGCCACGTGGTCCGCCAGTTTTTGGATGGGCGCGCGGCTGCGCTGGGCTTCCGCCACCATCTGCACAATCTGTGCGAGCAGCGTTTCGGAGCCGACCTTCTCCACCCGCATCAAAAAAGTTCCCGTCTGGTTGACCGTCGCGCCAACAACGGAATCATGCTCGCCTTTGGCGACCGGCATCGGTTCGCCGGTAATCATGGATTCGTCCACGTTGCTGCGGCCCTCGACAATCACACCATCAATGGGAATTTTCTCGCCGGGCCGGACGCGCAGCACGTCACCTTTCTGCACTTCGTCCACTGGGACATCCTGCTCGTGGCCATCCCGGACGCGGTGCGCGGTTTTGGCCGCCAGCCCGAGCAGCGCCTTGATGGCCTGCCCGGTGCGGCTGCGCGCCCTGGCTTCGAGCATTTGTCCCAGCAACACCAGCACCGTGATGACCGCCGACGCCTCAAAATAAAGCCCCACTGCGCCGTGCTGCCGGAACGATGATGGGAAAATGCCCGGAGCAAGGACGGCGACCGCGCTGTAAACATACGCCGCGCCGACGCCGGTCGCGATGAGCGTGAACATGTTCAACTGGCGCGTCTTTAACGAAAGCCAGGCCCGCCCAAAAAACATTCCGCCCGCCCACAGCACCACCGGCGTGCTTAACAGAAATTCCAGCCAATTGGAAACCCGCCTGGGAATCCATTGTTCAATCTGCAAACCGGGAATCCATCGGCCCATCGCCAGAAACAGGACGGGAACGGTCAGGGCCACGCCGAGTCCAGAATTTGCGGGCAAGCGCGCGGGCTTCGCCGTCGTCCTCCGGTTCAGCGGAAACGGTTTTGGGTTCGAGCGGCATTCCGCACTTCGGGCAATCACCCGGATGGTCCTGCTCGATTTCCGGGTGCATCGGGCAGGTGTAAATGAGTTCGCCTGCCGCCGGTGCGACCCGGGCCGGGTTTCGTTCCAGCGCCATCCCGCACTTCGGACAATCGCCCGGCCGGCCCGATTCCACACCGGGACACATCGGACAAAAATACTTGGCCGTCATGGACGGCTTTGCCGCAGCTGCGCCGTGATGCATCGGGAAAGGTTCGGAATTCGGAGGTCGGAGGTCGGAGATCGGAATTCCGGAGGCGAGAAATTTTTGCCGGCAATGTTCGCAGCAAAAATAAAACATCTGCCCGTCACGCTCGGTGCGCAACGGTGACACTTCGTCCACCATCATGCCGCAAACCGGGTCAGTTGCCATAATCCCCAAACTCGCGCCAAATCGGTCAGATAGCCAGAGTGGAATTCCACCAGATGGGACGTGGCACCATCCCATTCACGCGAGCAGGCCGCCGCCCTGGGTTGGCAGAACAGGTTCGGTCCCACAAACCCTTCGTGTATGTAATTTGGACATTTGCCAATATTGGGATGAAACGACTGAGCCTGTTCTCAAGCTGAAAGTCCCAATCGATCCCCGGTCAACCCCCAAAAACGTTAACCGGATGCGAAAGGCGGCTTTACCGCCGATGACGGCTCGAAATTGGCCTCGGACATGCTCGCAGAAGTGGGGTAGAGACATATCTTTTATGAAAACCAGAATCTTTATTGCTTTGTGCGTCATGCTTGGTGCGGGTTTTATTTCCGCCCGCGCGGATGACGATACGCCGGAACAAGCCGCCGCCCGCGCGGCTTTGCAACAAGAAATGTACGCGCTGGACCACCCGCAAGCCCAGTCGTCAACGAATAAACATTCCACGGCAGCGGTGGCACAGCCAGCCAAATCCACCGGCAAACCAACCATCGTAACGGTCGCCACCTATGCGGTGACTCCGCAAACCGCTCCGGCGGCAACCAGTCCGGCGACCGCTCCCACCCCGGTTGCTCCGGTCGCTCAAACACCGGTGGCCATCACCCCGGCGGTTGCCACTCCGGCAACGAACGCAACCGATGTTTCCATGACGATCGCTCCGGCAGGAGCCACGCCGATAGCGACTCCAGTTGCCACCACCTCCATTTCAAAGGTTCCCGTCGCCACTACTCCGGAAATGGCCGCTGCCCTCGCGGCGGTGCAACAAAAAATGTATGAATTGAATCACCCGGACACCCATTCGCCGCCGGAACCAAATTCCGCCGCAACGTCAACCCAATCCAACGAAGCCGCACCCCATGCCATCGAGACGGCCTCCGCTCCGGCGACAACCACGACGACTACAGTGACGGCTCCCGACCTAGAAGCTCCGGCAGCCACCCCGGTTGCCGCCGCTCCGGCGACTGTTCCCGAAACCTCCACCCCAGCCACTCCAGCTGCTGCTCCGGTTGTGAAGACTCCGGTCGCCGCCATTCCGGTGACCATCGCTCCCGTGACTGTTCCCGAAGCCATCACTCCGGCTGTTGTAGCTCCCATTGTAACGGCTCCGGCCACCACCGCTCCGGTGACTGTGGCTCCCGTTGCCAAGGCCCCGGTTGCCGCCACTCCGGCCACCATCGCTCCGGTGGCAGCAATTCCTGTGGTCGCTCACGTTGCAGTTGCGCCAGTTTCGGTCGCGCCCAAGGCGGTTGCTCCTGCCCCCGAACTTTCCACTGCCCCCGTGGTTGTGGCTCCGTTGCCGTTGCTCCGGCGGCCATCGTTCGACCGGTTGCGGCCCAGGCCAGGACTCAAACCGCCGTGGCATCGTCAATATTCAAACCTGCCCTGGTACTCCACGCTGCGCCTCTGCCATCAAGTTCACCGGCGCCCGCAAACCGATCCATGAACTTATAACCACCACCGGGTCCGTCTACCAAAATTACGAGGTGGAGCGGGTGATGCCGGACTCCATCATCATCAGCTACACCCCCGCGGGCGGCGGGTGGGCGATGACGAAGGTGGATTTCAGTGATTTGCCCGCCGGATTTCGCCAGCAATACGAGAAAAAGTAAACCGGCCGGTTTCCAAACCTGACAGCCGGCAAAGGCACGGGTACGACCGGGATTTATCAGCGTGAATTTTGCCGCCCGTCATCTGGCGATGTCACCGTAAAGGATGCCGCGGCCATCGGTGCCGACATACACCCGGCCGTAGATGCGCGGGTCGCCCGCGATGCAGCGGTAGCGGTTCCCCCATTGATGCTGCTCGTCGTTGATGCGCACCCAGGTCACGCCCGCGTCGTCGGAACGGAAGAGCCCTTCCTGGCCATCACAATCACCGGCAATATAGAGAGCCGGATAATTGTTGTCCGGAGCCGCTTTGCCAAAGCCCAGCGCTCGGACGTTCGGCGAGCTTGGCCACCGGCGTGAAGCTTGCCCCGCCGTCGGTGGAATGAAACAGCCCGTCGTGACCATACACCCAAAGGTCGCCTTCCCGTCCGGGTACGGCCAGCAATCGCATGCCCCCCGCCGCCCGCCCCGGTCAGGCCGGTGACATCGTTGGTCATGAAGGTCGCGCCGCCGTCGGTGCTCCGGTAAATCTTCCCATCGGCAATGTCCAAACCATAAAACTTCGCCGGATTGGAACGGTCAGCGACCGGGCGAACGCCGGGCGGAAGTCCTTTCACCGGCATCCAGGTCCCGCCGTGGTTCGTGGAAATTTGCACGGTGCCCACGGTGCTCATAAACTCGGACCCGTCCGCCGAAAGGATCACCGCCCCGGAACCAACGCCGCCACCTTGCGGCCCGCCGCCGCCCCGCCAGCCGCCGGTATTTGTTGCGCCGGTTGAAAATGGGTTCCAGGTGTGTCCGCCATCCACCGAATAGGCCATGGGGGCGCGGCCGGGCATGCGCCAGACCGGCGAGCCGCTGCGGACAAAGATGTTGGGATTCTTCTCCGCAAAATCGAGCGAGTAAGTGGTGTTGAACAGGGGATGCAAAAACATTCCGCCTTTGGGGGACACATTCAAATCGTCATGCACAAAACCGCCGATGTCGCCGAAGGCGCTGACGAGGTGCGCGCCGGCCGGCGGGCTGGCCAGATCAACGACGGCCGTTTCCTCGATGCCTTCCGCCCAGACCGACCAATGCGTCTCCCGGTCGAGGTCCGCATTGTGGATGTCGTCGGTGTTCCAGATGGTGGCGCCGGTCGCATAGCAGACGTGATTGGAATCAAACGGGTCAATCGCCAGCGCGGCCATCCACCAGCCCAGCGACGGTTCGGATTTGCCCCAAAAAAGATACGGCGACGCCGACGCATCACGCCGGGTTTTGGCGGAGATGTCCTTCCAGGTCGCGCCGCCATCGGTCGTGCGGTAGAGATGATCGCCGTCATCATCGGACTGGCGATTCAACGAAGCCACGACGAGCGTGCCGGGGTTCTGGCGATCAACACCCAGACCACCGTAACCGCCCGGGGGAAGGTTGCTATCGGTGACGGGTGTGATGTTGGTCCACGCGTCATTCCGGGGATTGAATTTCCAGACCGCGCCATCGGTGACGCCATTGGGCCCGACGCCGTTGTCATAGACCAGATAAAGCATGCCGTGCGTGTCAAACGCGGCATGGATGGGCACAAAACCCGTGGGTTGACCCGGCACCGGCCCCCAGGTCGCACCCGCGTTGGTGCTCCAATAGAGCTGGGCGTCGCCGGGGTCGGTTGAACCGACATAAATGGTCCCCGTCGGTTTGCCGGTGGTGCCGGTGGCGGAATCGAAAACCACAAAGCTCAGGCCGGCACTGCGCCGGCCCCGGAAATAACCGCCGTCCGGGTCCGGGGCGCTGCTGCCTTGCACGGGGAAATTTTCCACCTTGCTCCACGTCAACGCGGTGTCCCGGCTGATCCACAGCCCGTCATATCGCGAGCTGAAATAAAGGAGGTTGTCGTCATTGGGGTCAATGACCAGGCGTTCGCCCACGCCACGGCCGTTTTCGTTGCCACCCATGCGAAAGGGCACGTCAATCACCTGAAACGTTTTCCCTTGGTCCACGGAACGGAAGATGGCCGCCGGGTCGCGCGAATACATGCCCTGGGCCAGGTACAGCCGGTTGGGGTCCACCGGATCGGTCGCGAGACTTTCGGTGCCTTGCAAATTGGAGTCCGGACTCCAATCGGTCAGGGGAATCCACCGCCGGGCTGCGTTGTCCCATTTGTAGGAACTGCCGATGTCAGTCCGGCAATAGGCCAGACCCGGCTGCTTGAGGTTGAAGCTGATGCCGGGAACAAAACCGCCGGCGACCACTTTCACATTCTGCCACTCATACGGCTGTGACAACACGGGGATCGTCTGGCCAAACATCATCCCGGGCGTCAAACCTGCTGATAAACCGACCGTAACGACCATCAGACGCCACCGCTTGGGGATTCTTTTGAGATGCATCACCAAATCGTATTTTTTTATTACACGGAGTCAAGAACCGGAGAACGAAACGGCAGCGGTGCGTTGATGATTGCCGGCACCTCGAAGCCCGGACCAAAAAAAATCCGGCTTCGCCCTAAGGCTGGCTGGTGATCTTCTGCCAGTTGACGCCCTGCGCCCCGGCGTACATCGCAAACGCCTTGTCGTTTTGAATCAGCACCGTGCGCACCACGCCCGAATCATCCGCGCGGCCCAGCTCCAGAATGCTGTCCGGTATGATGCCCATCTTTTTGTGCGCGTACAGCAGCGCAAACACCGCCTGCGCCAGGGCCTGATACGGCAGTTCCTTGTAGGCGCCTTCAATCGCGTCCTCGGCGGCGTTGGCCAGAAATTCCAGCTGGTCCACCAGATGGGGAAATTTCGGCGCGTTGATCTGGGTGAATTCCAGCTTCCACTGCGGCAACTGCCGCAAAACCTTTTCCGCAATGGCCGGTGTAATCGTGCTGGCAGCACTGTTCACGAACTTGGCAATTTCAGGCATGACGGCCGCAATTTATGGAAATCACCGCGCCGGCGAAAGTGAAATCGTCGTGACGAAACACGCTTTCCTTCGCCCGGCTTCCTGCTAGGAATAAGCCCGTGCAAGACCTCATCGCCAAAGCCGGAACGCTGCTGGAAGCGCTGCCGTATATCCTGAGGTTCAGCGGCGCAACCTTCGTGGTCAAATACGGCGGCAGTTTCATGGATTCGCCCGACGCCCAGGTCCGCGCCGGAGTCGCGCGCGACATCGTTTTCCTCGAAGCCGTCGAGATCGATCCCATTGTCGTTCATGGTGGCGGCAAGGCCATCACCCGCGCCATGGAAAAGGCCGGCCTGAAGCCCGAATTCGTCCAGGGCCAGCGGGTGACCGATGAAGCCACGGCCAGGATCGTGGATGACGTGCTCTCGCGCGAAATCAACCCGGAAATCGTCAAAACCATCAATGCGCTCGGCGGCCGGGCCATCGGTTTTGCCGGGCCGGACATTTTCAAGTGCCGCAAACTCTGGCTCGATGACAAAGATAACCCGGGCAAAAAAATTGACATCGGCCACGTCGGCGAAGTGGTGGCGGTCAACACCGCGCCCCTGAAGGAATCCATCTGGTGCGGCTTCACGCCCGTCATCAGCCCGACCGCCCGCGGCGAGGACGGAAAGATTTACAATTGCAACGCCGACGTCGCCGCCGCGCAGGCCGCCATCGCGCTCAACGCCAAACGGCTCGTGTTCATGAGCGACGTGCCGGGTCTGCTCAACGACCCGAACCGCCCGGACTCGGTCATCCCCCATCTCAAAACCGGCGAGGTCGGCGAACTCAAGCGAAACGGCGTCATCGACCGGGGCATGATTCCCAAGGTGGACAGCGCCGTCGCCGCCATCCGGGCCGGGGTCGAAAAGGTTTCCTTCGTGGACGGCCGCGTGCCGCACGCCGTCCTGCTGGAAATTTTCACCGACGCCGGCGTCGGCACGGAAATCGTTTTGTGAAAGTACACGCAAACATTCAACGTCCAATCCCGAACCTCCAATAGGTTGAAGAAGCTTCCGGAAAGTGCGACCCTGTCAACGTGACAAATCGAGATGCCTACATTTTGCGCGAGAACACCGGAACCTCCGGCATCGTGGAAACCGCCCGGACGGCGGTGTCCGTGCTGGCGAACCATGAGATTCCGCATCTTGTCGTGGGCGGATTGGCGGTGCAGGAACACGGTTATCCGCGCGTGACGATTGACGTGGACATTGTCGTGCCGGACGTGCTGGAAGCGGTGGAATTTCTCACGGCCAGCTTGACCGGGCCGTTTTACCGCGTGGCCGGCGTTGATGACCGGGTCGAAGACCGGCGGAACGGCGTGATGGTGGATTTGCTGCCGGCCGGAAAAGTCCTGCGGCGCGGCTGCAAGGTGCCGTTCCCGCAACCCGGCAAGGTCGCCGAACAAATCCAGATCGTGCCGCTGGAGGATTTGATTTCACTGAAGCTCGATAGTTGGGCGAACAACCCAACCCGGCGACTTAAAGACAAGGCTGACGTCGTTGAACTGATCAAATATCGCAAGCTTCCGCGCGATCTTGCCGTGAATCCCGCCGTCCGCACGCACTACCTCGAAACCTGGGACGCCCTCCGGGATGAAAAGTAAATTTGTAATTTACGATTTACGATTTACGATTGACGCCGGATTTTGAAAATGAAGGCGACTCGTGGATCGCAAATCCAAAATCGTAAATGAAAGAAATCGTTCCATCACCGCCACCGCTCGTGCACAACCAGTTCGAGTCGGTCCGGCAATTGTTCAGCCAGAACGTCGTGCCGAGCTACGGACGCTTTGACCTCGTGCTCAGCCACGGCGCCGGCAGTTACGTCTACGACGTGGCGGGCAAACGCTACCTCGACCTGGGCGGCGGCATCGCCGTCTGTTGCCTCGGTCACGCGCACCCTGCCATCACCGGGGCGCTCGTCGAGCAGTCAAAAAAATTGATTCACGTTTCCAATTTATATTTCACCGAACCCCAGGGCCGCCTGGCCGCCGAGCTCGTCAAGCGCATCGGCCCGGGCAAATGCTTTTTTGCCAACAGCGGCGCCGAGGCCAACGAAGGCCTCTTCAAGGTCGCGCGAAAATTCGGCCACGACGAGGGCCGGTTTGAAATTCTTACGGCCATAAACTCCTTTCACGGCCGCACGCTGGCCGGCATCGCGGCGACCGGCCAGGACAAGGTCAAAAAGGGGTTCGAACCGATGACCCCGGGTTTCCGGCATGTTCCCTTCAACGACCTGGCCGCCGCGCGCAACGCGATTTCGCCCGCCACCGCCGCCATCCTGATCGAAGGCGTCCAGGGCGAAGGCGGCGTCACGCCCGCCACCCCGGAATATCTGCTCGGCCTGCGCGCACTGTGCGACGAGAAAAAGCTGCTCCTGCTCCTGGACGGCGTCCAATGCGGACATTATCGCACCGGCAGATTCCAGAGCTTCCAAAGGATACTCGAAGCTGCAACTCCGAGCTCCGATTTCCTGCCCGACGGCATTTCCATGGCCAAATCGCTCGGCGGCGGATTTCCCATCGGCGCTTTCTGGGTGCGGGCGCCCTACGCGGATTTGCTTGGGCCGGGCACGCACGCGACGACGTTTGGCGGCACGCCGCTGGCCTGCGCCGTGGCGTTGAAAGTTTTGGAGGTCATCGAACGCGAGCGGCTGGATGAAAACGCGCGCAAGCTCGGCGACTGGATGAAAAACGAACTGGAACGGCTCGCCGCAAATTATCCGCAGGTGGTCAGACGCGCGCGGGGATTCGGTTTCATGCTCGGCCTGGAACTGGTCGGAGAAATCCCGGCGTTTGCGTCCAGCGACAAGACGGGGGCGGTGCAATTCGTCAACCTGCTGCATCAAGCCGGCGTGTTGACCATCCCGGCGGGAACGCAAATCGTCCGGCTGCTGCCGCCGCTGAACCTCAAGCCGCAGGAAGCCGGCGAGGGCATCAGCAAAATCGAGGAAGTGGTGAAAAGCCTGTCATGAAAGATTCAAGCCATTCTCCCCCGCCCCGGCCCTTTCCCGCCGGGAGTGGGAGAAGCTATCGCCGGTTCTCGCGGATCGCGAGGCGGCATGGGTAGAATGCGCTTTCAACCAACGCCGAAATACCGCCGGCTGTCCCCTCGCCCATCGAATGGAAGAAGGAATGTTCTGAAACGATGAACACCGCCGCCCACAAACATCTCGCCGACAGCGACCCCGTGATGCGCCGTCTTATCCGCGAACATGGCCCGTGCCCGCTCACGCCGGAAAAAAACCGTTCCCCGTTCCAATCGCTGGTCCAGGCCGTCGCCCACCAACAGCTCAATGGTACCGCGGCCAACACCATTCTCACCCGCTTCAAAAAATTGTTTCCGAAACGAAGGTTTCCGCGCCCGGAAGATCTGGCGGACGTCACCGATGAGCAAATCCGCGCCTGCGGTTTTTCCTTCGCCAAAATCAAGGCCATCCGCGACATCACCGCCAAGACCCTGGCCGGCGTCGTCCCAACTTCACGGCAAATTGTGAAACTGTCCGACGACGAAATCGTCGCGCGGCTCACGGAAGTCCGCGGCGTTGGCCGGTGGACCGTGGAAATGCTGTTGATTTTTCAACTGGGCCGGCCGGATGTCCTGCCCGCGGACGATTTCGGCGTGCGCACCGGTTTTCGCCGCGCCTACCAAAAGCGTGACCTGCCCAGGGGGAAGCGCCTGCTCGCGTTCGGCGAACGCTGGCGTCCGCATCGCACCACCGCCGCCTGGTACCTCTGGCAGGCGGCCAATGCCGCCAGGAAAAAGAAGTGACGGCACGCCGGACTTGCGTTAATAAATTCCTTTGGGCGAAAATTCCAAAAACTTTTGAAAACGAAACATCTATTGTCACTGGAGAAGCTGCCGGGCGCGGACCTTGAAAAAATCCTGCGCGACGCCGCCGTGTACAAACGCGAACGGGCGCGGCGCGACCGGCTGCCGCTGGCCGGAAAGATTTGGGCACTCATGTTTTCCAAATCATCCACGCGTACCCGGGTCTCCTTCGAGGTCGGCATCCGTGAACTCGGCGGCCAGACCATGTTCCTGAATGCCGGCGAGATCCAGCTCGGCCGGGGCGAACCCGTCAAGGACACCGCCCGCGTGCTCGGACGGATCATTGACGGCGCGGTCATCCGCACCTTTGCCCAGGGCGACGTGGAGGAATTCGCCGAATTCTCCGGCATCCCCACCATCAACGCGCTGACCGATGACGAGCATCCCTGCCAGATCCTCGCGGACATTTTCACCTTCAAGGAAAAACGCGGGCCGATTGCCGGCAAGGTGGTCACGTTTGTCGGCGACGGCGCATGCAATGTGGCGCGCTCGTGGATGTTTGCCGCGGGCAAACTCGGCTTCGAACTGCGCATCGCCGCGCCCAAAAAATTCCAGCCGCCGGCGGAACTGCTGAAACGCGCGGGCGGCAACATCATCTGCACCGAGGACCTGCCCGCCGCCGCAAAGGGCGCGGACCTGCTTTACACGGACGTCTGGGTCTCGATGGGCAAGGAAGCCGAATCCGCCGAGCGCCTGAAAAGCCTGAGCGGCTACCAGATCAACCAGAAGCTCCTCAAGCTGGCACATCGGGACGCCCTGGTGATGCACTGTCTGCCGGCCTATCGCGGCAAGGAAATTGACGCGGAAACCTTCGAAGCCAATGCCGACACGATATTCACCCAGGCCGAAAACCGGCTGCACGTGCAAAAGGCCGTTTTGAACTGGGTGGTCTCCTGACCGTTTAGTTTCACAATTGAAGTGCGACAAAAGAGTCAGTAGTAGGCCTCGTTGGGAGTTTTGAAGCCTAAGCGGAGTCTGTGAGAGTTGTGGTTCTCCGGTTCTGGCCAAATTCGACGCTGCACCGCAGCTTGTCGGTATACGGCCCGGCAGCCTGGATGACCCAGGTTGGTTCCAGCCCCAGCTTGACATGTGGACATCAGACGCCCAGCCGTGGGATGTTATGAATCCAGCCTTACCCAAGTTTGAAAAGTATCCGCCATTCGGTCAGCAGGAAGCGACTAAATGATCGGGGCAATGTTTTCCAACACCGCGCTGGCGCCAATGGCCATTGCTCCTTCCGCCTTCGCCAGGGCTGCGGCGCGACGAGTGAGTTTGGGATGCGTTCGAAGCTTGACTTCCCGTCGGCGTGGCTCATGTTTTGTATCGTTAGAACACGATGACAATCCGCCGCCAATCAGATGATTTTTTTGAGGCGGCTCCCCCTGCCGTTGCCACTGCCGTGAGGACAGTTCTCTCAAAGCGTCCGCCCTACGTAAAAACCAGCGAGACGGAAAAAGACACCGTCTTTAAGACGAACATCAGGCCGAGTTGGTGGCTGGTCGGCACGGACATGACGATTCGCTTGCAGCCGTCCGCCGGCGGCACCCAGGTTGTGGCCACCACGAAATCGCAGTGGTTGATTATGGGCGACGTTTTTAACTACTACAGCCGATACATCCAGGATTTCTTGAAAGATTTACGGATTGAACTGCAGAAACCGAAGGGCGGATGACCTGGTCCAATGAACCGCCGCAGGTGACGCGGATGGCCGTGACTGCCGGATTTATGGACGAGAAATGAATGAGCACAACCAAGGAAGACATGCTTAGCAAAGTGCCAGAGGTAACCCTGATCTTCTGGATCATAAAAATTCTGGCGACCACACTCGGCGAGACCGGCGGTGACGCCGTCACCATGTCAATGAATCTGGGCTATCTCGTAGGCACCGGGATATTTTCCGTGATATTCATGGCGTCGGTCGTCGCCCAGATTTCCGCCAAAGCATTTCATCCGCTGCTGTATTGGACCACCATCATCGCCACGACCACGGTGGGAACGACGCTGGCCGATTTCGCAGATCGTTCGCTCGGCATTGGCTATGCGGGTGGAACTGCGGTCCTGTTCACGTTGCTGATGGCGTCCCTGTTCATCTGGTATCGCACACTGGGTTCGGTGGCCGTGGACACGGTCAGCTCGCCGAAATCGGAATTGTTCTACTGGGTCACCATCATGTTTTCTCAAACGCTCGGCACGGCGCTCGGTGATTGGACGGCCGATTCCGCCGGCCTGGGCTACGGCGGCAGCGCCGTCGTTTTTGGCGCCATGCTGGCGGTCATTGCGGCGGCGTATTACCGGACAAAGCTTTCACACACGGTGCTGTTTTGGGCGGCGTTCATCCTCACGCGGCCGCTGGGGGCGGTGGTCGGCGACTTCCTGGACAAGCCAATCCGCCAGGGCGGTCTGTCGTTGAGTCGTTATTCCGCGTCGGCGACGTTACTGGTATTGATCGTGTTTTTCATCTTTGCCTTTTCCCACAAACCAGCCCAACGAACACATTGAGTGCAACGCGGACCCGCCGTGCGTCGTTTGTTTCTCGACAGGAAGGCCTGGCGGCGCAAGCATGCGCTGGCTGAACCATGAACGCGCTGAAAGCCAAAATCCTGAATGTGACCGCCGACCTTTTATTCGGCCGGGAAGCCCGTCCCAGCAGCGGCAATCTTTCCAACCTCAAAGGTCTGGAGCAATGCGTGGCTTTCGTGCTGGAAGCCCGGGAAGGTCTGAAACCCATCCATGTGATCACCTGCCGTTTGAAGAGCGAGGAGCGGGAAATTTTTCCGGAAGTGGTTTGGGATTTGATCTGCGCCCGCGTCATCACGCCGACCAGCGAGAGTGGCGGATTAAACGAAATTCGCCTGCACTCGGATGCCGGGGCCAATTGGGAGAAATTCAAGGCAGCGGAAGTCATCCCGGGCTAAAATCCGCCGGGGCAGTCTCCCGGGCAATGCCGGGCAAATCAGGGTGTCGCGAACATCCGACCTACAGCGCAAACTGGCGCAGGTACTTCAGGGCCACTTTCAAATCCTTCGGCCAGGGAGCGGTGATGGTCAGGGTCAGGCCGGTGACGGGATGCGGCAGCGACAATTCTTCCGCGTGCAGCGCGACGCGTGAAATCAGCGGGCGTTCCTCGCGTCCGGGTTTGAGCCGGTAATCCGGTTTAAGCCGCGAAAGCCAGAGTCGTTTGCCGCCGTAAAGCAGGTCGCCGACGACCGGCAAACCGGCATGGCGCAGGTGCACGCGGATCTGGTGCATACGGCCCTGCAATGGTTCGCATTTCAGCAGGGCGTAGCCGGAAAACCGTTCCAACACCTCGAATCGGGTCCTGGATTTCCTGCCGTTCTGGAGGTCCACGTGTTGCATGCTGATTTTCAGCGGATGCGACGCAAGCGCGGCGTTGATTTCAAACTTGTCCTCCTGGGGCGAGCCCTGGGCCAGCGCCAGATGTTTTTGGAGCGGTTTTTCGGAACCGAACAGATTGGCGAGGGCGACGAGCGCCGGTTTGGTTTTGGCGAGCAGCAGCACGCCGCTGGTCTCAGGATCGGGCCGGTGGGCGTTCATCAGGTAATTCAACCCGCGTTCGCGCGCCCACGGTTTGGCGGCGGCGATGGCGGCGTGGAGCAATTGAATCAAATTCGGCCGCGCGGGATCGTCACGGTCGGGCGAGACGGGCAACCCGGCGGGTTTATCGAGGGCGAGCAGATGGTCGTCCTCGAATAAAACCGGAATTTCCCAAAATTCACGTTCGACGGGCGAGGAAAGTTTGATGGCGCTCGCGGTTTTCAATCACGTGACTGGTCCCCACCGCAACCGCAACCGCGGAACGGATTGCGATCAGGTTGAAGATTATGGTGAATTGTCCCCCGATTGTCCCGGAGCAATGGGCGTATTGCGCAAATCCCGGCTGCCGGTGTGCTCAATCCAGTTGTAAAACGCCGCAGTCTCGCGTTGCTCACGAAGCGCGGCGGCAAATCGGGGCAAATTGGCATTCATGGCGGTGATATCCAGCGGCAATTGCGACCCGACATAAACAACAAAGCCACCGTCGTCCGTCTTCTCAAAATCACTCGCGTGGCCAATCGACGTGGCGAACGCGGCCGACTTCAACTGGTTCATGGTGACGCGATCGCCCAATTCCGGCAAATCGGACGTGCTCAGGGAGAATGGCGGCAAGGCTTCGGAATGCAAACCGGCGGCGGTGCAAATGACTGAAAAGACCCTGGCACTGGCCAGGCCGCCCTGCTGCTGGAGGTTCTGAACAAAATTGGTTCCGGCTGCCTGCGCGTACAGCGTGGCTTCATGGAGCTGGTAGTCCGCCGTGACGCGGTCGCGGATGCGGCCAAGCGGAGGAATTTCACTGGGCAATTGTTTGGTGAGCGCGATGACATAGACGGCATCGCGACCGATGATGGGGCCGGCCAGGGGTTCGTCGGGCGTCAGTGCCAGGGCGGCCTTCATGAAAGCCTCCGGCGCGGTGATTTCCGCCGGACCGTATTCACTGCTGAACGGCGCGGTGAGATGCACCGTCAGCCCCTTTGGTTTGGCCGCCGCGGCAAGGTTTTCCGGCCGGACGGGATCCAGGTTGAAGACCTCGTTGGCGAATTCATCGGCCTGCTGGCGCGCATCGGCCAGCGCCTGTTGCCGGATCAAAAAGTCGCGGATTTTCGCCCGGGATTCCTCCGGGGTTTTCGCGTCCGGAAAGGCGTTGGTGCCGTATTGGCGGTAAATCGGCCTCCACCTGCGCGTCGAGATTGGTCTGGGACAATTTTTTCTCCGCCCCGGCCATGAAATTCGTCACTGAAAACGCGACGTAGCTGACTTGCACGCGGTCCGGCAGCCGGTAGGCTGCGAGATAGTTGGTGTAAAATTGACCGACGGCTTCGGGGGTCACCGGCACGGAGGCCAGATAATTGGACGCGGAAAAGAAAACGATCTGGGCGGAGAGTTCCTGATACTGGCGCCGATAGACGGAGGCAGCTTCCTGCGGGGTGATGAGTTGACCGGTCAATCCCATGGCCTGGCGCAATTGTTCCATGACCATTTCGTGCCGGACGAAATTTTCAAAATCTCCGGCATCCAGGCCCTTGGGCTGCAGGACTGCCTTGACGAAGCCGTCCAGCGGCACACTCTGGCCATTGACCCCCAGCGCCTGCACCAATCCGGGCTGGCTTAAAATCTCATTGGCCGCCGTCGCCACCACCTCGTCTCCGATTTGAATGCCCAGGTCCTGTCCCCTTTGGATGAGCATCAGGCGCATGTAAATGTCACGGCGCAAATCCGCCGCGGAAATATTTGGGTCCCGGTCGGGCCATTGGTGAAAGCGAAGCCAGTCAAAAATATAAACCTCGTGCTGGGCGACCAGATACTGGTCCAAGGTGATTTTTCGGTCGCCGATGGAACCCAGGTTGCTGACGCTGCCCCCGCCACCGGATCGCGAGGGACCCGAGCCCATGAAGGTGACAAAGGTAACCGCGGTGATACCCATGACGACGATCAAAAGCCAGCGGTGCTTTCTAAAAAATCTAAACATAACTTTGAGGGCGGAAAGCCTAACCGGCCCGACCACCGGCGGTCAAACGAAAAGCGCGCGGATTCAGCCCGCTTTCAGCCACCGCGCCGCGTCTGCCGCCGCGTAAGTAATGATCACATCCGCACCCGCCCGCCGCATGGCCAGCAGGCTTTCCAGCGTCACCGCCCGTTCATCGATCCAGCCCCGGGCCGCCGCCGCCTTGATCATTGCGTGCTCGGCGCTCACGGAATAGGCGGCGGTCGGATAACCGAATTCGGTTTTCACGCGATGCACCACATCGAGATACGCCAGCGCCGGTTTGACCATCACCATGTCCGCGCCTTCCTGAATGTCCAAAGCCACTTCCCGCAATGCCTCGTTCGCGTTCGCCGCGTCCATCTGGTAACTGCGCCGGTCGCCGAATTTCGGCGCGGACCCGGCGGCTTCGCGGAACGGCCCGTAAAAGGCGGACGCAAACTTGGCCGCGTACGACAGGATGGGCGTGTCGATAAAACCGCTTTTGTCCAGCCCGGCGCGAATGGCACGGACGCGGCCGTCCATCATGTCGCTCGGCGCGACCAGGTCCGCACCGGCCTCGGCGTGGCTGGCGGCGGTACGCGCCAGCAGCTTCAACGACGGGTCGTTCAAAATTTTTCCGCCCGAGACAATGCCGCAATGGCCGTGCTCCATGTATTCACACAGGCAGACGTCGGTGATGACCAGCAGCGACGGCAATTCCCTTTTCAGCAGCCGCACGGTTTGTTGCACGATGCCGTTCCGCGCATAAGCGCCCGAAGCCCGGTCGTCCTTTTGGCCGGGAATGCCAAAGAGTAAAACGGCCGGAACGCCGAGCACGTGGGCGCGCGCCGCTTCGCGGATGATTTCGTCCGGCGAAAGCTGGAACACGCCGGGCATCGCCGCGATGGGCCGGCGCAGTCTTTTGCCGCGGCGAACGAAGAGCGGCAGCACCAGTTGCGACGCACTCAAATGAGTTTCGGCCACAAGCCGCCGCAGGGCCGGCGACTGCCGCAACCGGCGCGGGCGATACGCGGGAAATTGTCCAAAGACGGTCAAGCTCATGAGCACATTCTAGGTTGGGCGCGCGGCGTGCAAAGCGCAATTTTTAAGGAAATGCGGGAGCGGGCAACTGGCCCGGCGCGAGCCACCCCACTTGCGCCTTGCTTCCGGCTGCCTGCCCCTTACTTTTCCCCGATGCGACGGGTCAAACAGGTTTGCTTGGTCCTGGCGGTGGCGTTTGTGTTCGTCGCGGGCGCCTGGTTCGGTTTGAAGGTGACCCATTGGATGGCCGCCGGTTCCGGTTTGCACGAGGAGGACACCACCACGGTCGTGCAGCAGGTCCAGACGCTTTCGGATTTGGTCACCGTCAAATACGTCATGGAAAAGGTGGTCATTCTCAATTCGCCGCCGACGAGCACGCTGGGACAGTTTGTGCAGGGTGAAAACCGGGTGTTGCTGCTGGCGCATGGGATCGTGAAGGCGGGCATTGATTTGAACCGTATTGCGCCGGAGGACGTGGCGATTGCGGGCCGGAAAATAATCCTCCACCTGCCGCCGCCGCAAATCACCGATGCCTATCTTGACGAACATCAAACCAAGGTGATTGACTGGCAAAAGGGTTTTTTGCGCGATTTCGACCAGGGCCTGGAAACGGCTGCCCGCCAGGATGCCGTGGACGACATTCGCCGGGCCGCCCGGCTGGGTGGAATTTTGAACGATGCGAACGAACGGGCGCACCTGGAACTGTCCTTGTTTCTGCGCCAGGCGGGATTTGAAGAGGTTGAGTTTGTGGACCAAAAACCGAACAGCCTGGAGCGTGAAATCGTGCCTAAATTTTAGTCAGCGTGCTTGATTTTGACCGACTGGGGAAGCTCCCCTTCGGCCTGATTTTCGATGGCAATCTGCAACCGGCGTTTCGACATGGAAATACGCATCACGTGCGAGCGAAGCTGCATCAGGCATAACGCCGCCGGCTGGGACACGCGCTGCTGGGTTGCCGCTTCGCCATGGGAGCGAGTTTGTAGCGAGGTTTTCGGCAAACTGGTTTTCTTGGCCATGCGGAGGATACCGCAAGTCATGTGCCAGAAACCCTTCAAACCAGCCCGCTGGCAGCCCTGGCCCGCTGCAAAACATTCTGCGCCAGCGGACGGGCCTTCGCCGCGCCGTCAGCCAGAATCTGGCGGACCTCGCCCAGGCTGGCGGCCAGTTCCGCGCGTTTCCGGCGCGCGTCCGCAAAGTAATTCCAATAATGCTCGTATAATGCCTTCTTCAAATCGCCATAGCCCAGGCCGCCGGCGCGCAGGCGGTTTTCAAAATCCTTCGCCACCGCCGCCGGCGCCACGAGCTTGAGCAGTTGGATCGCGGAATTTTTGTCCGCGTCGGGTTTGGGTTCCTGCGGCGTCCGGCTGTCCATGACCATGCCCATGATTTTTTTGCGGATGGCTTTTTCGTCGCCGAATATTTCAATCGTGTTGCCGTAGCTCTTGCTCATTTTCTGGCCGTCGGTGCCGGGCACCACGGCGACCTCGTCGCGGATTTGCGGTTCGGGAATCACGAACGTCGGGCCGTATTGCTCGTTGAATTTGACGGCGATATCGCGCGTCATTTCGACGTGCTGTTTCTGGTCGCGTCCGACCGGCACCACGTTCGAGTCGTAAATCAAAATGTCCGCCGCCATGAGCACAGGATAGGCAAACAGACCATGGCTCGGCGCGATGCCCCTGGCGATTTTGTCCTTGTAGCTGTGCGCGCGTTCCAGCAGGCCCATGGGCGTGATGGTGGAAAGGATCCACGCCAGCTCGGTCACTTCGGGCACGTCGGATTGGCGGAAGAAAACGGTCCGTTTCGGGTCGAGGCCGCACGCCAGAAAATCCAGCGCCACGTCCAGGGTGTTCCGGCGGCGTTGCGCGGCGTCGAACAACGAGGTCATGGAATGATAATCCGCGATGAAATAGAACGCCTCGCCCTGTTCCTGCAACTCGAGGGCGGGCCGCATCATCCCGAAATAATTTCCCAGGTGCAGCGCGCCGCTGGGCTGGATGCCTGACAAGATTCGCATGACGGGAGTTTAATGGGAAAACATCGAACATCCAACATCCAACATCCAACATCCATGGGGCCGCCGAATCCGATTCATTGGATGTTGTTTGTTGGATGTTCGATGTTGGGTGTTGAAATTCTTTTCAACGTTCCGGCATTGACTTCCCACCGTTGCAGAACCCCGCCGGGTTCGTCCGGCCAGTTTTCCTCGGTGGCGGTCATGAACACCTGGCCGCTGGCTTTCCGCGCCTGTTCGAGCAACGGCAGGAAACCGCTGCGCCGTTTCACGTCCAGCTCACCCATCACGTCGTCAATCAGCAGGATGGGCGGCGAACCGTGGATGCCCGCGAGCAATTCCGCCTGCGCCATTTTCAACGCGATGGCCAGCGTGCGTTTCTGGCCTTCGCTGCCAAATTGCGCGGCGGATTTCCCGTTGAGCAGCAATTGCAAATCATCACGGTGCGGCCCAATGAGCGTGGAACGATACGTCCGTTCGCGGGAACGCGATTGCGCCAGTTCCACGGCAAAATCCCGCTTTACGCTCGGCTGATATTCAATGCGCAATTCCTCGGCGTCATTGGAAATGCGGCGATAAGCCAGCCGCGCCAGCGGGGAAAACTTCGGCGCCAGTTCATGACGGGCGTGGATGATGTCGTCGCCGAGCCTGACAAGTTCCTGGGAAAAGCTGTCGAGCGCGGCTTCGTCCGGCGCGCGTTGCTTGAGCAGCGCATTGCGGGCGCGGACGGCGCGCAGGTAGCGCTGGAGCAGCGGAAGGTAGCCCGGCCGGGTCTGGGCCAGCAGCAGGTCGAGAAAGCGCCGGCGCGCGCGCGCGGCGCCCTTGACCAGCTGCAAATCTTCGATGCAAAAGACCACGGTGCGCAACACGCCAAGATAATCCGCAAGTTTTTTCACCGGCCGTCCGTCCAGCGCCAGCTTGCGCTCGCTGGCCGACCAGAACATTTTGATTTCGCGCGCGCCCTGGGCCACCACGGTGCCGCCGACGAAGTAGCCGCGCTGACCGTGCCGGATCATCTGCGCGCCGCCGACGCCCCGGAACGAGCGCAGCGTGGCCATGAGATAAACCGCTTCGAGGATGTTCGTCTTGCCCTGGGCGTTGTCGCCCAGCAGCAGGTGAAAGCCGGGCGCGAATTCCGCGTCCAACCGCGCGTAATTGCGAAAATCCCGCAGCCGCAAATGAGCCAGATGCACTAGGAGAAAATAGGAGCGCGGGCAGCCTGTCCGCGAGTTTTTTCAGCACGCGGGAAAGCGCCCCGGTTTGGTTCAACTTCACCGCGCCGCCGGTGTCCACGGTGATTTCCCTGGCTCCCGCCGGGGGGTTGCTGGTGTTGGTTTTGCCACCGGGTCAGCGGACCCAGATCTGCGTCGAGGTTTCCGGGCGGCCGGTTGAGCCGCACGCGCAAACCAGGTTTGCCCGGCACATTTTGGTACAGCTTGATCTCCGCTCCATTCTGGTTGACCGCCAAATCCACCCGTCCGTCCCCGTCAAAATCGCACAACACCGCCCCGCGCTGTTCGCCATACACCGGGCTGCCCGATCTACAATCGCCAGCGGTGCCGTCACCAGGAACTTCTGGCGTACCAAAACTCCGAATTCGAATCCGCTGGCGCCCGGAAACAGCCTTCCCGGAAACACCGGGGTTATGGCCCGTGCACCTTCGCCAACAGTTGCAGGGCGTCCTGGTTACCGGGGTCCATTTTCAACACATAGCGCAGGTGGGGGATGGCTTCGGATCCGTGCCCGGTGACGCTCAACAGCAAGGCGAGATGGAGCCGGGCCGGAATATAAGCGGGTTGAAGATCGATGGCGCGTTTCATCCACTGGGCAGCTTCGTCCATGCGCCCTTCATGGGCCAGGCAGAACCCCCACATGTCCACCGCCTTCGGGCTGTTTGAGACCAGGGCGGCTTTGTGCCAATCCTCCAGTGCTTCCGTGTGGCGCCCGGTCCTTTCCAACAGCACCGCAAGGTTGTTGAGCGTGTTCTCGGACCGGGGGTCGTCGCGAAGCGCGCGCCGGAGATAATCATCCGCTTCAGTCACGTTGCCGTAAACGATGTCCTCTGAAGCCAGGTAATTCAGCGCGGCAACGTTGTCGGGATCAAGTTTCATCGCCCGTTTGGCAATCAACTCAAGATCCGCCGGATCGGGGGGGCCGGCGGCCATGGAACCCATCAGGGAAACCAAGGCGTTGGGATCGTTCCAGTACAGTTTCAGCAGCGCCTGCCGGTAACGCGGTCCCTGTTCATCGTAAAGACGGCGCATTTCCCGGTAGCGCACGTCCTGTGGCAGCACAGCATTGGCTTCCTGCCAGCGGCCAAGCAGGGACAGACGATTGGCCTTGGCCCGCAGCTCCAGTTCCGTGTGCAATTGTTCCGCGGACGGTTCCGATCCCAGGTTGGTCAGACAAGGCCATATGTCCTCCATCGGCTCGATAAATTCCGCCGGCTGGTTTTTTTCACCCTTGGAGTAACGTGTTTCGTATTGGGTATAAGGAAGATTGTCGGTGTTGATCGGTCCTTCCCCGACCCAATGCCGGAGTGTGGTTTCCGAGCAGAGAAACGAATCGAGGAAGCCCGCCGGGGTGTCGAGTCCGTACGGCTCCAAATCCCGCCGCACGGGTTCCTCCCGGAGCTGTGCTCCAAGTTTGGCAACATCGATGCTCAACGGCTGGGAGGTCCCGACCAGCAGGGTATAGGGCACACAGCTCCCTTGCGCGTCCATGCCTTGGGTAACCCATAGGCTGGTGTGGGGAAACACCGCCAGGAAGGTGCGCACGATGATCTTGTATTCAGCCGTGGTCAACCCGTGCCGGGGCAGCCATTCGACAAAGACTCCGTTCGTGGTCAGGTGATCATGCACCAACTGGTAGAATTCCCGCGTATAAAGCACCCAACTGTCCGCGCTCTTGGGATGCGTGGAATCGGAAACGATCACCGGCCATTTGCGCGGCGCGGTCAGGATGTAATTGCGGCCGTCGTCAATCACCACGTGAGCTTTGGGGTTTTGCAGCACGCCGTTGTTTTCCTTCGAGAACAGTTCTGCGGCCCGCACCATGCAGCTTTCCATATCCACGATCGTGAGGGACTTTACCTCAGGCATCAAAGTGGTTGTTCCGGCGGCAATGCCGCCTCCGAAACAGATCATCAAGACGTCGTCCGGTCTGGCTTGAAGCATGGGGCCCAAATCTCCAAGCATTTTGAAGCATATCACGTCGCTATATCCCAAAGGCACCTCGGAATTTCCGTTCAACCAGAGTGTCTTGCAATCGTTCCCCCGGTCGCGCACCAGGGTGGCTGTGCCAGTGCGGCCTTCCTGGCAATAAAGAATGTCAGTGTTCATGGCGAGCCCAAAGTCCTTGGCCAGAAACACGCGTTGACACAAGTTCGAAGGCACCGCAGCAAGAAAAACCAGCAACGTCACGCCATACACCGCGGCGGCAATTGGGATCAACCGGTTCGTTCGCGGCCGTTCGCAAACCAACAGTGCCAGCCCCATGCCGCCGTACAGCAGGGAAGCCAGCAACAGGCTCCGTTGGATTCCGATCCACGGCACCAACACGAATATCGGCAGGAGCGATCCCATGACCGCGCCCGCGGTATTGAGCGCATAGAGCAGCCCCACACGCCGGCCAAGATTCCCCACATGCCGCCCGTAAACGCTGCACAACAGCGGAAAGGCCGCGCCCATGAGTACCGTTGGCAGGAACACCGTCAGGAGGGCCATGCCCTTGACCGACAACGGTTCCGGCGGCCCGGTGGCAAATATCAGCGCGCTGCCCACGAACATCGCCGGCACCGAAACAGCCAGGGACAATTCTATGATCCCGAGTGCGCGGGTTGAAAGCCCGATTCGGCGCTGCAAGATGGTGTAAACCAAGCCACCCAGCCCCAAGCCGAGCAGGTAAACGCACAAAATCGTTGGAAACACATAAGCCTTGGTGCTCAGGAATAACAGGTAGCGGACCCATAAAACCTCGCACGTGAGGCTGACCACCCCATTGAGAAATCCCACGACCAACAGCACCAACGCGGTTGTCTGTTTTAATTCGACCGGCTCCGGCGGTTTCGGCTGGCCGGTCGCTCCGGATGGAGTCGCATCTGCCGGTTCAAGCTCTGCCGCGCGGCCAATCGGCCCCGACAATGCAAACGCCGCAACGGCGACGGCCACGTTGACCCCCACCGCCGTCAGGTTGGTCAGGCGCAGACCGAGCGTGTCAATCATCCAAAAGCCCGCCGCCAGGCAACCGAACGCGGCACCCAGCGTATTCCAGCAATACAACGCTCCGATGCGCCGGCCAATCGACTGGTCCGACCTCGTCAGCTCCCGTGCCAGCAGCGGGAACGTTGCGCCCATCAGAAAACACGGCACCAACAGGATCGCAAAGGACAAGGTAAACCGAATCAGCGTGCTGACCAACAACGAGTCCGAAAACAACGTGGACAAGTCAGGCGTTACGTCTCGAAGCTGAGCCAACAAGAAGGGAACCGCCAGCGCCCAAACCGCAATCGCCGCCTGAAACAAGCCGAAAAACATCGTCCGGCGTTCCATCCGATCCGCGAGCCGGCCGCCCGCCAATCCCCCCAGGCCAAGCCCGGCCATATAGGCGCAAAGGACGATGCTGATGGCATACGAGCTGTTGCCAAAAACAGTGACAAACTCGCGGCTCCACAGCACTTCGAAAATCAATGAAGTGGCGCCGGACAGGAAAAAACAGGCGTAGATGCACCAATTCAACCACGCCGTCCGCCGGGTTGGTGCAAAAGCTTCGTGTAAAGGCACGTTCATTGGGCAGCACTCTAATAAAAGGAGACGGCCCGCCATTCAATCACAAAACGAGGAAATCACCCGGTGCGCCAGGAAAAAGCGACGGGATGGTTTGGCCGGGGCGCGGAGCATCGCTCCGCCCAAACCAGGTTTTGCAGCTTGCGGAGCAATGCTCCGTGCTCCAAAAAACACAAAATGAGAAGCGTCTTGAACCAGCCGTATAAACAAAAAAACCGGAGGGAAATTCCCTCCGGTTGTGTTTGAAATCTCTGATGAATCACTCAGGCGCGACGGCGGCGCAACCCCAACACGGCACCGAGGGTGCCAAAGCCCAACAGGGCGAGTGTGGTCGGCTCCGGCACGGATGACAGCTCGAACACGTAGTCGTAGCCGAGCGTACTCACAGTATTGCCGTACGTTCCGGAAACGGCACCGTTGTTGAATGCACCCCCGGCCCCAATTTGGGGCGTAAGGCTTTCGCTAAGTCCATACCATGCTCCACCGCTTGGGAAGTTGGCAAGAGTGCTGCTATCAAACGTCAAACTAAACTCATAATTCCCCGGTCCCAGCGAAAGGGCACTGGCGAGGTTGAACGTAAGAAAGTCCGAACTGCTGGTTGGGGCGTAACCTGTCACTGATTCAGTGGCAATCGGGGTGATGGTGCTTCCACTGACACTGCCAATTTGGATATCCCACTTTAGTAAAGGTTGACAAGCTTGGATGAACGAGTGAAGGCTGCCAATACCACTCACCGCAAGTCTGAGCAACTGACCCCGAAGAACCCGTCCAATAGCCATCGTCACCGTTTCCTTTAACGGTTACCGAACCCAGAGTCTGGGCGCTCCCCAACGTAAAGAGCTCACCAGGATTAACGGCGTTCAAATAGTCGTGCGATCCGGAGCCAGGAGAACCGCTGGTAGAGCCACCAACCAACTGCGAAAGCCAGACCCCGGCAACAGGGGCAGTAGCGCTTTCAGAGATGGTTTGAGCCAAGGCACTGGAACCATAGCCGGCCATGACAGCGGCCACTGTCAACCAGATGGCACCATTGTTTCTTAAAGAGGATTGATGATAGTTTTTCATATTTTTGAGTTTGCTTCCTATGTTACTTTACACTGTTTTTACACTGTTTTCGTTTGCACTGTTTTCCTGCCGCGATGAGGTAATTTAAAAGATTCCATCTGCGATGTCAATATATTTGCTTAAAATATTGTTAGTATAAAGCATGTAATCTTATATTGCCTTTGTTGCAACAATATATGGTTTGTCTTGGGACGCCAAACTACTCAGGCAGGCGTTGCAAGTGGTTTATTTTCAGTTTTTTAAAAAACTGAGTATTCTGACGGGGCTTTTTATGCGAGAAATGCGATGGCAACCCGATTTACCAACTGATTTTAAATCAGCAACTTAAGTGTCAAAGAGAGAGATTTGCCAAGAATTCAGGGCCAAAGCCAGTTGACTGCAGGTCGAATGCCTGCCGCATTCCCCATTATTCATACCCGAACGCCTTGACTAATGGCTCGAGTTTGTCCAGATGAGGTTCGAGATATTTCTGGTAATTCCGCCAGCGCCCGACGGCGCGCTTATAAATAGGCTGGGCCACGTCCGAGTAGGTCGGTGAGCGCACCATTTTTTTTCGGGCATGTTCATTAAAGGCGAGCACGCGCGCATCCCAGGTGACGCCCAGAAAATCCAGCGTCCGGCGCGCCACGGATTCCAGGTCGTTCACTGTGTCCTCGTAGCGCACTTCGAGAAAGGGATTTTTTATCAGCGGTTTTACCGTCAGCCACATTCCCATCTTCCGAGCGTAGCTTCCCACGGTGTCCCCAAGGTTCAGAGAGGTCAAACCGATGGTGGTGAGGGGCCAAATCGGTCTCATGAAAACGCTCATGACGACATCGCGGGGATCCCGCAATGCCACTATCAGTTTTATTTCCGGAAAGAAGCGGACAAAGCCAATTATAAACTCCTGAAAACCGGGATTTTTGTCAATCAGCAGACGATGACCAACCGGCTGGCCGAGGTGCATGGTCATCGAACGAAAATAGTTCTTGCGAGCCTGACGCAGAGTTCCGGTTTGCGCCGCTTCAAGTTGCGCCAGGATGGATGATTCTTGCGGCAAACTGCGCTTGAGTAAACCGTAGGCCTGATGATAAAAAATAAACGTTTCTTCCGCCGAGACAATGTCGGGGTGCGAATCAAGCACCTGTTCCAACAAGGTTGTCCCGGAACGGGCATGTCCGCCCAGGAATGCCAGGCGATGGGCCGGTTGAAGTTCCCGGCCCAAATCGAACCAACGCTGTAACATTTCAGCCGAAACGTTGTTTCGCATCTCCTTCATCTTGCTGAGCATTGATTGCAATTGTGGGACCAGGGGCGGCGCGTCCACGCTCAACAGCGCCTTCGCCTCCAAAAATGCGGTCATGGCGTCGTCATAACGGCCCTGACGGTCATAAATCCCCCCCAGTTCATAGAAGCCCAGAACCCGCATTTCCCGATCGGCTGCCCCCAGGAAGGGGCGCAATATCTGTTCGGCTTCGACCAGCCGGCCCGCCTGCCGGTGCAATTTTGCCTGGGTCAGGCGGGCCAAAGGGCAGGCGTTGTCCAAATGAAGGGCGCGCTCGACCATGGCGGTGGCATCTTCCGTGCGGTGAAGGTGCTCATACAGTTCCGCCAGTCTCGCGATGGTATCCGCCGTGGTATCTTTCTGTTCGACCGCGCGTCGGAAGTAATCTTCGGCCATTTGGGATTTGCCGAAATCAAAGTATAGCCGCCCGGCGAGTAACATAGCCTCCGCTTTCTGTGGTGAAATGAGCACAGCCTGTTTAAAACAGAGCCCGGCCGCCGCGTAGTCGCAATTTAAACAGTGAATGCGGCCCAACAGGAACCGGAGCCGCCAATTGGCCGGATCGAGTTTGCAGGCGCGCCCGAGAATTCCGATACCTTGTTGAAAATCATAGCGATTACAGGCCTCATTTGCCGCCTGAACCAGTTGATTCAAGGAAACAGGGGAAACCAACTGTGGTTGTTTCATTAGTGGCCAAATTTAGATGCCCATACTCTTTGCGCAAGCAATCTCTGCAAAGAACATGGCAGGACCCACGGCGTTGCAGGAACGTGTTGACGGGCATCGGAGTTGGACGGTCTAAATAACAGGTGATTGGCTGGTTTGCCGGAAAACACCCTAAAATCCACCATCTTGAGCACAAAACGGGGCAAAGCCGGGACAACCGGACCAATTGGAAAATTAGAAGAAAGAGAATAAATCAACAGCTGCGAAGCATGGCTTGGCCGGGATTGCATAATAATTTTATACACCTAAGTCGTTGATTACAAATTTAATAAAATCAACCCACTCTCTTAAATTCGCATTAGACAAGTTAACTAGAACTATCTTGTTGTTCAAGATGCAATAGATGTAAAATTATTCTTGACTCATTTAAAGGCGGGTGCTAGCATTTGAATGATCACGATGAGCAAAGCTTAGTCGTAGAAACACTGTAAAAACACAAACCCAAACTATGAAAACACATTTAGATTCACACTCCTGCTTAAGGAACAACCGTGCCATTTGGCTGGCAGTGGCTGCCGTCATGGCCGGCTATGGTTCCAGCGCCTTGGCTCAAACCATTTCTGAAAGCGCTACCGCCCCTGTGGCCGGCGTCTGGCTTTCACAGTTGGTTGGTGGCTCTACCAGCGGTTCTCCTGGTGCCTCATCCCACGACTATTTGAACGCCGTTAATCCTGGTGAACTCTTTACGTTGGGGAGCGCCCAGACTCTGGCTTCGGTAACCGTTAAAGGAAACGGTGATGCCGGCTATTGGACGGGTTCTTCGTCTAGTCCTAATACGGCAGGTGGACTAGTTGGATACGATTATTACCAGGGTTCCCTCGTTCAGGCAAGCTTGCAACCGTTGCTAAAGTGGGATATCCAAATCGGCAGTGTCAGCGGAAGCACCGTCACCCCGATTGCCTCTGAATCAGTGACCGGTTTCGCCCCAACCAGCAACACGGACTTTCTTACGTTCAATCTCGCCAGTGGCCTTTCGCTGGGACCGGGGAATTATGAGTTTAGTTTGACGTTTGATAGCAGCACTCTGGGCAACTTCCCGAGCGGTGGAGTATGGTATGGACTTAGCGAAAGCCTTACCCCCCAAATTGGGAGTGGGGATGCATTCAACAACGGTTCTGTTTCCGGAACCTACGGCAATACTGTGAATCCGCTCGGCTACGACTATGTGTTCGAGCTGTCATCCGTGCCGGAGCCGACCACACTCGCCCTGTTGGGCTTTGGCACCCTCGGTGCCGTGTTGGGGTTGCGCCGCCGTCGCGCCTGAGCGGTTGATTGAGTAATTTGTCGGACACAGCCCTCGATTGCAAAATCGAGGGCATTTTTTTTCCAGCGTGGCGGAAATGCTTTACGAAACCTTCGCTTCGATTGTAGCATTCTGATCAAGAACTTCCGAAATGGCACGGTGCTACGGCACACTATCACGTTGCGTAGAGACAAAGACCGCCTCGGATTGAACAGCCGGTTTCGGCCTTAGCGACAGCATGATCAAGCGAATCATCATCCTGGGCGGCGGCAGCGCTGGTTTCATGGCCGCCCTCGCGTTGAAAAGCAAGTTGCGCGACCGTGAGGTCACCATCATTCGCTCCAAAGACATTGGGGTCATCGGCGTCGGCGAGGGATCAACCCCGGTCCTGACCGCGTTTCTTCACAATTATCTCGGAATGAATTACAAGAAATTTTTCGCCACGGCGCAACCCACGTGGAAACTTGGACTCCGGTTTTTGTGGGGCTCGCGGCCCTATTTCAATTACGCCTTCTCCCGCCAGTTGCTTGATGAAGTGAAAGGCACGGAAATGGGCAAGGCGTACTATTGCTGGGACGACATGGAAAATGAGGACCTGGTTTCCGCGTTGATGTCCCAGGACCGGGTTTTCGAGCGAGCGCCCAACGGCGGTCCCATCTTTCACACCCGCATCGCTTATCATGTCGAAAACGAGAAGTTTGTTCGATTCCTGGAGGAGTTTGCCGCGGCGTTGGGGGTGAACATCCTCGATGACACCGTGCAGGAGGTTCAACAGAACGATGACGGTGTGTCCGGCCTTTTGCTGCGCTCAGGACGGAGGGAGACGGCCGACCTGTACGTGGACGCGTCCGGTTTTGGCTCGTTGTTGCTGGGCAAGACCCTGGGCGAGCCGTTCGTCAGTTACAGCAAAAGCCTGTTCTGCGACCGGGCGGTGGTAGGGGGATGGGATCGCAAGGATCCGGAAGACATGGTGATCAAGCCTTACACAACGTGTGAGACGATGAACTGCGGCTGGTGCTGGCAGATCGAGCACGAGCACCGGATCAACCGTGGCTATGTGTTCAGTTCGGCTTTCATTTCGGACGAAGAGGCGGAACGGGAGTTCCGGGCAAAGAATCCGAAGGTCGGGCCGACGCGGATGGTGCGCTTCATTTCCGGACGTTATCGCAACAGCTGGGTGAAGAATGTGGTGGCGGTGGGAAACGCGGCGGGCTTTGTCGAACCGCTCGAAGCCACCGCTTTGGGCGGCATCGCGCTCGAGTGCATCACCATTACAGACACTCTCAAGGAGTGCGACCGCGAAGTACCGCCTACGAGCATACAGCAATTCAATGCCTTTCAGGCCAGGACGTGGGATGATGTCCGGGACTTTCTGGCGGTGCACTACAAGTTCAACCACCGGCTGGACACGCCCTTTTGGCGGCGCTGTCACGAGGAAACGGACCTGGCAGGGGCGGCGGCTTTCCTGGAAGTTTACGGGCAAAGCGGTCCGAGCATGTGGTTGGGACAAACCCTTGGCAAGGCGACGCAGTTTGGCGTGGGCGGCTATCTGGTGCTGCTGCTGGGGCAGAAAGTCGGCTACCGCAATCCACACCGGCTGACGGAGCAGGAGTTGCAGCGATGGAACGCGGAACGGCAGCAGTACCGGAGCGTGGCTTCGCGCGGGCTGACGGTCAAGGAGGCATTGGCCAAAATACGCTCGCCTCATTGGGAATGGAAATCATAAGGCAAGTGCCTGGTTGTTTTCTTTAATTTTGGTAGTGGTACAATTTGCGGTTTTCGGAGCGCGGAGCATTGCTCCGCGAGAACCAAGTTTTACGCTGGCGGAGCAATGCTCCGCGCTCCATTTAAACCTTACCACTACCTGAATTTTGAAAGCCTGGACACCAGCGGCATGACAACAAGACCGCCGGCGTTGCGGCGAATTGTCCTTAGTTGCATCAGGTCAGATACTTAACAGAAATCCGGCTTGACTTTTGTGGAATGGCATTTAGATTAGACTAATTAACAAGTTCCCCCGAAAAATGCGCATGGCGGGGAATGGATTTATCAATAATAACGTCATATCTCTATGCAACAACCGCTTCCGTTCCCTTTTCTTTCCGGAAAATCAATCAAATGGCTCAGGTATTTGAGCCTTTTGTGTTTTTTGGCTGGTGCCAGCCTGACCAGTGCGGGCGCACGTGAGCGGGACCTGCTGGACGCGGGTTGGACATTTTCGATTGGAGATCCGGTGGATGTGACGACGAATGTGACGGTCTTTAACGAGATTGGGGACCTGACGAAGCTGCAGGACGCCACCGCCGAAGTGACGCTGGAGGCATCCCGGCCGGATCCGGTGGCGACGCACGCGGGGGAGAATGTGTCGTATGTGCAGACCAATTACAACGACAGCGCGTGGCGGCAGCTCAATCTGCCGCATGATTGGGTGGTGGAACAGCCATTCGATCAAAACATGGCTCAGAACCACGGCTACAAGGCGGGGGTCAACGGCGGGACCAGCACGAACTCGATTGCGTGGTATCGGCACACGTTCACTTTGCCGGCGGGGGATGCGGGCAAGACGATGTGGCTGGAATTTGACGGGGTATATCGGAACGCATTGATCTGGCTGAACGGGCGGTGCATTGGGCGGGACGTCAGCGGTTATGCGCCGATATCGTTTGACGTGACGGGCAACGTGATTGCAGGGGGTACCAACGTGCTGGTGGTGCGGGTGGACGCGAGCCGGTTTGAAGGGTGGTTTTACGAAGGGTCGGGCATTTATCGTCACGTGTGGCTGGAGAAAACGGATCCGGTGCATGTGGCGCACTGGGGAACATACGTGGCCACGACTTCACTGGCCGGTTCTAACGCCACCCTGACGATCCAGACAACGGTGACCAACCAGAGTGGCAGCTCGACGGTCAGCGCGAGCCTGACCTCGACGATTTTGGATGCCAACAGCAACGCAGTGACGGCGGTGACATCCAATCTGAGTTTGGCTGCGGGCCAGGGATTGGTGGTGACGCAGACGGTGGCGATGGCCAACGCGAACCTGTGGTCGCTGCAGACACCTTACATGTACAATCTGGCTTCGACGGTGAGCAATCAGACGGTGGCGGCGGATGTTTACACGACGCCGTTTGGGATCCGGACGGTGCGATTTGATTCGACCAACGGAGTGTTCATCAACGGGCAGCACGTGGAGATACAGGGCATGTGCAACCATCAGGACATGGCAGGGGTGGGTTCGGCGCTGCCGGACCGGCTGCAATATTTTCGGATCGAGAAATTGAAGGAGATGGGTTGCAATGCCTATCGGACGTCGCACAACGCGCCGACGGCGGAACTGTTGAACGCCTGCGACCAATTGGGCATGCTGGTGCTGGACGAAACCCGGCGCATGGGTTCGGACCCGGAATCATTGGGCCAGCTGCAACGCATGGTGCTGCGTGACCGGAATCATCCGAGTGTGTTTTGCTGGTCGTTGTGCAATGAAGAATGGACCATGCAAGGCAGTTCACAGGGCCCGGGCGTCATCCAGGCGATGCAGAACCTGGTGCATTCGTTGGATACCACGCGGTTGTGCACCGCGGCCATCAATGGCTCATTGTCGAGCGTTACGTTTGCGTATGTACTGGACGTTAAGGGTCTCAACTACAACATCCCCGGCAACCTGGACTCCTATCACCCCGGCAACCCAACCGTGCCCATCATCGGCACGGAAGTGGGAAGCACGGTGACCACGCGCGGCATCTACACCAATGACACGACCAACGGCTACGTGGCCTCCTACGACTACATCACGAACTCGGGTGTTCCCACCCCGGTGAGCTGGGGTGAGACGGCGGAATACTGGTGGCAAACTTACACTGCCCGGCCGTGGGCTTCGGGCGGGTTCGATTGGACGGGATTTGATTATCGCGGCGAACCGACGCCGTACAACTGGCCTTGCATCAATTCACATTTCGGCGCCATGGACACGTGCGGTTTCCCGAAGGATTTGTTCTACTATTATCAAGCCAACTGGACGCTCAAGCCGGTGTTGCATGTGTTTCCGCACTGGAATTGGACCGCGCCGGGCGGGACCGTCATTGTCTGGGCCTATGGCAATTGCCAGGCGGTGGAATTATTCGTCAATGGTGTCAGCCAGGGAAAGCAAACGCTCAACACGCAGGGTCATGTTGCGTGGAATGTGGCTTACGCTTCGGGAACACTCAAAGCCATTGGCTATAACAATAATTTGCCGGTCATCACCAACAACGTGGTGACCACCGGAACGCCTGCCGCCATTGCGCTGGTGCCGGACCGGAGCACGATTCTGGCGGATGGCCAGGACGTATCGGTGGTGGCGGTGGAAGTGCTGGACACGCAGGGCAACGTGGTGCCGACGGCAACCAACAACATCAATTTTTCCGTCAGCGGCGGTGCGATCATCGGCGTGGGCAACGGCAATCCCAGTTCGCACGAAGCGGACAAGGCGAGCCAGCGCATGGTGTTTAACGGACTGGCCGAGGTCATTGTCCAATCCACCAACCAGCCCGGCTCCATTGTGCTCACGGCGACTTCCTCGGGTTTGACTTCGACCAACATCACCATTACCGAAGCCGCCACCCTGCCGGCTCCGGCTGCTCCCACGGGAGTGGCCGCCGTGGGAGGAAACACGCAGGTGACGGTCTCTTGGGACATTGTATCGGGCGCGACCACCTACAACCTGTGGCGGGCCACGACCCAAGGTGGGCCTTACACGCTCCTGGCCGGGAATATTGGTGGTGTTAATTGTGGTTACCTCGACAGCAACGTCACGAACCTGACCACGTATTATTATGTGGTCACAGCCAATGGAAACGGTACCAGTGGGAATTCGGCCGAAGTCAGCGCCACGCCGGCAGCCATTGTCACCGGCCTGACGGCGACCGCCGGCAGCAGCAATATCATGTTGAGTTGGAACGGCTCGGCCGGCGCCAATTACAACGTAAAGCGTTCCACCGTGACCGGAGGGCCCTACAACATCATCGCCGCGTCCATCACCGCGACCAATTACAATGATACCAACGTAGCCACCTGCCAGCCTTATTTTTATGTGGTTACCATCACCAATGCCGGCAACGAAAGCCTGCCCTCGACCGAGGCCACCGCCTCCTTGCCGGGCGGGGCTCAGCCGGCGCCCTGGCTGCACGCCGACGTCGGGGTTGTGGGATCGGCGGGCAGTGTTCAGTACTGCAACGGACAATTCAGCATCGCCGGTTCCGGGGCGGATATCTGGGGCACCACCGACGCCTGCCAGTTTGTTTATGTTTATCTCCCGGTCAGCACCAACTGCGACATCCGCGCCCGGGTTGCGAGCGTGCAAAACACCTCCGGCAACGCCAAGGCTGCCGTGATGATTCGGGCATCCCTCCTGGCGAATGCGCAGGAAGCGACGGTAGACGTGGAACCGACTGCGGGAATCGAGTTCCTGTTCCGGACCAACATCGCAAGCCAGACGACCGCGGCCGTGGTTGCCGGACAGACCGCCCCCAACTGGGTGCGGATGACGCGCACCAACACCACCTTCCGGGCCTATTGGTCCACCGACGGCAATTCCTGGAGCCTGATCGGTTCGCCAACCAACATCAACATGGCCGCCAATGCCTATGTCGGCCTGGCGGTGTGTTCGCATAATAATCCATTGTTGTGCACCTCCGTGTTCGACCATGTCAGCGCCAGTTTCCTGGCGACCAATACCGGTCCGACGCTGGCGCCGATCAGCAGTCAGACCGTCAATGTGGGCCAGACGGTGGCCTTCACCGCCAGCGCCACCGACACCAATCTGCCGACCCCGACCCTGACCTTCAGCCTCTTGACCGCGCCAGGCAGCGCCAGCTTGAACACCAGCTCCGGGGCGTTCTCCTGGCGCCCGGCGGTGTCCGACGCCAGTACGGTTAATCCGGTTTCACTGATGGTGGCCGACAATGCGTCACCCAGCTTGAGCGCCACTCAAAATTTCACCATCACCGTCAATCCGCTAACCCAGCCAGCCGCCAGTTCAATTGTGCTGAACAGCGGTCACCTGGGATTCCAGATCAGCGGCCAGACGGGACCGGACTATGCCGTGCAGGTGTCCACCGACCTGCTTAACTGGAGCACGCTCTTCATCACCAACTCGCCGCCCATGCCTTTCTCGTGGACGGACACCAACACGGCAACACTGCCGGCGGAGTTCTATCGCATCAAGGTCGGCCCGCCATTGCCGTAAGCTCAATCAATATCGGAGGGCGCTGATTCCCCCACCCGCGTGGGCGGGAAGCTGGTGGTTGCGCTGCGGCGGTCGCACCAAATCCAGACCTGGCCGCCATGGTTTGCTCTGGCTTAATACCATCGGGCCGACCCAACGCATGCTGCATTTTGCCATCCAGTCTTGTTGAGTCCGGCTGGCTGCCGCTGCTGGCCGCAATCCTGGTCGTCCATGCCCTGAAACGGCAGCGGGTCAATCCCAGCGCACGGATTTCCAAGGGAATGGCAGCACGATTCTCCTGCTCTGTGGGGTGAAGACCCCATAGAAACCATGCAGAGGAGTGTTATCTTAAACCGTTAAGAAACAACAAGTATCAACCAAAACAATAAACAATATGACAATATTACAAGACGATAAATGCCCGGATAAGACCAGGAAGACCGGCACGGTGCGCATGGGCCGCGACGTTTCAGTTAAAAAGACATCCTGTTGTGGTTCTGAAAAAGACACAGCATGCGCCGACAAGAAAGAGAAAACGCGCATGAACGAGGCGAGCTCACTGGTTTAACGGTCGCCCTCTAAAATTCGTCTCTTGGGTGACCCTCTTTCGGCCGCCCAAGAGACCATCAGAAACAGCCCGACCGCAGTTTTTTCATCGGCCACCGGACGTTTCTCCTTGTCCGCACAGCGTCGGCGGGACAATGGCGGCGGTTTTGGCTTCGGCGTGAAGCCATTATCTGTCGGTTCCGGACGAGACACTCGATTGACGGCGGACGTAGTCAAAGAGCAATACATAAATTTCAAAAAAAACGAAACGCATTATGACATCCCAGAAGAATACGTCGGCATGGAACGGCCCGGGGCTCAAGTAAACCTTCAGCAGCGACACCGTGACCGAGCAGAGTATCGCCGCGAATGTTCCCCAACGACGGCTGATGACCGCGGCGGGAATTGCACAACCAAACAGAAAAAGCGGCCCCAAAGACACATAGGGAGGCAGTATGGCTCTGAGCGTCACCGCCCCGGCAAGGACAACACAACTGGTCACAATGGTAATCTGGTTCGCGGAAAATTCCTCAAACAGGGAGGGTCGCTTCACACCGGGATCCGCCGGCTGGCATAACACAGGCAACGCTTGATCCAATCGCATCGCTTCCGCCATTCCACGGGAAGGCGGTCCGCCAGATAGTCCTTGTGACGCCTGAATGGCATTACTGGTGCAACACCTTGCCAAACGGGGGAAGCCAGTCAAGCCCCGCGATTCAGTAGCGGGCAATCTTGCGCCGCCAGCATGCAAAAAGCGGCTTCACTTCATCAGCCCGGACCGGCCGGTGGTCATTGCCAGAATCACGCCGGCGCTTCGGTTTTTGCAGGAATACAAATCAATGGATTTGACCAGCAGAAAAGGCTTCGGATTTTCAATCGCAGTCAGGATGAAACACAACGGCCGCTTTCCGTCCGGTGTGAAAGACCCGCCCACCCAGGCCACCTTGGAATTGGTGCCGGTGGGAGCCGCGTCTGCTATGCTGCCCCGGGTATTGAAGTCAATGACGTCAACGCCGTATCGGATGGTGTTGGTCACCGAGTAATCGTCGTCATAACGGAACACCAGATCATAAACCGGCGTATTGTTGGTCGACCCGAAAAAGGTGCAATGATAAACGTAGAGGGTTTCAAACCTGCGGTTCACGGTGATTCCGAGAACCTGTTCGGGAAAGACGGCTCCCGATTCCGCGTTGCCCGATCCCCAAAGAAGCTGAAACCCATCTATCTGGAGCGGCACATGGTCGAACACTTGAAATCCGATGGGTGCACCCTTCCACACGGGTGACTTTTGAAAAGTGGAGGCGGATCCATCGGAAATGTCGTTAAGATCAAGCGGTGCGGCCAGATGGTTTGCCATGGCGCGTCTGCCGCCGGCCCGGGCGAGCTCGCTTGCGAGTTTGTGCCGGAACACAATCACCGTGATTATGACCAGCGCAAGCAACACCACGGTTCCATACACCCCCGTCCTTTTTGTATTTGTCCGTCCCATGGGTTTCGACGCGGATTTTATATGGAAGTTCCCTGTCCGCAAATCAAATACCGCTTATGTCAACATTTCTACCACTGCCGGCTTCCCAAGAGCAGTCGCCACCGCGACGCCGGTTTTTCCGGAATCTTTCGAATTCAATGATGTGGCTTATGCGGTGGCAGTTCCAGAACCGGCCGGCCGGTCATTACCTGCATTCGGCATGTCTGGGTTGACATGAGGAAGAGTGTCCCCGAATGAAATGGGGGGGCATCAGCCATGGAATTTTACCGGGAATTTTTCAACCAGAAAAAAGTATCGACCAATGTGACCCTGGTTCAACAGCTCAATCCCCTTGTGAATCATTTCTTGAAATTCTGCCTGGGATTCCCCGACCACAACCAAGTACACCACTCCATGCTTGGCATCCACCCACTTCTGCCGATAACGTTCCAACTGCCCGATGCATCTGTAACATTCCGCACGGCTTTCTTCCGTAAAACCCAATTTAACCTGGATAATGTGATAATCCTCAATGACCAGGTCCGGGGTGTCTTTTTCAATCTCGGATTGAGCAATGGGAACTTCGGGCAGGTTTCGTTGCAGCCATATTTGAAGGTCTTTTTGCTGTTCCGGTTCGGAAAGCGCGAAAGATTGAGGGTGCCATTCGTAAAGCACGCGGTGAACACAAGTGACATCATTCTCCCACGACTTTGAATAGTCGCTGATTCGCTTCATCCGATTTTTGAATTCGTTCTTTGACTTAAGGTAAAACGATAATACCAATACGGACTCACCCAACCAAATATTTCATTAATTGCCAGGTATTGTTGGCAGAGACCGGTTGGCTGGTTACAGCGTAACGGATGAGCTGGCGCGGTCCGGCTTGATTTAGGCCCCCGTCACGATCTGGTGCCCGTTGTGGCGCCCTGTCGATGTAACACGTTAACGCAGAATCGGTTCAATTTGGAGGCGAGGTTCGGAATCGAAGGAGGAAGCCTTTCCGATCCGAGCCTGACACAGTCTGTTACAAGGCCAATTTTAGACTTATTTTATGGGGTTCAAGCTGATTCTTCGAATGCCCGTTCAACACCCACTCATTGTCCCCTGCTCCCTCGTTATTGCCCGTCAGATGTGACTTTAGGTGAAGAATCTGGCGAAACTTTTTCAGTCATCTTCGTGCCTTATTCCGGCTCGGCCGTGCATCAAGGGGCTCAAATGAGTTTTCCCAATCGGACCCTCGCAAACAGCCTTAAATTGTCGCAAGTCGTATCCGATAGTTCGTCGGCGATCGGCCGACGATATTCTGGAACTTGCGGTTGAAATGAGTGACCGACTGGAAGCCGACCTCGTAGGCTATTTCACTGACGTGCAGATTCGGGTTAAGCAGGAGATTTTTGGCCTTTTCAATCCGCAGCCGTGAAACAAAATCGGTGAAATTGATGCCGGCGTTTTTCTTAAACACCTTGCAGAAATAAAAAACGTTCATGTTGACCACCTTGGCGACCTGACCGAGCGAGAGTTTCTCGGTCTGATGTTCCTCGATATAAGCCCGCGCCTTGGTGATGGCGGGCAGCTCCGCATTTCCGTTCTGGATGAAAACCTGATTGCTCAACGTGGCCAGTTGTTCCGCAAAGATGGTCAGCAGTTTGATGGCGGAAGCGTATTCCTTTGGCGTGACCACCTTGCCTGAAAAGTATGCCCGTTTAAGGGCGGCGCGGTCGGTTTTGATCCCCCATTTTTCCGTTTGCCTGGCAACTTTTTTAAACTGTGCGGCGGTCGGGTTTTTGCGGAACACCTGGCCGATCTGGAGAAAGCCCAGCAGCCGGTCGCTCATTCGCACCGGCACGGCGCTTTCGGAAAGACCCAAGGCGCAGCGCATGGTTTGAGGTTCGGTGGTGGCCTGCTGACACAGGCGTCCCTGCAATTCCAGACAGGCCGCGCAGGAACTGCTTTTCTGCGACATCAGGGCGCAGAGGGCGTTCTCCTCGCGCTTGCCGTGATGCGGCAGTTGCCAGGTCTCAACCGGCCGGAGGGCCATCGGCAAGCCAGTAAGATTGCTGAACGCGCGTTCGTAATCGCGATATATGCGCGAATTGACCAGCGCATCCACAAGCGTCCGATTGCTGCTGCCATTTTCAGCCATGAGCTTGCCGATGTTCGCCGGAGCCGACTTAACATCGTTTGTTTGCATGAAGACAATTAACGCTTGCATGGATGCAAATAGCAATGGGGAGAACACCTGATTTTGTTTGTTGGATACTTCAGCTCCATCCGGATGAAACGGCCAGGCTGTAGGTTTGACCGCCCCTTTATTGCTCGTCAAGTGAAGCCTCAGGCGAAACCTTTCAGATCGAAAGGTTCGGAATTCCACCCCTCCCCGGGCGCAATCCACCCCTCAAATCACGTAATGTGTCCCTTGATCATCACTTTTTAGCACATTTCTGTTAAATAATACTCTGACGGATTAGCGGATCGGTTACCGGATGCAAAATTTGAAAACCAATCGGGAGGAAATTATGAAACAATCATGGATGCTGTTACTAGTCGGTGCCCTGGCCGGCAGCCTGACCATGACCGCTCGGGCGCAGAACAACGCTTATGCCGTTGAATTCAACACGGGCGACAACGGGTTCGGCATCATCAACCTGATGAACGGCAACTTCACCGAAATCGCCGATCTGGGTTCGACGCTCTATAATGACATCGCCTATGCCCCGGATGGCACCTTGTACGGCCTGGCAAACAATGGCGCATCCTTGGTAACGTTTGACAGCACGAGCGGGGCCGTCACTCCGGTGGCATCAATGAACGTGCCCGGCCTTGAATCCATCGCTTTCAACCCGAAAGACGGAACCTTGTTCGGGGCGGCCCAGAACGGCCTTTACAAGATTGATCCCAACACCGGGGCATCAACCTTTATCGGGAGTTTCGGCAGCCCGTACAACCTCAATCTCGCGCAGAACATCCGTTTTGACTCCGATGGCAATCTGTATTTGAGCAATACCGGGGATAACACGGACATTTACCAGGTGAACACTGACACCGGCAATGCGACCTTTGAAGGGGAGGTCGAAGGTTATTCGGACCTGGTCCTCGAGAATGGAAGTCAATATATGTATGGCGTGAGCATCCCCTCCATCAACGGCGCGGCCACGGCGCCGGTGCTGGTCTCCTTCGACCTGGGCAGCTTTGTTGCGGGTGGAACCAACGCGGACGGCAGCATCCATCAGATCTCGGTCACCATGGTGGGTTCCGGCGGCGCCTTTCCCCTTAACTTCAACTTCTCGGGCAACGTCCCCAACCCGCTCCCGGCGATAATTCCCGACCCCATCACTCTTGCCATTTCCACCACGCCGAATGGTCCGGCCATCACCCTGTCCGGGAGTACCAACCAGACTTACGTGATTGAGGCTTCATTCGACATGCATAACTGGACGTCCATTAGTACGAATCTGACCGATGCCACGGGGATCTTCACATACGTTGACACCGACGCGAAGAATTATGCCAGCCGCTTTTATCGCGGTTTGGCGCCCGCACAAGTACCGTAGTCAGAAATCAACAAAACGAGGATCGGACTCGAACGAGGAAGCTTTACCGTTCCGAGCTTAACACACTCTGTTTCAAGACCTATTGCCGTTACATTTTCAACCGAGAGGCAGGAAATCCCTTCCAGAATGGCCCGGAACAACTCTCGCGGAACCGCCAACTCCGCCATCTCGAAGATGATCTACCGGGAAGGCGCTACAATGATTTGGAAATTCGCCGCATGACGTCACGTGACGCTTGAAATCTGATTTTAAACTCCTCGCCATCTTGTGCGCCTCTCTGTTAGCAGCTTTCACGCTGCCCGTTGCTCATAATCTTCCAGTGATGGAATTTTCATCAATGCCCGTTTCGCATAACTCGAATTATGAGCCGGACCGATCAATTGCCAAAGGGTAAAACCGTGCCATAAATTTTGGGGGTCTTCTCCCGCCAAAACAGATCCGGCGAATGATATTTTTGATCGAATCGCCGGAGTTTGTTTCAAGCGCGCATTTTGAAATCTATGGGGTTTTCACCCCATTGTCCTGGGCGTCAATCAGGGCAAGACTTCCTTTGAGTCCTGAACGTGGTGTGCCACCCCAGCTTCCATCGCAGGAATGACGCGCAAACTATGAGGAATCTGGAACATATTCTGATTCGTAATCGAACAGGACAAAAAGAAGCGCCGGATGTTTCGGCTGACGAACAACCGCTGCGCGGCGAACTGCTAAGCATTGACCTGCTCAAGCAATCCGCGCGTAATCTGGCGCAGAATCGCCGGGTGAAAAATGGCAGCGGGCCGAACCTGCTGCTGCCGCGACTCACCTCCAACGAAAAAATCCTGCGCGATTACAACGAGCGGACCTTGCAGGTGGAAAAAACCCGGCACATCACGCCGGCCGCAGTATGGCTGTTGGACAATTTTCATCTGATTGAAGAGCAGATCCGCACGGCACAGCGACATCTGCCGCGCGGCTTCAACCGGGAACTGCCGCAATTGCTCAATGGGCCATGGACGGATTACCCGCGTGTTTATGAGATCGCCCTGGAGATCGTTTCCCATACGGACGGGCGGATTGACGCTTCGCATCTGACCAGCTTCGTCGCGGGTTATCAGGAAGTGATTCCGTTGAAGCTCGGCGAACTCTGGGCAATTCCCATCATGTTGCGGCTCGCGCTGATTGAAAACCTGCGGCGCGTGGCCGCGCGACTGAATTCCGTGCGCAAAGACCGCGACGCGGCGGAAAACTGGGCGGATGAGATTTTGGCGGTGGCGGAAAAAAACCCTTCGCACCTGATCATTGTCGTCGGGGAAATGGCACGCTCGGAGCCGGTCTTGAACCGCGCGTTCGTCACGGAATTCTTGCGGCGCATCCAGGAAAAATCGCCGTCGGTGAAACTCGCGGTCGGCTGGATTGAAGAACGCCTGGCCGAAGACGGCTTGACGGTCGGACAACTCGTGCAAAGCGAAAGCCAGTATCAGGCGGCGACCCAAGCTTCGGTGGGCAATTCCATCAATAGTCTGCGCTTTCTCGACGCGATGGACTGGCAGGATTTTGTCGAGGCGCAAAGCGTGGTGGAACAAACGTTGCTCACCGATCCGGCGAACATTTACGCGCAAATGGATTTTACCACGCGCGATTTTTACCGTCACACGATCGAACGCATCGCGCGCTTCAGCAAAAAAACTGAATTTGAAGTCGCCACCCTGGCGATTGGCCTCGCGCAAAAAAACACGGGCAATCCCGATGACCGTCTCGCGCACGTCGGATTTTTTCTGACCGGCAAGGGTGTGAATATTTTGGAACGCGCGGCTAAAATGCGGATTCCGCTCCACAGCATTGTGCCGCGCATCGCGCGAACATTTCCGCTCGCATTTTATCTCGGCGGAATTCTCGGCGTCACCCTCGCCGTGACGATTCCGCTTTTGCAACGCGCGGCGGCCATGGGAATTTCAAACGGGATGCTCGGCTTGGTCGCGCTGCTGGCGCTGCTTTGCACGAGCCAGCTCGCCGTGTCCCTTGTGAATTGGTTTGTCACGATTTTCGTCGCGCCATCGCCGCTGCCGCGCTTGGATTTTTCCAAAGGCATTCCGTCGGCGGACGCGACGATGGTCGTCGTGCCGACGATGCTCGCCAGCGTGCGCGGCGTCGAGACGCTGCTCGAAGCGCTCGAAGTCCGCTATCTTGCCAACAGCGACGACAATGTTTTCTTCGCGCTGCTGACCGATTTTTGCGATTCAGCGGAAGAACATGATCCCAGCGATGATGAATTATTAAAGCGCGCGGGTGAAGGCATTCTGGCGTTGAATCAAAAATACAAAAGCGACCGGCCGTGCATTTTTTATTTTTTCCAGCGTCCGCGCCGGTGGAATGTCCGGGAAAAGATCTGGATGGGCTACGAGCGCAAACGGGGCAAGCTCGCTGATTTGAACCGCAGTTTGCGCGGTGGCAGCCTGGACCATTTTTCGAAAATTGTCGGCGACCTCTCCGCGCTGCCGCACATCAAATATGTCATCACGCTCGACACCGACACGCAATTGCCGCGCGACGCCGCACGCCAGCTCGCCGCGACAATGGCGCATCCGCTGAACCGTCCGATTTATGACACGCAAAAGGGTTTGATCGTCGAGGGCTACACAATTTTGCAGCCACGCATCGCCGTCAGTTTGCCGAGCGCAGGGCGGTCGCGGTTCGTCAGATTATTTTCCGGTGATCCGGGAATTGATCCTTACACGCGAGCGGTGTCGGACGTTTATCAGGATGTTTTTCACGAAGGCTCGTTCATCGGCAAGGGTATTTACGACGTGGACGCGTTTGAACGCGCGGTCGGCGGAAAATTTCCCGAGAACCGGATTTTGAGCCACGATCTTTTGGAAGGCAGCTACGCGCGCGCCGCGCTGGTCAGCGACGTGCAACTGTTCGAGGAATTTCCCTCGCGCTACAGCGCCGACACGCGGCGGCGGCATCGCTGGATACGCGGCGACTGGCAGGTCGCCGCGTGGTTGCTGCCGCGCCTGCCCGGACTCGACATGCGGCGCGTGGAGAATCCGCTGACGGGATTGTCGCGCTGGAAAATCTTTGACAATCTGCGCCGCAGCCTCGTTCCGTTCGCGCTGGTTTGTTTGCTGCTGCTCGGCTGGCTGCTGTTTCCGGATAATTCCGGCGCGTGGGGAATTTTAATTTTGTCCATCATCGTGCTGCCGGCGCTACTGGCGGTCGTCACGGAATTTTTACGCAAGCCGAAAGACCTCCCGTTTTATTTGCATTGGCGAAATGTCGGTGAAACGTTCGCGCGCCAATTGGGCCAGGCGATTCTGACCGTCGCATTTCTGCCTTACGATGCCGGCATCAGCTTCGACGCCGTGACGCGCACGCTGTGGCGTTTGATTTTTTCACGCCGCCATTTGTTGGAATGGCAAACCTCCAGCGATTCCGAATGTCACGACAAGGATACGCTGCAAAGCTTTTACGCCGCGATGAGTTGCGCGCCGTTGCTGGCGGTGGGCGCGTCGGCGTTGTTTTCCTACCTCGGCCATCCAGCATCGTGGATCATCTTTGGCTTTCTTGCGCTGTGGCTGGTTTCGCCGGCGATCGCGTGGTGGATCAGTTTGCCCATCGAGGAAAAGCGCGTGGAATTTTCCGGCGAGCAAATCCACAAGCTCCGCAAACTTGCGCGCCGGACGTGGTATTTTTTTGAGACGTTCGTCACCGCCGGGGAAAACTGGCTGCCGCCGGATAATTTTCAGGAATATCCGCAAGCCGTCATCGCGCCGCGCACGTCGCCCACGAACATCGGCTTCACCTTGTTGAGCACCTTGTCCGCCCATGATTTCGGCTACATCACCCTGCGCGGCTTGACGGGAAAAATCACACGCACGCTGGCGACGGTGGAAATACTGGAACGTTATCGCGGCCATTTTTACAACTGGTATGACACGCACACGCTCAAGCCGATGGCACCGCTGTATCTTTCCACCGTGGACAACGGCAACCTCGCCGGTCTGCTGTTGACGCTGCATTCGGGATTGCTCGAACTCGCGGATCAAACCTGGAGCCCCACCAGAATCATCGCCGGCCTGCGCGACACGCTCGGCGTCTGGAAAGACCAGTCGCGCAATTCAGGAACCGCGGCCAGTTTTGAAGCCCTGGGAAAACTGCTCGCGCAAAGTCCAACGTCGCCGGTGGAAACGAGCCAAATGCTCGACAAGGCGATTGAGGCGGCGACGAAATTGTCCGTCGCGAAAAATGACTCGACCAGCGAATTTGAAAACTGGCGGAAAATGTTTGAACAAGGCTGCCGCGAACAGCGCGAGGAAATTCTTGCCCTTTTCCCGTGGATGAATTTGCAGGAACCGCTCCAGGTCCATTTGAATTCGGACAAGGCGCCGGAGCTGACAAAATTCTGGGAACAACTCAGCGCGCCGATCAGCGTGCGCCGGCTCGCCGACGAAACGCAAAGCTGGCTGGCGAAACTGGATGATCTATGCGATGCCGCGCGCCGTTCGCCGGAAAACGGGGAACTCGCAAAACTATTGCTGGATTTGCGTTCCTTGCTCGATGCCGCCGGACAAAAGGCGCTGGCGACGCTGAACGAACTGGAAAATCTGGCGCATCGTTGCGATGAACTGGCGCGGATGGATTTCACGATTTTGTATGACCCGGCGCGCGAACTTTTTTCGATCGGCTACAACGTCAGCCTGCATCGGCTCGACACAAGTTGCTACGATTTGCTCGCGTCCGAGGCACGGCTCGCAAGTTACGTCGCGATTGCGCTCGGACAGATCGAGCAAAAACATTGGTTCCGTCTGGGACGTTCGCTGACTTCCGCCAGCGGCAAGCCGACGCTGATTTCGTGGAGCGGTTCAATGTTCGAGTATCTCATGCCGATGCTCATCATGCCGACTTACGAAAACACGCTGCTCGATCTGTCCTGCAAATCCGCCGTCGCGCGGCAGATTCAATATGGCCGGCAGATTAAAGTTCCGTGGGGAATTTCCGAATCCGGCTACAACTTGCGCGACACCGATGCGAATTATCAGTATCGCGCGTTCGGCGTGCCGGGTCTCGGTTTCAAACGCGGCCTGGCGCACGACGTGGTCATTGCGCCCTATGCGACGGTCATGGCCTTGATGGTCGCGCCGGAGGAAGCCTGCAAAAATCTCAAGACGTTGCGTCACGAAAATGCCGCCGGAAAATTTGGTTTTTACGAAGCACTCGATTACACCGCGGCGCGCGTGCCGAACGGCCAGACGCACGCCGTCGTCCGTTCGTTTATGGCGCATCATCAAGGCATGAGTCTGCTTTCGCTCGCCTACGCCTTGCTGGATCGTCCGATGCAACGACGGTTCGACGCCAATCTGCTTTTCAAATCCGCCGAACTGCTTTTGCACGAGCGCGTGCCGCGCGAAACTTCCGTGTTGTATCCGCATGAACTCGAAGCCAGCCGCGAACGCGAATCCACGCCCGTGATCGAGGCGACGATGCGCGTGTTCACCGATCCGAACATCGGCCCGCCGGAAGTGCATCTCCTTTCCAATGGCCGGTATCACGTCATGGTCACAAACACCGGCGGCGGTTACAGCCGCTGGAACGACACCGCGATGACGCGCTGGCGCGAAGACGCGACGCGCGATTGCTGGGGCACGTTTTTTTATCTGCGCGACGTGGACAGCGGCGAATTCTGGTCGCCGACGCACCAGCCGACGTTGGAAACAAAATCTGGTTACGAGGCCATTTTCAGCCAGGGCCGCGCGGAATTCCGTTCGCGCCTGCACGAGATTGACACGCACACCGAGATCGCCGTTTCGCCGGAGAACGACGTGGAAGTCCGCCGCATTACGTTCACAAATCACTCCGACGAACCGCGCAGCATCGAAGTCACCAGCTACGCGGAAATTGTTTTGAACACGGCCGCGGCGGACCTGGCACATCCGGCGTTCAGCAATCTTTTTATCCAGACGCAAATTGTTCCGCAACAAAACGCGATTCTCTGCTCGCGCCGGCCGCGCGCGTCGCACGATAAATTGCCGTGGATTGGCCACCTGCTTTTGGTTCACGGCAACGAAGTCGGAACCGCTTCATTTGAAACCGACCGCGCACAATTCATTGGTCGCGGCGGAAATTTATCTTCACCCGCCGCGTTGAAACATTCTGCGCCGCTGACGAACACCGAAGGTTCCGTGCTTGATCCCATCGCTTCAATCCGTCGCACCCTAAAACTTGAACCGAAAGAAAGCGCCACGGTCACTTTGGTTTCCGGCATCGCGCCGACGCGTGAAGAAATTGTCGGCCTCGTCGAAAAATATCAGGACCAGACCATCGCCGACCGCTGCTTTGAACTCGCGTGGACGCACGGCTTGATCATGTTGCGCCACTTGAACACCACCGAAGTCGAGGCGCTGCTTTACGGCCGGCTCGCCGGCTCGCTGCTTTACAATCAGACCGCGCGCCGCGCGATTCCGAGCGTCCTCGCGCGCAACCAGCGCGGCCAGCGCAACCTTTGGAGCTTCGGCATTTCCGGCGATTTGCCGATTTTACTTTTGTATTCGACGGATGTTGACCGAGTTGATCTCGTCCGGCAAATCGTGCAGGCGCACGCTTACTGGCGCTTGAAAGGTTTGTCGGTCGACCTCGTCATTTTGAACGAAGACGATTCCGCTTATCGTCAGGCATTGCACGATCAAATTTTGAACCTCGTCGCGGCGAACAGCGGCACGCAGTTGCTCGACAAGCCCGGTGGCATTTTTCTGCGCCGCGTGGATCAATTTTCGCCGGAAGATAAAATTCTTCTGGAAACCGCCGCGCGAATCGTTTTGTACGATGACAAGGGCACGTTGCTGGAACAGTTGTCGCGCCGCGTGCGTCCCGAACCGCTGCCACCGCAATTGCGAATCCGTTCGCGGCCCGAAATTGAAACCGCGTTTGAATTGCCGAAGCGCGATCTCGTTTTCTTCAACGGCTTCGGCGGTTTTACACCCGACGGACGTGAATACGTCGTTACGCTTTTGTCCGGCGCAACGACGCCGGCGCCATGGGTCAATGTGCTCGCCAATCCGAATTTCGGCACGCTCATTTCCGAAAGTGGCGGCAGCTATTCGTGGAGCGAAAACTGTCACGAGTTCCGTTTGACGCCGTGGAACAACGACGCCGTGACCGACGCAAGCGGCGAGGCGTTTTATATCCGCGACGAACAGACCGGAAGATTCTGGTCGCCGACGCCGCTGCCCGCGCGCGGCGAATCGCCCTACGTCGTGCGCCATGGTTTTGGTTACAGCGTTTTTGAACTCACGCAGGACGGCATTTCGTCGGAGTTGTGGATTTACGTTTCCATCAACGAGCCGGTGAAATTCGCCGTGCTGAAAATGAAAAATAATTCCGACCGCCGCCGCCGTCTGTCGCTGACGAGTTATTCGGAATGGGTTTTGGGCGAGACGCGCGCCAAAAGCGCGATGCATGTCGCGACGGAGATTGATCCGCAGACCAGCGCGCTGTTCGCGCGCAATCCTTACCACACCGATTTTGAAGGCCGCGTCGCGTTTGTCGCGAGCAGCGAACTCGCGCGCTCCCACACCGCCGACCGTACGGAATTTTTGGGACGCAACGGCACGCTCGCGCAACCCGCCGCGCTCCGCCGCACACGTCTTTCGGGAAAAACCGGCGTCGGCCTTGATCCGTGCGCGGCCTTGCAAGTGCAGATCGAATTGGAGCCGGGACAGGAACGCGAAATCGCCTTCGTTTTGGGCGCGGGACAAAACGCGGATCACGCGCGCGACCTCGCGCAACGATTTCAAAATCTCGGCGCGTGCCGCGAAGAGCTGGAAAAAGTCTGGGCGTATTGGGGACACACCTTAAGCGCCGTCCGCATGGACACGCCTGAACCGGCGCTGAATCTTTTGGCCAACGGCTGGCTGCTTTATCAGACAATTTCCGGCCGCTTGTGGGCCCGCACGGGTTTTTATCAATCCGGCGGCGCGTTCGGTTTTCGCGACCAGTTGCAGGATGCGATGGCGCTGGTTCACGCGCGCCCGGAATTGTTGCGCGAACAATTGCTCCGCGCCGCCGCGCACCAGTTCCGCGAGGGTGACGTGCAGCATTGGTGGCATCCACCCATCGGTCGCGGCGTGCGCACGCATTCTTCCGATGACTATTTGTGGCTCGCGTGCGCGACCTGCCGTTACATCGAAACCACGGGCGACACCGGCGTGCTGGATGAAAACATTCTTTTCCTCGAAGCCCGCGCGGTCAAGCTGGACGAAGAAGCGTATTACGATCTGCCAAACCGCTCCGGCGAATCGGGCACGCTTTACGAACATTGCGTGCGCGCGATCAAATTTGGTTTGAAGTTCGGCGAACACGGTTTGCCGCTGATGGGCTGCGGTGATTGGAACGACGGCATGAACCTCGTCGGCGAAAAAGGCAAAGGCGAAAGCGTCTGGCTCGCATTTTTTCTTTTCGACGTGCTGAAACATTTTTTGATTCTCGCAGGACAGCGCGGCGATAATGTTTTTGCCGGGCTGTGCGAAACGCAGGCGAATACGTTGAAGGCGGACATCGAAAAGAATGCGTGGGACGGCCAATGGTATCGCCGAGCGTATTTTGACAGCGGCGCGCCGCTCGGCTCCGCGACCAATCCGGAATGCCAGATTGATTCGTTGCCGCAAAGCTGGGCGGTCATTTCCGGCGCGGGCAGCCGCGATCGCGTTCATACCGCGCTGGATGCCGTCGCGCATCGCCTTGTGCGCCGCGAATCTAAATTGATTCAACTGTTCGATCCGCCGTTCGACAAATCGGCGATGGACCCCGGCTACATCAAAGGCTACGTTCCCGGCGTCCGCGAAAACGGGGGCCAATACACGCACGCGGCGATTTGGACAATCATGGCCTTCGCGCTCGCCGGCGACACCGCGCGCGCGTGGGAATTGTTCCGGCTCATCAATCCCATTTTGCATGCGCAGGAACCCAAGGACGTGGCGCGCTACAAAGCCGAGCCGTATGTCATGGCGGCGGATGTCTACAGCGTGGCGCCGCACGCGGGTCGCGGCGGCTGGACGTGGTATACCGGTTCGGCCGGCTGGATGTATCGCCTGATTTTGGAAACGCTTTTGGGCATTGAACTGGCCGTGGACGAATTGCGGTTCACGCCCAAAGCGCCGCTGGACTGGAAATTTTTCAAGCTCGACTATCGCCATCGCGAAACCGTCTATCACATCACTTGCGTGAATGTTTCAGGCGCGTGGAAAGTTCCGCCGAAAATTTTCCTGGATGGCGTTGAACAATCAGGCGCCGTGCTGAAACTGGTGAACGACCGCCGCGAACACTTCGTGGATGTGAAGTTTGAGTTGTAGGTGGGGCAGTCGGATTTAGGCGGTTTGCTGCGCAGGTTTGAACAAAAAAAATACCAAGCCGGTCTTTGGGCACTGCAAACAACATTACTCACCGTATTGAGCAAATTGTTTTAAGTGCGGTGTTCGATGACGGACAGACGAATCGGAATTATCCCCTTCCCTTGCAGCCAAGGCCCGGATGGGGAGATTATGGGCAGACCGGCGAATGGCTGATCATGGGCCAAAATCCCGCCTCCGCGGTCGAAGCGGCCAGGACTTTGCTGAAACTGTTGAAAAAATGAGGCTGAATAAATTGCTTTTCGCCGTGGCGGCGGATTATCGTGTTCCACGACTGGAAGGAAACTGCGGCTGGTCCTGTGGCCAGGTTCAGCCGTCAAATTTTCCCTGTCACATGAAAGAGAAATCCATATCGGCACGCAGATTGAAACAGCCGGTTCAAGTTTTGCGACCGGAATTTCCCCTGACGCCTGCGAGTCGTGTGTTTCCAGTCATCGCCATGGCGGCCTCGGCCGGAGGCTTGAACGCTTTATCAGTCATCTTGGGCGGTTTGCCGGCGAATTTCCCGGCCGCCATTGCCATCGTGATGCACCTTGCTCCCGAACAGAAGAGCATTCTCGCCGAGATTTTAAATGGTCGCACCCATTTGGCGGTCAAGCAGGCGCATACGGACGACGTGTTGGGTCGCGGGAGCGTTTTTGTCGCCCCGCCCAATCACCACCTTTCCGTGGTCGAAGGTGGACGACTTGAACTTTCCTCATCCGCTGCGGAAAAATTTCATTTTGCTCGTCCGTCCGCCGAACCGCTGTTTGCTTCGGTGGCAGAAATATACAAAAGACGCGCCATTGCCGTGGTGCTCACCGGTGGCGACGGCGACGGCTCATTCGGGGTGCAGATCATCAAGGAGCGGGGCGGCATAGTCATCGCGCAAGACCGACCCACGTCGCAAGATTTCAGCATGCCGGAGACTTCCATCAAGACCGGTGACGTTGATTTTATCCTGCCTTTGAATGCAATCGCTCCCAAGTTGATCGAGCTGGTGGGTGCAGGCAGAGGATAAAAAACGGCCGGACGACCGCTGACCGGAAAGCCCGCTCGCAAGCCGTTAAAAAACTTGTGATGACGCACTGTTCAACCGGAACCAAAGCTGCCATGATGACACGCAGGAAATGAGCGCATGAAAAAAAAGTCTTCATCGTCACGCCGGCAAAAAAAGCCCGTTCCAACCATTCGCCCGGAAACGTCCGTCCCGCCCGCGAACGCGACGTTTCCCATCGTCGGCATCGGTGCCTCCGCCGGGGGACTCGAAGCCTTGGATCAGTTCCTGGGGCGGGTGCCGACCGGCAGCGGCATGGCGTTCGTTATTGTTCAGCACCTCGACCCGACGCGCAAAGGCATCATGCCCGAACTGCTCCAGCGCGCCACGGGCATGAAGGTGATCCAGGTCAAGGACCGCACCACGGTGCGGCCGGACTGCGTCTATGTGATTCCGCCGAACAAGGACATGTCCATCCTGCACGGAGTCCTGCACCTGCTCAAGCCGACCGCGACGCGCGGGATGCGGCTGCCGATTGATTTTTTCCTCCGCTCGCTGGCGCAGGATCAGCAGGAGCACAGCGTCGGCGTGATTCTTTCCGGCATGGGCTCCGACGGCACGATGGGCCTGCGCGCCATCAAGGAAAAGGCGGGCGTGGTGCTGGTGCAGGAGCCGGCGACGGCCAAATTCGACTCCATGCCGCGCAGCGCGATTGACGCCGGGCTGGCGGATATCGTGGCCCGGGCGGACGAGTTGCCGGGGAAAATCCTCGCCTATCTGCAACGCACCCCGCTCCTGGCCCGGACGGAAGAAGTGCTGGAAGACAAGGCGCAGAGCGCTCTGGAAAAGGTGGTCATTCTGTTGCGCGCCCACACGGGCAACGACTTTTCCTTTTACAAACGAAACACGCTCTATCGCCGGATCGAGCGCCGCATGGGCATTCACCAGATCAGAAAGATGACGGCGTATGTCCGCTACTTGCAGGAGAACTCGCAGGAGCTGGATCTGCTGTTCAAGGAATTGTTGATCGGCGTGACGAATTTTTTCCGCGACCCCGCCGCCTGGGAGCAGTTGTCCGCAGAGGCCATTCCCGCGTTGCTCGCGAGCCGCCCGCCCGGCAAGGCGTTGCGCGCTTGGGTGCCCGGCTGCTCCACCGGGGAAGAGGCCTATTCCCTGGCCATCGTGTTCAAAGAGGCGCTCGAAGAGGTCAAGCCCCGGGGGAAGTTCTCGATTCAAATCTTCGCCACCGACCTGGACCGGGACGCGATTGAAAAGGCCCGGTCGGGCATCTTTTCAGCCAACATCGCCGCCGACATTTCGGAAGCCCGGCTGAAGCGATTCTTCACCAGGGAAGAACACGGCTACCGGGTGCGCAAAGAGATCCGCGAGATGGTGATTTTTGCGCCGCAGAATCTCATCATGGACCCGCCGTTCACCAAGCTGGACATTTTGAGCTGCCGCAACCTGCTGATCTATCTGACCACCGAGGTGCAGAAGAAACTGATTCCGCTGTTTCACTACAGCCTTAATCCCGGCGGCATTTTATTTCAAGGCAGCGCGGAGACGGTTGGGGATTTCACCCATCTTTTTGCCCCGTTAAATGCCAAATCGCGGATCTTCCGGCGGACGGAATCCGTGCTGCGACCGGAGCAGATCGTTTTTCCCTCGTCCTTTACCGCCGGCCCGCCGGTCATTTCCGAGGCGCGGCCGTCGACCAACCCGCCGGCCAGTCTCCAAGCTTTGGCGGATCAGTTGGTGCTGCAAAGTTATGCCCCGCCCGCCGTGCTCACCAATGACACGGGCGATATTTTTTACGTCAGCGGCCGGACCGGCAAATACCTGGAACCCGCCGCCGGCAAGGCCAACTGGAACATTTTTGCCATGGCCCGCGAAGGGTTGCGTTATGAACTGGCGAACGCCTTCAAGGAAGCGCTGCGGAAAAAAGAAGGCGTGACCCTGCACGGACTCAAGGTTCGGGACGAACGGCGGCACGCAATGCGTGGATGTGACCGTCCGGCGGCTGGATGAATCCGGGCCGTTGCAGGGTTTGATGATGATTGTTTTCACCGACGTGGCCGCGCCCGTGACGACCAAGGCGACCGGCCGGCCCACGAAGCCTGACGCCCGCAGCCCGCGCGTGGCGGAATTGGAGCAGGAACTTTTGCAGGTTCGCGGCGAGGCGCGGGCCACCCACGAAGAGATGCAGACTTCGCAGGAGGAACTCCGTTCCGCCAACGAGGAATTGCAATCCACGAATGAAGAAATGCAGTCCACCAACGAGGAACTCACCACCTCGAAGGAGGAGATGCAATCCATGAACGAGGAGTTGCAGACGGTCAACACGGAGTTGCAGGTCAAGGTGGACGAACTGTCGCACGCCAGCAACGACATGAAGAACCTGCTCGACAGCACGGACATCGCGACCCTGTTTTTGGACAAGGAACTCAACGTGCGGCGGTTCACCCCGCAGGCGACGAAAATCATCAAGCTCATCGCGGCGGACGCGGGCCGGCCCATCACTGACCTGTCCTCGGACCTGCACTATCCGGAAATGGCCGACGATGCACGCACGGTGTTGCAGAAACTGGCCGCCGTGGAAAAAGCCATCAGCGCGCGCGACGGCCGCTGGTTCTCCGTGCGCATCATGCCTTACCGCACGCTGGACGACCGGATTGACGGCGTCGTGATCACTTTCGCGAACATCACCGTGGCCAAACAGCTGGAGGGGAAGTTGCGCGGCAAACACACGGCTTTGGAAAAGCGTGTCGCCGAAGCTTCTGCGGAGCGGGCGGCATCAGACGCGGCCGGCGGGAAGCGAACCAGGACGGCTGGCAAAGCGCGGCGCACGCGCAAACCGTGAAGCGTCCGCATCATGCAAAAGCAGCTGCCATCATCAGCCAATGCCGCCCAACTGCGCAGTCGGGCCGAAGCCCATTTGCGGGAGCAGAAGCAATTAGAAGCCAACGTTGCGAAGACCGGAGCGGATTCCCGGCGGCTGCTTCACGAATTGCAGGTCCATCAGATTGAACTGGAAATGCAGAACGCCGAGTTGCGGCAAGCCCGGGATGAACTGGAGGCGGCGCTGGAGAATTACACCGACCTCTATGATTTTGCACCGAGCGGCTATTTTACACTGGCCGCAACCGGTGCCATCCTTCAGGCCAATCTGACCGGGGCAACGCTGGTCGGTATCGAACGTTCCCGTTTGGTGGGCCAGTCTTTTGGGCGGCTGGTTTCCGCCGAGTTTCGTCCGGCTTTCAGCGCCTTTCTTGAACAAGTTTTTTCAGGCGAGGCCAAACAATCCGGTGATTTTGAGCTTGCTGGCCAAGGCCAGCCGCTCCGGTTCGTGAACATCGAAGCCCAATGCCTGCTCAACGGGCAGGAATGTCGCGCCACTATGGTGGACATCACCGCCCGCAAGTTTGCGGAGGCGGCCCAGCGCCGCCTGGACGTAATGACCGCCTCGAACCGGAAATTGGAGCAGGAAATTATCCGGCGAAAAACCTTGGAGCAGGCTCTCAAGACCAGCGAGCAACAATTGCGGCAATTGTCCCACGAAATTCTGCTCACGCAGGAAGCGGAACGAAAGCGCATCAGCCGCGAACTGCATGATACGGTACTGCAAACGCTGGTGGGCATCAGTGTCCATCTGGCGTCCTTGACTCCGATGCCGGCGGACAATCCCGCGAGCCTCCGACGGAAAATTTCGCAGACGCAACTGCTCGTGGAAAAATCGCTGGCCATGGTACATCGGTTCGCCGTGGAACTGCGCCCGACGGTTTTGGATGATTTGGGACTGATTCCCGCACTGCATACTTTTATGAAGGATTTCATGAAGCGGACGGGCGTGCGGGCGCGTTTAACCGCTTACGCGGCGGTGAACCGGCTGCCCCTCGGCCAGCGTGCCGTCCTCTATCGCGTCGCCCTGGAAGCCCTCAATAACGTGGCCATCCATGCGCAGGCCAGCGCGGTGGAAGTTGAAATAAAAAAACTGCCGGACGGGATCTGCCTGACGATAAAAGACGACGGCAAATCCTTTGATGTGAAACGTGTCCTCCGCACGAAAGGAAACGGACGATTGGGATTGCTCGGCATGAGGGAACGGTTGGAGATGGTCGGTGGCACATTCTCGATCAAATCCACGCCCGGTCATGGCACCACCGTCACCGCCCGGATTCCAGTCACCACCGCAGGCGCAGGAAAGAATCGAAAACGGTCGCTTGAAACCAAATCTTGAACTCTTTGAAGCGGATCACTTTCTTTCTCGCGAAAGATCACACCTGCAACTCAAACTTCACGTCCACGAAATGTTTGCGGCGATCATCAAGCAACTTGCCACCGTCAATTTCGAGGTCCGAAATCTGATAACTCATTTGATACCGTTTTGGTTTTTTAGGGCAGCAAGGGTCGGTTTTCAACCAACGCGCATAAAAATTGTGAAATCCACCTAAGTCGTTGGAGGCGAGGTTCGGAATCGAACAGAACCTAGTCTCCGTTATCTGCCACGTAACTCGTTGAACGATACGAGGAATCCAGTAACAACAAGGATAGCAAAGGCTTTTTGCGTTTCAAGAATAAATTGTCAGTATCCGTTCACTAGCCGTCCACTATTATTCTACAATTTTCCAGTATCAATTTGCTGGAGATTCTGCTGGAGGTGACATGAGGTCATTATAGCAGTTAGTTCCTCAATATTTTCATAGCCGGTTGGATCAGATCTGGGATGTCAGTCGCGTGTTCCTTCCACCATTTCTAATCCGCCAATGTTGCATGATTTCTTTCGAGGCCCGAAACAACCAATTTGTATCTTGTCTCAAATCACACAGGGTGGCGGTAGCAAAGAATTTGATCGCATTGGGAGCCGGTTGGCCTAGCGGTTTGAGCAGGCCAGCCGCAACCAAAACCGGTATGGCGTGCGGTGCAAAACCAAGCAGCCAGGCTGCTTCTTCAGCCGTCGAACGAGCCGGTAAATTTCGGAGGTTCAAAAATTGTAACTGTTGCGAACTCATAAAATTGTCAGGTAGAACGTTTCCCGTCCACAGCCAACCGAGGCGCATTCTCCCAGGTTAAAATTGCCCGCTTGCGGACCGGACCCCATTTGTAATCACCCAGCACACCCGTCTCGCGAATCACTCGGTGGCACGGAATGAGATATGCCAGCGGGTTTTGTCCCACGGCTGATCCCACGGCGCGAGCGGCAGTCACTTGGCCGACGACGGAGGCCAATTCCCCGTAACTCACCAGCTTGCCGGGCTGAACCTGCAACAGTGCCCGCCACACGCGCACTTGAAACGGAGTGCCCCGAACGAAAGCTCGTAACGGGGCAGACGCGCGTCCGATGGTTGACGGATTAAAAATCCGGTTAGCGAGTTTGCCGGCAACAGCATCATCTCGATGCAATCGTGCTCGCGGCCATTGCCCTTTCAATATGCCCTTGGCGGCAGCTTCGTCATTAACCTCCACAAATGACAGATGGCAAATGCCTCGTGGACTTTCTCCCACCAAACACCTGCCGAACGGGCTGTCGGCAAAGCCGATGGTGATTGTCCATCCTTCACCGCCTGATTTCACTTCGCCGGGCGAAGCCGCCTCCAGGCTGACGCATAAATCGTGCAGGCGGCTGGGGCTGGAAAAGCCGGCATCCAGAGCCGTATCCAGAACGCTTTTTCCATTCCGAAGCAGTTGCTTTGTGTAAGTCAAGGTAAGGCATTGCAGAAAATCCTTCGGTGTGACTCCCGCCCACGACGTGAATAAGCGATGGAGGTGATACCGGCTTAAACCAACATATCTGGCGATCGTCGCCAAATCCGGCTGATCGGCGTGATTTTCATCCAAATACCGGATGGCGCGCGCAATCCGTTCGTAATCGTTCATAGCGGCATTCTACTACGAAGGGATAACGCAACCACCCGCTTCTTGCTGTTAATATTTGCCCCCTCCTTAACGTCCTCGTGCCGTTCATTCATTGTTCCACTTGTCTGTCGGGGGCGATTTGCCGTTGGTTGACAGATGCATCATTTTTGATACATTGGATTGCGGATGAATGTTGGACGTCCGCTTAACGTGGTCTTTTACCAAACCGGTACGGGCCATGAGCCGGTGCGCGAATGGCTCAAGAGCCTGCCCAAAGAAGAACGCAAAGCGATTGGCGCGGATATTTTGTCCGTCCAATACGCCTGGCCGGTCGGCAAGCCACTCGTGGACCATTTGGGCGAGGGTATCTGGGAAATTCGCTCGCGGCTGCAAAATCGGATTGCGCGAACGCTGTTCGCCGTGGTGGATGAAGAAATTGTGCTCCTACACGGATTCATCAAAAAACAGCGGCAAACGCCGCCGCATGAACGGGTATTGGCGAAAAAACGGAAAAAAGAATATCTGCAACATTTATGAAAAAGAACATTCATCGCGGGAGCAACTTTCGGGACTTTCTCAAAGCGGAAGGCATGCTGGAGGAAGTTGAGGAACGAGCCATGAAGAAGGCGGTGGCGCTCCAACTGGAGAGATTGATCGCCAAGAACGAAATCACGAAAACTGAAATGGCCGCGCGCATGAAGACCAGCCGCGCGGCCGTGGACCGGCTGCTCGACGCCTCCAATCCTTCCCTGACGATTTCTACGCTCGGCAAAGCCGCGCGCGCGTTAGGACGCAAAATCAAGATCGAACTGGTGCCCGCATAAAGGTACGTGGTTCAAAAGCCAGTTCGAGATGGGCAATTTGGTCACCGATTTGATCGCAGAACTCTATTTATGAAGTGTCCGGCTATCAAGATCACACGCGACCTCATTCGTGCCGGTCAATTTCTCAAGATCGAAGTCCTTGACCACATCGTCATTGGGAATCATGCCCGCCTCCACCACCGCCTCGGCCAGCGGATGACCTTCCGCCAGTCGCATTTCGATGAAGTCCACTAGGATGATGGAATTGTGCACGACAATGCCCGCGCCAGCCATGAAGCCGATCATGGAAGTAGCAGTAAAAAAGGCGCGCAACAAACCATGCGCCGGCAAAACGCCGATGAGCGAAAAGAGAATCACCACCATTACAATCAACGGTGTGAGGAACGAATTGAACCAGCCGACCATCAAAATGTAAATCAGCACCAGCACGGCAGCGAAAGCATGCCGAGGTCGCGGAACAACATGGCCAGAGCGATGTGATTGCCCTCGTTGGAAAGCTGATGGGTAAGCGAGAATCCGGCCCAAATCCTCGGCGTGCCAGCCATGCCGAACTAACCACTGCGGCTGTGGGTAACGTCGACCCTCGTCATTTTTCCGAAACCCGACGCATTTCGATTCTGTGAAACTTTGCGGCATGGCGGCTGATGCCTATGGATTTATGCCTCAGGGCCTCTTGGGCGAAGCGTTCGAGGTAGGTGCGGGCGAGCCTGTAGGTTGATGGCCGGCTGCCGGAGCGCCTCGTTTTTAGCTTGGCAAATCCGGCGCGCGGTTTCCGCATCCCGCGTCTTCAGACTGTTCTGTTTTTTTGGTATCCGGAAATGGTAAATCGAAACCTTGCCGCTATGGCACGGCGCTCCAGCCTGATGCCGCATCACGGCTTGGTTTGCTAAAACCATCACCTCACTAAAGCTGACCGTCGCCGCATCGGCGCGATGCATGCAGATTGAAAACGGCCCGGGGTGAGGTGAATGCGAGCGATGCAGCCGCCTCAACCAGTCCAGACTGCGGGCGGATTTTTGCGTCAAAGCGTTTCGAAAAATCCGGTGACGTACGTGTTGCGCCGCCGGTTCATCGAACCCGGATGAAATCCATTGTTGAATTTTCCACGGATGCTTTTGGCAAACCAATCTTTTCAAATTCCAACGCCACTCGACGATTCCATTTGCCGCCGGGAATATGCCGATGAGCCGGAATGGGTTGATTCGTTTGAGCGGCAATTCAGCCAGCTTTGAAGCGGCTAGTTCCGGCGTCCTGGCGGTGCTGACCGTATTGACCACCTGGCCGCGACTGGCGCTCCTGGCCCGCACCCGCGCCGTGACGGCATACCAATTGATGAGCGCGAACGTGACACCGGAATCGTTGAGCGCAAGCCACGTTCCGCCGCCGGGTTCGGACGGAGCCAGCACGGCGCAGCCCTGGATGATTTTTTCCGCCGGCGGCAATCCGGCGACGCGGGTGAGCTTTTCGTCCCGGTTCATCGCCAGCGCGTAGCCCCGGCGGCGCGGCGAGAAGGTCACGGTGCACATGGTTCAATCGGCGGCGGGATACGTTGCCGCCACCCGGGAATAATTACGCCATTCGCGCCACAGGCGGGAAAGTTTCATGGGCGCACAGCCGCGTTGGCGGTTCGCCGCACCGATGGCAAACACCAGGTCCCATTGCCGGAACAGCGTGCGATACGCCGACCACAGGGTATTGCGCGCGTCGTAAATGTTCGCCGCCTCGGCCGCCGCGCCGTTCAGCTCGACTATCTGGAAATTTTTTCCGGCGCGCAAATCCGCTTCGCTGGCAAATCGGATGTCGTAGCGCCCGATAAAGAAACCATCGAGCTTTTGCGAAATGTCCTCCATGCGCTGCTCCAGCGCCGGTGAGTTCAATTGCATGCCATCGCGAAAGATGCAGCCCTGCGCGTGATTGCCCGCCTCGACGAGTTTCAGCGTTGCCCCGGCCGCCAGCACTTCATTTTGGCGCGCGCCGAACCGTTGCAGATATTTGTCGGCGATGAAACGGGCGCGCGGGTCCCGCCAGACCAGTTCCGCCACTGTGGATTTTCCATCGCCCGTAATGGCCGGGAAGATTTTTTTGGTGATTGCAAAGATGTGTCCGCGAGGTTCGCCGGGGAAACGATAATAAAAAATACCGGCCTCGTGCGGCCCTTCGGCAAAGCGCTGCACGAGGAGCGCGGCGCTGGTCTGCCGCAAATAGGCCAGCGCCTGCGCTTCGTCACGGATCAATTTGATGCCCGCGCCGCGCTGGCCAACATCGGGTTTCAGGATGAACGGATGGGAAAGGTTCAAACGTGAACGGATTTCACGGATGGACGCAAGCCGTTCCTCGACGGTGGCGCCGGTGACGAGCGCCGCGGCCGCCGTGAATTCGCCACTGCCGTTCATCAGGTCGCGCAGGGTGGCCATTTTGGATTCGCCGAGGATGCCTCCGGAAAAAATTCCTGGATTCGCCGCCGTCGGCAACATGAAGCCGCGATGTTTCAGCGCCAGCCAGACATAATAAAGCGCCACGGGCGGGTAAAACATCCACGGCGGCCAGAATTCCCAGCGCCGCCAGCGGCCGAGGCGGGTGCTGAATTTGCGCGGATCAAAATTCAAAAAGCTTCGCCGTGCCAGTTGGAGTGTGACCAGCAGGACCAATCCGGCGGCCAGCAGACACCAGCCGCCGAGTCGGTAGCCGGCCAGCCATTGGGTGAGCCGGTTGCCAAACGTTTCGGCGAGGAACAGGATGACGATGGTCCAGACCAGGGCAGCCGCACCGGTAATGAGCAGGAAGCGCAGGAGCGGCAACCGTAAAAACCCAGCGGCCAGATACGTCGGCAGGCGCGCGCCGGGAACCGCCCGGCTGAAAATCAAAATGGGCGTGCCGCTTTCGGCGAACCATTTCTCGCTGCGCGACACCCGGGCCGAGAATCGCCGCAACGAGGAACGCTCAAACCAGGCGCGTCCGGCAATGCGCGCCAGCGCGTAAAGCCCGGCGTCGCCCAGCCAGATGCCGAGGAAGCACGCGGTGAATGCCGCGGGCCAGGAGATTTGTCCCGCCGCCAAAAGCAATCCGGCGCCGATGGCCGCCGCATCCTCCAGCACGAAGGTCGCGAAGAAAAATCCGGCCGCCTTGTAGAAGGGCATCCATTCGGCGACCGCATTGGGTGACAATGGCAGAATCCCGGTCATTTTAAATCATGCCGCTTTGGCCGCTTGCGCCTGATGCTTCAACGTGGACGGCGCGACGCCAAAGCCGGCGGGCAGTTTCAAATCCATCAAAGCGGCCATGATGCTGATGAGCGCGTAATGATGCACGGCATGCGCAACGCAATACATGATTTCCCGCCCCACAGAAGACGCCGCTGTTTGCGAATCCTCCTCGGCATAACTCGTCTTGCAGGTTACATTCAGTACCCGGTCAAGGTGACCATCCGCCAGTTGCCGCCAGGCTTCGCGCAATTCGCGGGTGGCGTTCAGCGCGGCGAAGCGGTCCGTCTCAACGAGTGTGCCGCGTTCACGGTGGTCGTAGTTCAAATCACCCGCCGGGGCCGCTTCGAGGAGATTACGGAAATGGTCGAGGGAGTGGCGGTAATGGCCGCCAATGGACGCATTAAAGGCGGCGGGCAGCTTGCGCGCATAGACCTCGTCACCGATTTCGGTCAGGAGCATTTCACCCTGGTCGAGGATCTCCACAACGGATGGCACGAGCAGGCGAGGAGCATTGATGGGCGGGAGGCTCATAGATTTGGTTCCTGAACAAATTTTTTGACGAAAGGGATTTGCCGCCGGTGCAAGACCAAGACGGCCGCGCAACAAACGGCCACGGTGATGGCGAGACCGAACAGCAGGCCGCCGTCATTCTGCACCACAATGCCGAGCCGGGTCAGATGGCTGATGATGGCGCCGCCCATGACCCCCAGTGCCAGCAGCGCGCCAAGCCAGCAATGGCACGACGACAACAACAGAATGGAGGCAATCAGTTCGGCCACACCCGAACCATAACGCCCCCAAGGTTCCATGCCAAGTTTCGTGAAAATATAGACGGATTCCGGCGCGCCGGTGAATTTGAAGAACAAGGTTTGCAGCAGAATGACCGCCGCCGTGAGCCGGAGAATCCAACTGACGACTTTCTGGGTTCGCGTGAGCGAATTCATAATAATGGGGTTTGGGTTGTGGCCGGGTGGGAGGCGGAGGCTTATTTCCCCTTTTTGGCGACCAGCTTGGGCCAGTTGGCGCTGGCTTTGGCGAGATTGCCCGTTTGATCCTCGTTGAAATCATCGCGCACGCCCTTGCTGTATTGCAGCAACAATCTGCCGTCCACGATCTGAAATGCGTCCACTTCAATCTTCACCAGCCGGTTCCGCGAAACGCCATAGGCGCAGTAGCCGCCGAATTCGGGTTCATATCTGGCCGGGTCTGCCTTGAACATGTCCTTGTCCTCCTTGGACGCAAAAAAGTAAATCGCACCGTCGTGTTTGGCCAGAAATTTCGGGTCGCCCTTCACCGGTTTGTGGTCGGTGAAAAAAGCGACCGGATCGTAGCCCTGGATGGCCACGCCGTCGGCGTCTAGGTTGAGCAGAGTTTTGCCGGTTTGGGCGAAAACCGGCAGGGCCAGCATCGCCAACGTCAGGGTCATGAACCATCTTTTCATGCCGGTTCGTCGGGAATGAAGGTTGAACCTTACAATTATTTTCAGCAGGTGTGGCCCGCCGCCTTCCAATCAATGCGAGCCCGATTGAAGCAAGGTTTCACTTGAAGCCATTGCCTCCAGCAGATGGACGCCGCGCACCACGTCGGCGGGATGTTCCCAGGGAATGAAATGATTCGCCCCGGGCAGGATAATTTTGGCGAACAGATGGGTCTTGCCCTGCGCGGCAAGCTGTTGCTCGAGCCAGGCCACATTGGCCACGGGCACGAGCGGGTCGCGGTCGCCGTGCAACATCACGACGGGCACGGAAAGTTTCGGGAGGAGCTTTTGCATTTCGACGAGGTCGGCGCGCACCGTGAGCATCTCGCGATTACACTGGCGCAAGGGGCGCGGCAGCAGCCAGGAGGTGACGCGCCAGCCGAATACATATTGTATCCACCACGGCTTTTCCTGCGCCGGATCCACGTCGCCGCCAACCAACAGCACGCCACGGATTTTTTGCGGATCTTCCAGCGCCGCGAGCAGCGCGATGGGACAACCATAGCTGTGCCCGACGAGCAAAACGTGATTGGTCGTGGCACAGGCCAGCAACGTCATCAGCGCATCCACTTGCATTTGCAGGTGCGGTTGCGCCAGCGCCGGCCGGGACCGGCCAAAGCCCGGACGATCGTAAGCGAACAGATCCGCGTTGGTGGCGAGGGTCTGAAACTGCGCGGCCCAGACGCCTGCGCCGCTCGGCGAGCCGTGAACAAAAACCAAATCGAAGCCCAGGTCGTTCGTCGCCGCGAGCTTTTCCGCCCAGCGAAGGGTGAAACCATTCGTCGTCGTGACCTGAACGGTCGCGCCCAACCGCGCCGGATCGTCAAATTTCGCAAACAAACCCGGGAATGCCTGCAAGGTGGTGAACGCGCCCAAAAACAGCACAACGCAGGTCCAGAGCAGGATCCGCGTGAGTCGCCGCGAACGAATTTTAGTCATCGGATTCAATCGGTTTCAAAGCGGTGCAGTTCCGCGCCGTTACGTTCAGTTTGCGTTCACCCGACGGTAAGTTGCCGGGTCGGCGCGTAAAATCAACAGTTCGCCCTGGCGTTCAACTTCACCGGTGATTGCGACCGGTTCGGCGACCAGGTCCAGCACCTGTTGGTTGACCGGCTTGCCGTCGGCGGAAACGAGCAGCAGATAAATCGCGGGGCCGTCTTTTGGTCGCACCAGCAGCACGGGCGGAATACCGCCACTGATGCAGCGGATGGCGCACGCCCGATGCGGGATGAGCTGGCCGGGATTCATCACGCCGAGATAACATTTACTGTCCACGATTTCGCCCACAAGCGTTTGCCGACCGAGGCCGATGATTCCTTCGACGGGCGGTGCGGCGGACTGGGTTTTGACGGCTTTGATGGAATCGGGCAGCGCCTCCACCATCGTCTGGTCGCCGCGATAAATCAGTGTGCCCTGCAGCGAAACCCCCTTGCCGTTGAGCGCGGCGAGTTTTCCGCGATCGAGGCCAAACTTGAACGGCGCAACCAGATAGTAGGTTGAGAACGCCGGTTGTCCCTCCGCGTGGCCCGGTCGCGACACGAGCAGGTGCGGATAGGGTTCGAGTTCCAAAACCCCGGAGAACTTCTTTACGTTGCCCCATTCGAAAACACTCATGCCAATCGTGTGCTGCATCGCCGCGAGCGTCAGCGCGATGCCAATCGCCCCGATCAGCAGGACCACCAGAACGGCGCGCACGAACCGGCCGATGCCCGGCGCCGCCCTGCCCTCCCAGCCGATGTAGAATTCGTCGTTCATTTTTCAATCCATGCCGGCTCTGATCTGGTTCCGGCCGGATTTGGTTTGGGATGGAGGTACACGCGGCCATTTTTCACCCGCACGCTAAACGTCGGGATCTTCTCCACGAATGGCGGCGGCGAGGCACCGGTTTCCGGCAGATATTGGTAGCCGTGCCACGGACAGGTGATGCAGCCGGAAACGATTTTACCTTCGCCCAGCGGGCCGTTCTGATGCTGGCAGACGTTGGAAATGGCGGAGATTTTTCCGTCGTATTTAAAAACTGCCACGCGCTCGCCGGACAGGCAGACGATGCGCGCGCGATTTTCTGGAATTTCGCCCACCGCGCAGACGTCAAGGAAACCAGCGGTCTCAATTGTTGATTGCCGGTTGCCGGTTGCCGATTTTTCAGCGTATGCCGGCTCACGTCGGCGGCGGCAATCGGTTTCCTGGTCGGGCGCCCTTTCCTTCATGGCCGCCGTGAGGTGCAGACCCAGAACCGTCACCAGACCAACCGCCATGGCGCCGACGTAAACCGGATTGGCCTCGCTTTGCAGCGCGCCGAAGGTGACATGCAGCACGAGCAGCGCGTAAGCGAAATACACCAGCATGTGCAGCGATTTCCAAACCGGCGCGCTCAAATTGGCCAGCCAGAAATCATGGCTGGTCGCCGCCAGCAGAAATAAAATCATCAGCGCAAAAAAACCGAAGGGCTGGAACGGCACGCCCGCGACCGAGCCGGTGAGCGGGCTGGAAACAAAGATGCTCAAGATTGGATTCACGTTGCCGCCCGCATGATAGGTCGTGACGACCATGAGGGCATGAACGAGGGCGAGCACAAAACAGGTCACCCCGGCATGACGGCGGTTGTAAAGCAGCGGCAGAAATTTCGGATTCAACCGGCACAGCGGCCCGATGCACAGGATGACGTGCAGCAACAGGAACGCCGCCGTGCCGAACGCGCGCATCAGCAGGATTTCCTCGGTGATATACGGGAAGAGTAATTCTGTCACCAGGCCGAAGATCGCGAGATACGCCGCGACCCCGCCGATCAGCGCGAGATCGTAAATTCGTTTCTGCCGGTTCCATTGAACGGATGTGTAGGCGACGCCCATGAGCGGTCAAATCGTTAATCCGTCACGGGGTTGAATCACTCAAACGCAGCGGCTTCGACCGCGCCACGATTTCGTTGTCCGCCAGACTGTAAAGCACCAGCACGCCGCGGTTGGTCATGGTCTCGGACGGCACCGGCAGTGCGTCCGGGCTGAATGCGCCCAGTAACATCGCGCCGCCCGGCAACGCGTCGGTGATGGCCGGATCTCCCGCCACCCAATAGACCATCAGGTCCGGCTTCACAAAACCCTTCGCCGCGGAGAAGCTTATGGTGAAGCGGCCTGAATCCCTGGTTTCGCGCAACCATTGCACTTCAACCGGCGCATTGGAAAACAGATCGCCTCGATTCCAGACCGCGACTGCGGCCGTTGGCGGCGCACCCGCCAGAGCAGCGGGCAGTTCACTTAGGGTCGGGACCGGTTTGCGCGCGGCGATGCCGACCGCCAACGCCACCGGCAGAAAAATCCCGAGCACGATGACCTGGCGGCGATGACGTTGTCGCAAGGGGCGTATCATGGAGCGGGATGGGTGACGGTCGCTGAATGGCCGGCGCCCGCAGCTTGACGATGTGCCGTACGTTCTTCGGGCGGTTCAGTGGTTCCCTTGAGCCAGCGGAGGAGGAGCCAGGGCCAGAACGCCGCGGCTCCGGGAATAATGAGCAGACGAAATCCCCAGGAACCGCGAGCCGCGTGCGGATCAATTTTCGCGGCGCCGAACCACACAAAAGGCAACGCAAACAACCATCCGCAAGCCCAATACGATCCAAGCAGTATTAAAAATGCGGCGGCAATCATGACAGTGTATTCACAGCATCGCGGTTCAGCTCAATTCCAGGTCGATCATTTGATGGTCATGCAACTCTCCGAAATGAGTCGGGGAAACACCGGATCCTTACACCCCCACCACGGCTGATTTTAACGGAGCTTTTTCGCGCGCAAATTTTCCACAAAGCCGACGAATCCCGCCGCCTGTTTTTCCAGCCGCTTATCAATGTCCGGACGGGTGAAACGTCCGGCCTCATCCAGCAGCTGGTTGATGCCGGGCATGAAAACGCGTTCGGGAAAAATGTAGGCGTTGCGATAGCCGAAGATGGCCTGCAACTGTTCAACCGGCCGCAGCGCGCCCCAAATGCCGGCGGCCAGACCGACGAAACAAACGGGGCGTTGTTCGAAACTTTCCGGGAACGGCAGCATGTCGATGAAATATTTCAGGATGCCAGGAACGCTGCCGTTGTATTCGGGCGTGACGATGACCAGACCGTCGGAAGCAAGAATGGCATCGGCAAAGGTTGAAAAGCCGCCGGGCTTTTCAGCGTAGGCGGTGGATGAAAATATTTCCGGCGGCAGCTCCGCGAGGTCGAGCAACCGGGTTTTGACACCCAGGGAACGGTAACTGGCTTCAACGTGCGCGGTCACTTTGCGCGTGTTACTGCCCGGCCGGTTAGTGCCACTGATGATGACAATCATGCGAATGTTGTACGCGGGGCCGCTGGTTTCGTCCATCCTTTTGCAAGGTGAATCCTGCCGCCCCGCGACCGAATTTACAACGCGCCCGGGAACGGCTAGGTTTGGGTCGTGCAGCCGGAAAACAAATCCGATAACCCCATGGCCAGCACCGGTCTTTCCGACCCGGAACGCTGGGTGGACGAGCATGGCGATTACCTGTTTCGCTACGCGCTCGCCCGGTTGCGTGATCCGGCGCGGGCCGAAGATGCCGTGCAGGAAACATTTCTGGCCGCGCTCAGGGCGAAAAACTTCGCCGGTCGTTCGGCGGAGAAAAGCTGGCTCGTGGGCATCCTGAAAAATAAAATCTTTGATTATTACCGCAAAGCCGGACGGGAAACGTCGTTCACCGACCTGGATTTTTACGCGGACGAAGAGATCGACCGTTTCGCGGCCGATGGGCTGGGCAAGGGCGGCTGGATCCATGAACTGGGGCCGATGGCCTGGCCGGCCGATCCCGGTTCCAGCCTGGACAACGAGATTTTCTGGAAAACCTTCCACGACTGCTCCGGCCGGCTGCCGAAGAAAGTCGCGGCAGTATTCACCTTGCGCGAAGTGGACGGCGTGGACAGCAAGGAAATCTGCGCCACGTTGAACATTTCCGAGAGCAACCTGTGGGTGATGCTGCATCGCGCCCGGATGGCCTTGCGCCGCTGCCTGGAAACCAACTGGTTTGGAAAATTGTAAAATGTGTGTAAGGAATTGAGAACCCGGCCGACCCAGCAAAAGCCATGAACTGGTTCAGTCAAACCGTCCACGCGCTTTCCCCCAATTGCCGGGAGGCCATCCGCCTGCAATCCGACGCGCTTGACCGCCCGTTGTCGCGCCGGCAACGCCTCGGCCTGCGGATTCATCTGGCGCTGTGCGTCTGGTGTTCGCGCTACGGGAAACAGATCAAATTTTTGCGGTTGGCGGCGCGGTATGATCAGCCGGACCTCGAATCGAATCCCCGATTGCCCGCCGGGGCAACCGAGCGCATCAAGCGCGCACTAAAAGCCGGCCAACTTTAACCTGGCCGACACAAATCTGACATACAGGTTTTTTATATGAACTTCGTGAAGGCAACTCTTGAAAATGTACAATTGTTGGCCAGTGCCCCGGCGCACTATGGCGCGCGGCTCGCGCGCAATGCCGGGGAGGTTCGCGCGGCACAGACACTGCGCTTTGAAGTCTTCAACCTCGAACTTAATGAAGGCCTGGCGCAATCCTATGCCAGCGGTTTCGACGAAGACCCGTTCGATGCGGTCTGTGATCACCTCATTGTCGAGCACCTGCCGTCGCAACAAATTGTCGGCACCTACCGATTGCAGACCGGCGCGACGGCCGCAAAAAATCTCGGCTACTACTGTGCCCGGGAATTCGAATTTGAAGTTTTCGAGCCACTCCGCGGGGCTGCGATTGAGTTGGGTCGTGCTTGTGTTCACCGCCAGCATCGGAATTGGTTGGTGCTGGGATTGTTGTGGAAGGGCATCGCCGAATATGCGTTAAAACATGATGCACGTTATTTGTTCGGATGCAGCTCCCTCACGTCGCAAGACCCAAAAGTAGGCGCTTCGGCCTATGCCGATTTATGTCGCCAACACCTGGTCGCCTCGCCATGGCGGACCCGTCCGCTGGTGGCCTACGATTGTTCCCTGCATCAACTCGCCGACAGGTCAGTGAAGATTCCCAAGTTGCTGCGGGCCTATCTGGCCCTCGGCACAAAAATTTGCGGCCCGCCGGCGCTCGACCATCAGTTCAAGACCATTGATTTCCTGACGTTGCTGGATCTGGAGATGCTGTCACCCCTGATCCGAAAACGATTTTTTGGTTGATTTTCACATTTCTAGGCAACCTTCAGCTGAAATTTAAGCGCGTTAGCGGATATGTAGCCACGACGTTCCAATATCGCCCAAAAACAGCGACAAGACGAAGCAGATGGTCTTACCCAGGGCCAATAGACTCGTCAGGCTGCGACAATTTTGCCAGTTGTCACAATCAGGCAGTTCCCGGCATCGTTCAAGGCGACAAGCAGTCGCGCAGCCTCGGCCTTGTCTTTGGTTTTGAGGCTGTTGAAGGTCTTGGTGGTGTCGTCAAAGGCGTAGTAAACGCCTTTGCGGCGAAGGGATAGGCAGGCACATTCTCATTGTTTTAAAGTGAAAGGCGAGGGTCGGTTACAAACCAACGCTTAGAAACTGTAAAATCTACTTAAGTCGTTGGAGGCGAGGGTCGGAATCGGACGCATCTCGCCTTCCACAAGCCACTCGAAATCAACTATCTAAATCATCACCGTTGCCTTGATACTAAAGGGTTTCCTGCATTATGTCAAGGATAACTCCAGCCGACTTTTTTTAACTCCATTTTACTCTCAACCGATGAGGTTTGCTGGCACTTCTGCTGGCACTTTTTCAAGTCTAAATAAAAGGTAATCCGGGCAACGGTCGCTAGCAACCTGTCGGACTTATTCGACAAATTTCATGTGGTCAGTCAGGTGGTCAAGGCCGTGGACGAAGTGCGGCGCAAAGAGGCAGCCATCTACCATTGATAGCGATGGCGGCGCGCCCTCATTTCATTGTTTCGCAATTCGGCCAGTTTCGGCATAGTTTCAGCGCATGAGTTACCAGCCTGATCCCATTGATGTTTCTCAAGTTTCACTTTCTTCTGAACTGCTGCAATTGACCGAGCGTCTGGCCAAAAACACACACGAACTCTGGGCCGCCCAGCGGCTAGCACAAGGCTGGACTTGCGGTATCCGGCGCGATGACGTGCAGAAGCATCATCCGTGTCTGGTGCCCTACGACCAGTTGCCGGAGAGCGAGAAGGAATACGACCGCATCACAGCGCTGGGAACACTTAAGGTGATCCTCAAGTTTGGCTATCAGATCCACCCACCTCAAAATTGAACGCCATGGCCACTGAATCCGCCGATTTGTCGAGGAGAACAACTGTGTATGCGCCGCTGTTTGCGCGACACACACATCGGTGTGCTGTCCCGGTGCCAAACTCAAGCTCACGGCCAACCCGCGCGCCCGTCCACCCACGCACTGACCTTGGTGTTCAGGCCGCCTTTGGTGCGTCCGATGGCCTGATTTTTTAGCCACCGGCGGGATTGCTGGCGTCTTGATGCACTTTGACATGTATAGACCGAGTTCCAAGGCCCATAAGGTAGTTTTACTGGTGTCAGTGCGGACTGTGGACACGATCGTTGGCCATGCTGGCACGGAGCGCTCAAGGCAAATTGCGCTTTCTGGACACCAGCCAGGAAATTTTAGACAAAGATGATCTTCCATTTCGCCGTCCGGGCGAAATCCGGGTAGTGGCGCACGCTGTCGCGGTCTTTTTCGCGGTCTATCTCACGTAGTTCGTGATAGGGAATCAGGCAATCGTGCAGGTGCTGCTTGTCGTCACGAACCCGGCCATGACGCCAACCTTCCGAGAGCAGATGCGCCATCCAACCTTCGTGTTCCGCTTCAGCGAGCAATTCGATATGCAATTGCAGGTGGCCCGAATGGCTGCTTCCTGCTCCTTCGTCGCCACCCCTGGTTCCAGACGCATCCCGACCAGTGCCAAGTTTTCCGGCATCCGCCGGGCCGCCGCCTCGTTCGAGCGCATCGCGTCCAAGGGCAGTTCTTCATACAGAACATCGAAGGTTGGTTTCCAGCCTTGGGCGCGGGCAATCTTCCGCCAGGTTTCGTGGACGGCTGGGGCAATGACGTTAACAAACTGGTCCTGCTTGAAGGCTTCGGCCTGCTGGCACAGCGAATAGAATTCCTGCGGTTCAACATAGAGGGCCAATTGGCTCGCGGCGGCCAACAGGGAACGGCGCACCGACTTGCCGGCCTGACATGCCGTCTTGAGCGGTTCGACCAATTTTTCCACGGACCGGGCACCATGTTTGAAACGTGGGATGGAGAGCAGCGCAGTCAGCAACCCCGAGTCCATGTCCAATGGCTCGGCTGGCCGGCACCCGAGCAGCGCCCGCAGGAGAATAGCGCGACGCACCGGAAAGAAAATGTCGGCCTTGGCGGTATCAGGTTCGGCAGGGTTGGGCCAGCACATTCAAGGAGGCATCAAGGCGGCTCTTGAAGTCCAGCCCCTGGCGAGCCGGAAGTGTTTTTCATCGTCGTCGTTGCCTGGTTTCGGGCCAAAGGAGTCGAAGGTGGCAGATGTGGCGCCGGCAAAGATGAAGACGCATTTGCCGATGGGATGGGTAATCTGGCCCTCCTGGAATTTGCCGTCCTGCATGGGAGCCAGAAGGTATTGCAACCACTTGTAGTTTCCGGAATCGAATTCATCCCAGAACACCACCGGCACGAAGCCTTGCAGCACCCGGTCACGCACCTGATGGAACGCTCCGATGAGATCCGCTGAATCTTTGAACTGGGACAGGTTGAACTCCATCCAGCCCGCATAGGATTTTACGCCAGGATCACCAAAAACGCCCGTCGCCAGTTCGCGGACGCGAAAGACTTGCCGGCACCGGGCGCGCCAAAGACGCCGATGGAAAGCGGCTTGGGATTGCGGGCCTTGGCATCGCGATAACCGAGCATGAGACGCTTCACGAGGCGGAGCGATTCCATTTCCTGACGGCTGGCCGAGCAACTGGCCAATGCGAGGTGAGGAACCCCATTCAACGCGCTTTCACCGCGCAGGGCAATCTGGCGTGCAAATCCAAATAAAGGGCGGCTGTCTGCGGCGGGTCTTTGCGATGCTGCGAGAATGGACCAACCCGCCAGCAACGTCTCGTTCCTGCCCAAAGCCGCCGGCACGGCAGCTTGAGCAAAGGAATGTGCCGGTTTGATTATTTCCGACGCAATGGCGGCCATGGGAAATCCAGCGCCCGAAGCGGGGTGTTTGTCCCGTTGAGTTGGGCCATGGCCATCCTCCCGCAAGCGGCGCATAGCGGACAGTCCGCACGCCACCGCTGGGCCACATTGGGCTTTGAGTCCTTTTCCAAGGCCGAGGTGAGTTCGGCCACTACTGCCGCCACGAGACAGGTGTTGTAGCCAAAAACTTCACCTTTCACACCGTCGCACCATTCGCCTTCGCCATGGGCGGGATCGAAAATTAGGACAGCGGCTGGGGCTTCCGGCTTTTCCAAATCGAGCCAGACGGCACCGTCATTGCCGAAGGAGACCACCAAATGGCGGCATTGCCGGAGCGGTTGGAGTGCCGGGTTGGAGGCAAGCTCTGCCATCAATTGCCCGGCTAATTGTCCCACGACAAGCCCGGATTGAGCTGGGCTTCCATGAGCCGCAAGACATCCACCGAGACGACGATCACCAATCTTTTCTGCGCGCCGATTTCCTGCAACCTCTGCCATAGAGAGCCTTTATCCACACTGCCACCCAACTTGAGCACAATCCACTGTGGCAGCGATGGCTTGATTCGTGTGCCTTTACCAACTTCTGGCAAATGCCAGTGTTGCTGCTGTGATTGATGGCGAAAGGCTGCGCCGGCATCGTCCAGAACCAAAATCTCCGGGACCTTTACCGTCTTGGTATTCGCTTTCGGAAAAGATTCGTTCTTTTCCGGATTCTTCGGTTCGGCAATACGACCAAAGCCAAGACCCCGTCCCCCACGCCAAACGGATTCCTTGCCCTTTCCGGGCGAAGACTTCCACTCGGCATAACTTTCGAGATGTTCGGGGGACGGGCAGATGCCGCCTTTGCCGTCGTTGAGATCATAAGCCAGGGCAACGTCTCTTGCGGGCGCAGCCGGCTCCTTCGGCACATCCTTTCCGTTTTTGCGCGCGATTTCCGCCTTCAGCCGCCACGCCGCCAACACTTCTTCATGCTGGCTTTGGAAAACGGCGGACACCAACCGTTGGGTCAAGGCTGCGCCACCCGGCTCAATGGTCAGGTCAGCCGGGCACGGTTTCATCCCGCAGATGCATCCGCTCGCCCTCATAAACGCGGTGATCTAAAACGATGTCGCCGGTTACAAGAATGTTGACTGTTTTCATAAGAATCGCGCCTAGAATTGGGCGTTATGTTGAACAGTTTCTGAAGCGAACGCCAGATGAATGAGGTTGGCGCGATTGTTGAGGACTTCCACTTGCGCCCGATCAGAAAAATCCCCAGCCAGGCGACTGGAGGGAAAAACGGGAGCACGATGATTGCCAGTTACTCATATCAATCCAGAAGTGGAATTGTCAAGCGAATGGGGAGAGCATCTCCTGAGCGTTGAGCAGTGCGGTGATAAGGTCGGGCGCGACGGCTTCCCAAACCATTATCGCTGACTCACCCTGCTTGAGCGGCCTGGCGCAGTTCCTTCAAAATCGGCTCAATTTGCCCAACCAAGGCGGTGTTGCCATCAGTGGTGGCAATTGTGGTGGACAGACGATAGGCTTCCTCCATCAGTTGCAACGCTTCTGTGGCGCGTTCAACGCCCTTTAGTATCATCGCTTGGTTGACCAGTGACAAAACCAATCCATGCGGCTTTTCCAATCTCCGGCAAATGCCCTCTTGTTCTTTGAGTAGCGCCATCGCATCATTCAGTCTCCCTCGCGCCATCAAGATTACCGCCTGATTGCCAATATTCGTTGAGAGTTCGTTCTCATTGCCCAACTTCCGGTGAATCGGTTCAACTTCCTGATATAGAGCCAATGCACCGTCCACCTCATCGTGTGAATCCAAGATTCACCGCCTGGTTGCTGAGGTTCTTTGAAAGTTCGATGAGATTGCCCGCCTGCCGGTAAATCTGCGCCTCTTCCTTAAATAATTTCATCGCAGCGTCCGTGTCCCCACGTTGAATCAGATCCCTGCACGATTATTGAGTATCGCAGGCAGTAGTGCCATGTTTCCGCATTGCTGGCAAATCTGCTCGGCTTCCCCCAGTTTTGCGCTGGCCTTTTCCAAGTCGCCGGGCGTTCGCAATTTCTCAAAATCACTGCATGATTGTAAAGCGTGCCAGAAAGAGTGTCCAGATTTACCGACTGCAGGGAAATCTGTTCC
>CAVXLF010000016.1:0-53501 GCA_963762585.1 uncultured Verrucomicrobiae bacterium
CCCGCAATCCAACTATGCGCGGTGCCTGGTCTTTGAGCGGCCCACCCGCGAATTTCTGGTTGAAGTGGATCTGGTGGCCGAGATGGCCGTGCTGAATCCGTTCGATTTTTTCCTCGAACCCCAGGCGGAGAAATTTCCGTTTGCCGACGATCCGGCGCTCGACCACGAACTCGCGCCGTTCCAGCGCAAATGCTGGCTGACGCCGCAATTCACGACGTATCTGGCGGCCCTGCGACGGGATTTGCTGGGCGAAACCCGGCGGCGCAGCAAACGGGAGCGGCTCGAAATTCCGGAAAAGGACAAGCCCCGCACGATTGATTTTTTTGTCGGCGTCAATCAACGCCTCCGGCAGGACATCCAATATACCATCCGGCTCCAACCCGGCGTGCAGACGCCCGAGGAAACACTCGCCAAACGGAGCGGGTCCTGCCGCGATTCGGCGTGGCTGCTCTGCCAGTTGTTCCGCCACTGCGGGCTCGCGGCGCGCTTCGTCAGCGGTTACCTCATCCAGCTCAAGGCCGATGTGAAGGCGCTCGACGGGCCGAGCGGCACGGAAAAGGATTTCACGGATTTGCACGCGTGGTGCGAGGTCTACCTGCCCGGCGGCGGCTGGATTGGACTCGACCCGACGTCCGGTTTGCTGGCGGGCGAGGGGCACATTCCGCTCGCCTGCACGCCGGACCCGTCCAGCGCCGCGCCGATCACCGGGGCCGTTGACGAGTGCGAATGCCAGTTCAAGCTTCGACATGACGTGACCCGCATTTACGAATCACCGCGCGTCACCAAACCCTACACCGAGGAACAATGGCAGCGCATCGAGGTGCTCGGCCAGGCGATTGACGCCGACCTGCAAAAAAAATGACGTGCGCCTGACGATGGGCGGCGAGCCGACGTTCGTTTCCCTTGACGACCCCGACGGGGCCGGAATGGAACTTCACCGCCGTGTCGCACAAGAAACGCATTCTCTCCGGTGAACTCATCAAACGGTTGCGAGCAAATTTGCGCCCGGCTCGCTGCTGCATTACGGCCAGGGCAAATGGTATCCCGGCGAGCCGCTGCCGCGCTGGGCGCTCTGCCGCCTACTGGCGCAAGGACGGCGTGCCGATCTGGACGGACGATTCGCTATCGCCGATGAATCGAAGGATTACGGCCACGGCCCGCGCGAAGCGAAGGAGTTGCTCACGCGCATCGCCAAAATAACGGGCGCCGACCCGAAATATCTCCTCCCGGCCTACGAGGACGCCTTTTACTACCTGTGGAAGGAACGCCGTTTTCCTTCGAACGTCACGCCGGAGAAATCCAATTTGAAGGACAAAATGGAGCGCGACCGCATCGCGCGCCTGTTTCAGCAGGGACCCGGCGAAGTCGCCGGCTACGCGCTGCCGATCAAGCGCGCGTGGTATCCGCCTTCGCAAAGCTCCGGCACGACGGCGGGCTTGCCGCGCCGCAGCGAAGCGCAGGCGGGCTGGATGTCCGGCGCGTGGTTTCTGCGCGATGATGACACGCTGTGGCTGATTTCCGGCGACTCGCCGATGGGCCTGCGCCTGCCAATGGATTCAATTCCGTGGGTGGCGGAGAAGGATTATCCGTGGATCTGGCAGCCGGATCCGTCGCAGCCGGATCTGCCGGAATTGCCCCGGGAATTTCCGTATCGCGCGCGGCCGGAAACGAGCGGGCAAAGATTTCTCCGCGGCAGCGGCGCGCCGTTGCCCGCCGGTTACGGCCACGGCCAGCGCGCACAAAAACTTGGCCGGCTGGAGCCGGAACCGCCCTTGCCGGAACTGCCGCCAGAATCCGACCCGAACCGCCGGCCGCTGCAGGGCGAGAGCGCGCCCTGGATCATCCGCACCGCGCTCTGCGTTGAACCGCGCGAAGGCCGTTTGCATGTTTTCATGCCGCCTGTGGCCACGACGGAAGATTATCTCGACCTCGTCGCGGGCATTGAAACCGCCGTCACCGAAATGGGCGTGCCCATCATTGTCGAGGGTGAAACCCCGCCCCGGGATCCGCGCCTCAACAAGCTCGCGGTGACGCCCGATCCCGGTGTCATTGAAGTCAACCTGCATCCGAGCAAATCCTGGGACGAGCTGGTGGCGCGCACGACCGTGCTTTACGAGGAAGCGCGGCAGACCCGGCTGGGGACGGAAAAATTCATGCTGGACGGCCGCCACACCGGCACCGGCGGCGGCAACCACATCATCATCGGCGGCGAATCGCCGCCTGATTCACCGGTTTTGCGCCGGCCGGATTTGTTGCGCTCGCTGCTGGCCTACTGGCAAAACCATCCGTCCTTGAGCTGGCTGTTCAGCAACCTGTTCATTGGCCCGACCTCGCAGGCGCCGCGCGTGGACGAGGCCCGCAACGATTCATTATACGAGCTCGAAGTGGCCTTCAAGGAACTGGAGCGCAACACGCAACGGTTCGGTTACACGCCGCCGTGGCTTTGCGACCGGCTGTTTCGCAACCTGCTGATTGACGCCAGCGGCAACACGCATCGCGCCGAGTTCAGCATCGATAAACTTTTTTCACCCGAGACCGCCGGCGGCCGGCTCGGCCTGGTCGAAATGCGCGCCTTTGAGATGCCGCCGCATGCGCGCATGAGTCTCGCCCAGCATCTGTTGCTGCGCGGCCTCATCGCCCGATTCTGGCAACAGCCCTACACCAACGGCCTGGTGCGCTGGGGCACGGACATTCATGACCGCTGGATGTTGCCGCACTTTTGTGAAACGGATTTCCGCGACGTCATCGGCGATTTGCGCGAGGCCGGGTATCCCTTCGAATTCGACTGGTTTGCGCCGCATTTTGAATTTCGTTTCCCGCGCCTCGGCGATCTGGAGCAGCGCGATGTGCAGATTGAACTGCGCACCGCGTTGGAGCCGTGGCATGTGCTGGGCGAGGAACCGGGCGGCGGCGGCACGGTGCGCTACGTGGACAGCTCGGTGGAGCGGCTTCAGGTCAAGGCGCGCGGGCTGGCGGGCGACCGTTTTGCCGTCACCTGCAACGGCCATCGCGTGCCGTTGCATCCGACCGGCACGAACGGCGAAGGTGTCGCCGGGGTGCGTTACCGGGCGTGGCAGCCGCCGGAATGCTTTCAGCCCACCATCGGCGTCCATGCGCCGCTGGCCTTCGACCTCGTGGACACGTGGAACGGGCGCAGCCTCGGCGGCTGCACGTATCATGTGGCGCATCCGGGCGGGCGCAGTTACGAAACGTTTCCGGTGAACAGCTATGAAGCCGAAAGCCGCCGGCTCGCGCGGTTCTTCCGGCACGGCCATACGCCGGGCAAAATGAAAATTCCGGCCGCGCCGAAAAATCCTGACTTTCCCTTCACGCTCGATTTGCGCAATGTCTGACGCAGACAACCATACGAGCCCAGGCGACCATCCCCCGATGTTCCAGTCCCAATCCATGACGGGTGAAGCCGGCGCCGCTGAAAAGGCCGGGCCGGCCCGCGCCGGTTTGCTGGCCGGTTACCCCGGAGGCGCGGCCGCATTCGATGAAATGCTGGCGGAGAGCGGCCAGGTGCGTCCGCATTATGCGAAGCTGATGGATACGCTGGAGGAACTCACTCCGGCGGAGCTCCGGCAGCGTTGGGACACGAGCCAGCGGTTTGTTCACGAACAGGGCATCACCTACAACATCTATGGCGATCCCCGGGGCATGGAACGGCCCTGGCAGCTGGATCCAATCCCGTTTGTGATTGCGCCGGAGGAATGGCGGACCCTAGAAGCCGGGCTGATTCAGCGCGCCACCCTGTTGAGCCGCATCCTCGCGGATTGTTACGGGCCGCAGGATCTCATCCGGTCGCGCTGGCTGTCACCCGCGCTGGTGTTCGCGCAGCCGGATTTTTTGCGGCCGTGCCACAACCTGCGGATGCCGGAAAACAACTTTCTCCATTTCTATGCCGCCGACCTCGCGCGCTCGCCGGACGGCCGCTGGTGGGTGGTTTCCGACCGGACGCAGATCCCCACCGGCGCGGGCTATGCGCTCGCCAACCGGCTGGTCACCTCGCGCATTCTGCCGGAGGCGTTCCGCGACAATCATGTCCACCGGCTGGCCGGCTTTTTCCAGGAGGTGCAGCACACCCTGGCCCGGCTCGCGCCGCGCAAATCCGACAATGCCCGGGTCGTCATGCTCACGCCCGGCCCGCACAACGAGACTTATTTCGAACAGGCGTATCTGGCGCGTTATCTTGGTTATCTGCTGGTGGAGGGCCAGGACCTGACGGTGCGCGACAATCGCGTTTTTCTGAAAACCTTGAGCGGCCTCGACCGGGTGGATGTGATCCTGCGCCGCGTGGATGACGACTTTTGTGATCCGCTCGAACTGCGGAACGACTCGATGTTGGGCGTGCCCGGACTGGTCGAAGCGCAGCGCGCCGGCAATGTCGCCATCGCCAATGCCCTCGGGAGCGGTTTGCTGCAAAGCCCGGCGTTCATGGCTTTTTTGCCCGGCCTCTGCCGGCATCTGCTGGGCGAGGAATTGAAACTCCCGTCGGCGGCGACCTGGTGGTGCGGCCAGGATTCGGCCCGGAAATATGTTTTGGAAAACCTCGACCGGCTGGTGGTCAAACCCGCATTCCGTTCGCACGGCCGCGCCGGTGATTCCGAAAAACCGCCCGGCGCGGACGAACGCGAAGCCTTGCGCCGGCGGATTGAATTCGACCCCGACCTGTTTGTCGCCCAGGAACGGGTGGAATGGTCCACGGCGCCTTCCTGGAACGACGGCGGGCTGGTGCCGCGGCCGGTCGCCCTGCGGGTTTTTCTGGTGTCAAGCGACGGCGGTTATTCCGTCATGCCCGGCGGGCTGACCCGGGTCTCACCCGACCCCAGCGCGTTCATTTCCATGCAACGTGGCGGCAGCAGCAAGGACACCTGGATCACGTCCGGGGTGCCCGTCGAGGAAACCACGCTGCTTTACGCTTCGAGCCAGCACGTGGACCTGCGCCGCACGGGCAACAATCTGCCCAGCCGGCTGGCGGACAATTTCTTCTGGCTCGGCCGCTATTCGGAGCGCGCGGATGAGACCGCCCGGTTGTTGCGCAGCACGTTGCGGCGGTTCAACCCGGAACGAACCGGCAGCGCGATGCCCCTGTTGGGACCGCTGCTGCTGACCTTGGAAAAACAGGGCCAGTTGCCCGGATTGCTGGAGAAGACGGAGTTGCGCCAGAATCCCGAGGCGTTTGAGGCGGAACTGCTCGCGGCCATCTTTGACCCGGCGCGGACCGGCAGCTTGAGCCATATCGTGGATCATTTGCAACGGCTGGCCATGTTTGTGCGGGACCGCACGTCCAACGACATGTGGCGGGTCCTGAGCCGGCTCAACGAACGCCTGGCCACGCCGGCGACCAGCCTGGTCCTGCTCGCGGGCGACGCCTCGGGTGTGCTGAATGAGACGCTGCTCGGGCTGGCGGCGTTTCATGGTCTGGCCCGGGAGAACATGACGCGCGCGCAGGCCTGGCGGTTTCTGGACATCGGGTTGCGTCTGGAACGCGCGATTTATCTGGCCACGCTGCTCGGCGCCACCCTGCACTCGCCCAAGGCGGAGGATCCCAGCGTGCTCGAAGCCGTGCTCGAAGTGGCGGACAGTTCCATCACGTTCCGCTCGCGTTACAACCTGCTGCCGCACCTGCCGGCGGTGTTCGACCTCGTCCTGCTGGACGACCGGAACCCGCGCTCGGTGCTCTTCCAGCTCAACCAGCTCGCGCAGCATTTTGAACACCTGCCGCGCGACCGCGAATCCATGGCCGGTTCGGGCAAGCAAATCCTGGCCGACTGCCTGGCCCGGCTGAATCAAACGGATGCGCGGGAACTGGCCGGTCCCCGGGAAAGCTGGGCGGATGGCCGGTTAAGCCGCGCCATTGCGGAAACCCTCGAGGAACTGCCCCGGCTCTCCGACGCCATCACCGCGGATTATTTCGCGCACTCAATGATTTCCCGCACCGGCCGGGGAAGCGAGCCATGACCTACAACATCGTCCATCGCACGCTTTACGAATACGCCGCATCGGTGGCGGTGTCGCACCACGTCGCGCGCCTGGAACCGCGCACCACCCCGACGCAGGAGCGCGACAATTTTTCCCTGAAAATTTTCCCCGAGCCGACTCTGCGCAAGGCGCGGCCGGATTACTTTGGCAACCGGCTTTGTTTTTTCACCATCCAACAGGTTCACAGCCGGCTCGAAATCATCACCGCCAGCCGCGTGACCGTGCGCGCGGGAAAACCTTCCGGGAATGAATCGTCGGCCAGCTGGGAATCGGTCGCGGGCATGTTCCGCGACCCGGTGTCGCCGGAGGTCGTCGAGCCCTACCAGTTCATCTTCGACTCGCCGCAGGTGCGGGCGTCGTTTGACCTGGCCGATTATGCCGCCCAAAGTTTTCCGAAGGACACGCCGCTGCTGGCCGGGACGCGCGACCTGACGCGGCGGATTTTCGAGGATTTCAAATACGATGCCAAGGCGACGACCGTGGCGACGCCGCTGGAGGAGGTCTGGGAAAAGCGCCGGGGCGTCTGCCAGGATTTTGCGCATCTGGGCATTGCCTGCCTGCGGTCGCTCGGCCTGCCCGCGCGTTACGTGAGCGGCTACCTGCGCACCCGCCCGCCCGAAGGCAAACCGCAGCTCACCGGCGCCGACGCTTCCCACGCGTGGTTTGGAATTTTCTGTCCCGGCACCGGCTGGGTGGATTTTGACCCGACGAACAATCTGCAACCGGCGGAGGAGCACATCACCGTGGCGTACGGCCGGGACTTTGGCGACGTGAGCCCCGTGGCGGGCATCCTGACCGGCGGCGGCGACCACACGGTAAAGGTGGCGGTGGACGTGACCGGGATTTGAGGGCGGCCCGGAAATTATTTCGCAATTTTTACTCGCCGGGCGGGCGGATTTTCGCATTGATAACGCGCACATGAAGTGGGACATCGTTCATCAGACGCGGTACACCTACGCCGCGCCCGTGAAAAACAGTTTCAACGAGGCGCGGCTCCAGCCCTTTTCCAACGAGGAACAGACGGTGGAACGGTTTGAGTTGCAGGTGTTGCCCGCGACCCGGCTGAACCAATACCACGATTTTTATTCGAACATCGTTCATCACTTTGAAGTGGTTGAGCCGCATTCATCGCTGTTGATTGAAAGCCGGCTGCGGGTGGCGACCCATCCCCACGCGCCGTTGGCCGGGACGCTGACTCCCTGGCCTTTGGCGCGCATCAGCGAGGCGTTGAAAGACACGCGCAGCTACGAATTTCTGGAGGTGAGCCGGTACGTGGAGATTTCGCCGGAAGTCTGGCGGCTGGCCGTGGATGCGGCCATCGGCCAGACCGACACGTGGCAGGCGGCGCTGGCCATCATGCGTTCGGTGCATGGCCGCATCGAATACGTGCCGAATTCAACCACCGTCCACACGCACATGCGCGGCGTGTTGCAGGAGGGCCGCGGGGTTTGCCAGGATTTTGCCCATGTCATGATCGGCCTGTGCCGCGCGCTGCAAATTCCCGCGCTTTATGTCAGCGGTTATCTGGCCACCGAAAAGGCCAGCGCCACCCATGCGTGGACGGAGGTTTTCATTCCCGGCATCGGCTGGCGGGCGCTGGATCCCACCCATAACTGTCAGGCGGGCGAAACCTACATAAAAATCGCCGTCGGCCGGGATTACGCCGATGTGCCGCCCATTACCGGCACCTACAAGGGAACGACGGATCGGAGGCTGCAAGTGGATGTGAGGATCAAACCGGCGGCCTAGAGCATTTTAAATAAAGCGGTGGCCTGACCCGGAAGCCCGATCGGAAAATACCTCGAGGTTTTGGACTGCGGCAGCCCTCTGCCGCTTTGCGTCGCCGGCCTTGCGGGAGAAATAGCGGCAGAGGGTGGGCCGGAGCTCAGGACGCTGACGCGCCATCCGCTTAACCCAAGCCAGCTTGCCCGCTACAGTATTGTGAAACCGCCCGAGCTGGAATCCAGGAAACTCGTGGATTGTTGATACTGAAACGGGATGGTTCCTAGCCGAACGGCTGCGGATAGGGACTTGGACGCATCTCAACCACCTGCTATACTGGCAGCGGCATGAAACTTCACGATGATGTGCCAAAATACTATAATACTAGGAACCGACCCGTTTACAAGCCGTTTGCCAGCGCGTGTTATTGTAGTGACGCGCAGGGTAACGTGGTGGGGCTGGCATACACGAATGAAACGATGGCTGCTCAATACGAATATGATCCATTTGGGAACATGCTTTCAATGACTGGGCCTTTGGCTAGTGCCAACCGCTACCGTTTCTCCAGCAAGGAGTGGAATGACAGCGCCGGGCTGTATTACTACGGTTTCCGGTTTTATGATCCCAATTTGCAGCGGTGGCCAAATCGTGATCCGCTGAGTGATTGGGGAAGTTTGGCCTACCTTGGTCCATCGCTCAATCGAGAGGTTAACTCTGGCAACAGCGGAACAATGAGCCACGATGAGTTTGTGGGGCTTATGGCTCAGATAAATTTGAATCCTTTCGGGGCCATGAATAATAACCCGATAAATTATTTGGATCCCAATGGGGAATTCTGTGGTGCTGCGGGAGCTGCAGCTACCACTTTCTTTACAGGTACAGGTGAAACGCTCGGACTTGGCGCTATGGCCGGTGCTGGTGCTGCGGGGGTTGCAGGTGTTGCTGGTGTGGCCGGGATTGGGTACGCAGATCAAGCGTTTATTAACACTGCACCCAAACCACCTTCTATAATCCTCAAGGAAATTATGTAAATGCGCCGCCAAGTAGTTTAGTATTAGCATCCAGTTTCAATCCTGGGTACTGGCCTGGTCCTAGTGGGGCTGCAGAATGGGGAACGAGAAACGGTGTCGGTGCAAAGGAAGGGAAAGCTCGCTTCCACGATATAAAGCAGGGCGATAACATGAGCGAACCTCCTCACAACTACGGCGTTAATCCCGACACGGGCGACGTGCAGGATCCAAAAGGTGATAGTGTCGGGAATCTTAATGATTGCCACTCGGATTAAAAAAATCTCTATGACAAAAGAAAAGCCTCTTATTAGTGCTGCCATACTTCTTCGTGGAGATAAGTTAGACCCTGCGTTTGTTTCCAAGATGGTGGTATTTAACGAACACAGTCTCAAAAAAAAGGAGGATTTAAACCGGGGTCGACGAAATTCATCGCGAAGCTTGGAATGTGGGCTCTGAAGGTTAAAAGCGAAACCCGCCCGCTTTTGGAGCTCATCGATGAGTTATTTAAACAAATCGGAGATCCAGCGACTCCGTTAAATAGGATTGAAGGTGTCGAAGATGCACAGCTTGACATTTTTTTTGCGCTAGAAGACGCTGGGACGAAAGAAACGGTTGAATTTGTATTGGCTGCGAATCAAATAAAGAGATTGAGCGAGTTCGGGCTGTCGCTTTCCGTTACCGTGTCGTGACTAAGGCGATCCAGATCTTTGGCGTGAACAATGTTAATGAATTGAGCGGTGCCAGCCGCAGCGGTACGCTGACGGTGGCCGGAACGACGACCGAACCGGGGAGCCGATATGTGACCGAGCGTGTGACGGTGAACAGGTCAAACGCGGTGATATATGCCGATGGCTCGTTTGCTGGGAACGAACTTCACCGCTGGCCAATGGGATGAACACGTACACGGCCATCGCGCAGGACATGTATCGGTCGCCGTGAGCACTGCCAGGATGAGCGTGTATCTGCCGTCGCCCAATTCATTCAGCTACGATTTGAACGGGAATTTGCTCAGCGACGGCACCCGGAATTTCGCCTACGATGACGAGAATCAGCTGATGAGTGTTTGGGTGACCAATGTGTGGCGCAATGACTTTGTGTATGACGGGCTGTTGAGGAAACGGATTGAGCGGGATTACAGTTGGAACGGTGAGTTCATGGTTGGAAATCAACGAGGTGCGTTTCATTTACGATGGGTATCTGGTCGTTCAGGAGCGGGACGGAAACAATCTGCCACAGGTGACCTATACGCGGGGCATGGACTTGAGCTGGGGTGAAGTGCCGTTGTTGGGAGACACGGTGGATGGCTTGCAAGGCGCGGGCGGAATCGGTGGCTTGCTGGCGCGCTCGGACATCGGACTGTGGGTGGTCTGACTAGCTGTTTCCCAGGGCGTATTATTTCAGTGATGCCGCAAGTGAACGTGATGGGGCTGGCATACACGAATGGGATGATGTTGGCACAATACGAGTATTATCTGTTTGGGAATATCACTTTCATTGATGGGTGACTTGCTAGTGCGAACAGATATCGTTTCTCCAGCAAGGAATGGAATGATAGCGCCGGACTTCTACTACTACGGTTGGTAAGGCAATCGTCATGGGATTGTTGCAGCGTCACGGCAAGGTAAAGGTGATGCATTGTGATCGGAAAGGATGGTCGTGTTAAATGCCAAACTTATAGGCTATTCCGAAACAGACCTCGCCGGTCTGATCCAGATCGTCAAAAGAGAACTCAGCAAATGACGTCCCCCTTGGCCCGGATGGAACGGAGAATCGTCAACTGTCACCAACTGACAGAGTAGGCAAGGCATGGATATTTCTCAGCGGTCAATTTGTGCGCGGTGTAAAACCCGCTGTAAACAGGTGCTTCTACCGGTCAGAAGCAACGAATACGAATGCGTTTATTCTCATTTTTATTCTCACTTTGGCATTTTGATAAAATCACAAATCGCCAAACCCTTTGATAACATTGAACAAAGTGAATTGGTAGCGCGTACGGGAATCGAACCCGTCTTTCCGGATTGAGAATCCAGCGTCCTAACCGATAGACGAACACGCCAGCTTCGCCAGAAGGCAGATGACAGAATTCTGAGGCCGGATCAGTCAGTTGTCACGCGAGAATTTTTCGGGCATCGACATCATTTTGCCAAGCATTTTACCATTTCTTCGCTGCCGGTTTGGCGTGTCACCATTCTCCGGCGTTAATATATTCGCACGCCACTGCAGTCGAAAGCCGGCGCGAAGTTTCCTGCACTTCACTGTCCGCGTCGGTCAACTTGCTGATGAAGTGGGCAGGATAATTCCGTTTTGCGCACGATTCGGCAAGGTTCGCTCCGATGGAACGGGAGGAGCGGCGCAATTGATCCGTCACGAAAAACTATTCATCGCGCGCCATTCTTGGAAATTTGAAAAACAGCTTGTTGAACTCAAACGGCTTCTGGTAAATCGTAAATCCGAAAGGATAAAATTTGCTCTGGCATAAATTGCCTCTATTTTCAGATCTCCATCCTCCGTCATCCGGCTATCGTAAATGGCCCACCGGCCTTCGTTACTCGACATCTTCGCCCAATTCGACGTTCCAGTAGGCGAGGTCAATGAAGTGTTTCCAACTGTCGTGCCGGTGGAGGCTGAAGTTGATCTGCACAAACGGCCGCCATTTCGGGCCGCTTGGGCTTGCGGATGAGGTGCAGCGCGGCTTCCTGCGGCGTGCGGTTGGCCTTCTGGGTGTTGCACTCAATGCAGGAGCAGACGATGTTTTCCCACGTCGTCGGCCCGCCGCGGTCGCGCGGGATGACGTGGTCCAGGTTCAAATCCTTCCGGTCGCACACGCGGCCGCAGTATTGGCAGGTGTTCTTGTCGCGCTCGAAAATATTGTGGCGCGTGAACTTGACCTCCTTTTTCGGCAGCCGGTCGTAGATGAGCAGCAGGATGATGCGCGGCACGCGGATGCGGAAGGAGATGGCGCGGACCGATTCCTCGTGCGGCGCGTTTTGCGAGAGATCCCGCCATTCATCGAAATCGAGGGTGCGGAAGGACCGTCGTCGCCATCGAGCACCACCTGGGCGTGGCCTTGAAACAACAACGCGAGGGCGCGCCGGGCAGTGCAGACGTTGACCGCCTGCCACAACCGGTTCAACACAAGCACATGCTGGTTTAGCGCGGTGTTCATGGGCGCGAGACAGTACGGGAATATTAACAGAACCTGCGGGCAAGGTCAATCGGCGAGTCGTTGGGCGCAATATCTTCTAAATCCCTATCGTTGGGTCAATATCTTAATCCCAATCTCCGCACCCGGAACGATTAAGATCAAGATTAAGATTAAGATCAAGATTGGGAAGGCAGACTGAGACATAACCGTCAACATTGCCAAATCACGTTCGCTTGGAGTATTTTGGCAGCATGAAACGCCTTGCGGTATTTTTGGTTTTGGGTTGGTCGCTGTCGCTGTCGCCAACGGTGCGCGCGCAGGATAATCCGGACGATCAATACCTCATCATTTATGCCCTGATGCAACAGGCGGACACATACGACAACTCGGGGGAACCGCGCCGGGCGTTGGACGATTATACCCAGGCCCAAACCAGCCTTCAAAGCTTTCAAAAGGTTTTCCCGGATTGGAGCCCCAAGATTGTCAATTTCCGCCTGGATTATCTGGCGGAAAAAATCGCGGAGGTGACCGCCAAGCTCCCGCCACCACGATCGCCCCCGGCGGCGGGCGGTGTCCGCGACGCTCGCCACCGGCGCCACCCTCGCGGCGCCCGCGGTCCCCGGAGCGGCGTCCGCGGCGGCCAACGCCGAACTGGAATCGCAGCTCAACGCCCTGCACGATCAGGTCAGGCAATTGCAGACGGATAACGAGACGCTGCAGTCCAAGCTCAAGGAGGCATTGGCGGCGCAGCCGGCGGCGGTGTCGCCGGGCCAATTTGCCCAGGTCCAGGAACAGCTCCGGCTTTTGATGAAGGAAAATGAGTTGCTGAAGGTAAGCCTGACGCAGGGGCACGGCAACGCGGCGGAGGGTGTGGATGCAAAAGCCTTTGAATTGTTGAAATCGGCGCTGGCCGAGGCCAACCAGAAACTGGCGGCGGAGACGGCGCGCGCCGATGGGCTGACATTGGAAAATCAGGCGTTGCAGACCCGCCTGCAGTCGTTGCTGGCCAGCGCGGATGCCGCGGAGGCCCTCCGCCAGGAAAATGAATTGCTCAAGAAACAGGTGGCCAGCCTCAAGGCCGTGCCGGTGGCGGCGATGGAAACCGGCAACGCGGACGCTGAACTGACCGTGGCCCGGACACAGATTGCCACCCTGCAATCGGCGGCGGAGGTGAACTGGCTTGAGAAAATGGCGCTGGAAAATCGCGTGAAACAATTGCAACAAGCAACCGTCGGTTCCGCGCCGGTGACAGCGGGGCCGGGTCAGGCGGAAAACGAGGCGCGCATCCGCGAACTGGAGCAGGAACGCGATGAATTGCTGGCGCGGCTGGGTGACGCGAACCAAAAACTGTACGGTCGCAAAGGCCAGGACGCGGCGGCGCAGATTGACGCGCTGGCGCAACAGGTGGACACCTTGCGGGCGCGGGTGGCGGTGGACGAAGCGCAGGCGATTCCCTATACGCCGGAGGAACTGGCCCTGTTCAAACAGTCGGCCCCGCAACTGACCGCCAATCCCGACGCCGAGAAGAAATCCGTGCGCGAAATGCCGACGGGCGCGGCTTCGCTGGTGGCCGAGGCGCAAAATTATTTCTCCGCCCGGCAATATGGCAAGGCTGAGGCGGATTATCAGGAAATATTGCAGCAGGACCAAAACAACGGGCTGGCCCTCGCCAATCTCGCTGCGATTGAGCTGGAGGAAAACAAGCTGGATGATGCGGACAAGCACATTCTTGCGGCGCTCGCGCAGAGTCCGAACGACGCGTACAACCTGACGGTTTTGGGCCGCATCCGTTTCAGCGAGGCCAAGTATGATGAAGCGCTCGACGCGCTGAGCCGCGCGGCAAAACTGGACCCGCAAAATCCGGACATTGAGAATTACCTCGGGGTGACGCTGGCCCAGAAAGGGTTGCGGGCGCAGGCGGAAACGGCGTTGCGCCGGGCGGTGCTGCTTGATCCCAATGACGGTGCGGCGCACAACAATCTGGCGGTGGTTTACCTTACCCAACAGCCGCCGCTGGTTGAACTGGCGCGCTGGCATTATCAGAAGGCGCTCGGCACCGGCCAGCCGCGCAACCCGGCCCTGGAAAAGGCCCTGGCCGACAAGGGCGCGCCCGTAAATCCGTAAAGCGGCCCCGTACGATTTGCGGCTTTATTTTTATGGTTCTCGGATATTTCGAATGGATTGGACAGCAAAGGGGATGCGCCTTTTTCTTGAAGCCACTGAACGCGCTGGCCGTGTGGATTGCGGTGGCCGCGACACCGCTTTCGTCCGCTACAGCGACCCGAAAATGATCCGCGTCCTTCAAGAATCCCGTGGTCGCCGCGAAAGCGGCGTCGCGCTCCGCTTGCCGCCGCAGTCCAAGACCGGGCGGCAGTTTTGATGGTCCAGGGAAAAAGCCGCACCTGATTTTAAAATGCTCCGCCAGCTTTCGCATGAATTGACCATCGCCACGCGCGGCCGCGGTCTGCATGAGTTCACCGCTGAGGTCGAGGCCTGGGTGGACCGGAACCAATTCAAGGACGGATTGCTGACGATTCATCTGCAGCACACCTCGGCTTCGCTGTTGATCCAGGAAAACGCCAGCCCCGACGTGCAACGTGATCTGGAGGCGTTCTTTAATCGGCTCGTGCCCGATGGCGACCCACTGTTTGAACACACCCTGGAGGGGGATGATGACATGCCGGCCCATGTTCGTACGGCGCTCACGACGGTGAATCTGAGCCTGCCCGTGCGCGAGGGACGCCTGGCGCTGGGCACCTGGCAGGGGATTTACCTGTGGGAACACCGTGTCCACGGCCACACCCGCCGCGCCGTGTTGCATTTCATTGGCGAATAAACTGGTCAAGCGCGGCGGCGGATGGCAGGTTGCGCCGCATGAAAATTTTACGGTTTGCCGTTCCGGCGGCGCTGGTTTTCAGTCTGGTTTTTGGCGTTCACGCTGAAACGAAGGCGAAGGGCTTCGAGTTTGCCGGCCCGGAAATCTTTCCGATTGACCAGCAAATCGGCCTGTTGCACGCGGCGGATTTGAACGGCGACGGGTTGAACGATCTCATTGTGGCCAACAATCTGCGTTCGAAAATCAACCTGCTTTACAATCTGACGGGCAAAACCAATCTTGCCGCCGACGCGAATCCGCCGGCGACCCTGGACATCAACCAACTGCCGCCCGGCGCGCGGTTTCGCATTGATTCCATTCCGGTGGATGAACACATCAGTGCGATGGTGGTGACCGACTTGAATGGGGATGGCCGGCCCGATATTGCCTTTTATGGCGATGGCAAGGATCTCGAGGTGATTTACAACCAGGGCACCAACGGTTGGAGCGACCCGGAGCGCTGGCACATTGAGAACGGGCGGATGGACGCCAACTCGCTGGCCGAGGGCGATTTAAACGGTGATGGGCGCACGGATCTCGTGTTGCTGGGCGACAATGGCGCATTGTATTTTTTGCCGCAATTGCCGGATCATACCCTGGGCGAGCCGCAAAAGATTCCGTATTCAGGCTCGCCGAACGCCGTGCAAATTGTGGACGTGGACGGTGACGGGCGGAAGGATCTGCTCCTGGTGGATTGGGACAGCCCCACGCCGTTTCGTTTCCGGTTGCAAAACGCCGCCGGCCAGCTGGGTCCGGAGATTTACTCCAAATCACCGCCCATCCGCTCGTATTGCGCCGACAACCTGGAGGACAATGCCAAGACCTACGTGGTGACGATTGCGCAAAGTTCCGGGCGGGCGGGAGTCTCGCAATTCATTCACAAACCGGCCGAGCCATTGTCCGGCGTGTTTCATCAGGGGCAATTTCAAATCCTGCCCCTGGCCAAGACGGATGCGTCGCAGCGCGGCATGGTTTGGGCCGATGTCAACGGCGATGGCCGGCCGGATTTACTCGTGGCCCAGCCGGACAGCGGGCAAATTTCCGTGTATTTGCAACAGGCCGATGGTTCGCTGGCCGATCCGGAGACGTTTCCGACCCTGGCCGGGGTAAGCCAGATCGCGGTGGCGGATTGGGATGCCGACGGCAAACCGGATATTTTTGTTTTGAGCCAGAGCGAAGGCGCGGTGGGCGTGACGCACTTTGATAAAAATGGGCGGCTGCCATTTCCGACGCTCCTGCCGGTTGACGGCAAACCGCTGATCATGGCAACGGGTGCGCTGCATCCCGGCGCCCGGCCGGCCCTGGCGATGATCGTGGACCAGAACGGGCAGCGGTTTCTGGTGACCCGCACGGCGGACGGCAAGACCCGGACGCAAAAGCTGGGTGACAAATTCACGTCCAACCCGGTGACGATGGCGGTTCAAGATGTGAATCAGGACGGGTTGCCGGATCTGGTGGTGCTGATTCCCTATGAAAAAATCAAGGTCCTGCTGCAGAAATCCGGCGGGGATTTTGACGAGGAGGACGTTGACCCGCCCGGGGGCGCGATTGACCGGCCCTGGCTGGCATCGGTGGACGTGGATGGCGACGACAAACCGGAATTGTTGCTGCCGCAAAAGAATTTCGTGCGCGCGGTGGTGCTTGAAAAGGAGATGGAAACGCTGGGCGCGACCAACCAGCCCGACTGGGTGTTCCGCGTGAAGGATCAAATCAACGGTTCCTGGAGCGATTCGCACATTGTTGGCGCGACGGCGCTGCGAAACGGCACGAACCAGGCTCCTTCCGATTTTTCTGCTTGATGCGGAACACGGGTGTTTGACGTTATGCGAGCGCGATCGCGCAGGGGTCTGGCAGGTCAAGCGCAACGTGAATTTGCCCGTTTCCGATTTCAACAGCCTGCAATCGGTGTTCCTCGGCGGCACGAACCTGAACAGCGTCGCGTTTCTGGGCCAGAACACCGTGGCCTGGATGCCATTGGGGGGGGACGTATGGGATCTGGGCGCGCTGGATGGCTATGACACACCGGTGAAGGACGGGTATTTGAATGACGTGGCCACGGGTGATTTGAACCATGATGGCCGCAAGGAACTGATTTTTTTGGAAACGGCAAAAAATTACCTGGACGTCGTCAGTTTCAATCCACAGCACAAGCTGGTGCCGGCCATTCGCTGGCAGGTTTTTGAGCAGCACAGCTTCCGGGGCGCGACGGACGCCCTGCCGGAGCCGCGCGAAGCGCTGGTGACCGATGTGACCGGCAACGGGAAAAATGACCTGGTCGTGGTGGTGCACGACCGGATCCTGGTTTATCTGCAGGAATGATTTACTGACGCAACCGGGGCGGGCAGGGCGTGAAAAATCTGAAGGTCAGGCCGTCGGCGTTGACACTGCCGCTGTACACCGAGAAATAAAAATATTTGGCGACCTGGTCGTAGTCGGGCAGCACCGAGAAATCCAGCCAGTCGTTCAGGCTCTTTCCCCAGACACCCCGCAGCAGGTTGCCCCCGCCGGGCATCGACTGGGGATCATTTTTCAGAGCGGCAAAGAGCGCGCGCATCAATTCGCCCTGGTTGTCATACCCGAACAAACCGGTGCCGGTGCCGCCGACATGCTGGGCGGCATCAACCAGGCCATCCGTTTCGCTCAGGGGTTTGACGTGGCTGTCGGCGCTGCGCAGGTAATCTTCAATCATGGAAACATCCGCTGATACGGCGACATAACCGCCGCTGGCCGTGCAATAAAGCGAACGGGGCACGGGTGCCGTTGCTCCGGCCGTGCGCCGGGCGGGACAGGGGGATGCTGTAGATCTTCCGGCCCAGAAAATCGCGCGTGGCCGGCGCATTTTCCTGGGAACCCCCAAGTCCCATGACTCGTTTTACCGCCAGGGCGACCTGGTCGGGATGGGTCGCACCGAAGATGAAGATGGACGGCGCCCGGTTCAAATCGGCCAGGGTCGTATCCGCGGGCTTTTTTTGGTAGCCGATCCAGTCATCACCGAGATTTCCGATGAGATTTTTCCGAACGTCAAAATCCGGGTCCTGTTGCTGTCCGCTGGCATTGGCAATGTCGAGGAATGAGTTGAGGCTGGTCAGTGCCAGCGGCGAAATGTCGCCCAGCATTTTCAGAAGCGTGGCCCAGGATTGCTGGCCGTCCACGCGCCAGCGCCAGAATTTCACGGCGTCGGCGGGCACAAAGGACGGCGGGTTTGCGTTTTTGGGGTTCGCACTGATAATTTTGATGAGTCCCTGCCGGGTCGCTTCCGGCGCGGAAATGAAAAAGTCAGCCTGCGCCCCCTCGCGCGACTGGCGGCAGGCAAAACTGATGCTGTTCATGCCGGTAAACCCCGACGCGCCGAGGATTTTGTTCCAGGGGATGGCCGGCAAGGGACTGGGGGCTTCAGGGTTCGGTTCCGCCTGCGGTATGTGAACCAGCACGTCAAAAAAAGTTCTGGCATTGAACCAGCCGTAATACAGCGGCGAGCCGCGAAATTGTGAAATCCGGTCCGCGGCGAAAAGCGGGTTATCGTTCAAACAGGGGTTGGAACCACCGGTCAACCGGGCCGCCACGGTTTCCATGGCGGCTGGCGAATTGCCGGCGATCAGCAGCGATTCAAACTGGCCGACAAACAGTTTATCCGGTGCGTTGGCCGGGCTGATTTTCCCGGCCGAGTTCCTGAACGGGCTGGCGTTTGGGGAAAATATCGGCGAGCGCCGCGGGAACATCGTTGCTGGTAAGCGTCACGACCGAAAAGGGAATGCCATGCAAGGTCTCCGTTTGAAGCGTTTTGCCGGCGGCCACCCATTTTTGGCGGAGGCCGGCGAGATTGGTGGCGAGCAAATCACTCCTGCCTTGGGTATCGAGCAACAGCAGCAATCCGGGCTTGACGTCGTTGGTGCCGTTCCATCCGTTTTGGGTGAGGGCGAGCGCAAACTGTCCCTGCGGCAGGTCGGCAAAATCATCCAGTTTCACCCCCAGATCATGTTCCAAAGGGGCGACGAATTCCGCCTGCCATTTCGCGATAAATTTGTCGTGAAACGGCCTTCATCGCCGGGTCGGTCCAAAACAGCCATTGGGGCGATTGATGGCTGGCCGCGCGCAACGCCGCACAATCCGGCGCCTCGAGCAGAAACAACGTGTCCGCCGGCAGCAGGTTTTCCACTGGTGGAATCGCGGCCGGTGCCGTGGCGACAGCCGCCAAAATGAGGAGCGCGGCGAGAGAACGTCTGGGGAGGTTGGCGCTCATTTACTTTACTCGGCCGGCAGGTGGCTGGCCGGGCTGGGCGGTTCCAGATAGCGATAAGGGGCGTTGGGATTGTCAGTGGAATACGCAAAGGCGTCACGGTGATCGAGAAAGTTTTTTACCAGTTCAACCGGGATCGCAAAACCCAGTCCCTCGCCGAACATGATTTTCATGTTCGTCACGCCAATGACTTCACCGGCCATGTCAAACAGCGGGCCGCCACTGTTGCCCGGGTTGATCTGCGCGGTCGTTTGCAGGTAAAGTTCGCCCTCCAGTTCGCGCGTTTTGGTGCTCAGAATGCCCTCGGTCACCGTGCGTTCCAGCCCCAGCGGACTGCCGATGGCGAAGACCGGGTCGCCGACGCTTAAGGCATCCGAATTGCCGAGCGTGAGGAATTTGAACCTGGGCGCGTCCTTGTCCTCGATTTTCAACAGCGCGAGGTCTTGAAATTTGTTGATGGCCACAATGCGCACCTTTTTATAGGTCTCGCGATCCAACTGGCCGTCCACCTGCCGGTAAACCTCGACGGTGAGTTCCGTCTCGCCCTCGATGACGTGGAAATTGGTGATCAGGTAACCGTCTGCATTGATGAAAAATCCCGAACCCAGGCCGCTCGGGGTGCGCACCTGCACGACGGCCTCGCCAATTTGTTTGACCAGGTCGCGCACATCGCCCGCCGCCGCCGTCTGTCCCCCGGCGCGGTAGAATTGCCCGGGCGCGTTGACATTCAGCAGCGGGGTGGCGGTGGTGGTCAGCCGCGTCAGTTCGTTGCTGGCCTGGGAAACCTTGACGATGGCGCTGCGGGGCACAACCAGCACCGTGTAACCCACGTCCACCACCACGGCATCCGGTTTTTCCACGAGGATTTTGCCGGTGACGGCGTCATTGCCCTTGAGTTGAAGGGTATCGGCCACCGCGGCGTTCAGGCTGCAGAAAGCCAGGGCCAGCAACGCAAGATGTTTGGGTAACGACATTTTCGAACAGTAATGCACCGACCGGGGTTTGACAAGCGAACGGGCCAAATTTCACCAAAAAAAGCATTGCCCCCATCAGCGATTTTGCTATTCTGACACGCTTTTTCGCCGGTATCGGCCAGAGGCAAACGGCCCAAAATTTCCGCCTTCGTGTGAAGGGGGAGGCCGCAACAACATCAAACTTAATCCCGTGTTCCGCGGGATGCCTTGAAACCGGGCGGCGGTCGGTGACCGCCAAAGCCAGGTTCGGGGTTACAACCAAAGGAAAATTGTGCTTAGCATTGGCATTAAAGAATTGTTGGAATCCGGTGTCCACTTCGGACATCAAACGCGGCGTTGGAATCCCAAGATGAAGCCGTTCATCTTCGACGCCCGCAATGGCATTCACATCATTGACCTCAGCAAGACGCTCACCCAACTCGAAGCCGCGTGTGACTTTCTGTCGGCCACCGTTCGCAAGGGCGGAAAGGTGATTTTTGTCGGCACCAAAAAGCAGGCGCAACAGTGCGTCAAGGAGATCGCGAAGGAATGCGGACAGTTTTATGTCACCGAGCGCTGGCTCGGCGGCACGTTGACCAATTTTAACACCATCAAACGCTCCATCGGGCGGCTGAAGGAAATCGAAAAAATGGACGCCGACGGCTCGCTGGCCAATTACGGCAAGCAGGAACAGGCCGTGATCCGCCGCGAAGCCGCCCGTTTGCACAAGTACTTTGACGGCATTCGCGCCATGGACCGGATTCCGGCGGCGATGTTCGTCGTGGACATCAAACGCGAGCACAATGCCGTTGCCGAGGCGCGCAAGCTCAAGGTGCCAATCATCGCGCTGGTGGATACGAATTGCGATCCTGACCAGGTGGATTTTCCCATCGCTGCAAACGACGATGCCATCCGCTCCGTGCGCATGATTCTGGCGGCCGTTGGCCAGGTCATCACCCAGGCGTGCGCCGAATTTGAGGCCAAACATGCGCGCCGGGCCGCGCCGGAAGAAACCGCGCCGGTCGGGGCACCCGCTGTTGGGGTGCCCGTTGAAACCGCCCCGGTTGTCGCCGAGGCTGTGCCGCCGGTGGCTTAAGCCATCAGCGGTTGCGGGAAGTGCCAATGGTCCAGGTCCTTAACGTTTAACGAACAACGATTCTACTATGGCTGAAATCAACCCTGCTGATGTTGCCAAACTCCGGGAAATGACCGGGGCCGGCATGATGGATTGCAAACGGGCGCTCGTCGAAGCCAGGGGCGGCCTCGACGTGGCCGTGGAAATTCTGCGAAAAAAAGGCCAGGCGACCGCCGCCGTGAAATCGGCCCGCGCTGCGAAGGAGGGTGTCATTGCCCAATACATCGCCCCGGGCGGACAACTGGGCGTGCTGGTGGAAGTGAACAGCGAGACGGATTTTGTGGCGCGCAACGAAACCTTCCGCGCGTTTTGCGACGAGGCGGCGAAACGTTATGCGACGGCGGCCAGCCCGAATCTGGAAGCCGAACGGGAGGCGATGGTCGCCAAAATCCGCGAGAACATCAAAATCGCCCGGCACGCGAAAATGGAGGTCAAGGGCAACGGGCTGATTGCCGCCTACATTCACACCGGCGCGAAAGTGGGCGTGCTGGTGGAAGTGGGCGCAGGCCGCGCCGAAACCGCCGCCCGGGAGGAATTCAAGCAGCTCGTCAAGGACATCACGCTGCAAATTGCGGCGGGACATCCGCACGCCGTTTCCCGCGAACAGGTCCCGGCGGACGTCATCGCCAAGGAACGTGAAATCGCCGCGCAATCCGACCGTTTGAAAGGCAAGCCGCCGCAGGCATTGGAGAAAATCTTGCAGGGCGTTCTGGAAAAGTTCTATCAGACTTATTGCCTGGTGGATCAGGGCTTCGTGAAACGGAACTCCGAAGTGAGCGTGAAGGAACACGTTGCCCAAGTCGCCAAGCAGCTTGGCGATGAAATCACCATCCGCCGCTTTGTGCGGTTTCAAGTGGGTGAAAGTCCGGCGAGCTGACGTGCACGGAACACCGGCTGCGGCCTTCGTGGCTTTGGTTTGACGATTCGGTGGCGGGCTGTTAAAAGTTCCGCGTGATGTTTCACGCACCTCCATCCCGATGACGACCTCCAAACGCCCCCATTATTCCCGCATCCTGCTCAAGCTCAGCGGCGAGGCGCTCGGCGGCAAGAGCGGCGTCGGCATTTGCCCGGAAGGCGTGAATCACATGGCCGAGCAAATCCGCGAGGTGCGCGATCTCGGCGTGCAGGTGGTGGTCGTCGTCGGTGGCGGAAATATTTTTCGCGGGCTGCGGGGCAGCGAACGCGGCATCGAGCGCGCCACGGGCGATTACATGGGGATGCTGGCCACGGTCATCAATGCGCTCGCCCTGCAGGATGCGCTGGAGAAACTCGGCGCCCCCACGCGCGTGCAAAGCGCCATCGCCATGTCGCAGGTCGCCGAGCCGTTCATCCGCCGCCGCGCGGTCCGGCACCTGGAAAAAGGCCGGGTGGTCATCTTTGGCGGCGGCACGGGCAACCCGTATTTTTCAACCGACACCGCCGCCGCGTTGCGCGCCAACGAAATCGGCGCGGAGGTGGTTTTGAAGGCGACCAAGGTGGACGGGATTTTCGACAGCGACCCCAAGAAGAATTCCAAAGCCAAACGGTTCGCCCAAATCACGTATCTGGAGGCATTGCAAAAGCAGCTCAAGGTGATGGATTCGACCGCCTTCTCGCTCTGCATGGACAATAAAATGCCCATCATTGTTTTTGATTTTTCACAGCCGCATAATCTTCGCCGCGTGGTCATGGGCGAAAAGGTGGGCACGCTGGTGACGGGATGATTCGGTGGCCAGCCGCAGCAGGCTGAAGGTGCGGACATTTACCGGATTGCAATTTCCCTGAAATGGGCGGATGGATGGCTTATGAGATTTGCCTCCCGGCAGGATGCAGGCCGGCAGCTGGGACAACATTTGCGCCAACGGGGTGCGGAGGTTGATTGGGTGTTGGGTTTGCCGCGCGGCGGCGTGGTGGTTGCCGCCGGGGTGGCGCGTTGTTTGGAACGGCCGCTCGACGTGCTCGTGGTACGCAAGATTGGACATCCATGGCACCGCGAATTCGCCGTCGGGGCGCTGGCGGAGCCGGACGTGGTCATTTTTGACGAGGCGACCCTGGTGGAAGTTCCCGTGCCGCGCGGGCAACTGGACGAGGTGGTGGCGGAGGAAATTGCCCGCTTGCGCGAGTATGGTTCGCGGTTTCACCGTTCCGCTTCCCCCGTGCTCCAAAACCAAAGCGTGCTGCTGGTTGACGATGGCCTCGCCACGGGCGCGACCGCCGAGGCGGCGGTGCTTTCCGCCAGGCGGCGGGGGGTGCGCCGCGTGACCATGGCCGCGCCGGTGGCTTCGACGGGCGCGGTCGAACGTTTGCGGCGCGTGGCGGATGAAGTGGTGACGTTGTTTGTGGACGACGCCTTTGAAGCGGTTGGCCAATATTATGATGAATTTTCCCAAACCAGCGATGAAGAGGTCATCGCCTTGTTGCACGGCGCCGCGCCGCGCCGGGAATGAACCCGACGGCGGCGTTTGGTCAAATCACCATGCCTGAACTTCCCGAAGTCGAAGTGCTCGCGCGCCATCTGCGTCCGTTGCTGCGCGGCAAAATCATCCGCGGCGTGAAGGTAAGACGCGCAAAGGTTCTGTCGCCGACTTCCCTGCGAAAATTCCGCCAAATCTTGCTGGGCGCAAAATTCACCGGTTTGACGCGTCGCGGCAAGTATCTGCTGTTTCAACTTGATGGCGAAGATCCCGGCCAACCGGTGATATTGCTTGGCCACCTGGGCATGACCGGACGGTTTTTTCTGGCCCGTCAGCACAAGCGTCTGCCGGCACACACGGCGGTGGTTTTTAATCTGGGCAGACAAAATTTCATCTACGAAGACACGCGCTATTTTGGCCGTCTGACGCTGGATGTTTCGTCGGTGAAAAAATTGGGGCCGGAACCGTTGAGCCGGGATTTTCAACCGGCGGTGTTGGCGCGGGCGTTGAAACGTTCCCGGCAGGCGGTCAAGGTCAGGTTGCTGGATCAAACGCTGGTGGCCGGCGTGGGCAACATCTACGCCAGTGAAGCGCTGTTTCGCGCGCGGCTTTCGCCGAAGCTGGCGGCAAACCGGTTGAAGCCGGAGCAAATCAAACGACTTTGGCGTGCCATTCGTGGGGTTTTGGACGAGGCCATCCGTTGCGGCAGCACGGTGCCTTTGAATTTTGGCGGGGGCAAACCGGACGGACTTTTCTATTTCGGCCGTGCGCCGGGCGCGCCGGATTTTTACCAGGAACGCTTGCGGGTTTATGACCAGGAAGGGCAGCCCTGTCCGAATTGCCGCCGGCCCATCGAGCGCCTGACACAGGCGGCCCGGAGCACGTTTTATTGCCGGAATTGCCAGCGTGCCGGCTGAATGCCGGTGAATCCGTTTGACTGGATGGGCGCTGATTTGTAAAGTGTTCGGCCATTTACGTTCCAGAGTAGCTCAATGGTAGAGCAATCGGCTGTTAACCGATGGGTTGTAGGTTCGAGCCCTACCTCTGGAGCCAATCTGTGCCATGGGAGGTACCACGTTTTGCGGTTTCCGCAGGGTCCAATGGGGCAACCGGTTTCAGTCCAAAACAACGTAGGGTGCGGGCTGCGTCAAACCCGTTTTATCATTTGCCGTTCAGGACCTCATGCAATGTATTCAGCATGGTTGCGGCGGTATAGGGTTTGGGGATGAAATGCAGGACGCCGGCGTCCTTGGCCTTGGCCAGGCCGCCTTGGGAGGCCATCCCGCTGGAACTGATAATTTTGACCTCCGGATTGATGTTCTTGAGGGCAATGATGGTGGCTGGGCCGTCCATGATCGGCATTACCATGTCGGTAATGACCGCGCTAATTTCTGTCCGCCGCGGCGAATAAAGCGAAACCGCTTCCGCGCCGTCCGCAGCCAGCAGGACGCGATACCCGAATTGTTCCAATGTTTTACGCGTGATGTTTCGGATGGGCGCCTCATCATCCACCACCAGCACCAGTTCATTGTGGCCGCGCGGCAGACGGGTTTCCCGCGTGATGGTGGTGTCCTCGCCTCCCCGGCTGAGGTTGGCCGGAAAATAGACTTCAAACCGGCTGCCTTCGCCCGGCACACTGTGGCAGAGAATGAATCCACCGTGGTTTTTCACAATGGTCAGGGTGGTCGACAAACCCAGTCCCGTTCCCTTGCCGGGTTCCTTGGTGGTAAAGAACGGATCAAAAATCTTGTCCTGAATCTCCTTGGGAATTCCCGTGCCGGTATCCGTCACGGTAATGCATATATAGGGGCCGGCTTTGGCCTCCGGATTCATCCCGGCGTAGGTTTCATCGAACATGATGTTTTCCATCAGAATGGACAGTTTGCCGCCCTTGGGCATGGCGTCGCGCGCATTGACACAGAGGTTTAGCAGGACCTGGTGCAATTGGGTTGGGTCGCCGGTAATGGTCCACAGGTCGGCTGCGGTGTGTAACGCAAACTCCACGGACTTGGGGAACGTTTCGAGAATGATTTGTTTGATTTCCCGGGTAATGTGTTTGGGATCGACCGCAACCCGTTCGCCGGTGAAGCCCCGGCCGAACGCCAGCACTTGTTTGACCAGGCCCGCGCCGCGCTCAACATTGGCTTCCAAGGCCTGCAGCAGCCTCCGCCCGTCTTCATCCGTAACCTTGTCTTTCAAAACCTGGACTGAGACGAGCAGGGGGGTCAGAACATTATTCAGGTCGTGGGCGATGCCGCTGGCCAGCGCGCCGATGCCTTCCATGCGCTGGGCACGCAGGGACTGGATTTCCAGGTTTTTCCGTTCGGTGATGTCGGTGCTGATAATGAGCCGGGACTTCGGACGGCCCTGTTCGTCATTAATCACATTGCATCGTCCCTGAACCGTGATGGTTTTGCCGTCCTTGGTGGTTTGATGCAATTCACTGACCCACTCGCTGCGTTTATTCACGGTTTTGATGGTATGCGCCAGCTGGGGGGTGATCACTCCCCGGCAAAGCAATTCCACCACCGATTTGCCGATGGCTTCGCCGGCCGGCCAGCCGTAAATCCGCTCCGCGCTTTTGTTCCAATAGATGATGCGGTCGTCCAAATCCATGACAAAGATGGCATCCTGCGCCTTGTCCAACAGCGCCGCCTGTTCCCGGATATGGTCCTCCGCCGCCTTGTGTCCGGTGGCGTCGTTGAACACAAACAGCAGGTGGGGTTCGTCGCCTTGGGAGAAGGGATTGAAATTGCACACCAGCCATACTTCCTTGCCAAACGTGCTGACAAAATGGGACTCGGATTGCCGTGGCTTGCCTGAGGCCAACGCCTCCTTCGCGACCCCGAGCATGCCGGAAGCCCGCCAGGATTCGAGCTGCCGGAAATTTTGTTTCAGGAGTTCCAGCACGGTGGTGTTGAGGGTCCGGGCGGCGTACTCGTTGGCCAAAACGCACTGGCCGGAAGCCTTGTAGACGATGATTCCCGCCGGGGCATCTGTGATGATTCTTCGGCTGAAATCGAGCGTTTCAGCCAATTGCTGCTGCTCCCGCTTGCGCCCGGTGATGTCGCGGGAGATGCCAAAAGTTCCGATGATTTGCCCTTCCTGGTTGAGGAGCGGCATCTTGGTGGTGGATACCCATTCCACGTGCCCGTCGGCCCAGGTTTCCTTTTCTTCCTTTCCCACCATGGGTTCTCCGGTTTGGATGATGGCTTGTTCGTCCTCGTAGGCCTGCTGTGCATGTTCCTTGCTGAAGAAATCGAAATCGGTCCTGCCGATCGCTTCTGCCGGATCGCGCAAACCCAGATGCCGGGCCAGTGCCTGATTGACCCGGGTAAAGCGGCTCTCCCGATCCTTGAAGTAAATCCCATCCGGGATGTTGGCCATGAGCGCCCGGAGGAAATTACGTTCCTCCGCCAGTTGCTCCTCCGCCTGCCTGCGCCAGGTGATGTCCTCATACGTGCCCAGCACCCCAATCACTCGGCCGTCCTGGTCCAGCAACGGCACTTTGCTGGTCGACAACCATGACCTGGATCCATCCAAACGGTCCTGAGGTTCCTCGAAGTTAAGTTTGGGTTTGCCCGAGTCAAGCACCAGTTGGTCATCGGCGCGATAATGGTCCGCCAACGCCTTCCAAGGCGCTTCGTAGTCACTCTTGCCAACCAGTTCATCGGGGTCGCGATAACCGCCATCAACGGCAAAGTGCCGGTTGCAACCCAGATAATGCAGGTTTCGATCCTTCCAAAAAACCCGCTGTGGAATTGCATCGAGGATCAACTGAAGCATCTGACGGGATTTGAACAACTCACCTTCCACGCGTTTGCGCTGGGAAATCAAAAATGCCATCAGCCATTGGACCCCGATACCCATCAGACGGCTGATGAACGCCAGATGAGGATCAGCCCCCGGCGCTGAAAAATAGAACCCGGCCAGCGTCAGCAATGACAAAACGGCGGCGAGCAGATAAGGGAAAAACCGGCCGCCGACATACACCGACAACAGCAGGGGAATAAAATACCAAATCCAGTCAGCAATTCCCAACGGTGTGATTAAATCCAAAACAACTCCCGCCGCGGCCAGCACAGGTATGGCTACATAAACCAGCGTCTTTTGTTGCTTGAATGTCATCACCTTAAACAAAACTCCATTGGATTGGAGATTAAACGCAGCAGTTAAAATGCCTAAAATACAATATTTCTCTTAATGCACCCAAACACAATTTCCCTGCCTGCTTATTTGTAAGCTGCTTTGTATCAAGGCGTAGCGTAAAAATAAACAGCACTGGGGTGGGAAATGCCCGCAAAAGGAAGCGCTCCGGCGCCGGGTCACGTGCTTTGCGCACCAGTAGTCGGTATTATGATTTTATTTTAAGTGTAACTTATTGCAGTGGGAAAGCGCTGAAAACATGCGGTTGGCCAGGGTTATTGCGGCTGATTTCGGCTGGGGTTGATTCGGGCAAAAATCGGTTTTAACGCGGCCGCCCATTTGGCGTAACCGGTGGCATTGGGATGAATTAAATCGGGAAATTCGTCCTTCGGACAGCCGCCATTTTTATCGGCGTAAATGCTCCAGGTGTCGCACCGGATGAATTGCGGATCACGCTTCACAATTTCATCCACCAACGTGTTGAGTTGCTCAATCTGGCCGGCTATTTGATGTCTGCTTGGCATCACTTTGCAGACGATGACCGGCATACGGGGATTGGATTGCTTCAAGGCGGACAGGATGGCTTTAATGTTGTCCGCAATATCTTCGGGTTTGCCGCCCAACCCGATGTCGTTAATTCCAATGAGCAGCACCACCGCTGCGGGTTTCAAGGCGAGCACGTCGGCGTTCAGACGATAGAGCACGCCGCGCGTGGTGTCGTAGCCGATGCCGCGATTGGCGACCTTGATCTCCGGAAAGGCATTGGCCAGCGAATGCCAGCCTTGAGTAATGGAATCTCCCAAAAACACCACTGCGCCTTTGTCCTTGTCCGCCGTTTGCGCCCATTCCGCATGGCGTTCCGCCCAAACTTTCGGCAGTTCAGTCGAGGTTGTCGCCGGCCCTTTGCCGGGCAAAAGCGATGGATCCTTTGGATACTGTGGCCCCGCCGACGCCACGGTTGCCGGGTTGGTGGTATCCTGGGCGAAAATGGCGGTGCTGCCACTTCCCGCCAGCAGCAACGGGATAAAGCAAAACGCCAAAAGAATCCGAACGCGGGAAAGGCAGAATGCGGCTCTCATATGAATGCAACGTTTACAATCATGGTGAAATCTCGGTCGAGAACTTTTTCCAGAGAGCTTTGCGGAAAAACCTCCCGGGCAGCGTGTTGGTAAATGGCGGAATTGCCATGCGCGGTTTAACGGGTTTGCTATGTCATTGTGTTGCCCGGGCAGGTATGGCATTTCAAGGTTGACAGCATTGACGGCGCAACGCTGATGCGTAAACGTAATGCCAGCAATCCAACAAACTCCCAAAGTATACGAACCTATGAAAAAAAGTTCCTGGCCGTTTTTATTTGGCATCGTTGGCCTTGTGACCGCGGCACTTTGCCGCGCGGACGGGCCTTACCATTTCCTCAAGGAAATTCCCGTCGGGGGCGAGGGCGGGTGGGATGCGCTGACCGTGGATTCCGCGGCGCAACGGCTTTACGTTTCACACGCGGCCAAGGTCGTCGTGATTGACCTCGTCAAAGATCAAGTCGTGGGCGAAATCACCAATACGCCGGGGGTCCATGACATCGCCGTTGCGCCTAAGTTGCAGCGCGCGTTCGTCAGCGACGGCCGGGAAAACAAGGTTGCCGTCGTGGACACAAAATCGTGGCAGACGATTTACAAGGTGGAAACGGGTGAAAATCCGGACGCAATTCTTTTTGAGCCGGGACAAGGTGAAGTTTATGCGTTCAATGGCCGGGCACATTCCGCGACGGTGATTTCCGCCGGTTCGGGCAAGGTGGTGGCGACCATCCCGTTGGGCGGCAAGCCGGAATTTGCCAGGGCCGATCCCGCGGCTGACCGGGTCTTTGACAATCTTGAGGACCAAAGCGAAGTCGCGGCCATTGACACGAAAACTCACACGGTTGTGAACCGCTGGCCGCTGGCGCCGGGCGAATCCGCGCTCGGGCATGGGGATGGACGTGAACCATCACCGGCTTTTTCTCGGTTGCGATAATCAATTGATGGTGATGATGGACAGCGTGAGCGGAAAAGTGCTGGCGACCGCGCCCATCGGCGATGGCGTGGACGGCGCGGCGTTTGATCCCGGCACGCAGTTCGCATTTGCTTCGTGCGGGCAGTCGGCAACCGTGACGATTGCGCGTGAAGAAGCCGGCAAACTCATCGTGGTGCAGGTTTTGAAAACCGAACGCGGTGCGCGGACGATGGCGCTGGATCCAACGACACACCGGATTTACCTGCCCACCGCCAAATTTGGCCCGCTGCCGGAATCGGCCAATGGCGAACGCCGCCGTCCGCCCATGATTCCCGGGACATTCAAGATTTTGGTTTACGGAATGGACAAATGATTCCTTGATTCCCGCGCGGCGTTTTAAAGCGGACGGCAAAGGCAACAACCGCGGCAGCGCCGCGTGGCAACCAGGGTTATGGTTTCTTCCGCGTTCCGGGCGGTTCCGTTGCGCGCAGCAGTTTCGCAATCAAACCAGCTGTGGTGTGTTCCTTCGCCTCCAGCGCCGGCTCCAATTTCAAGGCGCGGATGGCCTTGCTCGTTTCCGGGCCGATGGACGCCAGTTTGATCTGTGGAAATCTTTTCAGCAACTTGGGCAAATCAAAGCGCGCATGGAAATGTTCCACCGTTGAGCCGCTGGTAAAGGTGATCCAGTCGGCGCCGCGTTCGAGCAGGTCGGCGCCCGCACCGGATAAATCCTCCGTTTCGGCGATGGTGTGGTAAATCGCGATGTCGTCCACGATGGCGCCGAGTTTTTCCAGTTCGCGCGGCAGGTCGGAGTTCGCCTCCCCGGCACGCAGCAGACACATTTTCAGGTTTTCAACGCTTTCATTTTTGGCAAAGGCCCCGGCGATCTTTGCGCCGAGCGCCTCGTCCGGCGTCAAATCCACCTGCAAATGCAGTTCCCGCAACTTTGCCGCCGTGGCCGGACCGACCGCGGCGATGCGCGCGCCGCCGACATCGCGCAGGTCCTGGAATCGCTTGAAGAAAAGTTCAAAAAACGCCGCCACCCCGTTCGCGCTGGTGAACACCAGCCAGTCGTAGGCGTTCAACTCCAACAATGCGTCCACCACACCCTGCCGGTTGGACGTCGGCACGGTCTTGATGGCTGGAATTTCCAGCACCTCCGCGCCCAGTTCCGCCAGCCGGCGCGTAAAGTCGGCCGCCTGCGCCCGGGCGCGGGTGACCACGATGCGCCGGCCGAACAAGGGACGTTGCTCAAACCAGTTCAGCTTTTCGCGCAGTTTGACCACATCGCCGACGATGGTAAGCGCGGGTGGAGCAATCTTTTCCTTCGCCGCCAGCGCCGCCAGCGTGGCCAGTGTGCCGGCCACGGATTTTTGCTTTCCCATGGTGCCCCACTGGACCATGGCCACCGGCGTTTTGGCGGACATGCCCTGCGCGATGAGCGATTGGGTCCAGTCCTCCAGATTGTCCGTACCCATGAGCACAACCTTCGTGCCGGGAATTTTGGCGATTTGTTCGTAGTGCAGGGCCGTGGCCGCATCCGCCGAATCGCTGTGGCCGGTAAAGACCGTGAAGCTGGAACAATGCTTGCGGTGGGTGAGGGGAATGCCCGCGTAATTCGGCGCGGCCACGATGGACGACACGCCGGGCACGACTTCAAAGGGAATTCTTGCGGCCGCCAGCGCCTCGGCCTCCTCGCCGCCCCGGCCGAAAATGTAGGGATCCCCGCCCTTGAGCCGGACAACACACTTGCCCGCGCGGACCTTGGCGATGAGCAGCGCAATGATTTCCTCCTGCGGCATCCACATGTTTTTGCCGCGCGCGATGAGTTCGGCGGCGGGTGGTGCCAGCCGGAGCAATTCCGGGTTCACGAGCGCGTCATAGAGCACCACGTCGGCGCGTTGGAGCAGCTCTGCTCCACGCAACGTGAGCAGGCCGGCGTCGCCCGGCCCGGCCCCGACGAGGTAAACTGCGCCTTTGGATTTCACCCGCACAGTTTATGCAGGCGGCGCATTTGGGCAATGAAAGAGGAGCGAGCGTGACGGCGCTACGAAGGGCTGTTGTCGGAAATAACTTGGGGAGGGAGCGACCTGGGCTGCCGCAGCAACCGTGGCGCGGCGAGCGAATGTGCAGGGGATGGTCAGACTAACAGCGTGGTCAGGCAGAATAGGAAACCATTTCAAATTAAGACATTAACGGCTTTAGGGCTTTTTTGCTTGAACAGCGTCAAATTCACGCGTAATTTAGCCTAATGAAACTTCAGGAGAATTGCTGCTTTCTACCAGGAGCAGCACCTGCTGCCGGTCATGGTTTTATCGGGTGGGATTTGTAGCCGTGTTTGACGGCGCAAAACGGTACCAGACTGCGGGTTTAAATCCATAAAATGAACATTTCCCTCCGCGACACAAATCTGTTCCTTAACAAACCGATTGTGGCCATGGCTGCTGGCGCGTTATTGCTGGGCGGCCTGTTGTTGAGCGGTTGCAAGAAGAGCCAGGAAAGCACGGTTGCCCCCGCCAGTGGCAACGGCCTGGTAAAAATCCGGGTGGGTTATATCGGCCTGACCTGCGAAGCGCCCATTTACATGGCGGTTGAAAAAGGTTTCTTCAAGGAGGAAGGGTTGGACCCGGTCCTGGTCAAATGCGACTGGTCGAATTACAAGGACGTGATGGCGCTGGGAGGATTTGACATCACGCATCACCTGGTCATGTATTTTCTCAAGCCCATTGAACAGGGCCTGGATATCAAATTCACCGGCGGCATCCATCGTGGCTGTCTGAGGGTCCAGGCCGCGGTGAACGGGAAAATTAATTCCGTCGCGGATCTGCGCGGCAAACGAATCGGCATTCCCGGCATGGGAACGCCGCCCTTCATCTTTGCCAACCGGGTGCTCACCGACCACGGCATCGATCCGTCCAAGGAAATCACCTGGATTGTTTTTCCGGCGGGCGAACTGGGATTGGCCTTGGACAAGGGTGAGGTGGATGCGGTGGCGGATTCCGAGCCGATCGGCACCCTGCTGGTCGCCTCGGGCAAGGTCAAGAACATCGCGGATCTGGCAAAGGACTCCCCTTACAAGGACGAGTATTGCTGCGAGGTGATTGTGAACGGCAAATTTCTCGCCGCCAATCCCAAGGCCGCCGCGGCCGCCACCCGCGCCCTGCTCAAGGCCGCCAAGTGGGTGCAAACCAATCCCGCCGCCGCCGCCCGGCTTTCCGTTGAGAAAAAATATCTCGCCTCCAACCCGGAACTCAACATGGTTGCGATTTCGCACCTGAACTATATTCCAAGTGTTTCTCTCGCCGAGACTTCGATCAAATCCGCTGCGGAGGCGATGAAGGCAGACGGCATGCTCAGTCCCAGCACGGACGTGGATGAGCTGGCCAAACGCGCCTTTGTGCATCTGGACGGGGTTTCGGATGAATGGATCAATTCGTTGCAGGTCGAAAAGGTGGCTGGCGGCCAGTTGCCGCCGGACGAAAACGCCCGCCTGCTTGCGGAATTGTCGCATAGCTCGGTTACCCCCACTGAATACGGCGATATGTCATGCTGCAGACTGGCCAACAAGTAAACCTCGCTCCGCCCGCAGTACAGGCGCCGGTTCAAAAACCCGCTTCCGGTCGTGCGCTCGCGTTGACCACACGAATGCAGGCCATTCTGGCCGTTCCAGTGGCGACCTTGGTTGCCCTGGGAGTTCACCTGTGCCTTCCGAACAACGAGATGCCGCCGGACGCGCGTTTATACTCCTTGTTCCTGAGTGAAGTTTTCGGTGCGGGCGTTGCCGCCGCAATGATCCAGCTTTTCTGGCCGGGGTTGCGGCGGTGGATGCGGAGCATGTGCCCCATCTTTGCCGCGGCGATCCTGACATTGGGTGGCTGGGAGTTGATCACCGGGGTCCTGCGCTGGTTGCCGTTGCCGTATTTTCCCGCCCCGGCGGCGGTGCTGCAAAGCATGGTGAATGATCGCGCCCTCCTCTTCGACAGCACCTGGCATTCCCTGCTGCTGCTGTTTTCAGGCTATGTATTGGGTGTGCTGGTCGCCTTGATTACCGGCGTGTGCATTGGCTGGTCAGCCCGCATGCGGTACTGGGGCATGCCGCTGTTGAAGGTCGTCGGACCGATTCCCGCCACCGCCTGGATTCCGCTGGCCATGGTGGTTTCTCCGTCCACCATGTTCTCCGCCGTGGGCCTGATTGCGCTGGCGGTCTGGTTTCCAGTGTCCATGCTGACCATTTCCGGCATTGCCAACACCCGCGCTTCCTATCTGGACGTTGCCCGCACCTTGGGCGCGGGGCGGTGGTATCTGATATTCCGCGTTGCGATTCCCGCCGCCATGCCGAGCATTTTCGTCGGGTTGTTCATGGGATTGGGAACCTCGTTCCTGACGCTGGTGGTGGCCGAGACCGTGGGCGTGAAGTCCGGCTTGGGTTGGTACGTCAGTTGGGCGCAAGGCTGGGCCGAATACGGCAAGGTCTTCGCCGCGCTGATCATCATGGCCGCCTTCTTCTCAACCATCATGACCTTGTTGTTCAAGGTGCGCGATCGCGTGCTGGGCTGGCAGAAAGGGATGATCAAATGGTGACGGAATCCCAGGCGGCTTCCACCGAAGGCTTTCCGCTCAGAATTCTGGGTGTGCGGAAGAGCTTTCCCGCGTCCAACAACCCGGCAGCCCAAACGCTGGCTCTGGATGCCACCACCCTTTCCGTGGCGGCGGGTGAATTCGTTTCCATCATCGGCCCCAGCGGCTGTGGCAAGTCCACGCTGCTGCGCCTGCTGGCCGGCCTGGATGCGCCCGACGCCGGCGAGCTTTGGGTCGGCGATGATCCCATCACCGGTCCCAGCGCCGAACGGGGTCTGGTTTTTCAGGATCCCAATCTTTTTCCCTGGCTCACCGTCAGCCGCAACATCCAGGCCGGCCTGGTCGCGCGCGGTCTGCTCCAAAAGAAGCGGCCGGAGGTGGACGAGTTCATGCGTCTGGTGGGTTTGGAAGCATTTGCCAATGCCTACCCGCACCATCTTTCCGGCGGCATGGCCCAGCGGGTTGCCCTGGCGCGGGCGCTGATCAATCATCCCAAGGTGCTGCTGCTCGATGAGCCGCTGGGCGCGCTCGATGCCTTCACCCGCATGCGCATGCAGGATGAGGTGTTGCGCCTCTGGCAGGCCCGCCGCACCACGATGCTCCTGGTGACCCATGACATTGACGAGGCCATCTACATGGGAGACCGCATCGTCATCATGACGCCGCACCCCGGCCGCATCGAGCGGAACATTGCCATCACCCTCGACCGGCCGCGCCAGCGAAACAGCCCGGAATTCCTTCGTCTGCGGGGTGAGATTCTGGAACTGCTCCATTTTGCCGGTAATGCCAAACGCGATAACGCCGGTGGAGAGGTTCCCGGAAAGCCAGCGGATAAACCGGCCATTTCCCGGGCGCCGGAAATTTCCTCACCCGCTGCCGTTGCGCCCGGGCTGACAGATTCGCCGCCACCGGATGCCCAGGTCATCATCATCGGCGGCGGGCCGGCCGGTTCAACCCTTGGGGCGTATCTGGCGCAGGCTGGCATTCGCCATATCATCCTTGATCAAGCCGTGCATCCCCGACCGCACGTGGGTGAATCACTGGTTTGTTCGACGACCCGCATTTTTCAAGACATCAATTTTCTTTCCGTGATGGAACGGGAACGGTTTGTGCGCAAATACGGTGCGGTGTGGACGCATTGGGGAGACGAGCGCGAGCATATCATCCGCTTTCGCGAGATTCCTGAACTCGGTCTCACGCAGGATTATACCTACCACGTGGATCGCAGCCGTTTTGACCAGCTCCTGTTGCGGCACGCCGCGCAGCAGGGCTCCCGGGTGCTTGAAAACGCGCGCGTCGAAAGCGTCGAGTTTGACGCTGCCGGGGCCGCCACCGGTGTTCGGGTGAAGCAAAACGGACAGGAACGCGTGCTGCGCTGCCAGCTGGTGGTGGATGCTTCGGGCCGCAACACGGTGCTCGGCTCGCAACTGCGGCTCAAACGCCATGACGCCCTCTTCGATCAATTCGCCGTGCATAACTGGTTTGAGGGCGTGGATCGGGGCCCGGCGGAAACCGGGGACTACATTCACATCCACATCCTCTCCCTGCCGCGCGCCTGGGTGTGGTTGATTCCCATCAACCCGACCGTCACTTCGGTCGGCATTGTCACGAAAGGCTCCGATTTCACGAAAAATCATGAATCGACGGAGACATTTTTTGCCCGGCACATCGCCAGCCACCCGTTGCTCGCGCGGCGGATGGCCAAGGCCCGGCCGATGCAGGAATTCACGCGCGAGGGGAATTACAGCTATGTGATGGATCGTTTTGCCGGGGACGGCTGGCTGCTGCTGGGCGATGCCGCGCGCTTTGTGGATCCCGTCTTTTCCTCCGGCGTGAGTGTCGCAATGGAATCAGCCAAACGCGCCGCCGATGTCATCATTCGCGCGCTGGCTAAAAACCATGTGGGCTTGGGCGCCTTTACTGAATACGAGCAGACGCTGCGCGCCGGCATGGACATCTGGCGGGAATTCATCCTGCTTTATTATCAGCTGCCGCCGCTTTTCTTCGACCTGATCGCGCGGCCCGACACGCGTGGCCAGCTCACCAGACTGTTGCAGGGAGATGTCTATGACCGGTCATCCGCGCCGATTCTGGGACGAATGCGCAACACGATCAAAATCGTGGCCGCTGACCGGCAACATCCCTGGCACCCGCATCTGAGTGAAGATCTGGTCTTTGCGGACAAGAATTAATTCGCCGGCCGCCACTGCAGAATGTTTTGGAAGTTGAGCCCGCCCGCGTCGGGGTCGTCGCCGGACATTATTTTAGAAGTTCCTCGGTTTTTTGGATGTCTGCCAGCGTGCCGGTTTGAAACCAGCGGCCACGGTGCGGCAGGCAAAAAAGCCGGTTTTGCGCGAGCGCCTGCCGCCAGAGTACTTTGACGGAGAATTTTCCTTCGGGGGCGTCGCGCAACACGCGTGGATGAAAAATGCCAATGCCGGCGATGATGTAGGGCGCTTCCCCGGTATTCCAATCGAAGGTGTTTTCGCGTTTGACGAAAAGATGGTCTTCACCCTTGTCATATCCGACCGCCTTGGACCTGGCCTGCGCCAGCAGCAGAAAATCCATTTTCGAATCGTCCCAATGCCGGGCCAGGCGGGCCAGCGCGGTTTCACCTTCATCCATCCAGATGATGTCGCTGTTGATGGTGAAGACCGGTTCGTTACCGAGCAGCGGCAGCGCCTTTTTCAATCCGCCGCCGGTTTCGAGCGGCTCGGGTTCATCGGACAGCCGGATGGTCAGGCCTTGGTGGCCAGCCAGCCAGGCGGTCAGCTGTTCCTTGAGATGCGAGACGTTGATGACGATCTCTTCAATGCCGTAGGCTTGCAACCGGTCGAGTGCGTACTGAATCATCGGCTTGCCCGCGACCGGGACCAGCGGTTTGGGGACGCGATCAGTCAGGGGTTTCAGCCGCGTGCCGTAACCGGCGGCCAGGACCATGGCTTTTTTAATTGTGCCGGGCATATTGGGCGAACCAGTTTTTCACGTGGGCCAACATGGGATGGCGCAACGCCTTTTGCAACAACCGCTCCACGCGCGGGGAATGAAGCTGTTGATAATCGGGTTTCCCCTCCTGCCGGCTCAACCGTTCGAAGATGGCCAGCACCCGCGTGTGTCGCAACGTTGCCAGAATGGCCATGGAAGTTTCGAAGCCGTTCCGGTCGAGCGCCGGGAACTGCGCCAGATAACGGGCGGCCATTTTGTTTTGCAACGCTTCAGGCACATCGCGGCGCGCATCTTCGAGCAGTGACACCAGGTCGTAGGTGACCGGGCCCTGGTAGGCGTCCTGAAAATCCAGCAGCCCGGCCTGCCGGATGCCGGTGCGGCCGGGCAGCAACATCAGATTGGCCACGTGATAATCCCGCAGCAGAAGTGAGGCGGGCACCTGATGCGCCAGAGGCAATACTTCGTGCCACGCTTTTCGGAATCCGGTCTTGCCGGCTTCAGCAATTCCCGGCGTGCACCACTCCAGAAACAGCTCGATGTCCTGGAGCATTTTTTCCGGATCATACGCTCGCAAACCATCGGGGATGGCCCGGGGCTGTTTGTGCAGGGCAATCAAAACGTCGGTTGCGAGGGTAAAAAGCCCCTCCGGTTCCGCTCCCTGATCCAGCCAGCGCGCGAAGGTGGCATCGCCAAAATCCTCCAGCAGCAGGAGTCCCCGGGCATCATCCCGGGCCAGAATGGTGGGCGCGCTGAAACCGAGTTGCAGCAGATGTTCATCAATCCGGCCGAACGGCGCGACGGTTTCCCGTGCCTGCGAAGCGTCCATGAGGATGGCGCTTTTTGTCTCATTTCGCAGGCGGAAATATTTCCGGGTGGAGGCGTCTCCGGTGAGCGGTTCGCCGGCGGCGATATTCCAGCCGGTGGAACCGAGAAACTTGCGGATGTTGATGTTCAGGGCCGTTGTAACCACGGATGGACACCGATTAACACGGATAAAGCCGGGAGGCGATAAAAAAGCCGGGCTGACCATTGCCGGTGGTTGGCTTCCGACCGGTTCTGGCTTTTCAAGCCGGCGGGTTCATGTTAGAGATGCGGCGGCATGAAAGGATTATTATGATTGAATTTGCGCTCGAAAAATTTCCCATTTCCCTGAAGTTGCGTGATGGCACGGCGGTGGTCGTGCGCCCGCTCAACAAACGCGACGAGGCCAAGCTGCACAAATTTTTTCTCGCCGTGCCCGAGGAGGAGCGCCTCTTCATCAAACAGCCCATCTTTGAGCGCGCCATGTTCCGCAAATGGTGCCGGCACCCCGATTTCGAAAGCAACCTGCCGTTGTTGATGTTGCACGGGAACAAGGTCATCGGCGAGGCAACGCTGCATCAACGGGCGGGCGGCTGGAAACGGCATATCGGGCTGATTGGCGTCTTGACGCATCCCGGTTATCGCGGCCGCGACGTGGCCAAAATTCTGGTGGAGGAACAGGTGCAAATCGCCCGGATTCTGGGTCTGCGCAAGCTGGAGGCGGAACTGAACGGCGAGCGCAAGGTGGCCATCCTCGCTTTGGAGCAGATCGGTTTTTCCCGGCTCATGTGCCTGGAGGATTATGTGCTCGACATGAAAGCCGTCCCGCACGATTTGATCGTGATGGGCATGAATCTGAAGGTGGATGAGGAATACGCCGGCGTGGGCGGTTGAGCGGATGCTTTTAACCCCGGAACCCCGAAAATCCACGGAAACTGTCGACCGCCGATTACCCGGTCGCTGCTCAAGTCAGGCGGCAAATGGGGGAAATGCTGGCACGAAATATGCGATGCTATGGCAACGATGAACCAGCCTATTGGTCAGCCAAGAAACAGACATATATTGGTGGTGGATGATGAGCCGCTCGTCCGCTATACCGTTCAGTTGTTGCTACAAGGTGAAGGCTATGTCGTTCACGGGGCCGAAAGCGGCGCCGAGGCACTGGCCCTGTTTGAACCCGGCAAATTCGACATGATTTTCACCGACTACTTCATGCCGGAGATGAAGGGCGACCAATTGGCCGCGGCCATCAAACAGCGCTCCCCCAAGCAGCCTATCGTGATGTTGACGGCCTATCCGGAAAAACTTCAGACTTACGACTGTCCCCTGGGTGGCGTTGATTCCATCATCTGCAAGCCGTTCGAGCTTGAAACCCTCCAGTCGGCGATCGGCCGATACGCTCCGGGCTGAACCTTGGTTTGGTTGCTGGCTCGGAGTCAAGGTTTCAGGGAAAAATCCGCGTTCCCTCCGCCGGCGCGTTTTTCGTGACGCCCCCGGTAAATCAAAAAAGCGCGCCGGGGAAGTTGAACTTCGACCGGCGCGCGTGAGCGTAATCTGTCTCGCGGTTACCTCGCCACCAACTCATCCATTCGCGGCACCGACGGTTTGGAACCATTCTCTTCCCCCGACGACTTTTCCACCGGGATGCGCATGGCGTAAAAGGAGCGATAAACGAAGGTGAGGGCGACGAGGAAGAAGACGATGCCGATGCCGGTTTTCAAGGGTTGGTTGGTCATGGTGACGGCGATTTCCGCGGCCAGGAGGCCGAAGAGGGTGGTGAACTTGATGATGGGGTTCATGGCGACGGAGCTGGTGTCCTTGAAGGGGTCGCCCACGGTGTCACCGACGACGGTGGCGGCGTGCAGTTCGGTTCCCTTCTGCTTCAAATCCACTTCCACGACCTTCTTGGCATTATCCCAGGCGCCGCCGGCGTTGGCCATGAAGATGGCCTGGAAGAGGCCGAAGAAGGCGATGCCCACGAGATAGCCGATGAAGAAGTAGGGATTGAAGAACGAGAGGGCCAGGGCCATGCAGAACACGACGATGAAGATGTTGATCATGCCTTTCTGGGCGTAGATGGTGCAGATTTCGACGACCTTTTTGCTGTCGGTGATGGAGGCCTCGGCCTTGTTGAGGTTGAGGTGTTCCTTGATGTAAACGACCGCGCGATAGGCGCCGGTGACGACGGCCTGCGCGCTGGCGCCGGTGAACCAGTAAATGACCGCGCCGCCCATGAGCAGGCCGAGGATGACCTGGGGCTGGACGAGGCTCAAGTGGGCGATGACGCCGCCATAAACCTTTTCGAGCAGCATGATGATGCCGAAGATCATGGTGGTGGCGCCGACGACGGCGGTGCCGATGAGCACGGGCTTGGCGGTGGCCTTGAAGGTGTTGCCCGCGCCGTCGCCCTTTTCGAGTTCGAGCTTGGAGTTTTCGAAGTCGGGTTTGAACCCGAAATCCTTTTCGATTTGGGCGCGGACGTTGGGGACGGATTCGATGCGGCTCAATTCATAAATGGACTGGGCGTTGTCGGTGACGGGCCCGAAGCTGTCCACGGCGATGATGACCGGGGCCATGGCCAGGAAGCCGAAGGCCACCAGGCCGAAGGCGAAGATCGGGGCGGCGAAGGTGAATTGCGCGGGCATGAGCGCGAGCAGGGCCGGGTTTTGCGAGAACAGATAGGCCCCGAACATCAGGGCGATGATCACCAGCCCCATCCAGAACGCGCAGAAGTTGCCGGTGACGAAGCCCGAGAGGATGTTGAGCGACGCGCCGCCCTGGCCGGAGCAGGTGACAATTTCCTTCACGTGCCGGGACTTGGTGCTGACGAAGATTTTGGTGAATTCCATGATGAGCGGCCCGGCCAGCGTGCCGCAGGCGACGATGCCGGCCAGCACCCACCAAAGATTGGTATAGTGCGTGCCGGTGGCCGCATCCGTCGTCACCACCCCGCCCAGCAGGAACCTGCTGGCGATGAAGGCGACCGCGATGGAAACGATGGAGGTCAGCCAGACCAGGTTGGTCAGCGGCTGTTCCCAGTTGAAATCCTGCTTGTGGCCGTAAAGCGAGGTGCTGAGGGCCTTGTTGACGTAAAATGAGGCGAGCGAGGCAATGACCATCAGGGCTTGAATCACAAAAATCCAGACGATGAGCTGGCCGCAGATGCCCTGGGTTTCAATCGCGCCGCCCAGGGACAGGGCCAGGAACGAAACCAGCGCCACGCCGGTCACGCCGTAGGTTTCAAAACCGTCCGCAGTCGGTCCGACGGAATCACCCGCGTTGTCGCCGGTGCAGTCGGCGATGACGCCGGGGTTTTTCGGATCATCTTCGGGCAGGTTGAAGACGATTTTCATCAGGTCCGAGCCGATGTCGGCGATCTTGGTGAAGATGCCCCCGCCGATGCGCAGGGCCGCGGCGCCGAGGGATTCGCCGATGGCGAAGCCGATGAAGCAGGGGCCGGCGAGATCGCGCGGGATCCACAGCAGGATGCCGATCATGCAGACCAGTTCCACGCAGACCAGCAGCAGGCCGATGCTCATGCCCGAACGCAGCGGGATCATCAGCGTCTGGAGCGAGTTGCCCCGCAGCGAGGCGAACGCGGCGCGGCTGTTGGCGTAGGTGTTGATCCGGATGCCGAACCACGCCACGCCATAGCTGCCCAGAATGCCCAGCACGGAGCTGGCCAGGATGACCGCCACCGCGCCGACGGGTTTTTCCTGCAGGAAGTAGAAGTAATAAACGATGCAGGCGGCAATCAAGACCCAGAGCAGCAGGATGAACTTCCCCTGCTGCGCCAGATACGTCTTGCACGTCTCCCAAATCATGTTGGAGACGTTGCTCATGGCCTGGTGCACCGGCAGTGCGCGGCACCGGGCGTATTCCCAGAAGCCGAACAGCGCCCCGACCGCGCAGATGGCCAGCCCCACGTACAACAGGGCGTGCCCGCCCAGACCGACGCCCGGAAACGTCACTTGCGTCAGGTCAGGCAGATTGATGTCCGCGTCGCCGGCATACGCATTGGCCCCGCCAAACAGCGCGGCCAGCATGATTCCGGTCCGGAAGAGTAATTTATTCTTTTGCATGGTGGTTGTAGTGGTTTGGTTACTTTTTGGCTTTTTTAGCGGCGGCTTCTTCCAATGCCGCCTGGGCGGCGGCGAGTCGGGCGACCGGGACGCGGAAGGGGGAGCAACTGACGTAGCTCAATCCGAGGCGATGACAGAACTTCACGCTGTCGGGGTCGCCGCCGTGTTCACCGCAAATTCCCAGCTTGATGTCCGGCCGGGTGATCCGGCCCTTGTCCACCGCGATCTGCATCAACCGGCCCACACCCGTCTGGTCAATCGACGCAAACGGATTCTTCTTGATGATTTCCAGTTCCGCATACGCCGGCAGGAACGTTCCTGAATCATCACGGCTCATGCCGAGGCAGGTTTGGGTCAGGTCGTTGGTGCCGAAGCTGAAGAACTCCGCGTCCTTGGCAATCTCGTCAGCCACCAGGCAGCCGCGGGGGATTTCAATCATCGTGCCCACCGTGTATTTGACCTTGGTCTTCTGCTCATCCTGCACCTGTTTGGCGACCCGATGGACCACCTCCAGTTGCAATTGCAGTTCCTTTGGAAAACCAATCAGCACGATCATGATCTCGGGCTTGACCGGTATGCCTTCCTTTTGCACCTGTGCCGCCGCTTCGATGATGGCGCGGGTCTGCATCTCGGTGATTTCCGGATACACAATTCCCAGCCGGCAGCCGCGGAATCCCAGCATCGGGTTGAACTCGTGCAGTTGCTTGACCCGCAGTTTGATTTTTTCGACCGGCACACCCATTTTTTTGGCCAGATCCTGCTGCGCCGCGTCTTCGTGCGGCAGAAACTCGTGCAACGGCGGGTCCAGCGTGCGGATGGTGGCCGGCAATCCCTTGAGTTCCTTGAATATGCCCGCAAAGTCGTCCCGCTGGTAGGGCAGAATTTTGGCCAGCGCCTTCTTCCGGTCCTCCAGGTTGTCGGCCAGAATCATCTCGCGCATCGCGTCAATGCGGTTGCCCGCGAAGAACATGTGCTCGGTCCGGCACAGCCCGATGCCGGTCGCGCCGAACGCGACGGCATTGGCCGCCTGATCCGGTGTGTCAGCGTTGGTTCGCACCTGCAGCTTGGTGACCTTGGCGCACCAATCCATAAGCTTTTGGAACATCTGGTAGGTCGGGCTCTCCTTGGCACTGAGTGATTTCTCCACCAGCACCTGTACGATTTCCGAGGCCGCCGTCTTGAGTTCGCCCGGATACACTTCCCCGGCGGTGCCGTCGATGGAAATGAAATCGCCTTCCTTGAGCGTCATGCCGGCCACCTTGACCGTCTTGGCCGCGTAATCAATCTGCAACGCTCCGGCGCCGCACACGCACACCTTGCCCATCTGCCGGGCCACGAGCGCCGCGTGCGAACTCACACCGCCTTTGGCGGTGAGGATGCCTTCGGCCGCAATCATGCCGCGCAAATCTTCCGGCGTGGTCTCATTGCGAACCAGCAATACCTTCTCGCCTTTGGCCGCCGCCGCCGCGCAGCGATCGGCATTGAGATACAGTTTGCCCGAAGCCGCACCCGGTCCGGCCGGCAATCCTTTGGCAATGCACTTGGCCGCCTTGACCGCCTGACGGTCAAACACCGGCGCCAGCACCTGGTCCAACTGGTCGGCGGGAACGCGTCGAATCGCCGTCTGCCAGTCAATCAGCTTTTCCTTCTCCATCTCGATGGCGAAACGCACCGCCGCCAGGCCGGTCCGTTTTCCGTTGCGCGTCTGGAGCATGAACAATTTGCCGTCCTGAATCGTAAACTCAAAGTCCTGCACGTCCTTGAAATGACTTTCCAAGGTCTTGCGCACCAGTTCGAGTTCGGCAAAGGCTTCGGGCAGTTGTTTCTTGAGTTGCGCCACCGGTTCGGGCGTGCGGATGCCCGCCACCACGTCTTCGCCCTGGGCGTTAATCAGAAACTCGCCGTAAAATACCTTCTCGCCCGTCGCCGGATCGCGGGTAAAGGCCACACCGGAGCCGGAATTATCACCGGTATTGCCATAAACCATCGCCTGCACGTTGACGGCGGTGCCCCATTCAGCGGGGATGCCGTATTTGCGGCGATAAACAATCGCGCGGTCATTCATCCACGAACCGAACACGGCGCCGGTGGCGCCCCACAACTGTTTCCACGGGTCCTGCGGAAACTCGCTGTTGGTGCGCTCCTTGATCAGTGCCTTGAACCGTTTGACCAGTTCCTTCAAATCGGCCACGGTGAGTTTGGTGTCCTCAATTTCGCTATGGTAACGCTCGTGTTTGAGGCTGTGGATGACCACTTCAAAGGGTTCGTGATCCTCGTCGGCGCTTTTCTGCACGCCCATGACCACGTCGCCGTACATCTGGATGAACCGGCGGTAACAGTCCCACGCGAACCGCTCGTTCTTCGTGGCCTTGACGAGCGCCAGCACGGTCGCGTCATTCAGGCCGAGGTTCAAAATCGTGTCCATCATTCCCGGCATCGAGTCCCGCGCGCCCGAGCGGACGCTGACGAGCAGCGGCATCGCCGTCTGGTCGCCAAACTTGGTGCCCATGGTCTTCTCGATGAAGGCCACCCCGGTCTTGACCTGCGGGTCCAGGCTCTTGGGGTAGGTCCGTTTGTTGGCGTAATAATGGGTGCAGACCTCGGTGGTGATGGTGAACCCCGGCGGCACCGGCAGGCCGATCCGGCTCATCTCAGCCAGATTGGCGCCCTTGCCTCCGAGCAGCGGCTTCATCCCGCCGTTCCCGTCCGCGGTCTTGTTCCCAAACAAATATACGTACTTGCCCGTCTTCACTGTCTTGGTTGCGTTTGCCATAAATTTTTATCAGTCCGTTTGTGTGATGTTCATTTGCGAAATTAAGAAACCCATCTCGCTTACGAATCAAGTTTTACACATCGGCTGAATGTCTCTCCACATATCTTGGCAATACCTTCACTTTTTCTGACGGCGTCTTATGGAGCTGCCATGCTGGACACAGATTGCTAATTTAAAATGTATGCCACTCATATCCGATTCTGGAAAACGGATATTTTCAGAGCGCGGAAAACTTGTGTCCGTTGCCTTCCGGTTCCTGCCTCGTTCCTTTCCGGCAAAAAATGTGCACACAAAAACAAATTGAGGGGAGAATTTGTGCCCGACCGCCAATAAATTAGATTTGTTGAACGGTAAATAGCTGTGCAGTAGATAATTGAATTTAAAATAATGGCAGGTCGGGTTTTATGTTACCAACTCTCTTACACGAAAAACCAAAGGCGGTTGACCGGGTGATGCAGCACGCCAGCGGCGACAAGCGCTTCAAGATTCTTGAGGTGCACATGAAGAAGCACCAGTTCAAGCACGACGCGCTGATCGAGGTGTTGCACAAGGCGCAGGAGTTGTTTGGCTATCTGGATGACGATCTGCTGCTATTCGTGGCCTACAAGTTGAAACTGCCCCCCAGCCGGGTTTATGGCGTCGCGACCTTCTATCATTTCTTCACGCTCAAACCGCAGGGCAAGCATACCTGCGTCGTCTGCCTCGGCACGGCCTGTTACGTGAAAGGCTCGGCCAAGGTGCTCGCCGCGATTGAGGAAAGGGCCAGAATCAAGTCCGGCGAGACCACGCCTGACAATCAGCTTTCATTGTTGACCGCGCGCTGCATCGGCGCCTGCGGCATTGCGCCGGCGGTGACGTACGACGGCAAGGTTGCCCCCAAGCAAACGCCGCAGGACGCACTCGAACACATCGGAAAATGGATTTGAATTATGCAACTGGATGATCTCAACGCGATTGCCGAAAAACACAAAAGTTCCCGCAAGAAAATTTGTCTGCGCTCGTGCATGTCCGCCGGCTGCATGTCGTCGCAAGCCGACGTCACCAAGAAAAATCTCGAGGCGGAGGTCAAAGCGCAGGGGTTGGAGGCCGACGTCGAAGTGCGCCGGGTCGGTTGCATGGGCTTCTGCGGGCAGGGCCCGCTCGTCGGCGTGGACCAGAATGGCAGCCACGGCCTTTGGGAATTTGTGAAGCCGGAGGACGCGCCGGCGATTGTCGGTGCGCTCAAGGGCAACCCGTGCAACGTGCAACGCGGCGATCCCAATCACCCGTTTTTCGCCAAGCAAATGCACATCGTGCGCGCGAACGGCGGCATTGTTGACCCGGAACGCATTGAGGATTACATCGCCATCGGTGGCTACAAGGCCCTGCACCACGCACTTACGGAAATGGAGCCGGCGCAAGTGGTCGAGGAAGTGACGAAGAGCGGTTTGCGCGGACGCGGCGGGGCGGGCTTTCCGACCGGGCTGAAGTGGGGCACGGTCGCCAAATCGCCCGGGTGCAAAAAAATATGTCGTTTGCAACGGCGATGAAGGCGATCCCGGCGCCTTCATGGATCGCAGCGTGCTCGAAAGCGATCCGCATCTCGTGCTCGAAGGCATGGCGATTGCCGCGTACGCCATCGGCGCGGACCAGGGATTTCTTTATGTCCGCGCGGAATATCCGCTGGCGATTACCCGGTTGCAAACCGCGATCAAGCAGGCGAAGCAACTGGGTCTGCTGGGCGGCGGAATTTTTGAGACACCGTTCACTTTCAACGTGGACATCCGCATCGGCGCCGGCGCCTTTGTTTGCGGCGAGGAAACCGCGCTGATGGCTTCCGTCGAGGGCAAACGCGGCACCCCGCGTCCGCGTCCGCCGTTCCCCGCGGAAAGCGGTTTGTGGGGCTGTCCCACCTTGATCAACAACGTCGAGACCTTTGCCAACATCACGGCCATCGTCAGTCGCGGCGGCGCCTGGTACGCCGGCATCGGCACGGAAAAAAGCAAGGGCACAAAGGTTTTTGCGCTGACCGGAAAAATCAAAAACAACGGACTCATCGAAGTGCCCATGGGGATTCCCCTGCGGCAGATTGTCGAGGAAATGGGCGGCGGCGCGCCCGACGGCGGAAAAATCAAGTCCGTCCAGACCGGCGGCCCTTCCGGCGGTTGCATTCCTGCCGAATATCTGGATACGCCGGTGGATTACGAATCGCTCACCAAGCTCGGCTCCATCATGGGTTCCGGCGGCATGGTGGTGATGGATGACAGCACGAACATGGTCGAGATCGCCAGGTTCTATATGGAATTTTGCATGGACGAATCATGCGGCAAGTGCATTCCCTGCCGCGCCGGCACGGTGCAGATGTTCCATCTGCTGGAAAAAATTCTCAACCGCCAGGCCACGGCGCGTGATCTCGCGAAACTCGAGGAGCTTTGTGACATGGTAAAAAACACGAGCCTCTGCGGCCTGGGCCAGACCGCGCCGAACCCGGTGATCAGCACGCTGCGGTTTTTCCGCAAGGAATACGAGGAATTGCTCCAGCCGGATCCTTTCGGTCCGCGCGGCAATGGCGAGGCCCCGAAAGCCGGACTGGCGACGAAGTAACCCAATGATTTTATGGCCGCCAAAACTTTAACCATCGATGGAAAACAGGTCAGCGCCGAGCAGGGCGCGACCATTCTGAAAGTCGCCACCGACGCGGGGATCAAAATCCCGACACTGTGTCACCTCGAAGGCGTCTATGATGTGGGCGCCTGCCGCCTGTGCCTGGTGGAAGTCACGGGCGTGGCCAAATTGCTGCCCGCCTGCACGACCAAAATCGGCGAGGGCATGGAAGTCAAGACCGACACGGAGCGCCTGCGGAAATATCGCCGGATGACGCTTGAATTGCTGTTCGCCGAACGCAATCACGTCTGTGCCGTATGTGTGGCGAACAGTCATTGCGAACTGCAAACGCTCGCTTACGGCCAGGGCCTGGAGCACGTGCGTTACGATTATTGTTTCCCGAAATGGGGCGTGGACATGACCCATCGGCAGTTTGGCATGGATCACAACCGCTGTATCATGTGCACCCGCTGTGTGCGCGTCTGCTGGCACATTGAAGGCGCCGGCACCAAGAATGTCGCCGGCCGCGGATCCACTTCCAAAATTATTTCCGATCTCAATCAGCCGTGGGGTGATTCCGAGACCTGCACGGCCTGCGGCAAATGCGTCATGTCCTGTCCGACGGGCGCGCTGTTCCACAAGGGTTCGACGGTGTCCGAAATGGAACGCGACCGCACCAAACTGGAATTCATCGTCAACGCACGGGAGAAAAAAGAATGGAACGCTTAAAAGTAGCCACGGTCTGGCTGGGCGGCTGTTCCGGCTGTCACATGTCATTCCTCGACCTGGACGAGTTCCTCATCGAACTCGCCGGCAAAATTGATCTGGTTTACAGCCCGATCATGGACGTGAAGGTATATCCAAAAAATGTGGACGTCTGCCTCATCGAGGGCGCCGTCTGCAACGAGGATAATCTCGAAATCCTCCACCAAATCCGCGCCCGCACCAAGGTGCTGGTCGCCTTCGGCGATTGTGCCGTCACCGGCAACGTCCCGGCCATGCGCAACCAGCTTGGCCTCAAGAACGATGAGAATGTGCTCCAGCGCGCCTACATCGACAGCGTGCAGGACAATCCGATTCTGCCGAAAGCCGATGGGATTGTGCCGGCGCTGCTCAAACGCGTCACCCCCGTGCATGAAGCGGTTTACGTGGAATATTTTCTGCCCGGTTGCCCGCCGCCGGCCGACCGCATCAAGGCGGTGATGGTCCAGGTTCTGGGCGGCCAGACGCCGAAACTGGAAGGCACGCAACTGAAATTTGGTTAATTGGTAGGGCGCGTCACTCCGTGCGCGCCGTTCGGCGGGCAGAGGACTGCCCGCCCTACCGAAGATGATTTTAATAATTTATGTCAAAACGCATCGTCATTGACCCCGTGACCCGCATCGAGGGCCACGCCAAAATCAGCATTTTTATGGACGACGCGGGCAACGTGTCCGACGCCGTATTTCATGTCGTGGAATTCCGCGGCTTCGAGAAGTTCTGTGAAGGCCGGCCCTACGACGAAATGCCCGGCATCACCCCGCGCATCTGCGGCATCTGCCCCGTCAGTCATTTGCTGGCCTCGGCCAAGGCCGGCGACGCCATCATGGCCGTCAACATTCCGCCCGCCGCCGACAAGCTGCGGCGGTTGATGAACCTCGGCCAGATGGTGCAGAGCCATGCGCTGAGCTTCTTCCACCTGAGCGCGCCGGATTTTCTGCTGGGCTGGGACACGCCACCGGCGCAACGCAACGTTTTTGGGTTGATTGCCTCCCACGCCGACCTGGCCCGCGCCGGCATCCGCCTGCGCCAGTTCGGCCAGGAAATCATCGAAATTCTCGGCGGCAAAAAAATTCATCCCGCGTGGGCCGTGCCCGGCGGCGTTCGCAATCCCCTGACGAAGGAGGCCCGCCGGTGGATCAAGGCCTGGCTGCCGGAGGTTTTTACCACCACCAGTGCCGGCCTGGAGCTGTTCAAGAAAACCCTCGAAACGCACCAGCGCGAAATCCAGATTTTTGGGGATTTTCCGTCGCTGTTCATGGGCCTCGTCGCGCCGGACGGCACGTGGGAACATCACGGCGGCAAACTGCGGTTCACCGATGGCGCCGGCAATATCGTCGCCGATCAACTCGACCCGCAAAAATACCGCGATTACATCGGTGAATCCGTCCAAACCTCGTCCTATCTGAAATCGCCTTATTACCTGCCATTGGGCCTGCAGAACGGCATGTATCGGGTCGGCCCGCTGGCGCGGCTGAATGTTTGCAAACACATGGGAGTGCCCAAGGCGGATGCCGAACTGGAACATTTCAGGAGTTTTGGGAATGGCGCCGTCACGTCGTCATTCCTTTACCATTACGCGCGGCTCATTGAAATTCTGGCGTCGCTCGAATACATCGAACGTTACCTGGACGACGCGGATTTGTTCAGCGCCAACGTGCGGGCGGAGGCGGGCATCAACAGCCTGCGCGGCGTGGGGGTGAGCGAAGCCCCGCGCGGCACGTTGTTTCACGATTACACCGTGGACGCCAACGGTCTGCTCCAGAAGGTCAATCTCATCGTTGCCACCGGCCAGAACAATCTGGCGATGAACCGGACCGTGGCGCAGATCGCAAAGCATTACGTGCACGGGAAGGACATTCCCGAGCCGATGCTCAACCGCATCGAACACGGCATACGCTGCTACGACCCGTGCCTCAGTTGTTCCACGCACGCCGTCGGCCAGATGCCGCTGCATGTGCAGCTCATCGCGCCGGACGGAAAAGTGCTGAACGAATTGGCGCGCGGTTAAAATTTGAGGGGCGAGTTACCGAGTCCCAAACATAATGTTTGGTTTGTTTGGCTGGCGGGGAAACGGTTCGGTTGACCGTTTCCCCGCTGTCTTTTCAGCGCGAATGGTTTAATTTTTGAACGTGAGCAACAATTCTTCTCCCGCCGTAAACCGTGACTTTCTGGTCATCGGCTACGGCAACACCTTGCGCGGCGATGACGGCGTCGGTCCGCGTGTGGCCGAGGCCATTGAGAAGCTGCACCTGCCTGGCGTGCGCACGCTCATCTGCCAGCAACTCTCGCCCGAATACGCCGACCCGGTTTCGCGGGCGCACACCGTGGTGTTCGTGGACGCTGAAATTGTTCAGGGTTCAGAGTTCAAAGTTCAGAGTTCCGGGACTCGACCCTGAACCGGCAACTCTGAACTGTGAACTAATACGTTTGCGCAAAATTGAACCCAGCGAATCGGCGCAGCTTATGGCGCATGCCGCCGACCCGCGCACGATGCTCGCGCTCGCGCGCGACGTCTTTGGCCACGCGCCGCAGGCCTGGTGGCTGACCATTCCCGCCGTGAAGCTGGATTTCAGCGAAACCCTCACGCCGGAAGCGCAGCGCGGATTTGCCGAAGCGGTGAAAACAATTCAGGAACTCTGCCGCTGAATATGTGGCAGCACCAGACCACACCTTCTAGCTTGACCAGAAAAAAGGCGGGTGCGGTTCCAAATTATTTCCAAAGGGAGATTGCAATTCAAAGTCATTCCGTCTTTTATTTCCACCAACCCTCAAATGGCTGAATCAATCAGAATTGAGTGTATCGACGGCAGCTCTCCGCATCTAAAAGCTGTTATGGATTTAGGGAAGCAGCACGCAGAAACTCTCGGCTTCTTTCCCAAAGGTGCGTTTCAAGAACATGCTTCACGCAGGCATATATTCGTGGCGCTGACTTCTCGCAACGAATGCGCCGGTTATCTGCTTTATCGAACATCGGGCAACAAAGCAGTGATTGTACATTTATGCGCTAATTTCGCCATACGTAAACAAGGTGTTGCACGAAAGTTGGTAGATAAGGTGAAGGCTGAGACGAAGCATTTGATCGGCATCGGCCTACATTGTCGACGCGACTACGATGTCAATGGCATGTGGCCACGCCTAGGCTTCGCGGCCGTTCATTCAAAGCCTGGACGCGGAAGTAAGCCGTCTCAATTGACATATTGGTGGTTCAGTCATGGTCATGCAGACCTTTTTTCTTCAATTGATCAGATTGACGATAGTAAGCAGATGGTTGTCATTGATGCCTGTGTATTCTTCGATTTACACGATCCCACTGATGTTGAAAGCGAGGAATCGAAAGCGTTACTGGCGCCCTGGCTCCAAGATGTTTTGGAACTGTGCCTCACAAAAGAAATCTACAACGAGATTGACCGAGCCGAGGACATGGCCGAAATACAGAGGTATCGTAAACTGGCGCAGGTGTATCACGAAATTGTAACCGATGACGCTCGCGTCCAAAGTTTGATTCCCGAACTGCAAAAACTCATAAATTGGGAAAACTCCCCAAGCGGGGAATCTGACTTGCGACAGATTGCTAACTCGATTGCAGGTGGTATTCAGGTTTTCGTAACTCGCGACCAACAACTGCACTCCCAAGGAGAGCGGCTCTACGATAAATTTAGCCTGACTATTCTTCATCCGACCGAACTTATCAACCAACTGGATAGTGTCAAACGCGAGGAGGAATACCAGCCAGCAAGACTTGCCGGATCGCGGATGAAAGAGATGCTTTTGAAGAGTGAGCATGAAACTTTGGTTATTGAGGCATTCCAGCAAACTGCTCTTGGCGAGCGGAAATCCGATTTCCAGAAACAACTCCACCGACAACTTGCACATCCGAACGAATCGGAATGTAAATTAATTGTTGATGAAAATGAACAGCCCGTTGTGTTGATTGTCCGCAATCGCAGCACAACGCATACAACAGAAATTCCCCTCTTAAGAACTGCACGCCATCCGTTAGCCCCAACAGTTGTTCGCCACCTTCTGCGGCAGACGCTTGAAAATTCAGCGCGAGGAAATAGAAATTGCACAAAGGTCTCGGATTTAAATGCCGGCGCGGTGGTTGTCGATGCGCTACGAGAAATAGGTTTTATTCCAGTTGGACCGACATGGATGAAACTCAACGTCGCATGCGTGGAAGCGGCAAACGCCTTAAATTCTCGCCTCTTTGAACTGGGAAAAATTGCACCCGACCTCAAAGCTGGCATCGCTCTGATTACAACTGCACTTGCTGACCTCCAAAAAAATCCGTCGCTGACACTGGCTGCGCAAATTGAACGAGCGCTTTGGCCAGCCAAAATTATTGATGCTGACCTGCCGTCTTTCATTGTCCCAATCCGACCTGAATGGGCCGAGCATTTTTTCGATGAAGACTTAGCGAGTAGGCGGCTATTTGGATTGCGCCACGATTTGCATTTTGGACGAGAAGCAGTCTATTACCGGGCCAAGCAAATCTCCGGTTTGAAATATCCGGGAAGAATTCTTTGGTATGTAAGTCAGGGAAACGAAAAGACCGGCTCAATGTCTGTGAAAGCATGTTCCAGTCTGGATGAAATCGTCATCGGAAAACCAAAAGAGTTGTACAAACAATTCCGCCGGCTCGGAATTTACGAGTGGCGAAATATCTGGGAACTGGCTCATAAAAATCTGGACGAGAAAATCATGGCAATCAGATTCAGCGACACAGAACGATTCCATACACTGGTTTCGCTACAGGAACTTGAACGACTCGGAGTCGCTGGACCAATTCAGTCACCCCGTCCAATCCCGCCGGAAGTTTTTGCTAAAATCTACTCGATGGGTTATCCAGTAACCCGACACTGAATTATGCCAGAACCCAAAAGCGCACTTTTAATTTCAATTCGGCCCAAGCATGCTGAAAAAATATTCAATGGCATTAAGACGGTAGAGCTTCGCCGCATTCGTCCACGACTGAAAAGCGGCGATTTGGTTTTGGTTTATGTGTCATCTCCGACGAAGGCGCTGATGGGAGCGTTTGAAGTCGGTTCGGTTACCGGCGGCAGTCCTGGCCAGATTTGGAAAAGATTTAACGGCAAGTCAGGTTTGACCAAATCCGAGTTCGACAATTACTTCGAAGGTGCAAAACAGGCATTTGCGGTCGTGCTAAAGCGACTTTGGAAATTTGCGAAGCCAGTGGAATTGAGACAACTTCGCCGAAACAAAACAGGCTTTCGCCCGCCACAAAGCTATCACTATTTGACTTTTGAGGAAGCGAGCCGAATCGGTGCGCGTAATTTCCAAAGATTGAGATCAAACTAATTCTTTGTGTCTCGGTGGTTCGATTCCTGAACCTATTCGTGGTTAAAATTAAGCCGCCCGCTGTTCCATC
>CAVXLF010000017.1:0-50114 GCA_963762585.1 uncultured Verrucomicrobiae bacterium
CTCCGCCAGGTCGTTCGTCGTCACGGTGCAGGTGGTCAGCAAGGGCGCGTCGAGCGTGAGCCGCACGCGCGTGTTGGTGTCGAGCACGCCGGTCGCAGGCAGATTTTCCAGTTGCTGGAAGACCGCAATCGCCGTGCGGGTCTGGGACCCGATGGCGCCGTCGATGGAACCCGGCGAAATCGCGCGGCGCGCCAGCGCCATTTGTGCTTCCAGCACGTTGTGAACCGGTCGGGGAAAATCGCCCGGCGACTGGCGGGTGAGGACCAACGGTTGCGGCTGCCGTGCGGCGGCGGCGGCTGGCCGGACCGTCTTCCGGGGATGCTCGTGCCGCCACCAAATCCACGCCATCACGGCAACGGCGGCGAGCACGAGCAGCCATCCCCAGCCGCCGGATTTGCTGCGCCGCCCGCGGGCGGAATGAAGTCGGGTGTCGCGAGGCACGCGGAGATTAAGCCACACGCCGCGCGCCGACCCAAGACTGATTTCGTGTCAACGGCGATTTCTTCAATTGAGGTCCAGAACCGCCTCGCCAATGAGTCTGGCGGCGGCGTCATAGTTCAGCTGGCCGGTGTTGATGACCATGTGGTAAAGCAGCGGATCATTGATGTCGGCATGGAAATGTTTTTTCAGGTAGCGGGCGCGGCCCTCATCTTCCGTGAGGCAGAATTTTTGCGCTTCGGCTTCGGTCATGTGATAATATTTGTGGGCGTGTTCGATGCGTTTTTCGAGCGGAGCCACCAGGCGCACATGGAAGACATCCGGCAACCGGGAGGTGATGACGTTGCCCGCGCGGCCGATGAGGATCACGCGGCCCAACGCAGCCAGCTTGAGCATCGTCTCGGCGGTTTGATGCACGATGGTGCGCGAGGGAGGATGCACCTCAAAGATTTCGTCCAGAAAATCCGCCAGTTGCGAAACGCGGTCCTCGGGCAAAAATTTGGCCAGATAGGCGGGCAGATTGTGATCTTCCAGAACCTTGTCCATGAGATTGCGGTCAAAGACCGTCCAGGGCGGAGCGTCCTTGGATGAATGTTCCTGCAAATAATGCGCCAGTTTTTCGGCAACCACAAACGCCCCGCAGCCGGTCTGCCGGGAAATGGTGACCGCCCGGCGAACCCCGTTTTCCGCGTGCGTCCGGGATTCGCCGGCGAACTGCAACTGGCTGCTGATGAAGGAGAGACAGGGATTAACACTGCGGGTTTCAATCATAACGACCTCCGGATTTGCGGGCTGGCCGTGCCCGGCTGGGAAAGCCGCTGCCTTTTTGTTCGCCCAAGGCCGGTTGCGACCGCTGGATTCGCCTTTCGACCATAAACTGCCTCCGCGTTCCAAGCCGGCGACGCTTCTCGTTTCAGCCCGCCGGGTTCCACCCCAACTTACGCCTCTCCTGCGGTTGATTTCAAGGGCGGCCGGGCGATTTGATGGCGACTAATGTAAATTATTAAACTGACCAACGGGTTTTTGTTCAGTCGTACATCGGTGGCTCGGGCCGCCGGGGCCAAAGGCATTCCCACCGGACCGTTCCGGCTCAGGGTTTGGCCAGCAGTTCGCGATACGCGCCAAAAATTTGGTCCACCAGGGGCGAGGGCGCGACCGGCTCGCCGTCAAATGTCGCCACCGGCACAATGCCGAACGCGCTTTGCGTAACGAAGAGGCCTTCGGAATTTTTCAACGCCTCGGGTTTGATGACGCGCTTGTTCGTCGGCAGGCCCAGGGTCTGGCAGATCTCCAGCACGATTGCGCGGGTGATTCCCGGCAACACCCCGCGGCCCGTCGGGGTCGTGCAAATCGTGTCTTTGTAAACCCAGAATAAATTGCCGCTCGCCGCCTCCGCCACTTCACCGTTCGTATTGAGCAGCAGCGCCTCGTCCGCGCCCTTTTCACCGGCTTCAGCCCGCGCCATGACGTGCGTCAGCTTGTTCAACGTTTTGAATGACGACAGCGGATCGGCGGCCAGCACCCGGAACGACGACGTGATCAAACTCCATTGAACCGGATTGTCCGCCGGCGGCGCGGTGTGCAGCGTCATGACCACGGTGGGTTTGCCCGCCGCGCCCGGCGAGTATCCGCGTTCGCCCGGCCCACGCGTCAGCGTGACGCGCAAAATCGCCTCCGGCATTTGATTTTGTTCGATGAGTTGTTCGGCGAAGTTCTGCAATTCCTTTGGCGTGAACGGCGGTTTGATTTTCAAAAAATCCGCGCCGCGCGTCATGCGTTCCAAGTGCTGGGCGAGACGGAACGGGTGGCCATTCACGACGCGCAAGGTCTCAAACAGCCCATCACCATACATGAAACCACGGTCGTTGACCGGAATGACCGCTTCGGCTTCGGGCACAAAATGGCCGTTGAGAAAAATGGTCATGTGTTCCTTATGCCCTCCAAATATCCGATATTCGACAGTTCCGCGAGCGGAATTATTTATCCGCTGGTCTCGTTGATTTCAGTAATTGAATTCGCGGTCCCTGGCGTAATTAGCGGATGGAACCGAAGCTTCTAGTTGTAACGCCGCCAGAAAGCCTGCGGCTTTGGCCAGGGTTTCCTCGTATTCCGCCTCGGGATTGGAATCGGCCACAATGCCCGCGCCGACGTGAAAATACACCGAGCTCTCCTTGCAGATGGCCGTGCGGATGGTGATGCTCAACTGACTTTCGCGGTTGAATCCCAGATAACCGTGGCAGCCGCAGTACGGTCCGCGCGCGATGGATTCGAGTTCATCAATGATTTCCATCGCCCGGAACTTTGGCGCGCCGGTGATGCTGCCGCCGGGAAAACACGAGGCCAGCGCGGCAAAGTGGGTCACATCCGGTCGCAACCGCCCTTCGACCGTCGAAACCAGGTGCTGCACCTGTGCGAAGCGTTCCAGTCGCGCCAATTCCGGCACCTGCACGGAGCCGAATTCGCAGACCTTGCCAAGATCGTTGCGCAGCAAATCGGTGATCATCACCAGTTCGGCGAGCTCCTTGGCGCTGGTCTGAAGTTCGTAGGCGAGTTGCGCGTCGCGCGTCGGGTCGGCGTCCCGTGGGCGTGTGCCTTTGATGGGCCTGGTCTGAATGTGCGAACCGCTCAGGCGCAAGAAAAGTTCCGGCGACGACGAGGCGATTTGAAAATCGCCGCAGTCGAGAAATGAGGAAAACGGTGCCGGGGAAACGGAACTCAAACGCTGGTACAGGTCCCAACCAGGAACCGGAGCGCCGAGCACCGCCTCGGCCAGTTGGAGTGACTTCATGTTGCCGAGCCGAGCCGGTGCCCGGCGCTCCGCGGAAAGCTCCGCCATCAACCGTTGCGAAAGGTTGACCTGGTAAATATCGCCGGCGCGGATGTAGCGCTGGGCGCGCTCGACGGCGGTAATGAATTCCGCGCGGGACAGATTCGATTGTAGCCGTCCCGCAAGGTGGGATGAAAGCGCGGCCGTTTTAATTGAATCATTGGTCGGCGTTTTCACAAACGCCGCTACGGATGACAGTTTCTCCCGCCAGAATTCCCATCGCTCTTTGGCCCTGGTTTCGCTCCGCGAACCATCGGCATCAAGGCCGGTGGCAACGACGCAGACTTTGCCGAGCTGATGATCAAACACCACCACGCTGTCATAAAAGCCGACGTGGCAATCGGGCAATTCGAGGTCATTGACGGCGCGGCGCGGGAGTTTCGGCTCCGTGAAGTTTTTTAAATCGTAACCCCAGTAACCGAAACAGCCGCCGAGCGGAAAGGGCAGGTCAATCTCGTCCAGCAACTCAAACTGCGCCATGAGCGCATCCAAAACCTGCCACGGATTGCCGAATTGGGTCTGGGGCCTGGCGTCCGGGGTCCGGGATCCGGCGATTTCACAGCGCGAACCGAAGGAACGGAAGGTGAGAAACGGATTCGCCACGACGAACGAATAGCGCGCCTGGGCGGAGTCGAAGGACGAGCTTCGCAGCAAAACAATTCCCGGCCGGCCGCGCAATTCTTCCACGAGCGATTCCGGCGTGTGTGCGGTGGCGATTTCCTGGATCAGCGGGCGCATCTTTACCATCAGGTAAACGCCTGGGGCAGTACGCCCGGATGACCGACGTGGCGTTCGTAGTCCAGGATGATGTCAACGGCCTCCTGCGGATCATCGGTCACTTTGACGAGGTCAAGGTCGCCGGGACTGATGAAGCCCTGTTGGTCCTGCAGTTCGGTTTTGAGCCAGCGCAACAGGCCGCGCCAGTGGTTGCGCCCGAACAGGATGAGGGGGAATTGCGGAATCCGTCCCGTCTGCACGAGCGTGACGATTTCAAAAAATTCATCGAGCGTGCCGAATCCGCCCGGCATGAACACGAAGCCGAGGCTGTATTTGGCGAAGCAAACCTTCCGGGCAAAAAAATAATGAAAACGCACCGGCAGGTTGACGAACCGGTTGCCGGTTTGCTCGTGCGGCAGTTCGATGTTGAGGCCGATGGATTTGCCGCCGCCCTGGGCCGCACCCTGGTTCGCAGCCTCCATGATGCCCGGTCCGCCCCCGGTGATGACGGCGAGATTGTGTTGCGCCAGTCCCTTGGCGATGGCGCTTGCGGCCCGATAATACCGGTCCCGGGGGCGGGTGCGCGCGGAGCCGAAAATGGTGACGGCGGGGCCGGCCTGGGAAAGCGTCTGGAAGGAATCCACAAACTCGGCCATGATGCGAAAGATGCGCCAGGGATCCTCGCGGATGAAGGAAACGTTCTCACTCATGGCGGCAGCATAATCCAGCGCCGGAAAATGAAAAGGCCGGAGAAAAGCCAAATTCTCCGGCCCGTTCCCCCGCGCGGTTCCTCAGGAGCAACCGAGGCTTTCGCCGCAATTCAGGCACTTGTAACACGCGCCGTTGCGCACGGCCACGTGACCGCAGTTCGGACACGTCGGCGCGTCCTCCTGGAAGTGCGCGACGGAGTCGCTTAAATTTTTGACAACGCGCCCGGCGGAGGTGGCATGGCCGTTGCCATTGCCGCTTTTGAGTTCAAGCAGGTCGGTGTCCTCCGCAATCGGCAGTTCAGGCACCGGACGGTTCACCTTTTTTTTTAACTCTTCAATCAAACCCGGCATGGCGAGTTCCGGCTGGGTGCGGGCGGCGGCAATTTTATCGCGATAGCCGGGGACAAACTGCAGCGCGAGCCAGCGGAACACGTAATCGGTGATCGAGGACGCGTTGCGGATTTCCGGGTTTTTCGTGAAGCCGCTCGGCTCAAAACGCTGGTGGGCGAATTTTTTAACGAGCGCTTCGAGGGGCACGCCGTATTGCAGGGCAATGCTGGTCAGCGTGCCGATGCTGTCCATCAATCCGCCGATGGTCGAGCCTTCCTTGGCCATCGTGATGAACAATTCGCCCGGATGGCCGTCCTCGAACAGGCCCACGGTCATGTAACCTTCGTGGCCGGCGATATCAAATTTGTGCGTGACCGCCGTGCGTGTGTCGGACAGGCGGCGGCGGAGCGGTTTGCCGGCCTCGGTGCGCAGGGCGCTGACTTCGGTTTCGAGTTCCTTGATGCGGGACACCAGCGGAACGGCCTCGGGGGAGACTTTTTCGCCGCCATCATTCGTCTTTTGGGTGTTCAGCGGCTGTGAACGTTTCGAGCCGTCGCGGTAGATGGCGACGCATTTGAGCCCCATTTTCCACGCCTGCACGTACGTGTCGCGAATTTCCTCCACCGTGCAGTCCTTCGGCATGTTGACGGTCTTGGAAATGGCGCCGCTGATGAACGGCTGGGCGGCGGCCATCATCTTCAGGTGCGCCAGATAATGAATGCTGCGTTTGCCTTTGAAGGGTTTGAACGCGCAGTCAAAAACCGGCAGATGTTCCGGCTTGAGGCCGCTTTGGATTTTCCGGCTGTCCTCCTCGACATCCTCGATGGTGTCGAATTTCTCGATGTGGGCGATGATGTGCTGGATTTCCGTCTCACCGTAGCCGAGGCGGCGCAATGCGTCCGGCACGCCACGGTTGACTATCTTTAACATGCCGCCGCCGGCCAGCAGCTTGTATTTGACGAGCGCGATGTCGGGTTCGACGCCGGTTGTGTCGCAGTCCATCAGAAAGGCGATGGTGCCGGTCGGCGCGAGCACGGTGACCTGGGCGTTGCGATAGCCGTGCTGCCGGCCCTTGGCCAGCGCGCTTGCCCAGGTCTTGCGCGCCTCGTCCTTGAGATAACCGAATTCCTCGCTCGGATGAATGGTTTCGACGGCGTCGCGGTGCAGCTCGATGACGCCGAGGGTGGATTCAACATTGTCCGGCCGGAGCGGCCTGGCGACATGCGCGCAGCGGGCGTCGCGGTAACCGGGAAACGCGCCGATGCCGGCGGCGATTTCCGCGCTTTGCTCGTAGGCGTGGCCGGTCATGATGGCCGTGATGGCGCCGGCGAGGGCCCGGCCTTCGTCACTGTCATACGGCAGACCGTAGCTCATGCAGAGCGAACCGAGGTTGGCGTAACCCAGGCCGAGCGTGCGGAATATATGCGAGTTCTCGGCAATGTCCTTCGTCGGATAACTGGCGTTGTCCACGATGATTTCCTGGGCGGTGATGAAAATGCGCACGGCGGCCTTGAACCGTTTGACGTCGAACGTGCCGTCTTCGCGTTTGAACTTCATCAAATTGAGCGACGCCAGATTGCAGGCGGTGTTGTTGAGAAAGACATATTCACTGCACGGATTGGTGGAATGAATCGGCTCGGTGCCCTTGCACGTGTGCCATTTCTGGATGGCGCCGTCGTATTGCATGCCCGGATCGCCGCAGGTCCAGGTGCCCTCGGCAATTTTGAACAACAACTTCGCCGCGTCCTTCTTTTCGAGCGGCTTGCTGGTGGTGATGGCGCGCGTCCACCAATCCTTGCCCGCCAGCGCGGCCTGCATGAATTCATCACTGGCGCGCACGGACAGGTTTTCATTTTGATACATCACGCTGCCGTAGGCGTCGCCGTTGTAGGAGCCGTCGTAGCCCTGTTCAATGAGCGCCCAGGCCTTCTTTTCCTCTTTTTGCTTGGCGTCAATGAACTCCTCGATGTCGCCGTGCCAGTCGCGCAAGGTGTTCATCTTGGCCGCGCGCCGGGTTTTGCCGCCGGATTTCACGACATTGGCGACCTGGTCATAAACCTTGAGAAAACTCATCGGGCCGCTGGGCCGGCCGCCGCCGCTGAGCTTTTCCCGGGCGGAACGGAGCGGTGAAAGGTCCGTGCCGGTGCCGGAACCATATTTGAAGAGCATGGCTTCGCTGTGGGCGAGGCGCATGATGTCCTCCATGTTGTCCGCGACCGACTGGATGAAGCAGGCGCTGCCCTGCGGATATTCGTACTGGGTCGTTGCGCGCTCGGCCTGATGGGTTTTGCGGTTGTAAAACCAGTTGCCCTTGCCGGAATTCTTGCCGATGCCGTACTGGCTGAACAGTCCGACGTTGAACCAGACCGGCGAATTGAACGCGCCGTACTGATTGACGCAAAGCCAGGTCAGCTCTTCGTAAAAAATCTCGCCGTCGGCCTTGCTGAAATACCCGTCCGCCACACCCCAATCCGCAATGGTCCGGGAGATGCGGTGAATGAGCTGGCGCACCGAGGTTTCGCGTTCGGAGGTGTGTTGCTCGCCATAAAAGTATTTCGAAACGACAACCTTGGTGGCCAGCAGCGACCACGCCTTGGGCACCTCGACGTTTTCCTGCTTGAAAATAACCTTGCCGGCGTCATCGGTGATTTCGGCGGTGCGCCGGTCCCATTCAATCTGGTCAAACGGCTTGACCTTCGCATCGCTGAAAACCCGCTCGATGCGCAGGGATTTTTTCGCGGGGTTCGCGTCGTGATTTTTGACGGTGCGCGCTGATTTCACCGAGGTCGTGCGGCGGCGGCTTTTGGGCGAGGCTGGCGCCATAACTTCTTCCCGTGCGTCAATCATGATATTCCTTTTTCAAAATGGTTGAAATTTCACTTTCAGACAAATCGCCCGACCGCCTCAGGACAGAAGAACGGTCGGGAAATCAACTTTTTCGGCCTGCTTCCTGAGATTCTACCAATCCGGCAATTTCCAGTAAAACCCCATTTAGTGGGCAACACCGCGACCATATACCCAACCTATTGTGGTGACAAGAAAAATTTTCAAAAAAGTTACAAGAACGATATTCCCAGGTAAAAATCAGGGAAACCCCATGTCGGCGTTGCCTGAGGGACAACTTATTCGCCGCTGTGAACAAAAGCCTCAGCGCGATTTTCTTTTGCGTGGCGAATCGAACGATCCGGACCGTTTTCGGAACGAAGGTTTGGGCTTCCGGATCGGCTCGACCGTTTTGGGACGGGCTTTGGGCGCCAGCACGATGGGACAGCCTTCGTAGCCAAACGCGCGGCGCATCTGGTCGGTCAGATATTTTTTGTACTGGTCGGAAAACAACTCGTCACGATTGACGAACAGCAGAAAGGTCGGCGGCGCCAGCCGGACCTGGGTCGCATAGAAAAATTTCAAGCGATGTCCCAGGTCGCTGACGGGTTGGCGGCGTTCGACGGCGTCGCGCAGCGTGCGATTCAAAATCGCCGTCGGAATTTTCTGCTGCAGCTGCGCGGTGACGTAACGGACGGCTTCCAGCAGGCGGTCGAGGTGAAAACCGGATTTGGCCGACGTGAAAATCACCGGCGCATAATCGAGGAAAAACAATTTTTTCTGCACCCAGGCGCCGAATTCACCGAGGGTGGACATTTCCTTTGCCTGTCCTTCGCGCCGCTGTTTTTGGTTGCGCCGGACGATTTCCTCCTCCCGGGCCTCGCGCACCTTCGCGTCGAACAGATCCCATTTGTTGACGGCAATGATGCAGGCCTTGCGGTTCTCCACGATGACATCGGCGATTTTCTTGTCCTGTTCGGTGATGCCCATTTCCGCGTCCAAAACCAGGATGGCAATGTCGCAGCGCGCGATGGATTCCGCAGCGCGCTGGACGCTGAAAAATTCAATCGAATTGTCCACGCGCCGGGTTTTTCTCATGCCCGCCGTGTCGATGAGGACGTATTTCTGCGTGGTGACGACGCCGACGTCGCCACCCTGGACTTTCACCTCGAACGGCACATCGACCGCATCCCGGGTCGTGCCGGGAATCGGGCTGACAATGACGCGCTCGGATTGGGTCAAGGCATTGATGATGGATGATTTGCCGACGTTGGGTCTTCCAATGATTGCCAGTTTCAATATGGGCGCGTCCGTCGCCGTTGGTTGTTGGTCAGCGGCTGGGCCATCCGCAGGGTGCTTGTCGTCATCGACGGCGGACGGCGGACGGCTGGATTCGGGCAAAAGGGCAATCGCGGCTTCCATCAATTCGTTGATGCCGCCGCCGTGAATGGCGCTGACGGGGAAGATTCTTTCAAAGCCCAGTGCGGCGAATTCATCCGCGTCCTTTTCCGCGCGGCTTGTATCCACCTTGTTGGCCGCAACCAGAATGGGTTTTCCACTGCGGCGCAGGCGTTCGGCAACTTCGCGGTCGAGCGGCACCACGCCTTCCTGGACGTTGACGACCAGCACGATGACACTGGCCGATGCGATGGCCAGCTCCACCTGTTCCAGGGCGGCCTTGATGATGACATCGCCGGCCTTCTCGCCGCGCAACAATCCGATGCCGCCGGTGTCCACGAGCGTGAACCGCCGGCCATCCCATTCCGCCTCGGCAGTGACGCGGTCGCGCGTGACGCCGGGCTGGTCGTGGACGATGGCGATGCGCCGTCCAGCGATGCGGTTGAACAGCGCGGACTTGCCGACGTTGGGGCGGCCGACAATGGCGATCAGGTTTGACACCCGCATAGGATGAAGCAGTTCGTGATGAAGCGGAAGTATTTCATTCGGGGAAAATGACTTGCTTTTGAGGTTGATTCTGTCACAAGGGGCGTGGTGAACTGCGGAAGGTTCACTGCCTCACCAAACCAACGAAACCCTGAACGAAAGCATTATTTATGAATGATACCGCAAATACGGCAGCGGCCTCGGCCTTGGGCCTGGGCGTGATCCTGTTTCTGCTTGTAATCGGCCTGGCATTGTATGTGTTCTTCTGTTTTTGTTGCAAACGCATATGTGAGAAGTGCGGGGTAAATCCGGGTATTCTGATCTGGATTCCCATCGCCAACCTGGTTCCCCTGTTGCAGGCGGCCAAAATGCAGGTCTGGATGATCATCCTGTTTCTCATCCCGCTCGTCGGCTTGATCATTTCCATTGTGATGTGGGTGAAAATCTGTCAGGCGCGCGGGAAAAGCGGATGGCTCGTGATTTTGCTGTTCATCCCGGTTGCCAATATCATCTTTATTCCTTACCTGGCCTTTTCGGAATAAACATCACCTCAATTTCCCCATCAGACTCTTCGCGCGGCGGACCCAGAAGCGGTCGCGTTTGCGCTGGAACGTCGGGGCGTGAACATCATCGCTCAACACGTCGTTGAGTTCCGATCGCGCCAGTTCCGGCTGGTTTTGGGCGAGATAAAGCTCGGCCAGTTGCACCTTGGCGCGCGGGTAGGAATGAGTTTGTGTGATGTGCTGCCAATACTGAAGTGCGTTGTCGGTTTCGCCCAGTGCGGTGAGCGTTTCGGCCAGCGCCATCATGGTGTGGCCGTAATCATGGTCGGGCTTTTCGTGCATGACGCTTTCGAGCAATGGCTGCGCTTCGGCCGGACGATTCAGCCGGACGAGGCATTGGCCGAGGTGCGCGCGCGCGTCAATGTCGCCGGGCTCGCGTTCGAGCGCGGCGCGGTAACATTTTTCCGCTTCGGCCAGTTTGCCGCGTTGAAAATAAACGTCGCCCAGCTGGAAATAGTGATACGCATTGTCGAGGTGATGGATCTGCGCCTGAAGTTCCTTGACGCGTTTGCGGCTTTGCGCGCCGGGCAGTTCAAATCCGCGGGTCGTGGATGCTGCTGAAGCGCGATAGACCAGGAAGAAGTAAAGGGCCGCGTTGAGCAGCGGAAAAATGAAGATGAACACGGCCCACAACCATTCGCGGCGGCGAAGGGCGTCGATCAGCATCCAGATCTGAAACGCCACCATCACCAACAACAACGGACTGCTGATCAAATAATTCCAATGAGTCACGTCAGTCAGCATGGAAGTGAACATGCGCCAAGGCTAAGTCAGGAGCGGTAATGAGGCAATCCCACCTTCAGGCTGGGCGCGCCGGACCGGCTGCGTAATGTCATTGCGGGAATCCGCCGCGTTGTGAATGTTGTCGGGCGTAATGACCGCACGTTCACGCTGCCAAAAGAGCCGGGTTGCCCGGTTGCGGCGTGCCTACCTGAATTGATGCGCGCGCATTTCGGCCATCAAGACTGGTGGCCGGGAGAAACCCCGTTTGAAGTCTGCGTCGGCGCAATTCTCACCCAAAACACCGCGTGGACCAACGTCGCGCGCGCACTGGCCAATCTCAAGGCCGCGCGGGTGCTGGCACCGGCAAAGCTGTTCGCCCTGCCCGAAGCGAAATTGGCGGAACTCATCCATCCCGCCGGCTGTTTCAACGTGAAAGCGCGGCGGTTGCGGTCATGTTTGCGTGTGCTGGTTGAAGACTTTGGCGGCGATTTGAGGCGATTGTTTGCCGGTGACACTTCCACCGTTCGCGCGCGTTTGCTGGCCATCAACGGCATCGGCCCCGAGACGGCGGACAGCCTGTTGCTCTATGCCGGCGGACATCACAGTTTCGTGATTGATGCCTACACGAGACGGATTTTTGAAAGGCACAATTGGAGTCCAAGGTCATTGACCGGCTACGACAAATTGAAACTGCTTTGCGAATCGGCATTGAATCAAAAAGCCGGTGTGGCCCGGCTCGATTACTGGCAGGACTATCATGCGCAGCTGGTAATGGTGGGAAAACATTTCTGCCGGCTGCGCGCGCCCCGTTGCCAAGCCTGCCCCCTCCAACCGCTGCTGCCGTAAAAAATTGAATAAAAACGCCGTGGCAATGTCCATTGCTGCGACGAACTGTTCACTTGTTTTCGGTGCGGTTCGCGTTGATTATCTGCGGACTGCCAGCATGAACCAGACGCTTGTCATCGTGCCGACTTACAATGAACGGGAAAATCTCTCGCGCATGGCTGACCGCCTTTTGAAGCTGCCCGTGCGGGTGGACGTGCTGGTGGTGGACGGCAATTCATCGGATGGTACGGGCCGGATTGCGGATGAACTTGCGGCCAAACACCCGGAAGTTCACGTTCTGCATCAGCCGGAGAAGAACGGCCTGGGCCGTGCCTACATTGCCGGATTCAAATGGGCGCTCGACCGCAGCTATGAGTTCATTTTTGAGATGGACTGCGATCTCTCGCACAATCCGGACGACGTGCCGGCATTTCTCGACGCCGCCCAAAATGCCGATCTGGTGCTCGGCTCGCGGTACGTCGGTGGCATCCGCGTCATCAATTGGCCGCTCAAACGGCTGATGCTGAGCCGGGGCGCCGGCAAATATGTGAAGCTGGTGACCGGCATGCCGTTCACGGATCCGACGGGTGGTTACAAATGTTTTTCCCGCCGCGCCCTGGCAGCCGTGAAGCTCGATGAAATCCGGTCCAACGATTACAGTTTTCAGATTGAAGTGACGCATAAACTCTGGCGCCGGGGATTTAAAATTGTCGAGATACCCATTGTTTTTACCGAGCGCGTCGAAGGCCAGTCGAAAATGGCCGGCCACATCGTGAGCGAGGCGTTTTGGATGGTCTGGCGGTTGTGCTGGCAGAATGGCTTCCGGCGCCGGCCCCGCTTAAAAGTCTGAACGTTTTGCGTGCGGTTTCGTCCAAACATCGGAAATTTAAGGAAAGCAGCTTGAAAATAAACCTCATAGCCATGCTCGTCGTGGCTGGCGTGGCCGGCCTGGCCGTCCCAACGCGCGCGGCACCAATGCCCAAAGCCGGCGACCCCGCCCCGCGGTTTGCCGGCCTGGATCAGGACGGCAAAACGGTGGCGCTGGCTGATCTGATCGGCAAAAAAATTGTGCTGTTGTACTTTTACCCGAAGGATTTCACGTCGGGTTGCACCAAGGAGGCCTGCGGCTTTCGCGACCGCATGGGCGAATTGCAGAAGGACAACGTCGAAGTCATGGGTGTGAGCTTTGATTCCGCCGGAAGCCACCAAAAGTTCATTGCCCAATACCAGCTGAACTTCCCGTTGCTCGCCGACCCTGATGGAAAAATCGTGGATCTTTATGGTGTGCGGATGGACCACTTGAAACTGGCGCACCGCGTCAGTTTTCTCATCGGACTGGATGGCAAAATCGTCCACGTCACCGATGCGGGCAGTCCCGGCGTTCATTTTGACGAGATGAAGGCGGCCATTGCCGCCCTGAAACCGAAATGAGAACGTTGGGGAATAATCTTTTTCATCCGCAGCGCGCCTCCTAACCTGCCTTTGTGCCACTTCAAATCGGCGAGCGACTGGGTTTGACCATTGACGACATTGCGTTTGGCGGCGAGGGCGTCGGACGCGTGAACGATTTTGTGGTGTTTGTCCCGTTCGTGCTCGTGGGCGAGCGGGTCGAGGTTGAGATCATCGAGGTAAAAAAGAATTTCGCGCGCGCGAAACTGCTGCGCGTCGAAAAGCCTTCGTCCGAACGGGTCGAGCCGGCGTGCGGTTACTTCGGCAAATGCGGCGGCTGCCAGTACCAACACGTTCAATATGCGGTCCAATTGCGGCTCAAACAAAAGCAAATCGCCGATTTGTTTGAGCGGGTCGGCAAATTTTCCCCCGACCTGATTGCGCCGGTGATTCCCTGTCCGCAGCCGTTCGGCTATCGCAACCGCATCATGGTTCGCAGCCAGTGGAACAAACCGGAACAAAAGTTGAACCTCGGTTTCGTGCGCTGGGACTGCGGCCTGGTCGAGGACATCGCCGAGTGCAAAATCGCCGAACCGGCCCTGAACGAGCAGCTCCAGCACGTTCGCGCGCATCCACCGCCGCGGGGCGGGTTGAAAGTCGTGCTGCGCACGCTGCCGGAAGACTGGGACGTGCCGCCCGATTCTTTTTTTCAAAATAATTTTTTCCTGTTGCCCAAACTGGTCGAAACCGTGCGTGGGTTTCTTTCCGCTGCCGGTTCGCGACACCTGGTGGATTTGTATTGCGGGGTCGGTTTTTTTGGAATTGAAATGGCGGATGCGGTCGAATCCTTCATCGGGGTGGAATATGACCAGCGTGCGATCAAATCGGCGCGGCACAACGCCGCGGCGCGCAACATCGGCAACGGGGAGTTTGTGGCGCAGGCGGTCGAAGACGTTTTGCTGGAATTGGGGAAGCGATTTTCGCCGCAAACCACCACGGTTTTGCTCGATCCGCCGCGCAAAGGTTGTCTGCCGCAAACACTGGAAATGTTGCGTGAACTCAGGCCGGCGCAGGTCATTTACGTTTCGTGTCATCCGGCGACCATGGCCCGGGACTTGAACCTGATGTGCGCGGACGGGGTCTTTGGCCTGGCGCGCGTGCAGCCACTGGATATGTTTCCCCAAACGCAGCATGTGGAATGTGTGGCGGCTTTGGCTGCTGGAGAAAAACTTGCCAAGCCGGCTGACATGGATTCAACTGCAGGAATCCGATGACTGTGAACGCCCAAACGAACCCGCGGAAAAGATTTGTTCCGCAGCTTCTGCCATGGCTGCTTGCAGTTGTGGCGCTGACGCTTTACGGGTTGACCCTCAACCACTGGGTGTCGCTGTACAATCTTACGACGGTGGCCAAAATATCCGGCTGGACCATAGGGTCGGAGATATACCAGCCGGTTTCCTTTGTCGTCACCTATCCGTTCCGCTGGCTGCCGGCATCGCAGATTCCGCTGGCGTTGAATTTGTTTTCCGCGGTGTGCGCGGCCCTGACCCTGGGCTTGCTGGCGCGGTCGGTTGCGCTGTTGCCGCATGACCGGACGGACGCCCAGCGCAAGCGTGAACCAGGGCCCCATGCCTTGCTGACCATTCGGAGCGCCTGGTTGCCCCCGGTTTTCGCCGTGGCGGCATGCGGTTTGCAATTATCGTTTTGGGAGCATGCCACCAATCACGCCGGCGACATGTTGAACCTGCTGTTGTTCGCGTTGGTGATCTGGTCCCTGCTGGAATACCGGCTGGACGAACGCGAAGGGCGGCTGTTTCTGGCCGCGTTCGTGTATGGGGCAGGCATGACTGATGATTGGGCGATGGTGTGTTTTTCCCCCGTGTTTCTCACGGCCCTCATCTGGATTCGAGGCCTGAGCTTTTTTAAACTCCAGTTTCTCACGCGGATGTTGTTCTGCGGGTTGGTGGGGATGTTGTTTTATTTATTGCTGCCGTTGGCAGCGGTGATTTCGGGCAAGGTGCCGGTGACATTTTGGGAGGCCCTGCGCATGAATCTGGCTTCGCAGTTCTTCGTGGTGGGGGCATTTTTCAATAATGGGAATGTGCGGCAAACGCTGGAATTGCTGTCATTAAGTTCATTGGCGCCGGTGTTGTTGCTGGCGATCCGCTGGCATTCGTCCTTCGGCGACACCAGCCAGTTGGGCCGGGCGCTGGCGTCCTTTTTGTTCCACCTGGTGCACGCGGTCATTCTGATTATTTGCATCTGGGTTGCCTTTGACCCGCCATTCAGTCCGCGGGAAAAGGGGATGGGACTGACGCTCTACTATCTGAGCGCATTGAGTGTGGGTTATTACAGCGGATATTTTTTGCTGGTGTTCCGGAACGAGACCGGCACCCGTTTTCAGCAACGCGATGCTGCGCCATTTAATTTTTTGAATTTTCTGGCGGTGGGGTTCGTATGGCTGCTGTTCCTTTCGGCCGGTGCGGGGCTGATTTATAAAAACACACCGCAAATCCGCGCGACCAACGATGACACGCTTCCGCGTTATGCTTCGCTGGCGGTGGAAAACCTGCCACCCCCGGGCGGTATCTTGTTGAGTGATGATCCGCAGCGGTTGTATCTCACGGAGGCGGCGCTCGTCCGCGACGGTCGGGCGAAGGATTTTGTTTTCCTGGACACGCAATTCCTGGTCTGGCCGGCCTACCACAAAATTCTGCACGCGAGATATCCCAGGCAATTTCCGAACACGGTCGGCGCCGCCGAAACCAACAGCATCAGTCCATTGCGAATCTCCACGCTTTTGGGGGCGCTGGCCAAAACCAACGAGCTTTACTATCTGCATCCGAGCTTCGGCTATTACTTTGAACAATTTTACCTGGAACCGCACGGCTTGGTTTACAAACTTAAAACACTGCCAGCCGACACCCTGATACCTCCATTGCCGGACACGGCTGAAATTGCCGAAAACGAGGCGTTTTGGTCGCACGCAGAAATCCAGGTGTTTGCTCCCATCGAAAGCGCCCTGGCTGCTCCCAAGTCCGATGAGGACCAGACCCGGGTCGAAAGCCTGCTGGCTGCGTTGCACGTGCCGCATGAAGAAAATCCCAACGCCGTCGTCGCGGGAGGGTTTTGCTCGCGCAGCCTGGATTATTGGGGCGTCCAGCTTCAACGTGCCGGTGCTCTGATCATTGCGGCGGAGCATTTTAAGATGGCGCAAAAACTTAATCCGGAAAACACCGTCGCGCAGATCAATCTTCAGTTTAACCACAGTCTTCAGTCGGGTGAAGAGGTGCCGGTGGATCTGGGCAAAATCACGTTCGAACAGTTTGGCCGATACCGTTCGTGGAGCAGCGTGCTGGGGGTTTACGGACCGTTCGACGAGCCGAGTTTTTGTTTTGCCAACGGTCTCGTCTGGCTGCAAAACCAATTCTACCACCAGGCGCTGGCGGAGTTCACGCGCGTCTGCCAGTTGGCGCCGGATAACCTGTCCGCGCGGTTTGAACTCGCCGAACTCTATGTTTTCAACCATTTGCCCGATCGTGCGCTGGCGGCAATTCAGGACATTCGCCTTCAACCGGAAAAATTCCCCTTGGACGATAAAACCAAAATGCAACTCGCCATCGTGGGAACGGCCGCTTATTTTCAGCAGGGGGATCTCGTCCAGGGCACCCAATCGCTCGAAACTGAAATCTCACGGAATCCAACCAACGACGTTTTGCTCGCCACCGCCGTTCAATTTTACATGGCCAATGGCCTGGCCACCAATGCGCTCGCGGTGATTGATTCCCGGTTGCGGATATCTCCGGATGATGCCAGCTGGCTGTTCAGCCAAAGCCTCGTTTATCTTCAGCTTAAAGATTATGACCGGGCGATCAATGTGCTGAACCATGTGCTGTCCCTGCAGGCCAGCAACAGCACGGCGCGGTTCAATCGCGCCATTGCCTATCTGAACAGCGGCAGGCTCAATGAAGCCCGTGCCGATTACAAAGAACTGAGCCAGACCTACACCAACTCATACCGGATTGACTACGGGCTCGGCGAAATTGCCTGGCGCCAGCATGAAACCAATGACGCCATCAAATTTTACAAACTTTATCTGGCCAATGCGACCACCAACACCGCCGAGGCAACCAATGTCATCGAGCGGCTTCGCCAGCTCAGGGGCAAGTCACCCTGAAACCGGCCCGCGGCGCGCGAGTTTCAGCGGGGAGCACGCCTCCGTATCCGGCCCGTTTCGAGGTTCGTTTTCTTTCGTGTGCTCCGCCGGTTTGACGGATAAAATTGGCCCGTGAAGCTGCTTTTCATCGGCGATATTGTGGGGCAACCCGGCCGGCGCGCGGTCAAGGAACTCCTGCCCGGACTGCGCGAACAACATGCGCTCGATTTCGTCATTGCGAATGGCGAAAATTCCGCTGGCGGCTCCGGCATCACGCCCAAAACCGCGGAGGAAATCTTTTCCGCCGGCGTGGACGTCATCACCAGTGGCGACCATTTGTGGGACCAGAAGGAAGTCATGGAACTGCTTGCCAGCGAAAAGCGTTTTCTGCGCCCGCTCAATTATCCGCCGGAAACGCCAGGGCACGGCAGCGGCGTCTTTGAAGTTAAAAGTTCAAAATCCAGGGTCCAGGGTCCGCTTTTCCTGGCGGTCTTGAATGCGCAAGGCCGCACGTTCATGCCGCCGCTGGAAAACCCATTTCTCCTCGCGCGCGACGAGGTAAAACGGCTGCGCGGGCGGACCAAAATCATTTTCGTGGATTTTCACGCCGAGGCGACCTCGGAAAAAATTGCATTCGCACGTTTGCTCGACGGGCAGGTCAGCGCGGTGGTCGGCACGCATACCCATGTACAGACGGCGGACGAGCAGATCTTCCCCGGAGGCACGGCGTATTTGAGCGATGCCGGCTTCACTGGCCCGCACGAGAGCGTGTTGGGCCGCGAAATTGAGCCGGTGATCAAAAAATTCCTCACCGCCATGCCGCAGCGATTTGAGGTGGCGAAGAATCGCGTGTTGCTCCACGGTGCGGTGATTGAAATTGATGAAGCCACCGGCAAGGCAGTGAAAATCCAGCGGGTGTCGGAAGCCATCCCGTGAACCAAATGCCTCAACGACTTTGACCTGGGTGCGTTGAGAACCGCTCAAAAATCGGGGCGAACCGGATGATTGCCGGCCAGGAAACGCATTCTCCCGTTGACGAAAACAAATCCGGTTGTAGGTTTTGGCGTAAATTAAAAACCATAACCCCATGAATAAGGTTTCCCCAGACGGAAGGTTTGTCTTCAAAAGCGGCCGGAGATGCCTGGAAGCCATCGCCACCGATGCGGGAAGGCGTGCGGCCGGGATACCGCGGTTCGGGGCCGCGTTGATTTTGTTCGTGCTGGCATGGCCGGCACATGCCCTGACCATCAGTGTGACCTATGATTCCAGCGTGACCAGTCTGGCCAATGCCGCCCAGGTGGAAACGGCCTTTGCGGCGGCGGCGCAAACGATTCAGAACCTCTACACCAATCCGGCCACCATCAATATCACCGTTTATTTCAGCAGCGGCGTCGGCCTCGGCCAGAGCAGTTCGGCGTTGGTGGGAAATCCCGCTTATGCCGATTTGACCAACGCCCTGCGCGCCGCCCGCACCACCGCCGCCGATAGCAATTCCGTCGCCAGCCTGCCGGCCATGGATCCGACCAGCGGCGATTCGTGGGCGATTCCGACGGCGGAAGCCAAGGTGTTGGGGCCGATGGGCGTGGTGAACATCGATCCGAATGATCCCGGCCAGGACGGCTCGGTCTATTTCGCCTCCACCGTCAGCTACACCTTCGACCCTGCCAATCGCGCGGTGCCGGGCAAGTACGATTTCATCGGCGTGGCGGAACACGAAATCTCCGAGGTGCTCGGCCGAATCTATGGCCTCAATTACAACAACCCCGTGTATCTGCCTTTCGACCTCTTCCGGTTCACCCGCAGCGGCACCCGCAGTCTCAATGCCAATGATACCGGCGTTTATTTCTCCGTCGATGACGGCGTGACGGATTTGAAAAATTTCTATCCCGATATCACCATGGGTGACGTTCAAGACTGGCAGACGAGCACCCCGTCGGATGCGTTTGACGCGTATGCTTCCTCCGGCCAGAAATTGATCCTGTCCTCGGCCGATCTCACGGCGCTGGACATTTTGGGTTATAAGCTCAGTTTCGCCGCGCCGCAGGTGGCGGGTGTGAGATTGTCCAACGGCACCTTCCAAATCAGCTTCACCAATACTCCGGGCATGGGATTTGTGGTTCTGGCCAGCACGAACATTTCCCTGTCCGTGAGCAACTGGACGGTTCTGGGCGCGCCGACCGAAAGTCCCGCCGGCCAGTATCAGTTCATCGACTCATCGGCTGGCAACCCGCAGCGATTCTATCGCGTGAAATTGCCGTGATGGTGGCCCGGAAAAATCGGCGGCTGCCAGCTGAATGTCCGGCCCGGGCCGCGGCTATTTGAGCTTTTGCACGTCGCTCAGGCTTTCGTGATAATCCACGGTGCGGTTGATGATCACTTCACGGCCTTCCAGATGCCAGTGCACCTCGCGCGTGAACCAGAGTCCGTCGGCGGTCCGGTCGCGCTCGAACCCGTAATTGAATTTCCAGACCGCGCCGACGAGTCCCCAGCCGACGTTCACCTGCTGCGTCAAATGCAGTTCGGCTTTCACGAGGCTGTAATCGGCCGTGTCAATCCAGACCCGGCCCGCGGCCTTGTTGATGAAACGTTCCTTGAGATTCCGCTCGGGCAAGGGCCGGTTCGCCGGAACAAAATCAACCATCCAGGCCGGCCGGCCATCGAGCCGGTCGCGCCCGACGATGGTGAATATCAAACCGATTGACCAGATCTTCGTTCAGCAGGAAGTCGCTTTTTTTTAGTTGCTGTCCCCGGACATTGGAATGGGTGTCCGAAACGGCCTCGGTCTTTTCCGGAACCGGTTTGGGTTTGGCGGCGGTGGCGGGCGCGGGCGGCGTTGCGGCGGGAACATGCACGCTGGTGGTCGCGTCGTGCTTTTTTAACTGACCGGCGGAATTCCGGAATTCGTTGACCTTGGTGCGGGTGTAGCGATAGCGCTCGTCGAATGCGCGGTCGTTGTCGCCTTCGTCCTTGGCCCGCTCCAATACATGCTGCAGCAGCGAATCAAAGGTCGGCAGGGGCGCGTTGGTGTCCGCCGCCGGCAATGAAACCGGCGCCGCCAGCAAAATGGCGACGGCCAGTTTCCTTCCAAATTGTTTGATGATGCCCATGGGAACCGACTCGTTTCAGGGCGAGTCGCCGGCCAGCTTCGGCGAGACCCACCGGCGCGGCAAGCCTGGAAATAGTTTGCCAGCCGCCGCTTTAATTTTTACAACGGGTCCCGACCGTTCAACATGGCCACCATCATTTTCGACATCGAGACTTCCGCGCTGCCGCTCGACAATTTTGACGAGACGCAACAGGAATACCTTTTCCGCGAGGCCGGAAAGCTTGCCGACGAAGCGGCCCGGACCGCCAAGCGGGAGGAAATCACCAAATTCATGAGCCTGTGGCCGTTCACGTCACAGGTCGTCTGCATCGCCATGCTCAACGCCGACACCCTGCGCGGGCAGGTGCAGTTTTTGGCGGAAGATTTTGAAGCCAGTGAAAGCGAGGCCGGCCCCGTGGAATTCGTGCCCTGCGCGGACGAGGCCGAACTGCTCGCGGCGTTTTGGGACGTGGCGAAGCATTACGATTCGGTCGTGACCTTCAACGGCCGCGGCTTTGACGTGCCGTTCATTTACCTGCGCTCGGCACTGCTCAACGTGCCCATCTCGAAAAAGAACTGGCTGGGTTACCGTTACGCCACCGACCCGCATTGCGATCTGGCGGAGCAACTGACGTTTTACAGCGTGAGCGGACGGGACGGCGCGGCCCGGCGTTTCAACCTGGATTTTTACTGCAAGGCCTTCGGCATCGAATCGCCCAAGAGCCACGGCGTCACCGGCATGGACGTGGGCACGTTGCTGGCCGAAAAGAAATTCCGGGAGATTGCCGAATACTGCCTGCGCGATGTCCGCGCCACCGTCGAGCTTTACAAAATCTGGAAGGAAAGGCTGGCGGGGATAAAGTGAAATTCCGCACTTTCATCACAACTCAATGGCATGACATCAAAGGAAATGCCAAATGGGATAGCGTCTCTGGATGATTTGAGCTAAATGTCCACACTCATTTGCTTCGCCCTGAAAGAAGAGGCTGCGCCGTTTCGGAAATCGCGGCGGGCAAGGCCGGCATCTCCATTCTTCTCACCGGCATCGGCCGCCAGAACGCCGAAAAAGCTGTGCGCGATTTTCTCGCCGCCAGTTCACCGGAACTGGTGCTGACTTGTGGTTTTGCCGGTGGGCTGAATCCGGATTTCAAACCCGGCGAGGTGGTTTTTGAAGTGGCAAACGCATCCCGCTCCCCGCAAAGCGGGGAGAGGGTGTCCGCCAGGACGGGAACGGGGTTGTCGGCCAAGCTTCTGGCCGCCGGCGCGAAGCCGGCGAAATTCTTCTGCGCCGACCGCATCGCCACCACCGTTGCTGAAAAGAAACAACTTGCGCGAGGAAACCGGCGCGGACGCGGTCGAGATGGAATCGGAAGCCATTCAGGCGGTCTGCCGCGAGCGTGGCATTCCCTGCGTGACCGTCCGCGTGATTTCCGACACCGCCGGCGAGGATTTGCCGCTGGATTTCAATGCGCTTTCCAAACCGGACCAGAATCTGGATTTCGGCAAATTATTTTGGGCCATTGCCAGGTCGCCGGGAAAAATTGGTGCGCTGATGCAGTTGCAAAAAAGGACCCAATTTGCCGCTGCACAACTGGCGGAAGTTTTGGCAAAGGTTTGTTTCGAGATTTAGAGCGGTTTAGGAAAAACTGTAGCCATTTCAAAGGTAGGGCGTTGCTGCCGCAACGCCGGCGGCGCAGCAGCGCCGCCCTACCAGGGATCGGGTTTACACGGCCACAGTTTTACTTGAACCGCTATAGTTGCAGAATGACGCCGAAATGGAGCCGTTTTCGCAAGTGGCATGGTTCGAATGGAGCGCGGAGCATTGCTCCGCGAGAGCCAAGGTTTAGACTGGCGGAGCAATGCTCCGCGCTCCGAAAACTACAAATTGTGCCAATACCCCGCTTTTTTCCGCGCCTACGGCGTTCCCAAATGCCGCAGCAGGATTTGAAAAACGTCCGTTGATTCAACCGGCTGTGTGCCCAAAAATTCCGGTCGTCCGGTGATGAACACCGGCCAGTCCTTTTTGTCCGCCGGTCGCCGGCCATGCGAACCTTTCACCAGCGTCGCGTCGAGCGGAACCACGTCCATCAGCATCCGGAAGCCGAGTTTCTTTTGCAGCAGCCGCCAGGCGATTTTCAGTTTTGGCAGCGGAATCTTTGGGTCGAGAAAGAGTTCCACCGGGTCGTAGCCCGGCTTGCGATGAATGTCCACCGTGCGCGCAAAATCCGGCGCGCGCGCGTCATCCAGCCAGTAATAATAGGTGAACCACGCATTCTCCTTTGCAATGGCCAGCAAATCACCCGCGCGCGGATGGTCAATGCCGGCTGCGGCCTTTTCCGTTTTGCCCAACACGCGTTCGACACCGTCGGTCTGCTCCAGCAACTCGCGCACGGGTTTTTCCAGTCCGATCGCATCGATTCAGGTAAACATGCGCGACCTGATGGTCCGCCACGGCAAAAACCTTGCTGGCGCCCGCGTCGAGAATTTCCAGGCCGAGTTCATCCTTTATCGCCAGCCAGCCGCGTTCGCGGAACAGCCGGTTGAGATGAACCGGCGTATCCACGTTCGTGATGCCGTATTCAGAAAGCAACACGACCGGCACGCCGCGTTGGCCGAAGAAATCAATCAGGTCGCCGACGATGGCGTCAATCTCGTGCAGGTCCCGGTGAATTTTGGGGTTGGTAGGGCGCGTCACTCCGTGCGCGCCGGCGGCGGGCAGAGGACTGCCCGCCCTACGTTCGAAAAACGGCCCATGCCGTTGCAAATTGTAATCCAAATGCGGCAGGTAAATCAGATTCAGCGTGGGCTGGTATTTGTTTTCAATCCATTTCGCGGCGCCGGCAATCCAGCGCGACACGGCGTCGGCCCGGCCTTGCGGCGTGTCCACGCCCGCGGCCGGACCCCAAAAACCGAAGAACGGAAATTCACCCAGCTCGCGTTTGATTTCCGGGCGGATGGCATACGGCCAGGAATAAACATCGAAAACCTTCCGGCCATCGGCGGGATACATCGGACGCGGCGTAATGGAATAATCGACGGTGGAATACATGTTGAACCACCAGAACAGATTTGCTGCCGTAAATGGGTCTGGCGTCCGGGGTCCGGCGTCTGGGTTTGAGACGCGGAGCGCATCCCAGATTTTTGGGCCCTGGACCAGGTGATTGGATTGCTTCCAGAACTGGATTTCGGCGAGGTCGCGGTGGTACCAGCCGTTGCCGACGATGCCGTGCTGCGGCGGCAGTTTGCCGGTAAGATAATTCGATTGCGCGGTGCAGGTGACTGCCGGGAATGCGGGTGCGATTTGGGCGAGCGCGCCGCGCCGGCGAAATTCCGCGATGCGCGGCGTGTGTTCGCCGATGAGTGCCTCGGTAAGGCCGACAACGTTGATGACGGCGAGCCGGTTCATCAGACGCTGGCGCGGAGGATTTTTTGCGCCCGCCTGACGTGTCGCTCGCGCAGTTCGTGAATCGCTTCAACCACCTTTGGCAGGTTCAATTCATGGACTTCCACGCCCCGGCCGATTTCGCGCAGCAGGGTGATGGTCAATTCGCCGCCGAGATGTTCGCGGAATTCGTTCAGGCCGCTGAGCACCTGCAAATTGCCGTCCGAGGCGACATTCAGCAATTCATTGGCAAACAGGTCAAAGCCAAGCCGTTCGAGCAGCGCGAGGACGCGTTCGGCGGATTTGCCGTCGAGCAGGCCGATGTGGCGCGAATAAATCACGTCCAGCGCAACGCCGATGGCCACGGCCTCGCCGTGCCGGATTTGGAAGTCGGAAAGCTGCTCCAGCTTGTGCGCCGACCAATGGCCGAAATCCAGCGGACGCGCCGAACCCAGCTCGAACGGGTCGCCGCTCGTGGCAATGTGGTCCAGGTGCAGTTCGGCGCAGCGCTGAATCAACCGCTTCATGGCGGCCGGCTCGAACGCGGCGAGGTTTCCCGCGTTGCGCTCCAGCTCGTCGAAAAATTTCGCATCCCGGATGCACGCGACTTTCACGGCCTCGACGTATCCGGCGCGTTTGTCGCGCGGCTCAAGCGTGGCAAGGAAGTTGAAATCGTTGATGACGGCGTGCGGCGGCGCGAACGTGCCGATGAAATTTTTCTTGCCGAAGGCGTTGATGCCGTTTTTGACGCCGATGCCCGAATCGGCCTGGCTCAGGGTCGTCGTGGGAATGCGCACGTGGCGGATGCCACGATGCGCGGTGGCGGCGGCAAATCCGGCGGCGTCCAGCAAGGCGCCGCCGCCCACGGCAATCAAATACGAGTGCCGGTCAATGTGGTGCCGGTCAATCTGCGAATGGATTTCTGCAACCTGAAGAGGGGAGTTTTTGGCGCGTTCGCCGCCTTCGATGACCAGCGGTGGACCGGCGAGCTTTACGCGGCCGTCCGGGGTGGAAAAATAATCCTCAATCCGGCGCGCGAGTTCGGGCCAGGCTTGCGCCAGGGATTCGTCGAGGACAACGAGCGCCTTGCGTGACGCGTGGCCGGCGTCGTCACCCAGCGCGGTTTTCAAGACGAGGTTGGCCGGACCGAAAACGTCTTCGGTGAAAAAGACGCGCAGTTGCCAGCCGACTTGAATGGAGCGCTGAATCACAGACATGGCCACCAATCTGAAATCTTGGACAACGATTTTCGAGTTTTATTTGAAGCAAAACGGCAGGCCGCTGCGTTGTCCGGACACCGCCAGGAGGCGTCCCCATCCGGGTTATTTCCCGATCTATTTGTCCACCGGGATGCGCATGGCGTAAAAGGAGCGATAAACGAAGGTGAGAGCGACGAGGAAGAAGACGATGCCGATGCCGGTTTTCAAGGGTTGGTTGGTCATGGTGACGGCGATTTCCGCGGCCAGGAGGCCGAAGAGGGTGGTGAACTTGATGATGGGGTTCATGGCGACGGAGCTGGTGTCCTTGAAGGGGTCACCGACGGTGTCACCGACGACGGTGGCGGCATGCAGCTCGGTTCCCTTCTGCTTCAAATCCACTTCCACGACCTTCTTGGCATTGTCCCAGGCGCCGCCGGCGTTGGCCATGAAGATGGCCTGGAACAGGCCGAAGAAGGCGATGCCCACGAGATAGCCGATGAAGAAATAGGGATTGAAGAACGAGAGGGCCAGGGCCATGCAGAACACGACGATGAAGATGTTGATCATGCCTTTCTGGGCGTAGATGGTGCAGATTTCGACCACCTTTTTGCTGTCGGTGATGGAAGCCTCGGCCTTGTTGAGGTTGAGGTGTTCCTTGATGTAAACGACGGCGCGATAGGCGCCGGTGACGACGGCCTGCGCGCTGGCGCCGGTGAACCAGTAAATGACCGCGCCGCCCATGAGCAGGCCGAGGATGACCTGGGGCTGGACGAGGCTCAAATGGGCGATGACGCCGCCATAGACCTTTTCGAGCAGCATGATGATGCCGAAGATCATGGTGGTGGCGCCGACGACGGCGGTGCCGATGAGCACGGGTTTGGCGGTGGCCTTGAAGGTGTTGCCCGCGCCGTCGCCCTTTTCGAGTTCGAGCTTGGAGTTTTCGAAGTCGGGTTTGAACCCGAAATCCTTTTCGATTTCGGCGCGGACATTGGGCACGGATTCGATGCGGCTCAATTCATAAATGGACTGGGCGTTGTCGGTGACGGGGCCGAAGCTGTCCACGGCGATGATGACCGGGGCCATGGCCAGGAAGCCGAAGGCCACGAGGCCGAAGGCGAAGATCGGGGCGGCGAAGGTGAATTGCGCGGGCATGAGCGCGAGCAGGGCCGGGTTTTGCGAGAACAGGTAGGCCCCGAACATCAGGGCGATGATGACCAGCCCCATCCAGAACGCGCAGAAGTTGCCGGTGACGAAGCCCGAGAGGATGTTGAGCGAGGCGCCGCCCTGGCCGGAGCAGGTGACGATTTCCTTGACGTGCCGGGACTTGGTGCTGACGAAGATTTTGGTGAATTCCATGATGAGCGGCCCGGCCAGCGTGCCGCAGGCGACAATGCCGGCCAGCACCCACCAAAGATTGGTATAGTGCGTGCCGGTGGCCGCATCCGTCGTCACCACCCCGCCCAGCAAAAATCTGCTGGCGATGAAGGCGACCGCGATGGAAACGATGGAGGTCAGCCAGACCAGGTTGGTCAGCGGCTGTTCCCAGTTGAAATCCTGCTTGTTGCCGTAAAGCGAGGTGCTGAGGGCCTTGTTGACGTAAAATGAGGCGAGCGAGGCAATGACCATCAGGGCTTGAATCACAAAAATCCAGACGATGAGCTGGCCGCAGATGCCCTGGGTTTCCATGGCCCGCCCAGGGACAGGGCGAGGAACGAAACCAGCGCCACGCCGGTCACGCCGTAGGTTTCAAAACCGTCGGCGGTCGGTCCGACGGAATCACCCGCGTTGTCGCCGGTGCAGTCGGCGATGACGCCGGGATTTTTCGGGTCATCTTCGGGCAGATTGAAGACGATTTTCATCAGGTCCGAGCCGATGTCGGCGATCTTGGTGAAGATGCCCCCGCCGATGCGCAGGGCCGCCGCGCCGAGGGATTCGCCGATGGCGAAGCCGATGAAGCAGGGGCCGGCGAGATCGCGCGGGATCCACAGCAGGATGCCGATCATGCAGACCAGTTCCACGCAGACCAGCAGCAGGCCGATGCTCATGCCCGAACGCAGCGGGATCATCAGCGTCTGGAGCGAGTTGCCCCGCAGCGAGGCGAACGCGGCGCGGCTGTTGGCGTAGGTGTTGATCCGGATGCCGAACCACGCCACGCCATAGCTGCCCAGAATGCCCAGCACGGAGCTGGCCAGGATGACCGCCACCGCGCCGACGGGTTTTTCCTGCAGGAAGTAGAAGTAATAAACGATGCAGGCGGCAATCAAGACCCAGAGCAGCAGGATGAACTTCCCCTGCTGCGCCAGATACGTCTTGCACGTCTCCCAAATCATGTTGGAGACGTTGCTCATGGCCTGGTGCACCGGCAGTGCGCGGCACCGGGCGTATTCCCAGAAGCCGAACAGCGCCCCGACCGCGCAGATGGCCAGCCCCACGTACAACAGGGCGTGCCCGCCCAGACCGACGCCCGGAAACGTCACTTGCGTCAGGTCAGGCAGATTGATGTCCGCGTCGCCGGCATACGCATTGGCCCCGCCAAACAGCGCGGCCAGCAACAGTACAATACGAAAGGGTGATCGGTAACTTCCCATAGAGCCGGCACAGAGTGCCGCAGCCTTCGATGGCTATCCAGCATTTTTTGCTAAAAATTCGCCAAAAAATGTATTCTCAAGCCCCTGCCGACGGTGGGGTATATGGAATCGCGCTTGCTGCCGGGCGGCGCATTTTCCATGCTCAACGCAATGTCTGACCGGCCAATTTCCACCTTGAACCAGCCCGACACGGCGTTGGAGATGACGCTGCGTCCGTCGCTCTTTTCCGAATTCACCGGCCAGCCCAAGGTGAAGGAACGGCTCGAAATCGCCGTGGCCGCCGCGAAGAAACGGAAGGAGCCGCTCGATCACATTTTGTTGAACGGCCCGCCCGGCCTCGGCAAGACCACGCTGGCCAACATCCTGGCCCGGGCCATGGGTGCCAACCTCAAGTCCACCAGCGGCCCCACCATTGAAAAGGCGGGCGACCTCGCCGGGCTGCTCACCAACCTGGAGGAAGGCGACGTGCTGTTCATCGACGAGATTCATCGCCTGCAAAAAACCATCGAGGAATATCTGTACCCGGCGATGGAGGATTTCAAGCTGGACATCATCATTGACCAGGGGCCGAACGCGCGCAGCGTGCGGCTGAATCTGCCGAAGTTTACGCTCATCGGTGCGACCACGCGCAGCGGCCTGCTCACCGCGCCGTTGCTCACGCGCTTCGCCGTGCGCGAACGGCTGGATTATTACGTGGCGGTGGATTTGGAGACCATCATTGTCCGCTCGGCGCGCCTGTTGAAGGTGGAAATCGAACCGGCCGGCGCGCATGAAATCGCCCGGCGCAGCCGCGGCACGCCGCGCATCGCAAACAACCTGCTGCGCCGCGTCCGCGATTACGCGCAGGTCCGGCACGATGGCCGCATCACCGCCGACGTCGCCGACAAGGCGCTGGCGATGCTGGAGATTGACCAGAGCGGTCTCGATGAAATGGACAAGCGCATCCTCGAAGCCGTCATTTTGAAATTTGGCGGCGGCCCGGTGGGCGTGAATTCGCTCGCGGTGGCCGTGGGCGAAGAGCCGGACACCATCGAGGAGGTTTATGAGCCGTATCTCATCATGGAAGGTTATCTGAACCGCACGCCCCAAGGCCGCGTGGCCACGGAATTGAGCTACCAGAAGCTGGGGCTGCGTCCAAACCCGCAGAATCAGGCCCGCCTACTTTGAGCCGGTTGGGCTTGCCTTCGCCGCTTTTGGCAGCGCGTCGAGCAGCATTTTGCGGCCAATATTCACTTGATTGGTTGCTGCCGGAACCGATTCGGCGGTGAACTGGAAAGCTTCAAGTTTTCCCCGGATGTTTTCTCCGGGTTGCAAGTCCGCCAAAAACGATTTCCATTCCTGCGCGTGTTTCCCGTCCAGACTGCTTTGCCAAAGGCAATATTCTGACAGTTCATCGCCATCGAGAATCACATTTCCAAAATGCGCTGTTTGAAACTCGACGTCCGGATGGCTCCAACTGGCATAACACAGGACGGGCAGGGGCCGATTCTCGTCCAGATCCGCCGCCCAAACAACCTGTCCGTCGTGCCATTTGCCGTTGGAATGATTCGGGGCGTGATCGAGCGCCAGCTTGACGGTTAAATGATCAACCCCGCCACTGGATGTATCCAATGGTTCCAACAAGTTTTTAAACAAATCACCAGGCACATCCAGCGGCTTCGGCGCCTCCAGCTTGGGATCGGATTTCCTTTTCTTCTCCCATTCCTTGACTTTGGCCTGATAAAGGTCGCTCCGCGCCAGATAATTGGTCCACGATTTCTCGAGCGCTGCGGGATTTTTTAAGACCGCAAATGATTTGGGCGGTGGATCGGACGCCGAAATCCCCAGCTTGTCCGTCACCAGGCGCTGAACCAAATTCAACATGGTAAAACCATCCCCGCTGTCCGCGGCGGCCAGATACACCTGGGGCGCGTCTGAAGGTTTCAGGTAGCCGCGTTCGAGCAGATACTGGCCAAAGCGGACGGCGAATTCTTGAGGGGCGTTCGTGTCAGACAAGGCGCTGACCTGTTCGACCCATAAATACAGTCCGGCGTTCTTGAGGTCGCGCCGGAAATCTTCGTCCAGAAATTTGCGCAACTTTTTGTAACCGCGCTCGCGGCCAAACTCGGTCCGTGTCCAACCGATGACCAAATCGGTAATTTGATCTGCCGCCTGGAACCCTTTGGCGGTTTGCGCGGCCAGATCGTCGTTGCCGCGAAAGCGTTCCGAGTAGAACCCCGCGTCGCCGAGGCTCGTGGCAAAATTCGTGTAAGCGCCGGCGCCCCCCACGTCCTTGGGCAGCGGCCCGGCAAATTCCCCCGTGGCAATATGCCGTTCCCCGTCCGGTTTCACGGCCCCCACCGGGTAGGCGCGGCTGATCATCGTGAGTTCATTGGAGGGGAACGCCTGATAATTTGGAACGCCGTTGGAATTGCCGCCATCGGCCCGATAGAAAACCAGCGTCCGTTCAACGACGCTGCCCTTGGGCTTGAGTTCAACCGTATAATCGTTATGCGGGCAGCCCGTGAGCAGCGCGCAAAGCATCGCCAGAAACGAAGGCAATAAGAAGCGTTTCTTTGAAAGGAACACGCCGCCAAAAAAATCGCGCCCCATGGGTTTCATGGCTCAATGTTACGGGCGCGAACCGCTGAAATCAAGGACCGCGGGCGATGGTCACCGGCTTGGTTTTTGAAACCGGGGATGACCTTGTGGTTTCGCGCGGCCAAGGTGTGGCGATCGCGAATAAAAATTTAAAGAGGTGCGGGGGTTCAGACATCCACAGCCTGCCCGTCAACGGCGCTGGAGCGATCATCGCTGACCAGATTTACGAATTCGATTATGCCGGCAAGGAAGTTACCAAACGGCTGCCTGCGCCGCATCCTGGCGCTCAAGGATTCAACATCACCCGGTAGAACCGGTTGGTGTTGGTAAAGCCCCCCGGATCGATCACCGTCATCACCGGCGTGGCGGTGGTGAGGTTGGTGAAGGTCAGCCAGTTCGTGGTGGTCGGAACAACCCCAAGGTTGGCGTGGCGTATCAAATCAAAAAGGCTAGGCGATGAAACTGACTCAAAGCGAAAAGCGCGCAATCCTGATTGGGACAATCATTGTTGTTGTGGTGGCTGTCATTATGAAAATCGCTTTGCATTTCACGCCAGTCATAACCATAAATTCAAATTAGGTGACTACCTAAATTGGCATTTTTTGACCTGAAACCGGGGTTGGTGTGCCTGTTTCGGTTTACGGAACCGGCTCCAATCGCAGAAAATACTTCGGGCGGACGGAGCCAGGTGCGGTTCCCGTGCAATTTTACCTTTCAATCGCCGGCCGGTCCGTGTTCAATCTGTGGCCGTTTGAACGATGCCCAAACGCACTGACATCCATTCCGTCCTCATCATTGGCGCCGGCCCGATCATCATCGGCCAGGCGTGCGAGTTCGATTATTCCGGCACCCAGGCCTGCAAGGCGCTTCGCGAGGAGGGTTACCGCGTCATCCTCATCAACTCCAACCCGGCCACCATCATGACCGACCCGGAGTTCGCCGACCGCACCTACATCGAGCCCATCACCCCGGAATGCATCGAAAAAATCATCGTGCGCGAGAAGGCGGAAATGGCGAAGCTCGGCGCGAAGGGGAAACTGGTTTTATTGCCAACGCTCGGCGGCCAGACCGCGCTCAACACCGCCATGGCCCTGCACCGCTCCGGGGTGCTCCAAAAACACGGCATCGAAATGATTGGCGCCAAGGCCGAGGCCATTCACAAGGGCGAAGACCGGCAGGCGTTCAAGGACCTCATGATTTCCATCGGCCTGGACGTGCCGATTTCCGGCGTCGCTCATGACATGACCGAGGCCCGCGCCATCGCAGAAAAGATTGGCCGGCTGCCCTTGATCATCCGGCCTGCCTTCACACTTGGCGGCACCGGCGGCGGCATCGCCTACAACCGCGATGAATTCGAGGAACTCGCCAAACGCGGCATGGACCTCTCGCCGGTCAGCGAAATCCTCATCGAGGAATCCCTGCTCGGCTGGAAGGAATTCGAAATGGAGGTCATGCGCGACCAGGCCGACAATTGCGTCATCATCTGCTCCATCGAAAATTTCGATCCCATGGGCGTCCACACCGGCGACAGCATCACCGTGGCGCCCATCCAGACGCTGACGGACAAGGAATTCCAGATCATGCGCGACCAGAGCTTTGCCGTGATCCGCGCCGTGGGCGTGGAGACCGGCGGCTCGAACATCCAGTTCGGCGTCAACCCGGACAACGGCCGCATGGTCATCATCGAGATGAACCCGCGCGTCAGCCGCAGTTCGGCATTGGCATCCAAGGCCACCGGCTTTCCCATCGCAAAAATCGCCGCCAAACTCGCCGTCGGCTACCGACTCGACGAAATCCGCAACGACATCACCCGCGAAACGCCGGCCAGTTTCGAGCCCACGATTGATTACGTGGTCACCAAGATTCCGCGGTTTGCGTTTGAGAAATTCGCGCAAGCCGACCCGACGCTGACCACGCAGATGAAAAGTGTGGGCGAAGCGATGGCGATTGGCCGGACGTTCAAGGAATCGTTGCAAAAATGCCTGCGCTCGCTGGAGATTGGCCGCAGCGGTCTGGGCGGCGACGGCAAACCGTGGCGCATCGGCACGGAAGTCTATGGCGACCGCGACATCCTGCCCAAGGACGTCATCAGCCGCAAACTGAGCGTGCCCAACGCCGAGCGCGTCTTCTTCATCCGCCACGCCCTCCGCGCCGGCTTCACCATCGACGAGATTTTCAACCTGACGAAAATCGACCGCTGGTTCCTGGTGCAGATCAAGGAGATCGTGGATTTTGAGGAAGAACTAGCGGGGTCGAAGAATTGAGGTGAACGAATCCTTTACGAGTTCGGTCAACTATATGATTATTGTCGCCGGTGTCGGATAAAAATGAAGATTGATTTTTCAGAGCCATTTCCGCATTTGACAAAGGCACCAATTGTGGAGGCTGTGATTGATTTCCGTGCATTGCCGACCGTTCCTTGCGAGCAATCACAATTTGAAACGTATTTCAGAAAAGAATTTTCCGAATTTCCTGCGTTTCAAGTTCACAACAAGCTTAATTATCACCTAAAAGCACAGGCGGGAAAGCATCCAGAGACAGTTCAGCCCACGAGTTTGTGGCAAGGATTGGCGTTTCATTCATCTGACAAACTGAGAATTGCTCAATGTCAAAGAGATGGGTTTTCCTTGAGCCGTTTGCCCAGTTATCCGAAATGGGAAGAGTTTGTAACTGAAGCCATGAGTCTTTGGGGTAAGTATGCAGCACTGACCAAGCCAGTAGAAATTCTGCGTATCGGAGTGCGATTCATCAACCGGATTCCAATCTCTGCTCAAGCGGGAAATTTGAGCGAATATCTGATGAATGCGCCAAAATCATGGGATTCGTTTCCAATTCCGTTTGCGAGTTTTGTTCACAGCGATACATTTAGCGTTCCGGACACTAACTATTTGATTCATGTAGTTCGCGCCCTTCAACCACCAGACCCCACATCGGATTTGCCAGCAATCATTTTGGATACAGATGTCTCTACTCGAACCCCTTCGCCAATTGATACGAACGCATTAGAGGGCAAACTCCAAGAAATGAGATGGTTGAAAAACAAGGTTTTCTTTGCTAGTATCACAAAGAAATTGCAGGATTCACTATTATGATAATACCTCCAGAGTTGGCCATTTCTTCTGCCTTGACCTTTGGGCAGGTCGCCTCGCGTGGCGCTAGTCCGACGGCTTGTTTCATCGCGAAGGCATCGGATGCAAACTGGGAGCGGTTTCAATCCTCCGTTTTTTTAGGGTTGAGAGCATCCGGAGTTTTTGAAGATTTATTCAATGTTTTTATAAACAACCAAAAGCCGGGTTGGGATGGCGACGCCGCCGAGCCAGTGGTTCAAGACACCTACCTGAACGCGTATCGCTTTTTGGAATCGCTTCCCCCTGCCATCCAGGCACCGTCGATTGGTGTTGAGCCAGATGGCCACATTACATTTGAGTGGTATAAAGCACCTCGGCACACGATTTCTGTCAGCGTAAGCCCAGACGGATTCTTGTATTATTCTGCTTTACTTGGGCTTCGTAAGACCAATGGCTCTGAACCATTCTTCGGTGACGTGCCCAAAATGGTTTTAGAATTAATTGGTAAAGTTTACGACGAATGAGTGATCCCGCCGGAACTCTGCTTTCAGATGACGAGATGCTCGCGCGTTTCGTTTTGAAAGTGGAATGGATTCGTAAAGTTGACAACTCGGTTAAGCAGGATGCCTTTATTCCTCCGAAAGATTTGCAGCTTTCTGTTACCCGTCACGCTGGCATTTCAACTGATCAGTTAGTCGAGGCAGGCAAGACTGTGGCGGTTGAAACGTCATTGCAATTTCTTGGCCGAGCAGACATTAACACTCGAACGGTGGTAAAAAATGCTTTGAAAGTTGTTGCTTGGCCGCTTGAGAGCAACCCGAATCATGCTCATATAATTGGTTGGCCTGCTGACAAGGAAGTTCGGAAAACAATCGCTCAAGAACTGGCGGCGGCTGCAAAATTTGTTCCGGCGTGATTGCGCCCAACCTTTCCTAACCACGCTGCGTTACTTCGGCCCTGGCTTGTAACCCTGCCACAGCCATTCCAGCGCTTCAGCCAGCGTTTGCTGTTTCACCCGGCCGTCCACGTGCCCGGCGTTGCGGGCAAAGATAAACTGGTAATGATAGCCCTTGGCCGCCAGCACGCGGGCCATGTTTTCATTGGCGACGACCCAATCGTGCATGTTGTCGCGCATGATATTCGGATTGAATAGGTCCCGGTCACCGACTTCCATCCAGATGCGCAACGGCTTGACCGGACTGTTCGGGATGAGATGTTCATGAAATTCCCAGGCGCCGTGCGGGGTTTCGGCATTGTACGGCCATTGTTGGTTCACATAGGTGCCCGAATACGTCAGCACGCGATGGTAAAGGTCAGGGTGATACCACGCCATGATCAAGGCGCATGAGCCGCCGGAACTGCCGCCCATCGTCGCCCGGCCGTCGGGATTTTTGGTCAGGGTCACGTGACACTGTTTTTCCACGAGCGGCAGCACCTCTTGCTCGACGAACTCCGCATAGCGTCCGGACATGGTGTCGTATTCCAGGCCGCGTTCGCTGCCTTGGGCGTCGCCGCTACCGTTGCCGATGGAGATGGCAATCATCACCGGCACCTTTTTCTCGGCGATGAGATTGTCCAAGGCCGTGAACAACGGCCGGTCCGGTCCGTCCGCTCCGACAATGAACTGTGCGACCGTGCCGGGGACGTATTGTTTGGGGACATAAACCGACACGTGCCGGGTGTAGGGCGCCGGGTGACTGGTGGTCACAATGAGTTTGGCAGGGTCGTTGGGGTCCACCGCGCCAAACGTTTTCGGCTCGCGCGCGATGCCGGGATAAATTTTGCTGTCCGCCGAACTCATGTTGAAATTATAGACCGTTCCCTGCGGCACATTGGTCTGCACCATCATTTCTGGTGCGCGATTGTGAGTCGGGCCGATGATGAAGTTGCCGTCGGCATCCGCCGGCGGAATGGCGCCGTCCGGCAGCTCCGTGGCCGCGACATAGCCGGGCGTGTGCGGATCGCGGGTGGGCGGCGCGGTCCGCGCGGGGTTTGGGCTGGCCATCAAATTCAACACCGTGCAGAACAGCACGGCATCATGGGTCATTTGGGTAATCATGGTCAGCGCGTTTTTGCCTCGCCGGGCGGAATCAGGGCGTTGTGAATCGGTTCAAACCATTGCTCCTTTTCAATGTCATAGACCACGAAGTCCGAGTCGAATTGCCAATAAGCCCAGCTCCAGCCGTACTTTTCCGCCAGGCGCGCCACGAATTCGGTCCAGCGCACGCGCGACGCCAGGTCGCCCTTGTCATACGCGCCGAACTCGCCGAGGAAGATGGGGCGCTGATGTTTTTGGGCCCATTCTGAAACCTTCTGGAAATCCGCGTCAATCGCCGCGTGATCCTCGGGAGTGCCCAGCCACGCCACGCCGACCTTGTGCATCGGATGCACCCAGGGCGCGCCCTGATGGGTAAAAGCCATCGGCTTGTAAAAATGCACGGTCACAATAATGTTGCGGTCCGGCTCGGGCAGCTTCAGTTCGTCGAGGTGGTCAACCGAATTGTGAAAGGCCGGTCCGATGATGACGGTGCGGGTGGGATTGCTCTCGCGGATGACGGCCAGCGCCTCGACGAGATACTGGTTCCAGACGTCCGGCGTCATGTCGCGATTCGGTTCGTTCATGATTTCAAAAAATACCTTGTCCGGTGCGTCCTTGAAATGCGGGGCCACCTGCCGCCAAAAGGAGAGGAATTTGGCTTTATTGGCCGGGCCATTTGTTCCCATGGTTTCGTATTCGTGGAAATCAAGAATCACGTTGAGATTGGCGGCCAGGGCGTTGGTGACAATCCATCCGGTCGTACGCCACCAGGAATCGCTCAAGGCAAAATCGGGCGCGGGGCCCATGTGCCGGAACGGGTAAAGATTGACCCGCAAGGTGTCGAAGCCGCCGTCATGAATCATTTGGAAATACCGTTGCTTGAACCGGCCCTGGGCGAAGGAACCCCAGATCGGGTCGTAGCCGAGCACGTTCACGCTGCGGCCCAGCATTTTGTTTTGGGCAAAGGCGTCGGTTTCTGCGGACATCGCTGCCCGGCCGATGGAAGGTGAAATGGTCATAACGATTATGAAAAGACAAACCGGTTTTAATAGCTGTAAGAACTGTTTCATCCGCATGGGATTCACGGAGGGAATATTGCCTATTATTTCTCATGAACGCCAGTGCCTTTGTCTGGCGGAAGCCAGGCACCATCGCCCAGCCGACATTGTCCTAATTTCAAAATTTGGGTAGGGCGGGCAGTCCTCTGCCCGCCGCGAATGCCGAAAACGGCGCGCACGGAGTGACGCGCCCTACCGAAATCACGACACCGCCGTCCAGCCATCTTCGTTGACGATTTTTACGCCTCCCTATAGCTTCGCATCCATGTCCATCTCCCGAAGTCACCCGATCCTTTCTGTGTTCATCATGCTTGTTCTGCTGGCCGGGCTGGGCCGCGGGCTGGCCCAAAGTTCCAATCAGACCCTGGTCCTGGACGGCGCGGTTCCGGGAAAAATATTCGAAGGTATTGGCGCCGTCAGCGGCGGCGGCGCAACCTCGGTGCTGCTGAAGGATTATCCCGAACCGCAACGCAGCCAGATTCTCGACATTCTTTTCAAACCGCAGTTCGCCGCCTCGATGCAGACGCTGTACATCGAGGTCGGCAGCGACGGAAATTCCACTCAGGGCACCGAGCCGACGCACATGCGGTCGCGCAACGATGAGAACTACAGCCGGGGTTACGAGTGGTGGCTCATGGCCGAGGCTCGACGGCGCAATCCCGCCCTCACCCTCGACGCCTGCGCGTGGGGTTGCCCGGGCTGGATTGGCAACGGCGACTTCTGGTCGCCGGACATGTGCGATTACTACGTGAAATGGGCCAAGGGCCTGAAAGCCAATTACGGCCTGGACTTGGATGCGATTGGGTGTCGGAACGAGCGTGGCTCGGTCACGTCGTGGGTGCCGCAGTTTCGCAAGGCGTTGAATGACGCCGGCCTGAACCACGTGCGCATCCACGCGTTCGACAATCCCGGTAACCGGCGGATGTGGGATTGGATCCCGGAGCTCAATACGAACAAGGAACTCGCCGACTCCGTCGCCATCCTCGGCAATCACTGCCTGACCGGTGTGCCGCTGCCGGCGTCCGTGCGCGAGACGGCCGACCGGCTCGGCAAGCCGATCTGGGACACGGAAGAGCACGTTTACGGAGGCCGAAAACGCTACCCGACCGAATTCGCCGCCGCGTTGGGTTGCGTCCATCTGTTCAACGAAAACTACATCGAGGATGGCGCGACCAAAATCGTCAACTGGTATCTGTGCGGCTCAACTTATCCCATCGAACCGTACTACGACCAGCCGCCGGCAATGTTCGCCAGCAGTCCCTGGAGCGGCCATTATTCGCTCAAGCCGATTGTCTGGTCCTATGCCCATTACGGCCAGTTCACCAAAATCGGCTGGCGCTACGTCAATGGCGGGTGCGTGAAACTGGTGGTGGGCGGAACGGCGGTCACGCTCAAGTCCGACAGCGGTGACTATAGCGTGATTGTCGAAACCGCCGGCGCGACGAATTCGCAAGCCGTGACTTTCAAGGCCGGCGGCGGCTTGTCCGCGCACGCGCTGTGCGTCTGGCGCACCACGCGCGCTGCCCAATTTGTGCGGCAGGCTGACATTGTTCCGGCCACGGACGGGACGTTCACGTGCACGTTCGAACCCGACGCCATCTATACGCTTTCAACCACCACCGGGCAGCAGAAGGGCGCCTTCGCGGATGTGCCGGCGGAAAAACCTTTTCCCTTCCCGTACTTCGAGAATTTCGATCATTACTCCAACCCGAAACAGTTTGGCTATCTGCCGCACTACCTGGCGGACATCTGCGGTGTGTTCGAAATTGTTGACCGTCCTGACCACACGGGCAAATGCCTGCGCCAGGTCGTGGCGCAGAAGGCGCAGAGCTGGGCGCCGGAATGGAAGCCCTACACCATTTTGGGCGATGCGGATTGGACAGATTACGAGGTCAGCGCGGACGTGTTCTTCGACAACGGCGGTTGGGCCGGCGTCATGGGCCGCGTGAACGCCACCGGCAACGGCTGGGACGGCGACCCGAACGGTTATTATGCCCGGCTCGACGCCGATGGCACCTGCGCCCTGTACATCGCAAACCAGCGCTTGAAAGGCACGCGCGATTCGCAACTGGCGGCGAATGCGGTTACCGGCTGGAAAGCCGGCGGCTGGCACAACGTCAAGCTACGGTTCGAAGGAACGAAAATCACGGCGCTGGTGGATGGGGTCGCGGTGGTCAGCGCCGAGGACGGAACGTTTCCGCGGGGCATGGCCGGTCTGATTACCGGTGATGCAGGCGACGTGCGAAACACCGCGCTGTTCGATAATTTACTCATCAATCGCGTGAACGGCGGGGCGGTCAAACCCACCATTTTTGCCCAGGACGAACATCCCATTTACGGGCCGTAATGACGCCACAGAGTCGCGCTCTTGACGGAATTTGTGTTGGATTGGAACTCTCGATCTACAAAAATACAAACTTGCTGGGGCTGTTACGCTTTTTCTGATCAAAGAACGTCAAGCCTCCTCAGCCAAGAATTACGGGTTAGACCCCCGCCGCGTGTACCAGTCTTTAGGGTGGTATTACCTTTTTCAGGGCATTGAATTCCGCTTCCGCACTAATATATTCCGCGAGGTCCGCTTCTTTTGTATTCAAGCATTGTTGAAAAAAGGCCAGCGCGCCCACTTTGTCCCCCGCGATCAAATGCTTCATACCCACGTAATAATTTGCCCGACACTTCCACCAGTTTCTTGTTTTATCATCCGTCGATTTCGCGCAGTCCAAGAAATTCTTTTCTAAAAATGAGCCAACAAGAAATGCTCCAACTGCGGCAGACCAAGTTAGTTTGTTGCTTTTAATCGAACTCACATAGTTGTTCAAATCTTCATCAGCTTCAACCCTGTCATCCAAACGCGATCGAATCAACCAAATGCGAAATCTGCATTCTCCGAGCGAAGGGTCAAGGCGCAGCGCCTCCTGGAAATAATTTAAGGCCGATTGAAATTGAAAATGGTCGTTTTGTAAAAGTCCAAGCCCAAAATAAGGGCGAGGATCTGCAGGGTTTAAATCGATGCTTTTTTTAAAGTCGGAAATTGCTCGCGCATAATCATTGAGTTCGTATTCGGCGTTACCTCGATTTAGATAGGCAAATGCGCCGCGAGGACTCAGTTCAATACATTTATCAAGGTCAATAACGGCCTGCGAATAGTTTTTTATATCGAGCTCGGCCAACCCGCGATTATTATAAGCTTCCGGGAATCCGGGCCTTAATCGGATGGCTTCGGTGCAGTCAGTGATGGTTCCAGCATAATCTTTGAGATGCCACCTGGCGAGCCCCCGCATATTGAAAGCATCGGGAAAATTAGTGTGCGACTCAATGGCTTTGCCGAAATCCACGATGGCGGCGGTGTAATTTGTCAGGCCTTGCTCGATCAGACCCCGATAATAATAGGCTGAGGCGTAATCCTTTTTTAACTTGAGCGCCTTGGTAAAATCTTCAACAGCTGCCGGATAGTTTGTCAAATTGGCCTCGGCGAGGCCGCGTCCATAGTAGGCGGGAGCATAAGTGGAATCTAAATTGACAGAATTTTTAAAATCGGAAATTGAGTCGGCATAATCTTTAAGAGCATACTTGGAAAAGCCACGAACATTATAGGCCGGTTCCCATTCAGGCTTTAATTCGATGGCCTTGTTGGCATCAGCGATAGCTCCCCTAAAATCCTCAAGGTTATATTTGGCTTTGGCGCGGAAGCTGTACGCCTCGGCATAATTTGAACATGCTTCAATGGCCCGGGTAAAATTGGTGATGGCTCCGGCATAATCTCCAATTTTGGATTGGTTTGCGCCGGCCTCGTAAAACGACCTGGCTTCGGTTGTCGTCTTTGTCGGCAACCGGTGTTCCCAATGGAGATATGAAAATCCGTTGAGTAACGACAGCAACAGCCAGAGAGCAATCTCAACCCACAAAATATAAACAAGCGCACGGCTTGCCCCAAACCGTCGGCTGGCTTCTGCAAGCTTTTCGGGAATACCAAGGCGAATCCAAAACCTCGCTTCAGCCGATAAATAGCGCAACCAGGCATCACGCCGACAAGTGGCAACAAAAAGTAAGACGCCAAGACCAGCGGCTATTGTCAGCGAGAGCCAAAACCATCTATAAAAAAATTGCAGATGCTCGTTCATGTCGCCGTGATGAAATTAAGGAAATTACGGACAAACACGTAAGAATAACAACAGATTACACTCCGACGTTGAGTGCTTGAAGCAATACCACGCCAGCAGACAAATCTGGACAGGCTTTGTTCGGTTTTCATGATCGTTCTGCCCTTTCTGATGCATGATTTATGCCTATGGCGTTGTCATCAGTTGCACGTAAACACGGGTGTTTTGCCGCTGGCGCAAAATTTTGGGCAGGTCTAGCACCGCACTTGCATATCCGAGCAATGAAAGCTTGGCTCATCCATTCCAACCGGCTTGTCCAGCCAAACTCCTAATTTGCCGACGGTATTTGAAATTCCGGCAATCCGAATTGCCACAGGAGAAAGGCCCAGCCATCGGCCCGTTGCTCCTCGCTTTGCTTTTTCGTTGACCCAATGCCGTGTCCGGCCGCGTAGTCCACGCGCAACAGGACGGGTTTGCCGCTGGCGGTGGCGGCCTGCAATCGCGCCGCCATCTTCGCCGATTGCCAGGGTTCCACCCGCGGGTCATTGATGCCGGTCTCCAGGATCACGGCGGGATATTTCGTTCCATCGCTGACGTGAGCGTAGGCGCTCATTTCATACAAGTCCTTGAACCCGTCCGCGGTCTTGACACTGCCGAATTCGGGAATGTTCGGCACGCCGTTCGGGGTCGTCTCGATGCGCAGCATGTCCAGGCAACCCACTTGAATGATGGCCGCATCGAACAGGTCGGGCCGTTCGGTAATGGCCCGGCCAATCAGGATGCCGCCCGCGCTACCGCCGGTCCCGGCCAGTCTGGCCGGCGACGTGTATTGGTTATCAATCAGATATTGGGCGCAGGCGATGAAATCCTTCCACGTGTTCGGTTTGGTCTGCTTGTAACCGGCCTTGTACCAATCCTCGCCGTACTCGCCGCCGCCCCGGATGTGGGCGATGGCGAACACCCCGCCTTTTTCACACCACGCAAGCAACGCGGGGCCAAACGCCGGGTCCTGCGAAATGCCGTAGGCGCCATAACCCCACAGCAACGCGGGATTCGAACCGTCCAGTTTGATGCCGCGCTCGTGAATGATGGACAGCGGAATCATTGCGCCGTCGTAACTCCGGGCCTTGACCTCGACGGATTCCAGATTTTCCGGCGCGTCAAATTTCCCCAGCGGTTGCAAGCCGGTGTTCGTGATTTTTTTCGTCCGCGGGTCGTAGGCGTAAATCTGCCCGGCCTTGGTCCACGTCGCCATGTCTAGCCAGGTGCCATCCAGCCGCGGATCCGCGGCCGTCAACGCCAGCGACCCATCAAACGGCAACACGACCGGTTCCGGTTTTCCCTGAAACGGCACCCGCCAGAGTCGTCCGATGCCGCCGTCGCGCAGTTGCACATAGAGCGCGTCCTTCGCCGCCGCCAGTCCCGTAATCACGGCCTGGCCGGCCGGCACGACCGTCCGGGCGGCCGCCAGATCGGGTTTGGCCAGGGAAGTTGCGATGATTTTAAATCGCGGCGCGCCCTTGTGTGTCAGCAGAAAAATTTCCTTCCCTTTCAGGGCGCAATCGGTGATGTCATCGTCAACGTCACAAATTTTTTGCCAGGGCGGATTGGGCCGGCCCAACGATGCCAGCGGCGCCACAAACAGGGTCAGTTCCTCCCGCGTCCCGTGCTCAATCATGCCCAAGGCGTATTTGCAACCCGGCAGGGTGCTGATGAACGGGTCATCCGCCGGGTCCATTGCCACCCGGGGCGAAACGTCATAGCCGAAGACGGGCGGTTCCTGGTCGGCATCGGCGCCGATGACGTGCAGGTACACGCGGTTCTTCTGGTAGCGCTCGGTTTCCGGCATCCCCGGTTCCATTTTTTGCAGGCGATTGTAGAAAAATGACTTTCCATCCGGACGCCAGCTGATTCCACCATATTCGGCGCGGTCAATTGGTTTATCCACTTCCTTCCCCGTCGCGGTTTGCAGCACATGAATCACCGCATCCTCGGAACCGCCGGCGGAAAGACCGCAGGCAACGTAGTCACCGTTTTGCGACGGCTCAAAATAATTGATGGCAAAGGGCTTGCCGGCCGCCCGGGCAAATTTCTCCGGATCGAACAGCAACGTTTCCGGGCCGGTCAATCCCGCGCGCACATAAAGTTTGAAAACATTGTCCTGCGGCAATCGTTTGAGATAAAAATACCGGCCGTCGGGCAGCCGCCGGACCCCGTCCACTCTCGCAGCCACCGAGTTGTCGAGTTCCTGAATCCGGGCGAGCAACGCTGCGCGTCCCGGAAGGCGATCCAGCACGGAGCGGGTGTACCGGTTCTGGGCTTTCATCCAGGCGGTCACCTTGGGATCCGACAAATCCTCCAGGTAACGGTACGGATCAACCACCTCCGTCCCGAAATAGGTGTTCGTCACGTTCTCGATCGCCGTGGCCGGCGGACCGGATGCGGCCATCAATAAATTGGTGGCGGGAGCTGCGGCGGCATCATCCGCGCGGGTGGATGGAATGGCCAGGGCCGCACACGCCATCAAAGCGGCGAGACAAAATTGTTTTGGTTTCACCCGGACAATCCACGAAAAGCTGGCGCCGGATGCAAGCCTGCTTTTGAAGAAAGTCGCCGTTTTACGGCGTTCGCCTGTCCGCCCTTGGACGGGACCGGCATAAAATGAGACAGATAACGGGACAGATTTTTAACGCACCGTCAATTTCCCCATTTTCACTCTTGGCTTTCGTCGCTTCTCGGGTAAACTAAGAGTTCCATGATTGATACTGATATTGAATTATTGAAGGGCATCGCCAATCAGTTGCGGATCCATTCGATCACCGCAACCACCGCAGCCGGCAGCGGCCATCCGACCTCGTGCTGCTCGGCGGCAGACGTGGTGGCGGCGTTGTTTTTCGGGCACATGCGTTACGACGCGAAAAATCCCCACTACCATAACAACGATCGTTTCATCCTTTCCAAGGGTCACGCCGCGCCGTTGCTCTACGCCGCGTGGGCGGAGACCGGCTTGTTCCCCGCGTCCGATTTGTTGAAGCTCCGCACCTTCTGCAGCGATCTCGAAGGCCATCCGACGCCGCGCCTGCCGTTTGTCGACGTGGCCACCGGTTCGCTTGGCCAGGGCTTGAGTGTCGGGATCGGCATGGCGCTCGCCGCGCGGCTCGACCAGCTTGATTACAACACGTACGTCCTGCTCGGGGACGGGGAAATCGCCGAAGGCTCCGTGTGGGAAGCCGCGTCGCTGGCCGGTGTTTACAAGCTCAACAATCTCATTGCCATCGTGGACGCAAATCGCCTCGGCCAGAGCCAGGCCACCGCCTTCGGCCACGACATCGGCGTCTATCGCAAACGCTTTGAAGCCTTTGGCTGGCGGGTGGAAGACATTGATGGCCATGATCTTGAGGAAATTTCCGAGGTGCTCAGCGGCGTCGGCTTGAACGATCAGCCGCTCGCCATCATTGCCAAGACCTACAAAGGGGCGGGCGTTTCATTTTTGCAGGACAAGGACGGCTGGCACGGCAAACCCTTGAACCAGGAAGAAGCTGCCAGGGCGATTGCCGAACTTCAGCCGAGTTCCAAGTCCGGCATCGGCGTGGCGATTCCCACCCCGAATGCACTGCCCGCGCCGAACCTCGCCGCGCCCGCAGGTTACCCGCCGCTCGGTTACAAAATCGGCGATTCGGTTGCGACCCGTGAAGCCTACGGCAACGCGCTCGTCCGCATCGGCGAGGTGGATCAACGCCTTGTGGCGCTGGACGGCGACACGAAGAACTCCACCTATGCTGATAAATTTTTCAAAAAATTCCCGGACCGTTCCACCGAATGTTACATCGCCGAACAGAACATGGTGGGCGTGGCCACGGGTTTCGGCGCGCGCGGCAAGGTGCCGTTCGCATCCACGTTCGCGGTGTTTTTCACCCGCGCCGCCGACCAGATCCGGGTCGCGGGCATTTCGCAGGCCAATTTGAAGCTGGCCGGTTCGCACGTGGGAGTGAGCATCGGCGAAGACGGTCCGTCGCAAATGGGACTGGAAGATCTGGCGATGATGCGCGCGATTGCAGGCAGCGTCGTTTTGTATCCCAGCGACGCGGTGGCCGCGGAAAAGCTGGTTGAACAAATGGCGCTCACCCGTGGCATTTGTTACCTGCGCACGTCGCGCCCCAAGACGCCGGTGATTTACAACAACGACGAGGCCTTTCCGATTGGCGGCGCGAAGGTGCTGCGCCAGAACGCAGGGGACAAGGTCACGGTGGTTGCCGCCGGCGTAACGTTGTTTGAAGCGCTCAAGGCCGCCGACACCTTGAAAAACGAAGGCATCGGCATCACGGTCATTGACGCCTACAGCATCAAGCCGCTCGGCCGGGACGTGATTCTCGCGGCTGCGAATAAGACGAACCACACGGTCATCACCGTCGAAGATCATTACACCGAAGGCGGCCTGGGTGACGCGGTGGCGGGCGAGTTGAGCGTGGACGGCGTCAAGGTCCACAAGCTGGCGGTAACGGCGTTGCCGCGCTCGGGCAAACCCGAGGAATTGCTGGCGCATTTTGGCATCGATGCCGCGGCCATTGTGAAAAAGGTCAAGGCGCTCTAAACGCCGGGAAATTTTTGCCAACCCGGAACGACGCGGAGAAATTTCTCCGCGTTTTTCTTTGGATTTCCGTGTCCCGGCGGTTTTCTTTTTGCCAATCCGGCAGGCGTGAGGCAGATTGTCGTGGGGCATGAGCGCGAACGGAAAATCCTTTAAAGGTCAATTGCTGCTGGACGGTGGAAATTTGAGCGGTTCATTTTTCCACCAGTCGGTGGTGTTGATTTGCCAGCATGATTCCGACGGGGCGTTCGGCCTGGTGCTCAACCATTCGCTCGGCAAAACGGTCGGCGAAATGATTGTGGCCGACCTGCCCAACACGCTCCGGGACGCGCCGTTGTATCTCGGCGGACCGGTGCAGCCTGCCGCGTTGAGTTTTTTGCACACGGACAATTTCATTCCCCATGCCGACGTGCTGCCCAACCTGGCGCTCGGCCATTCCATCGATGAACTGGTGGACATTGGGGAATCCTTTTCGGCGGGGAAAAAAGTCAGGATGTTCGCCGGCTACGCCGGGTGGTCGCCCGGCCAGTTGGACACCGAAATGAAGCGCAAGTCGTGGCTGACGTTTCCCGCCTCCCTGGAACTGGTCTTCGAGACGCCGCCCGAACGGCTCTGGCAGAAAATCCTGAAAAGCAAGGGCGGCTGGAAAAACAGGCTGCTCGCCCAAACGCCGGAGGATTTGTCGCTGAATTGAATTTCGGCAGGGCAGGTTATCCGAGCCACTGATTTTCGCGGCTCATGAAGGTCGCCTCTCCGAGGTTTGATTCGCTTCGGCCCGCAGCAACATCGCCTCCGATTTCGCCAGGATTTCCGTTTGTGCCAGGTTCGCAGGAATCAAACCAAACTGGCCGGCGGCCAGGTTTGCCGAAATCGAACCGCTCCGGATTTCAACCTCACCGCGCACCGTGGCCACAATTTGCAGCCGGCGCGGTTTTAAATTCAGACCTGCTCCGGTCTGCAAATCCAACGCTTCGACATTGAACAGCGGATCGTTTACGAGCGGGCGCGATTTGATTTCACCGCCGCCAAACCGGCTCTGGACCAGGGCCGGCTCAAAATCCTCAAAGTTGATGCTCGCCAGCGATTCCGCAACCTGGAGCTCGCGCGGCCGGCCGTCCAGCCCCTGGCGGTTCCAGTCGAACACGCGATAGGTCGTGTCCGAGTTTTGCTGGATTTCGAAAATCACGAGGCCCGCGCCGATGGTGTGGACGCGGCCGCTGGGCAGAAACATGGCGTCGCCGGCGCGAACCGGGATTCGATGGAAACACCCGGCCACCCCGCCGGTCTGGATTTTCTTCTCGAATTCCGCGCGGGTGACGCCGCGTTTCAGCCCGACATACAGTTCCGCGCCCGGCGCGGCGTCGGCAATGAACCACATTTCAGTTTTCGGTTCGCCGCCCAACGCGGCGGCCTTGTCCGCCGGCGGATGCACCTGGAGTGAAAGTTTTTCGCGCGCATCCAGGATTTTGCACAGGAGCGGGAAACGATTGTTGCCGGCGGGTTTCGCGCCGCCGAGCAGTTCGCCCGCGTGATGTTCCATGAGCCAGCGCAAATCTTTTCCGGCCAGCGGGCCGTTGGCGATGACGCTCGCGTCGCCGGGGCGGTCGCTGATTTCCCAGGATTCGCCGATGGGCGCCTCGGGCGGGAGCGGCTTGCCGTAGAGCCGCTGGATTTCGCGTCCGCCCCAGACGCGTTCCTTGAAAATCGGGTGGAAAGTGAACGGATAAAGCACGGAAATTACGCCGTGGCGGCCGCGCGGGCCATGACATTGGCAGCCGGATTGAGCACCGGTCTGGTTTCACTGGCCGGAGGCTGGACTTTTTCGAGGAATTGTCCGTGGGCGCGGAATTTGTCGTAACGCTGCTTCAACCGGGTGGCCACCGGCAACGCACCGACGGTTTCAAGGTGTTTGAGCAGGTGCGCCTTCAAATTTTGTGCGGTGGCCGCCGGATTCGTGTGCGCGCCGCCGAGCGGTTCGGGCACGATTTCGTCCACGAGCTTGAGTTCGAGCAAATCCCGGGCGGTGATTTTGAGGGCGGCGGCGGCCTTGGCGGCGTTCGCGCGGTCCTTCCACAAAATCGCGGCGCACCCTTCGGGGCTGATGACCGAATAATAGGCGTTCTCCAAAATCAACACGCGATCGGCCACGCCGATGCCAAGCGCGCCGCCGGAACCGCCTTCGCCGATGACGGCGGCGATGATGGGCACTTCGAACAGCGTCATTTCGCGGAGATTGACGGCGATGGCCTCGGCAATGTGGCGTTCCTCCGCCCCGATGCCGGGATAAGCGCCCGCCGTGTCGATCAGGGTGATGATGGGCAGGCCGAATTTGTTCGCCAGCCGCATCAGGCGGAGCGCCTTGCGGTAACCTTCGGGATGGGCGGAGCCGAAATTGCGCAATATGTTTTCCTTGGTGTCGCGGCCCTTTTGCGTGCCGATGACGACGACGCGATGTTCGCCCAGTCTGGCGAACCCGCCCACCATCGCGCGATCCTCGGCGAACAGCCGGTCGCCGTGCAGTTCATGAAAATCGGTGAAGGTGGTTCCGAGGTAATCCAGCGTGTAAGGACGTTTGGGGTGCCGGGCCAGTTGCACGCGCTGCCAGGCATTGAGGTTGGAGAAAATCTGGCGCCGGGTTTCTTCCAGCTTTTTCTCAATCAACTGGATTTCCTCCTCGAAGCTGACGCCCAGGGAATGCTTGTCCGGGTGTTGACGGAGTTCCTCCAGCTTGCTTTGCAGTTCGATAATCGGTTTCTCGAAATCGAGCTGATGTTTCATAAGTCGCAGGCTATGCGTTTTCCACCCCATAATCAATGGGGAATTCCACAAATGCGAAAGGCCGGACTTGCGTCCGGCCCCCGCGGTGACGAGGTTTATACGCCTTCACCGAGGCGCTCAGAAGGGTGACGCGACCAACTTGGGGTCGCTGTCCGAGCCGCGTCACGAGCAAAACCTCTATGCCAACCCTAAACGAACAGCGAAATCACAATCTGCTCAAAGGAATAGACGGGGGGATGGCTGAAATGGTTCAAACAATTCAAAAAAAACTCAATTTCAGGTCAATTTAGCCTGATTTCGCTGAAAATCCGGGTGTTTTTGCGCAATTGAATCACCCGGCCCAAAGGTGTTTTTCCCGATAAATCAAGCGATTCAACCAACGCCTTTTCTTTGCCGGCCCCCGAAATCAAGATCCAAACCTGTCTGGCCGCCGCCAAGGCATTGTAACTCAAAGAAATACGCCGGGGCGGCGGTTTGGGCGAGTTTTCAACCACCAGAAAGGGAGCGGTGCATTGGACGATTTTCGCCGGGGCGCCCGGAAACAACGAAGCGACGTGGCCGTCCTCGCCCATGCCGAGAAAAACCAAATCCAGGACCGGCTGGCCGGCCGGGTTCGAAGGCGCGATTTGGCGGAGTTCCGCCCCGGCCTTTTCCACGGCGGCTGCCGGCGAATCTTCACCCCGGATGCGATGAATCCGGTTTTGGGTGATTTTCAAGGGTGCGAACAACAGCTCATTCGCCAGGCGAAAGTTGCTTTCCGGATCGTCGGGGGGCACGCAGCGCTCGTCCGCCCAGAAAAAATGGACGTTCCCGGGGAGGGATGGCGTGCCGCCGTCCCCGATTTTTCGCGCCTTGGCCTGTTCGACGACCGACGCGAAAAGTTTTTGCGTGATGCGCCCGCCGGACAACGCGGCGCAATACGGTTTGCCGGTGCGCCGGGCCGTTTCAATTTCGTCCAGCCAAGAGCCGGCGGCGGCCCGGGCCAGTTCGTCGGCGGTGGCGAAGGTGCTCAGCTCAAATTTCTTCATTTAATTTGGGAGGGACGGCGTGTCGCCGTCCCCAATATTAATTACCACGGAAAAACATTCATTCGTCCTTGAAACGGCCATTCATCGGGTTGTTTTACCAGGCCGGCACGAACTGGATTTTCACGGACGTAAGTCCATTTCTGGTCATAATTTTCGCTGCGCCGCAGACGCGTGTCCCAGAAATCCCGCTGCCATTGGCCGGTTTTGGGCAAATGAAGACAGCTCAATTCACGTTTCCAAAACGATACCCATCGTGGCAAGGTTACGGTCAAATCTCGCGGCGCACAAAACAGGTGGACGTGGTCCGGCATCAGCAAATAATCGCCGACAAGCCAGGTGTCGGTTGACAGCCAGATTTTACGGAGTGCCTCGTGGACATTGGGTTGTGCCAGCCACGATTGACGATCCTTGGTGCAAACGGTCAGAAAAACAATCGCCGGTTGTTGGAGCGAAATTAAAACGCCGTGTACCGGATGCTTTCGTCCGGGTTCTGAAAATGGCGCATAGTCTGGCGGCATAAAATTGCGGACGGGCGCCGTGTCGGCGTCCCCAATCAATTCCGGGAGGGTTGGCGTGTTGCCGGCCCGAATTTCTGAATGATTATTTTGCAAAGAATTATAGGGACGGCGACACGCCGTCCCTCCCAGCTAAACCGCCCGGCGCTCGCGGTGGCACGGACCAGATCCTCGGGATTGCCGGGGGAAATCAATTCGAAATTTTCCATGAGCGATTATCGAAATCGGCGTATCTCGAGTCTAACTTGTCCATCCTCTCGAAACGCCATGACTTGAAAAACTATTGACTCATTGAAGTGATGATAAAAACAAACAATTTTGTCTCTCTTAAAGTCAGCAAAATCATCTTCTGACGCGACGCTTTGCAGTAAAGATTCCGATTCACCCTTTGCTAATTGCGGCCCTTCAATTCGATGAAGTACTCGTTTTATTTCAAGCACTGGTGATTCTGCGGGATGTAAATGAATTGCTTCTCCTTTTTCTGCCGAAAGCAGTTCTATCAAATCTTTCAATGAGTAAGACATAAACGTTACTTTACCATCTGCGGCTCATGCCAGACGTGGCCGCCTTGGGCCAGCAAATCGTCGGCGGCAATCGGGCCCCAGGTTCCGGCGGCGTAAAATTCCCGGTTCGTCAACGGCTTGCCCTCCCAGCCGATGCGAATGGAATCCACAATCTGCCACGCGGTTTCCACCTCGTCGCGGCGGATGAACAGGGTGGCA
>CAVXLF010000018.1:0-26059 GCA_963762585.1 uncultured Verrucomicrobiae bacterium
AGCCGGATTCAACGCAAAGACGCCAAGGCGCGGAGAAATTCAACCACGGATAAACACAGATGAACACGGATTCCATGGCTGAAGGCGTTACGGAAATTAGCCCGGCGTTGGCGCAACGCGACTACGCCGGGTATCCGTGGTTGAATTCAAGCCGCCCGCCGCTCCGCCAGAAAATCCAGCCAGGCCTTCATGCCGTCGCCGGTTTTTGCCGACAATTCAAAAATCCGCGCGTGATGGCTCACGCGTTCCAGGTTCTGCAATGCCAGCTTGCGATTGAACCCCGCCGCCGCCGCCATGTCACTTTTCGTTATCACCGCGACCTGCGCGGAATGGAACATGGGCGGATATTTCAGCGGCTTGTCCTCGCCTTCGGTGACGGACAGCAGCACCACGCGCAAATCCTCGCCCAAATCGTAGTCGGCAGGGCAGACGAGGTTGCCGACGTTTTCAATCACCAGCACGTCGAGCTGGTCCAGATTCAGTTGCGCCGCCGCCTTGGCGACCATGTCCGCGTCCAGATGACAGACCGTGCCGGTGGTGATTTGCACCACGGGAATCCCGGCGGTGCGCAGCTTGGCGGCGTCGTTGTCCGTCGCGAGATCGCCAACAATCACGCCCAGACGCAATCGGCCCGCGAGTTTTGCCGCCGTTTCGCGGATGAAGGTGGTTTTGCCCGAGCCCGGTGACGAAACGACGTTGAGCACCAGTAATTTTTTGGCGCGGAAGAAACCGCGGTTTTGTTCCGCCAACCGGTCGTTCTTCTCCAGCAGCGAGAGGTTCAGGCTCAACGTTTTGCCGCCATGCCCGTGATCCGGTTCGTGATGATGATCGTGGCCGTGGGAAGGTGACCGTGTTTCGTGCGCATGGCCGCCGATTTTCACGTCGTCGCCACCGAGACCGCATCCGCATTCTTTGCACATAAAGTTATTTCCAGATTTTCATTTCCGATCTTCGACCGTCATTCCGCAAAATGGCTCAAAGGTAGGGCGCGTCACTCCGTGCGCGCCGCTTTTGCCCGTTACCAGCCTGGCGCGCACGGAGTGACGCGCCCTACCATCATTGGTCGGCTTTCGACAGAGTTCCGTTCAAGCTGTCTCCACCGAGGCGATTTCCAGTTCCCGTCCGCGCCTCAACTCGCCGTTCGGATTATGGCAGCGGGGACATTCGTTGATGAAATCCGCGCATTGAAATTCCGCGCGGCAAACCGGGCACCATCCGGCGGCGGGAATAGTTTCCATTTCCAAACTCGCGCCCTCGGCCATGGTATCGCGACAAACCACGTCAAACGCAAACCGCAGCGCCTCCGGCACCGCGCCGCTCAACGTCCCCACCCGCAGGCGCAAGGCCAGCACGCGGCTCGCACCGGCCGATTTCGCCGCTTCCACCGCCATCCGTACCGCGGATTCCATGATCGAAACTTCATGCATAGGACTCCACCACATATATTCCACCCTGATTCAATGGCGCACACACCGTCTTTTGACAATTCCTGTGCAAAGATTGGCAACCCTAGTTAAGGGCCGGGCTGGATTGGGTGTAGTATGGATGTGACGAATGAAAACATCCCTCACCACTTCAGCGGCCGGGAATAGCCCGGCTGAAGCTCGCCGTGCGCGGGGCGGTGCAGGGTGTCGGGTTTCGTCCGTTCGTCTTCCGGCTCGCCACCGGGCTTCAATTGGCGGGCTGGGTCAATAATTCTCCGCAGGGCGTTTTTATTGAAGTGGAAGGCCCGCGGGCAATGCTCGAAAAATTTCTGCTCCGGCTGGAAGCGGAAAAACCGCCGCGCAGTTTCATTCAAAGCCTCGAAGCTTCCTGGCTGGACGCGATGGGTTTTGAGAATTTTGAAATCCGTGAGAGTGAAACCGGCGGCGACAAAACCGCGCTCGTTTTGCCGGACATCGCCACCTGTCCGGATTGTCTCCGGGAAATCTTTGACCCGGCCAACCGGCGTTATCGCTATCCGTTTACAAATTGTACCAACTGCGGGCCGCGGTTCAGCATCATCGAATCGTTGCCCTACGATCGCGCGAACACTTCGATGAAATCGTTCACGATGTGTCCGCAATGCCAGGCGGAATACGACAACCCGCACGACCGCCGGTTTCATGCGCAACCCAATGCCTGTCCGGTTTGCGGGCCGCGTTTGGAATTTTGGGAGTGCGGCGACGCGTCGCCGCTTTCAAAGCGCGGACATGTCCGCGCACTCCAAAACAACGACGCCCTGGTCGCTGCCGCCCAGGCCATTCGTGAGGGAAAAATCGTCGCGGCCAAGGGCTTGGGCGGATTTCATCTGTTGGCCGATGCGCGCAACGACAAAGCCATTTGCCACCTGCGCGCACGCAAACAGCGCGAGGAAAAACCCCTGGCCCTGATGTTTCCGTCGCTGGAAAGCGTGAAAGCCGAATGTGAAGTTTCGCCGCTGGAAGAACGATTATTGCGCTCACCCGAATCCCCGATTGTTTTGCTGCGGCAACACGAATCGTCGCAAATCGCAAATCTCGATTGCTCCGTCTGTCGCACCCAATAATCCTTGTCTTGGCGCAATGCTGCCTTACACGCCGTTGCATCACTTGTTGCTGGCCGAACTCGGCTTTCCCGTGGTCGCCACGAGCGGCAACCTCAGCGACGAACCGATCTGCACGGATGAACGCGATGCGCGGGAGCGGCTGCGCGACATTGCCGATGTTTTCCTCGTTCATGATCGTCCCATTGTCCGGCACGTGGACGATTCCATCGTGCGCGTGATGCTGGATCGGGAACTGGTTTTGCGGCGTGCGCGAGGTTTTGCACCGCTGCCCATTCAGTTGCGGAGTGCGGAAGGCGGAGTGCGGAAGACGGCTCAGCGAGATGCCCGCCTCGCCAAAACTCCGAATTCCGAACTCCGAATTTCGAACTCCGAAATTGTATTGGCCGTTGGGGCGCACCTGAAAAACGCCGTGGCGCTGTCCGTTGGCAGCCAGGTCTTCATCAGCCAGCACATCGGTGATTTGGAAACGGAACCGGCCAGCCACGCGTTTCGCCGGGTGATCGCGGATTTTGAAAAACTTTACGAGGTCAGGCCTCAAATCATCGCCGCCGATTTGCATCCGGATTATCTCTCGACAACCTATGCTTTGGAGCGCCGAGCACCGGCTCGGCTTGAATCAACCGCTCGGAATCAGGCCGAGACGGTGCTCGGCGTTCCGCAAATCGTGCGAGTTCAGCACCACATCGCCCACGTCCTGTCCTGCATGGCGGAAAACGAACTGGCACCGCCGGCGCTGGGCGTTTCCTGGGACGGCACGGGCCATGGATTGGACGGGACGGTTTGGGGCGGCGAATTTTTTCTGGTCACGGACCAAAACATTGAACGTGTCGCTCATTTGCGTCCGTTCCGGTTGCCCGGCGGCGACCAGGCAGTCAAGGAACCGCGCCGTGCCGCCGTCGGATTGCTTTATGAAATGTTTGGCGCCAGCGTTTTTGAGCGGAAGGATATTGCATCGATTGCCGCCTTTTCCGGGGCGGAATTGACCGCGTTGAAAACGATGCTGGCGAAAAGTTTGAATTCGCCCGTGACCACGAGCATGGGCCGGCTGTTCGACGCGGTCGCCTCGCTCGTTGACCTACGCCAGCGGATGCGATTCGAAGGTCAGGCGGCCATGGAACTGGAGTTTGCGGTGGATGGGATCACGACGGACGAACATTACAACCTGTCACCCGTCACCTGCCACCCGTCACTCGTTCTCGATTGGTCGCCGATGATGGAAGCGATTTTATCGGACGTGCAAAATGGTGTTGCCACCGGCAAGATATCGGCGAAGTTCCACAATGCGCTGGTGGAAGCCGCGGTGGCCGTGGCCGAAAGAATTGGTGAGCGGCGTGTGGTGTTAAGCGGCGGATGCTTTCAAAATCGCTATTTGACCGAACGGACGGTGCGGCGTTTGCAAGCGGAAGGCTTCCAGCCATATTGGCATCAGCGCGTCCCCCCGAATGATGGCGGGATTGCCCTCGGCCAAATTGTTGCCGCCGCTCGCGTGCCGCATGAAATCGTAAATCGAAAATCATAAAGTAAAAATGTGCCTCGCCATTCCAGGAAAGATTGAGAGCATCAGCGGCGCTGACCCGTTGACGCGCATGGGCAAAATCAACTTCGGCGGCATCCTCAAGGAGGCCAGCCTGGCCTATGTCCCGGAGGCCGGGGTCGGCGATTATGTCATCGTGCACGCCGGCTTCGCCCTCAGCCGGCTGGATGAGGACGAGGCGCAAAAGGTGTTCGAGTATTTGAAGCAGATCGAGGAACTGGGCGAGTTGCGGGCAGGCGGCACATGAAATACCTCGACGAATATCGTGACGGCGACCTCGCGCAAAAGATTGCGCGCGAGGTGCACCGTGTCACGACACGGCCCTGGAACCTGATGGAGGTTTGCGGCGGCCAGACGCACGCCATCGTCAAGTTCGGCATTGATGAACTTCTGCCCAAACAAATCACGCTCATCCATGGCCCCGGCTGCCCGGTCTGTGTCACTCCGCTCGAAATGATCGACAAGGCGCTCGATATCGCCGCGCGGCCCAATGTCATTTTCACGTCGTTCGGCGACATGCTCCGCGTGCCGGGCAGCACGACGGACTTGCTTTCGGTGAAGGCCAAAGGCGGCGACGTGCGCATGGTTTATTCGCCGCTCGATGCCGTGAAGCTCGCGGAACAAAATCCGGCGAAGGAAGTGGTGTTTTTTGGGGTTGGTTTTGAAACCACGGCGCCGGCCACGGCGATGGCGGTTTATTCTGCGGCGCAAAAAAAACTCAAAAACTTTTCCCTGCTTGTGTCGCATGTGCTGGTGCCGCCTGCGATGGAGGCATTGATGTCGTCGCCGGGCTGCAAGGTGCAGGGCTTTCTCGCCGCCGGGCACGTCTGCACCGTGATGGGATTCGAGGAGTATTTCCCCGTTGCGGCCAAATATCACGTGCCGATTGTCGTCACCGGTTTCGAGCCGCTCGATATTTTGCAGGGCGTGTTGATGGTCGTGCAGCAGCTCGAATCCGGCCGGGCGGAGGTTGAAAATCAATACGCGCGGGCCGTGCGCCGCGAAGGCAACCAGCCGGCGCAGAAATTGATTCGCGAGGTATTTCGTGTCATCCCGCGCAAATGGCGCGGTGTGGGCGAAATCCCGAAGAGCGGCCTGGGGTTGAGCGAGGCTTACGCGGCCTTCGACGCCGAAAAAAAATTCGGTGTGACGGAACATCATGTGGAAGAGCCGGCCGAGTGCATCAGCGGCCTGGTATTGCAGGGATTGAAGAAACCGCAGGAATGTTCCGTTTTCGGCACAAAATGCAACCCGGAACATCCGTTGGGCGCGACCATGGTGTCGAGCGAAGGCGCCTGCGCGGCTTACTATCGCTACCGACGGCATGATTGAATCGATCGTGAAAAAACATCCAACAACCAACATTCAACATCGAACATCCAATTTTTGGTCCCGCGGCGATTATGGATCATTCGATGTTGGGCGTTGGACGTTGGATGTTCGATGTTTTAATTTCTGAATCTTTATGGACTTTACTTCCAGCTGCCCGATTCCCATCTCGCAATATCCGCAGGTGCTGCTCGCGCATGGCGGCGGCGGCCGGCTGATGCACCAGCTCATTGGCAGGATGTTCCTGACCGCGTTCCGCAATCCGCTGCTCGAAACGCAGCACGATTCCACGGTGGTGGAATTGACCGGCAAAAAACTCGCGTTCACAACGGATTCCTACGTGGTGCGTCCATTATTCTTTACCGGCGGCGACATCGGCTCGATGGCCGTTCATGGCACGGTGAACGACCTCGCCATGAGTGGCGCGCGCCCGCTTTATCTCAGCGCCGCGTTCATTATCGAGGAAGGCCTGCCGATGGAGACGCTCTGGAAAATCGTCTGTTCGATGCAGGCGGCCGCCACCCGCTGCGGCGTGCAAATCATCACCGGCGACACGAAGGTGGTGGACCAGGGCAAGGGCGACGGCGTCTTCATCAACACCGCCGGCATTGGCGTCGTCGAACATGACCGGAAAATCGCACCGCCCGGCGTGCGGCCCGGTGACGCCGTTTTGGTGAGCGGCGATTTGGGGCGTCACGGCATGGCTATCATGGCCGTGCGCGAAGGACTGCAGTTCGAGAGCGCCATCGAAAGCGATTCCGCGCCCGTTCACGAAATCGTTCTGGACCTGCTCAAGGCCGGCATCGAAATTCATTGCCTGCGCGATCTCACGCGCGGCGGGCTGGCCAGCGCGCTCAACGAAATCGCCGAAGCAGCGCGCGTGCGGATTGAAATCGTGGAAAAATCCGTGCCGGTGCGGGAGGATGTTCACGCTGCCTGCGAGATGCTCGGGCTCGACCCGTTGCACGTTGCGTGCGAAGGACGGTTTGTGGCATTTGTGGCGGACCGGGACGCGGAACGCGCGTTGCAAATCATGCGCGGCCATGAAACGGGGAGGGGATCGGCAGCCATCGGCCGGGTGACCGGAAGTTCCGCGCCGCTCGTCACGTTGAAAAGCGCGATTGGCGCGAGCCGGATTCTCGACATGCCCAGCGGCGAACAGCTGCCGCGAATCTGCTAGTCGGTGAGAACGCCTTCGAGCGCCACCATGGTGCGCTGGAACGTTTCCTCCGGGGTGCCCCCGGCGATGATGGGCACCAGCAGGCCGCGCTCCTGATAAAATTGGATCAATGGCCGGGTGCTTTTTTCATAAGCCGCCATGCGCACCCGGACGGATTCGGGCCGGTCATCTTCGCGTTGGAACAGTTTCCCGCCGCAACTGTCGCAGACGTCTTGCACGCGCGGCGGCCGCGACACGATGTGATAGACCGCCTTGCATTTGGTACACGTGCGCCGGCCGCTGATGCGGGATACAATTTCCTCCATCGGCAGATCGTAGTTCAGCACGGCGGTCAGCGCCACGTCCTCCTGTTGCATTAATTTTTCCAGGTCTTTGGCCTGGACCACGGTGCGCGGAAAACCGTCCAGCAGAAATCCCCCGGCGCAATGCAGGCAGCGCAGCCGTTCGCCCACCATGTCCAGCACCGTCTGGTCCGGCACCAAATCACCGCGCCGCATGAAATCCAGCGCCTGGTCCATGGCCGGACTTCTTTGCCCGTCCGGCAAGGTTTTGGCCGCGCGAAAGACGTCGCCGGTGGACAGGTGACAGGCGCCCAATCGTGAGTTGAGCAGTTCCGCCTGGGTTCCTTTGCCCACACCCGGCGCGCCCAACAACACCAGCCGCCACGCCCTGACCGGCGCTTTGAGGGGTGGATTTGAGCAAACCGCGCTGCCGGCTTTCAACCAGGCCGCCCGGTCATTTTTGGTCGCACACTTTATTGCACTCATGCCATCAGTTTACTTTAGTTTTTTTCAATAAACAATAAGCAGACCGATATTCCCAAAAGATGTTCCGTCTTTGCCAAAATCCGCGAACTGGAACCGCCCGTTCCGCCGGTGAATCATTTTGCTAAACTTTCCCATTAACTCCTGCAAAGTATGGCGAAATTTTGACAATAACCGTGTAGTGCACAATCCGGCCCGGACCTAGAGTGACTTGTGAGAATTGTGGAAGAATCAAGTTCCAAAGCCATGACGGGAAACAACGGGCATCCGGAGAAGAAGGTTCACACGCCGGCCCGCGAAGCTGCGTTCGACCGGCCGCGTGACTTTCTCGACAACCGCTTTGTCTATGCGGTCATTTCATCACGCGCGCACGGGTTGTCGTTGGGCGTGAACTTGAATCCCGACAAGCTGTGCAACTTCGACTGTCTGTACTGCGAAGTGGATCGCCGCACGCCCCCCGTGGAAACCGCGCTGGACGTCAATGTCATGGGCGTGGAACTCCAACGGACGCTCAACTACGTGCTGCAAGGCCGGTTGCATGAGCGCCCGCTGTATCAGTCGTTGCCGACCGAGCTGTTGCAATTGCGCCACGTGGCGTTGAGCGGCGACGGCGAGCCGACCTTGGCGCCGAATTTTGCCGAGGCCCTCCAGGAAGTGATTCATGTCCGGGCGCTCGGCGGATTCCCTTTTTTCAAAATCGTGCTGATCACCAACGCCACCGCCCTGGACCGGCCGCAGGTGCAGGAAAGTTTGAAACGCCTCACCAAATCGGACGAGATCTGGGTGAAGCTCGACGGCGGCACGCAGGATTATTTGAACAAGGTGGACCGGCCCAACGTTCCGCTGGACAAGGTGCTCGCGAACATCCTGGCCCTGGCCCGCCAGCGGCCGGTGGTCATTCAAAGCCTGTTCCCGGCCATCAACGAGGAGGAACCGTCACTCGAGGAAATCGAGCAATTCGCACAACGGCTCAAGGAATTGAAAACGCGCGGCGCGCAGATTTCCCTCGTGCAAATTTACTCCGCCGCGCGCCCCATGTCCCACGCCGAATGCGGCCATCTGCCGCTGAAGACGCTGTCGCACATCGCGCAAATCGTGCGCCAGGTGACCGGTCTCAAAGCGGAAGTATTTTAAGACCGCCGCCGGGAGACCGCGAACCACGCCAAATCACGCAAAAGGCAGGGATGGCCTGCTGGCCGTCCGTTCTCCCGCTTCTGAATTCCGTCTCCCCGCGGCTGTCGTTTTTAAAAATTCTCTGCTGCCACAATTTGACCGGCGTAAAACCACGGGCCCACGCCAAATTCGTAGTGTCATAATTCCGTTATACAATCCCTCGCTTTGAACCTACGCCCGAACCCCGGTGACAAAAACGGTATCGGGATGAATCAAAAGGTTGCAAATGGCGGATGCAGGCACCGGCAGTTGAGGCTGTTGTCGCACATCGCTCAAATCTTGCGCCGGAGTTGACAGCATGGGATGAGCGCGTAATGTTCCCGCGGCAGTCGCATTATAACTGAACCGGGAGAACATCATGTCCATCAGACCCATCAAGCGCTTGATCAAGGCGAAACCAACCCTCGAAGGCGCGGGCGTGCATCTGCGCCGCGCGTTCGGCTTTGGCAACACGTCCGACTTCGACCCCTTCCTCCTGCTGGATGATTTCCGCAATGACATTCCGGACGATTACCTGGCCGGCTTCCCGTGGCATCCGCATCGCGGCATCGAAACCATCACCTACGTTCTCGCCGGGACCGTCGAGCACGCCGACAGCCTGGGCAACCACGGCGCCATCGCCCCCGGCGACCTCCAATGGATGACGGCGGGGCGGGGGATTATTCACCAGGAAATGCCCAAAGGCGACCCGCTGGGTCGGATGCACGGGTTTCAGTTGTGGGCCAACCTGCCGTCGTCGCTCAAAATGACCGCGCCGCGTTATCAGGAAATCAAGGCGCTGGAAATCCCCGAGGTGACCGAGGACGACGGCACGCAGGCCCGGATTATTTGCGGCAGTTTCTGGGGCAAACGCGGCCCGGTGGAAGGCATCGCCGCCGACCCGACCTATATTGACGTGACCGTGCCGCCCGGCAAACGCAAGCGGTTGCCCGTCGCGAAGACGAGCCATGCTTTTGCCTATGTTTTTTCCGGGAGCGGCAGGTTCTGCAACGCGTCCGCCCCACTGGCGGTGCCGACCGAAAGCCTCGGCTGGGCCGACACCGCGCTGCCCATGGAGGCGGACAACCGGTCGCTCATCCTGTTCGATTCCGGCGACGATGTGGAAGTGCAGGCGGGCGAGGACGGCATCCGTTTTCTGCTCGTGTCCGGCAAACCGCTCCAGGAACCGGTGGCCTGGTATGGACCCATCGTGATGAACACCCAGACCGAACTGCAGCAGGCTTTTGAGGAATTGCAAAAAGGAACCTTTCTGACAAGGACCTGAGCCGGCGGAACATTTTGATACGGATTTCACGGATTCACACCAATCCCGGACGGCGAAACACGGGGACCACGCGAAATCTGTTTTCTACCGAAGGCAGCCAGTTGAAACCAGGACGCCCCGCCAGACGGTAATAAGGCAAAATAACTGGCACGGAACATGCCTTTCGTGCCGATGATGAAAACGCGCAGCGGAAGACAACGACACATACTGGTTGTGGACGACGAATCGCTCGTTCGCCAGAGCGTCAATATCCTGCTACAGGGCGACGGTTATCGGGTTCATGAGGCCAAAAGCGGAGCCGAGGCGCTGGCCCTGTTTGAGCCGGGCAAATTCGACATGGTTTTTACCGATTACCTCATGCCGGAGATGCGGGGCGATCAGCTGGCCGCGGCCATCAAGGAGCGTTCACCCAATCAACCCGTCGTGATGCTCACGGCCTTTCTGGAAAAATTCAAGCCATCCGATCCACCGCCGGGTGGGGTTGATTCCATCATCTGTAAACCTTTTGCACTGGATACCTTGCGGACGGCGCTGGCGCGATACGTTCTGGCCTGAAACCCGGAGTCGCCGCTTGACGAGGAAGCCTCGGAAGGCTGGGTTCCATCAGCTCCCACTGTTTGCGCAACGAGCCAAAAAGAGCGCAAAAAACCAAACGTCAGGGCTTTCCCCGCAGATTGCGCAGATGAACGCTGATTTATTTGGTGGGGACGGATCACCAAGGCGAAGCGGTCGGAAGCGATGTCGCGGATTCGTGGACGCGGAAACACGAACTCACATGGTTTGCGGCTTTCGCGGTTAGATTCGGGGTTTGACGGTCGGCGCTTGATGCGGTCGTGCGGATTGCTATAGTTGCGACCGGGTCAATTCTATTGCGAGGTTTCAACCATGCTGGCACCACCATCCTTGAAGAATGTCTCGCATTACCCGGTGACTGCCGGTGTCGCGGCGGCGGCCCTGATGGCAACGGGAATGTGGTGGTCGGGGCAGAGCATTGATTGGTTCGTCATGAACCAACGGGTTTGGGCAAACTTCGAATTGTGGCGCGCCCTGACCTGCACGCTGCCCCACGCCAACTTCTTCCATCTGGCGTTCAACCTCTATTGGTTGTGGACGTTTGGAACCCTGGTGGAGCGGGTGTACGGTCATTTCAGGTGCGCCGCGGATATTTTTGCTGCTGGCGTCCGGTTCCTCGCTCGCGGAGTTTGCATTGTCATCCGGTGGCGTGGGCTTGTCCGGCGTGGGCTATGGCTTATGGGGCATGTTATGGGTGCTGGAGAAGCATGATGCGCGGTTTGCCGGCGCGGTAGATTATCGAACGTCACAAATGTTCGTGTTCTGGTTTGTCCTCTGCATTGTGCTGACGGTTGCCAACGTGATGCCGGTGGCGAACACCGCGCATGGCGTGGGCGCGGGCATGGGGGCGCTCCTGGGATTGGCTGCCGGTGGCAGCAACGCCGCGAAGTGGAAGAGCATTGTCGCGCTGGTGGCGGTGCTGGTTTTGGGTCTGGCGGGGTCAACCGTGTTTTGGTCCCGGGTCAATTTGTCACCGGACGCAGAATCCGAGGTTGAATGGGCCGGATATCAGGCTTTGGTGCAAAACCATGCCGCTGACGCGGTGAAGTTGCTGGAAAAGGCCACCCGGATGAGACGTGCACCGTCCCGGGCCTGGTACAACCTTGGAATTGCCTATGGCCGATTGGGAAGATATGACCATGCGCTGGCGGCGTACGAACATGCGGCACAGATGCCCGATGCGGACGACAAGACGCAGCAGGCGGTGAAGGCGGTGAAGGAATATTTGAGCTTGAGCAGCGAGCCGCCGTCGCAACCACCCGGACCGTCAACCAACGCCGGCCCGATTATTCCAGACCCGCAAACCAATCAGTAATTGCCCGCGGGTTAATCCCGGTCCGGCGCATTTGGGTCCGGCGTCCAGGCGACGCGCACGGAGTAGCGCGCCCTTGTCATCCGTGGAAAAGCCGGTTGAGAGTTGATGGTTCAGGCGATGGACTGCCCCATCCGCCTTCGTTCAAGCCATGGCAGGGCGTTACCTGCCTTGATTTGGGCTCGGAACTCGGTTGTTTATTTTGCCGCGGGCAGGGGATAGTTTGAAATCGCCCGCATGTATTGTGCGCGCTCGAATTCGGCGGGCGCGGGGCAGTTTTTCTGGCTCAGACTGCCTTTGAGCTGGGTCACGGATTCGTATTCGTGCTCTTCCATCCAGGCGACCATTTCCCGCTCAATCACCCCAATCTGCTGGACGCCGTGCCGGATGAGTGCGGAACAAAGCATCGTTACGTCGGCGCCGGCCATGAGCATCTTTAAAACGTCGGTTGCGCGATGGATGCCGCTGGTGGCGGCGAGGTTCGCACGGATGTGCCCGGACAGAATCGCAATCCAGCGCAGCGGCACGCGCATGGCCATGGGCGTGCTGAGCAGGATGTTTGGTTTCACTTCGAGCGTTTCCAGGTCGATGTCCGGCTGGTAAAACCGGTTGAACAGCACCAGGCCGTCCGCGCCAGTTTCGTCGAGCCGTTTGGCCATGTTCGCAAAATTGCTGAAGAACGGGCTGAGCTTGACGGCGACGGGAATGGTCACCTCGGCCTTTACGGCCTTCAGAATATCGAGATAGGTCTGCTCCACCTTCGCGCCCGACAGGGCAAAATCGGTCGGGATGTAATAGATGTTCAATTCCAGCGCGTCCGCGCCGGTCTGCTCAATCTGTCTGGCGTATTTGGTCCAGCCGCCGGTCGAGGAACAGTTCAGGCTCGCAATAATCGGAATGCGCGTCGCCTTTTTTGCCCGGGCGATGTGTTTGAGATATTCCTCCGGCCCGAGATGAAATTCCTCCGGTTCGGGGAAATAGGTGAGCGCTTCCGCGAAACTATCGGTTCCTTGCTCGAGCTGGCGCACCAGTTCGGCGCGGTCCTGGCGCAGTTGCTCTTCGAACAGCGAGTAAAGCACCACCGCCGAGGCGCCGGCGTCTTCCATCCGTTTGATGTTCTCAATTTCCTCCGACAACGGCGAGGCTGCCGCGACGAGCGGTGTCCGCAGTTTCAGGCCCAGGTAAGTGGTCTTCAGATCCATAATATTTATGATTTAAAATTTATGACTTGTGGGCCGCTCGTCTCGTGGCTTGAACATTTTGGTCATAAATCATCCATTAAAAATGATTCTACGCTGGTTGATCCACCGTGGCGGCGGGTTTGGGTGATGCCGGCTGGCCATGGCCGGGCTTGGTGTTGCGTCCGGACAGAAATTCATAGAATTTCCAGCGATGTTCCACGTCCGCCTGCGCCTGGGCGAAGAGCTTCTTTGCCTCTTCGGGTTTGCTCTTGGTGAGCATCTTGAACCGATTTTCCGAGAGCAGATAATCCTGCAGCTTGATCCTGGCGGCCGGGGAATCCAACTGCAACGGGTTCTCGCCGCGGCGGCGCGGCGCGGATCGAAACGGTACAGCAGCCATTGGCCGGAATCCACCGCGAGCTTCTGATGCTGTGCGCCCACGCCCATGTCCACCGCAATGCCGTGCGCGATGCAATGGCTGTAGGCGATGATCAGCGACGGGCCGGGATACGATTCCGCCTCCACGAACGCGCGCAGCGTCTGTTCGTCCTTCGCCCCCAGGGCCACGCTCGCCACGTAGATGTGGCCGTAGGTCATCGCGATGAGGCCGAGGTCTTTCTTGCCCATCCGCTTGCCGCCGGCGGCGAATTTCGCCACCGCGCCGCGCGGCGTGGATTTGGACATCTGCCCGCCGGTATTGGAATAAACCTCCGTGTCGAGCACGAGCACGTTCACATTGTGGCCGCTGGCCAGCACATGGTCGAGGCCGCCATAACCGATGTCATAGGCCCAGCCGTCGCCGCCGATAATCCACACGCTCTTCTTCACGAGTTGATCGGCAAGGCCGAGCAGCAGTTTCGCCTCCGGCGAATTGAGCTTCGCCAGTTTTTCCTTCAACGCGGCCACGCGCTCGCGTTGTTCATAAATGCCGGCTTCGTCGGATTGGCCGGCGTTCACGATGCCGGTGACGAAGTCGTCACCCAGTTGCGGTGCGAGCTGCTTGACCAGTTCGGTCGCAAATTCCTTTTGTTTGTCCAGCGATACGCGGAAGCCGAGGCCGAACTCCGCGTTGTCCTCGAACAGCGAATTGCACCAGGTCGGGCCGCGGCCCTCGGCGTTTTTCGCGTAAGGCGTCGTCGGCAGGTTGCCGCTGTAAATCGAGGAACAGCCGGTGGCATTGGCGATGACCGCGCGATCGCCGAAAAGCTGTGTCAACATTTTGAGGTAGGGCGTCTCGCCGCAGCCGGCGCACGCGCCGCTGAACTCGAACAGGGGCCGGAGGAGCTGTTGCTGGCGCAATTGCGTGGTCTTGACCTTGCGGCGGTCCAGTTCGGGCAGGCCGAGGAAGAAATTCCAATTGTCGCGCTCCGGCAACCGCAGCGGCGCCTGCGTCCGCATGTTGATGGCTTTGAGTTTGGTCTCGGTTTTGTTGCGCGCCGGGCAGACATCCACGCATAACCTGCAGCCGGTGCAATCCTCGGCGGCAACCTGGAGCGTGAATTTCCAGCCTTTGAAATCCGGATTGCGGCTGTCCACGGACTTGAACGTCGCGGGCGCCCCTTGGAGCGCCGCCGGGTCATAGACCTTGGCGCGGATGGTTGCGTGCGGGCAGATGGCCACGCATTTCGCGCATTGGATGCAGATTTTTTCGTCCCAGACCGGGATGTCCATCGCGAGATTGCGTTTTTCGTATTGCGCCGTGCCGGTCGGGAACGTGCCATCCACCGGGAACGCGCTGACGGGCAATTCATCGCCTTCACCGGCGGTGAGCCGGCCCAGCACATCCCTGACGAATTGCGGCGCGTTGGGCGCGATGGGCGGGAGCAGGTCGCCGCTGCCATTGAGGCTTTGGGTCAACGGCACTTCATGCAGATGTTCGAGCGTGTTGTCCACGGCCTTGAGGTTCATGGCCACGATTTCCTCGCCCTTTTTGCCGTAGGTTTTCTTGATGGAATATTTGATGGCTTCGATGGCCTTGTCGCGCGGCAGCACGCCTGACAGCGCGAAGAAACAGACCTGCATGATGGTGTTGATGCGTCCGCCCATGCCGCTGTCGCGCGCCACCTTGGTTGCGTCAATCACGTAAAACTTCACCTGCTTGGCGATGAGCGATTTCTGCACCGGCGTGGGCAGCCGGGACCAGATTTCCTCCTTCGGATGAGGCGTGTTGAGCAGGAATGTTCCGCCGGGCACCAGCGGTTTGACCATGTCGAATTTCTCCAGAAACGACGGCAGATGGCAGGCCACGAAGTTCGCGCGCGAAATCAAATACGTCGAGCGAATCGGCTTCGGCCCGAACCGCAGGTGCGACACCGTCATGCTGCCGGATTTTTTGGAATCATAGACGAAGTAACCCTGCGCATAATTATCGGTGCCTTCGCCGATGATTTTGATGGAATTTTTGTTGGCGCCGACCGTGCCGTCCGCGCCCAGACCGTAAAACAGCGCGCGAATGACCTCGTCGGGTTCGGTTGAAAAATTATGGTCCACCGGCAGGCTGAAATGGGAGACGTCGTCATGGATGCCGACCGTGAAATGGGTTTTCGGGTTTTCGAGGGCCAGATTGTCGAAGACCGCCTTCACCATCGCCGGTGTGAATTCCTTGGAGGACAGGCCGTAACGGCCGCCGACGACCTTGGGCAGCCATTTCAGATTGCCCCAACGATTGACCATGCCTTCGAGAATCGCCGCGACACAATCCTGGTACAGCGGTTCGCCCGATGCGCCCGGTTCCTTGGTGCGATCCAGTACCGCGATGGTCTTGACCGAACGCGGGAGCGCTTCCACAAAACGTTTGCCGTCAAACGGCCGGTACAGCCGCACCTTGACCAGGCCGAGTTTTGCGCCGTGCGCGTTCAAGTATTCAACGGTTTCGTGGGCCGCCTCGCAGCCCGAGCCCATGAGCACAATCACGTGTTCCGCGTCCGGCGCGCCGACGTATTCGAACAGCTTGTAGGCCCGGCCCACCTGCTTCGCGAAATCGTCCATCGCCTGTTGCACGATGTCCGGACAGGCGGCGTAGAATGGGTTGCATCCCTCGCGGGCCTGGAAGAACGCGTCCGGGTTTTGCGCCGTGCCGCGCAGCACCGGATGGTCGGGCGACATCGCACGTGCGCGATTTTCGGTCAGCAGCTTTTCGTCGATCAACGCGCGCAGATCCGCCTCGTTCAACATTTCAATCTTTTGAACCTCGTGCGAGGTGCGGAAGCCGTCGAAGAAATGCACGAACGGAATGCGCGAGCGCAACGTGGCCACCTGTGCAATCAGCGCGAAATCCGGCGCTTCCTGCACGCTGGCCGAGCCGAGCATCCCCCAGCCGGTCGAGCGGCAGGCCATGATGTCGCTGTGATCGCCGAAAATGGAGAGGGCATGGGTGGCCACCGAGCGGGCGGTGACGTGGAATACGGTGGGCAACAGCTCGCCCGCAATTTTGAACATGTTGGGAATCATGAGCAGCAGGCCCTGCGACGCCGTGAACGTGGTGGCCATGGAACCGGTTTGCAATGCGCCATGAACCGCGCCGGCGGCTCCGCCTTCGCTTTGCAATTCCACAATGGACGGGATGGTGCCCCAGAGGTTTTTTCTGCCTTCCGACGCCCATTGATCGCAGAACTCGGGCATGGGGGATGACGGCGTGATGGGATAGATGGCCATGACCTCGTTGAGGCGGTAGGCGACGTGGGCGACGCCTTCATTGGCGTCCAGGGTCAGTTTGGGTCTTATGCTCATTTTGATGAAAAATTTAAAGTCATTGAAACACGGCAACATGGCCATCCCGGCGGTGAAATTCAGCCGGCCTTCCTCATCGCCGACGGCTCTGAAATCAGCATAGTTCGTGAGCGCGCGGTCACCCTCACCTTTTTTGTCAAAGAAGCAACATGGGTTGCTTCCACCATCCCGACTTCAAAAAAAATGTCATCCGCCGTTGCTGCCTTCAAAAAAAATACCCCCGACCGGAACGGCTGATCGGGGGCCCGGGACCTGGTTGAAATTGATTTTGCGCTGCCGCTGGAGCGCTTAATAAACGTATTCGGCAACGTACTCACGGTCGCCGGATTGGGCGGTCAATTTAAAGCCGACCTGCTTGCTGACCTGTTGCATGGCGTGGTTGTCGGCCATGATTTCGGCGAAGAGGCGTGTCAGTTTCTCGTCCCGCCCGATCTGCACGAGGCGTTTGAGCAGCTCGGTGCCGAGCCCCTGTTTCTGCCACTGGTCGTTGACGAGCAGGGCAAATTCGCCTTCGTTCCGGCCATGTTCCTTGCTCAGCCGGCCCACGCCCAGGATTTCCCGCGATTTGGTTTTGGCGGTCCGGCGTTCGACGACGAGCGCGATTTCCCGGTCGTAATCGTTGAAGCAAATGCGGGTCAACCGTTCGTGCGCAATCCGCTGGTCGAGCTTCAACTGCGTGAAATAGCGGTGATACACGCTTTCCTCGGAAAGGGTTTCATGGAACTTGACCAGCAACGGTTCGTCCTCGGGCTGGATGGGCCGGATGTTGACCGGCGTCCCGTCCTTCAATTTCCATTTCGATACGTACTGGGTCGGATACGGCCGGATGGCGAGCCGGGGCAGCTGGGCTTCCGTGGTCTTCGGGTCGTGCAGAATCACACGGGCATCGAGCGCCACCAGATCGTCGGCGGAGGCGAACAGGGGGTTGATGTCAATTTCCTTGATCCAGCGCTGTTCGGCCACGAGCTGGCTGAACCCGACCATCAATTTTTCGAGCGCGGCCAGATCCACCGACTTGCGCCCGCGGACGCCCTTGAGCGCGCTGTAAATTTTGGTCGCTTCCATCATGCGCCGGGCGAGCGTGGTGTTCAACGGCGGCAACGCGAGCGCCTTGTCCTTGAACACTTCGACCAGCTGGCCGCCCATGCCGAACAGGAGCACCGGCCCGAATTGCGGGTCAATGCTGCTGCCGAGGATGATTTCATAGCCGTCGCCGAGCTTGATCATTTTCTGCACCGTCACGCCCTGGAAATGCTGGGCGCCGGCCTTTTCGGTGCAGGCGGTCTTGATGGCGCTGAACGCGCGCTTCACGTCGGCTTCGTCCTTGAGATTCAACTGCACGCCGCCCACGTCGGTCTTGTGCGTGATGGTTTCGGAATAAAGTTTGAGCACGATGGGAAATCCAATTTCCTTCGCCAGCTTCGCCGCCTCGGCTTCCGTCTTGGCGACCTTGGTGACGACCGTCGGGATGTGGTAACAGGCGAGCAGCTCCTTGGATTCGGCTTCGGTGAGGATGGTGCGCCCGGTTTGCTTGACCGATTCAATCAACGTCGCGGCCCGGGCGCGGCCCGATTCCAGATCGGCGGCGTCGGCGGAGGGCACGGGCGTTTCGTAAAGCGAGCGGAGATTGTCCGCATAACGCCACATGGACGTGAAAACGCGGGCGGCGGTGTCGGGGTAGGGAAAGGTCGGGATGCCGGCGGCGTTGAGAATGGCTTCGCCTTCGGCAACATCCTTGCCGCCCATCCAGCTGGCGAGCACCGGCTTGCCCTCGATGTGGCCAAACGCCTTGAGTTTTTCGGCGGTGCCGGTGCAATCGGTCATGGATTGCGGGGTGAGAATCACCAGCAAGCCGTCGCTGTTGGGGTCGCGTCCGGCGATTTCGAGTGTTTTGGCGTAAACTTCCGCGCTCGCGTCACCGAGTACATCCACCGGATTGTTGTGCGACCAGGCGGCGGGGAGGATTTTATTGAGTTCCTCCATGGTGCCCTTCGAAACTTCCGACAGCGCGCCGCCCGTGGTCAGCAGCGCGTCGGTGGCCAGCACACCCGGGCCGCCGGCGTTGGTAATCATGGTCAGGCGGTTGCCCCTGGGCCGGGGCTGGCGGCCCAGCACTTCGGACATGTAGAACAAATCCGAGATATTGTTCACGCGCAGGACACCGCAGCGTTTGAACGCGGCTTCGAGCACGTCGTCGCTGCCGGTCAATGAACCCGTGTGCGAGGCGGCGGCCTTGGCGGCGCCCTCGGTGCGGCCGGGTTTGATGACAATGATCGGCTTGGTGAGCGCCACTTCGCGCGCGGCGGACAAAAACGACCGGGCGTTGCCGATGGTTTCCATGTAAATGACGATGCTCTTGGTCTTGGGATCATCGCCCAGATAATAAATCAGGTCGCCCCAGCTGACATCGAGCATGGAACCCAGCGACGCGAACGCGCTGAATCCGACATTTTCCTTCAGGCTCCAATCGAGGACAGCGGTGCAGAGCGCGCCGCTCTGGCTGAGGAAGGCGACGTTGCCGGGTTTGGCGATGGTGGTGGCGAAGGTGGCGTTCAGGCCGATGTTGGGCATCATGATGCCCAGGCAGTTGGGGCCGACAATGCGCATGCCGCTGCCGCGGGCATCGGCCAGGATTTGCTGCTCCAGTTTCACGCCTTCCGTTCCGGTTTCCTTGAAGCCGGCGGAGATGATGACGGCGCCGGGAACGCCGGCCTTGACGCAATCCTTGATGATGCCGGGCACGGTTTTGGCCGGCGTGCAGATGACCGCCAGGTCCACCTTTTCGGGCACGGCGCCAATGCTGGGATACGCCTTGACGCAAAGCACGGAGGAGCGTTTGGGATTGACCGGGTAAACGACGCCGTCAAATCCGCCGCGGCCGAGGTTTTGAAAGACCGTGCGCCCGACGCTGCCGGCATTTTCCGTCGCGCCGATGACTGCGATGATCTTGGGGGCGCAGATGGGGTCGAGCGGATGCTTGCGGGTCTGGTGCAGGATGTCGTGGGCGGGTTCGAGGCGTTGCGGTCCGGGAGTGGCGATGCTCATGATGATTCCAAATTGTTTGTCGATGTTTATAAATGCCGGTCCGGACCCTGCTTCCCTGGCCGGCCAACCTGGCCGGAGTGGATGTGGAAATGGGTTCCGGACATAAAAATATCTTGCCAACAACTTCGTCCTTTTGCGCAAAACCACTTACCAAACCTTGTTGAACACTTAACCAATTTTGCAGAACTTGGCCAGACGGGATAAAAAAAGCCGCTCCCGGCGATCGAGTTTGCGGGCCTGAATTTCCTCGAGTACAAATAATATAATCTGTTTCTATTATTTTTTGTTTTTAGTCAGGCTGATGTTATGTTAGGGTCGGAGCCGGCAACGAAAGGCTTTTTATGATGCTCGATTATGCTTTGGAAAAATTCCCGTTCGAACTGAAATTGCGCGACGGCACGGAATGTGTCGTGCGCCCGCTGGGCAAGCGGGACGCCGCGCGGCTGCATAAATTTATTCTCGCGGTGCCGGAGGAGGAGCGGTTGTTCATCAAGCAGCCGGTATCCGACCGGGCGCTGTTCCAGGAATGGTGTCGTGACGCCGACTTCGAGCGCAACCTGCCGTTGCTGATGTTGCATGACGAAAAAGTCATCGGCGAGGCGACGCTGCATCAACGCCTCGGCGGCTGGAAACGGCACATCGGCTTGGTGACGGTTCTGACGCATCCCGACTATCGCGGGCGCGACGTGGCCAAAATTCTGGTGGCTGAACTGATTGAAGTCGCCCGCGCATTGGGTTTGCGCCGGTTGGAGGCGGAATTGAACGGCGAGCGCACGGTGGCCATTCGCGCACTGGAGCAAATCGGTTTTTGTCAGCTACTGCACCTGCCGCATCACATCATTGACATGAAAACCGTGCCGCACGATTACGTGTTCATGGGCGCGGACCTGCATGTGGACGAGGAATACGCCGGCGTGGGCGGATGAGCGGGTCAGGGGCCGGATTTCTCGGTTTCCAGCCAGCGGACGGCCTGGCGGACGAGATCGGTCGACGTTTTCAATTTTAATTTCTTCTTGATGTTCAGGCGGTGAACTTCGACCGTCTTGGCGCTCAGGTGCAGGTGCACGGCGATTTCGCGCGTGCTTTTGCCCTGGCCGATCAGTTGAAACACCTCGAACTCGCGGTCGGACAGCTGTTGGACCGGAGAAGCCGCCGCCTCGGTGTGCCGCCCGGAAAAGGTTTCCAGAATTCCCGCGGCCATTTTTTCGCTCACGTAAATCTGTCCGCTCAAAACGTGGCGGACCGCCTGAAGCAGTTTTTTGCCGCCCTCCTGTTTCATGATATAACCGCGGCCGCCGGCCCGGAGGACGCGTTCGGCGTAGAGCGATTCGTCATGCATGGAAACCACGAGGATGGGCAGGGCGGGTTTGAGCGCCTGGATGTCCTTGATGAGTTCGAGCCCGTTCTTGTCGGGCAGGGAAATGTCGAGCAGGATCAAATCGAGCGCCTGACGGACCGCGATGTCGAGCGCCTGGCCGGCATTTTCGGCCTCGGCGCAAACCTTCAAATCCACCTCGTTGTCAATCAATTGTGCCAGTCCCGTGCGCATCATTGGGTGATCGTCAACAATGAGCAGCCGCTGGGCGGGTGGTTTATTTTTTGCGGGCATGATGTGAATTCGTTTTTTGCCGGGCAGTGGCATGCGGGGCCGTGACGGTCACCCTCGCGCCGCCGCTGGCGTTCCGTTCAATGCTCAGCGTGCCGCCAATCATCCCGACCCGGGATTGCATGATGCGCAGGCCCATGCCTTTCGATTTCGGGATTTGCGCCGGAAACCCCGTGCCGTTGTCGATCACACTCAGGATCACCCGTCCCCGTTCCGCTTTCAACTGAATTAAAATCCGTCCGGCCCGGCCGTGTTTGATGGCATTGGAAACCGCCTCCTGCGCCAGGCGGAACAGGTGCGTGGCGGCGGCGAAGTCCGACACCGGCACCGGGGGGGCGCAGTCCAATTTACAGGCGACGCCAAAAATTTTCTGCGTGTTCAAGGCCAGTTCCTGCAGCGCGGACATGAGTCCTTCCGATTCCAGGGTGACCGGGGAGAGGCCGCGCGCGAGCAGGCGCGTGTGGCTGATGGCTTCGCGGACATTTTTGGCGATGTCGCCCACCCGGGCGGCGGCGGCTTTGGAGCGCCGGGCCAGTTTTTGTTCCAAGACCTGGCTCATCAGTTCAATGCCGGCCAGATGCTGGCACAGGCCGTCGTGCAGATCCTGTCCGATGCGGCGCTGTTCGCGTTCGCTGATGTCCAGAATTTCCTTTTCGAGCCGCTTGCGCTCGGTGATGTCGCGGATGAATCCGGTGAACAAACGCCTGTCGGCCAGCCGCACTTCGCTCACGGAAAGATCCATGGGGAACACCGTGCCGTTCTTCCGGCGGGCGACGATTTCGCGGCCGATGCCGATGATTTTGGCGTGACCGGTGTGGAGGTAATTGCCCAGGTAGGTATCGTGCTGTTCGCGATGCGGCGAAGGCATGAGCACACTCACGTTCCGGCCAATGACCTCCTTCGCCTGGTAGCCAAAAATCCGTTCCGCCGCCCGGTTGAAGGATTCAATCAAGCCGCGCTCGTCAATCGTGATGATGCCTTCCACGGCTGTTTCCAGGATCGCGCGCAGGCGCTCGGCGCTGTCGCGCAACGCGGACGCGGCCTGCCGGCGCTGATCCCGGGTGCTGGTGGCGTGCCGGGACCGGAGCTGTTTTATCCAGGCCAGCAAGCCGGCCTTGGACATTTTTCGATAGTCCTTCATCTCAAGGGCGAAGAAACTATCAGGAAAATCGGCGTCTAAGCCAACTTCAAATGAATGGTGCGTGGGAGCGGACCGGCGACCAGAATCGCGTGTTGTGGTTTTTCCGGTCACGTCACATGTCACCTGTCACGGGTCACATTTTAGTGCGTCAGCAATTGCGCCCGGTAATCGGTGGGGGATTGGCCGAGAAGTTTTTTAAACACGCGGTTGAAGTGCGTCAACGATTGGAACCCGACCTCGAACGCGATTTCGCTCACGCGCAGATTGGGGTTCAGCAGGAGGTTTTTTGCCTTTTCGATGCGCACCCGTGAAAGGTAATCGGTGAAATTGATGCCGGTGACCCGTTTGAACATCTTGCAAAAATAGAAGGCGCTCATGTTGACGGCCTTGGCCACGTGGCCGAGCGAAAGCTTTTCGGCCTGATGCTCATAAATGTATTCCTTGGCCCGCTTGATGACCGGTGATTCGGAATTTTCCTGCTGGATGAAAACCTGGTTGCTGATCATGGCCAGGTGTTGGGCGAAAATTGTGAGCAATTTGACAATGGACTCGTGTTCCCTGGCCGAAACCACCTTGCCGCCAAAATAAGCCTTTTTCAAGACGTCCAGGTTGATGTCCAGTCCCCATTCCGAAACCTGCCGGGCAATCCGCCCAAACTGCGCCTGGGTCGGTTTCTTGCGGAACAACTGGCCGGTTTGCAGAAAGCCAATCAGCCGGTCGCTCAATCGCACCGGGACGGCGGTTTCACACAGCCCCGAGTGGCAGGCCATGGACTGCGGTTCGATGGTTGCCTTTTCGCAGAGACGTTCCCGCACCTGCAAACACGCCGAGCAGGCGCGGCTCTTCTGCGACATCAGCGCGCAAAACGCGTTTTCATTCCGTTTGCCGTGATAGGGCAGCTGCCAGGTCTCAATCGGCTGCAACACGATCGGCAGTCCGGTCATGTCGCCGAAGGCGCGTTCGTATTCCTGATAAACCTTGGACGCAATGAGCGCCTCGACCAGGGCCCGGTTGGCGTTCCCGTTGCCATTCCCATTGCCGTTAGGCGCAGCGACCCCGTTTTGCCGTTTGGCGTCACCGCCGGCCTTCGTCGCCGTCGTACCCGTATCGCGGGGTTGAAGCTGGGGCGCGGCAATGGAATGTTCACCAAAACCGGAGGGAGCCGAGTGGCTGCCCGAATCCTGCCGAACAAATGTTGTTTGCATGACAACAAATTAAGCGAAGGGCGCAATTGCTACAATCGGTGCTCCGCCTGATTGGACGCAGGTGAAAGCACTAGCCACCTAAGCAAAACCCTTACTGCGTGACACATTTTGAAGTTCGGGGACCGGCTGACCCTGCCTCTGAACCTGGGCGGGCGCGCGGGATCAACGGTGGATTGGTCCGGTCGTTTTTGTTGCCCGGCATGGACTTTGGGCTTTGAAGTCGCGCATTGGCCGCATATAAATTTCGCGTGCCTCAACCGGGTCCATCCGCCATCAACGCCGCCACGCGCCTGTGCGCGGTTTATGGCTTTCCCATCCGCCATTCCGCGTCGCCCGCCATGCACAACGCCGCGTTCGCCGCGCTCGGCCTGAACTGGCGTTACCTGGCCTGCGAGGTTCATCCCGGCAATTTGCGCGCCGCGATTGAGGGCGCCCGCGCCATGGGTTTTGCCGGACTCAATCTCACCGTGCCGCACAAGCTGCCGGCGCTCAAACTGGTGGACGCGCTCGATCCATCGGCAAAAATGTGGGGCGCGGTCAATACCATCCGTTTTGAATCTGTCGGCGCCGGCGTCCGACGGAAAATCCGCGCGGTCGGATTCAACACGGACGCTGACGCCATCGTTACCGCGTTGCGCGAGGATTTGAAACTGGAATTGCGCGGGGCGCGGGTGCTTTTGCTCGGCGCCGGCGGGGCCGGGCGGACCGCGGCCTTGAAGCTGGCGTCGGAACGGGTTGCGGAACTTTTCCTGGTCAACCGGACCCTCAGCAAGGCCAGGGCCGTGGCGGCGGAAATCAAAAAACAATTTCCAGCCGTGCGCGTCTTGACGGGTTATCCCCGGTCCACTGTGGATTTGTTGCTCAACGCCACTTCGCTGGGCTTGAAGCCGGGCGACCGGTTGCCGTTCGATGAAAAACAATTTTCACTGGAGCAGGCGCGGGCGGTTTATGACATGATTTATCGCCCGGCGGAGACCCGGTTGCTCCGGGCTGCCAAAAAGGCCGGGTGCCAAACGGCCAACGGCCTGGGCATGTTGTTGCATCAGGGCGCGAAGGCGTTTGAAGTCTGGACGGGCAAAGCCGCGCCGCTCAAAGTCATGCGCCGGGCGCTGGCACGGACATTTATGGGCATTGAACCGATTTTCGACGCGCACACCTGGGAACTGGTTCCGTTCCATTTTTGGTCGCTGGTCTTCTTCGTATTCGGCTGCATCGTCGGCAGTTTTCTGAACGTGTGCATTTACCGGCTGCCGCTGGGAATGAGCATCGTCACGCCGCCGTCGCATTGTCCGCACTGCCAATATGCCATCCCGTGGTATCTCAACATCCCGCTGGTGACGTGGCTGGCGCTGCGCGGCCGCTGCAAAAACTGCGCCGCGCCGATTTCACCCCGCTATTTTATTGTTGAACTGCTCACGGGCGTGGCGTTTCTAAGCTGCTGGCTGGCGTTCGGCGATGCCAGTCGTCCGCTGCCATCCCTGCTGGCGGCCCTGGTTTACGCGGTCTTTCTCGCCGGGCTGATTGTGGCCACGTTCATTGACTTCGAGCACTTCATCATCCCCGACGAAATCACCTACGGCGGCATGGCCGTCGGTCTGGTCGCGTCATTTCTGTTTCCGCCGCTGCACGACGTTCACACGCTGACCGCCGGGATGTGGGAAAGCATGCTCGGCATGGGCGCCGGCGCGGGGATCATTTACGCAATCTTGCGGCTGGGGAAATTGTTGTTTGGCCGGCAGCGGTTGAAATTGCCGGTGGACACGAAGATTGTTTTCACTGAAACCGCCGTGCATTTGCCGGACCGGGAGATTCCCTACGAGGAATTGTTTTACCGCCAGTCGGACGTGATTGCGTTGCGGGCGCGGACGGTGGAACTCGTGGATCGCGGTTACCGGGACGTGATGGTGCGGCTCGCGCTCCGGTCGGGCTGGCTGGAAATCGGCGGGGAACGGCTCAATCCCGACGCCGTGCCGTACCTGGAGGCGGTCAGCGCGGAAATTGTATTGCCGCGCGAGGCGATGGGTCTGGGCGACGTAAAATTCATGGCCGCGATTGGCGCGTTCATCGGCTGGCAGGGCGTGCTGTTTTCGTTGATGATCAGCTCAATGATTGGCGCGGTGGCGGGCGTTACGCTCATCGCCATGCGGCGGCGCGAATGGTCCTCGCGCATGCCGTATGGGCCTTACATCGCGCTGGCGGCGGCGATCTGGATTTTTGGCGGAAAACAAATTGTCCACGCCATTTTCGCGATGTGAACGTTGGTTACCGGAACTGCAAATAGGCGCGGCTGCCGTCGCTGCGCACGCCGCCGGTCTGGTTTTCCGCCAGGAAAAGCCGTGAAGCTTCCACTTTGCCCGTTGCCAGCAGGTAAGCACGCACGACCCGGGCGCGGTCGGTCGCGAGCGCCGCAAAGTCGCTGTCGGAAACGGGAATTGACGCCAGCAACAAAACCTCCTTCGGGTCGGCGGGTGGCGCGAGTTTGGTTTGTGCCGGCGC
>CAVXLF010000019.1:0-25234 GCA_963762585.1 uncultured Verrucomicrobiae bacterium
CGGCGTGTTTGTAGGTCGCCGGGCGATTGTAACCATGGTCCACCCAGAGCACCGGAATGTCCGGTTGCACTTGAACGCACAGGTGCAAAATCACCGCTTCATAAGGGCGAAAATTCGTTGAAACCAGCGCGCGCCCCTTCGCCTGGGCGATGGCCCAGCGGACAATTTCGAGCGGCGATTGGTTGCGCAACCCGGCGTTGGTCTTGAGAATTTGTTCGGAGGTCATTTTGAACCACGAAGCAACCGGCAGCAAAATGCCGGGTTGCCTTGTTTCCTGGTGGTTAATTCATCTTCTCGTTTAGAAAAACCCTGTCGCACCAGTCGCCGAAGCGTTCGCCGGGGTTGCGTTCCTTCGCGTAACGCGCGAGCACCGGACGCAATTCATTTTCAATATCCGGATCCTTGACCGTTTCCTTCCACACGCGGTTGAGCCGTGTGCCGGAAACGTTGCCACCGAGCCAGAGCTGATAACGCCCGGGCGCCTTGCCGACGAACGCGATTTCCGCCATGTACGGACGCGCGCACCCGTTCGGGCAGCCGGTCGAGCGGATGATGATTTCCTCGTCGCCCAATCCGAGATCACCGCAAAGTTTTTCGATGCGGTCAATGAGACCGGGCAACATGCGTTCGCTCTCGGCGAGTGCCAGCCCGCACGTGGGCAGGGAGGGGCACGCCATGGCGGCGGCGTGCAGCACGCTCGCCTGGTTTTCCACGGGAATTCCGTGCGCGGCAAAAATGGAGTTGATTCCCGCCTGCTCGTTTTCCCCGACCTTGGCCAGAATCACATTTTGATTCGTGGTCAGGCGGAATTCGATTTGCGGAAATTTCTCCGCGATTTCGCGCAGCGCGATTTTTTTCTCTTTTTTCACGCGGCCGGTTTCGACGAACAGGGTGAAAAAGTTTTTCCCGTCCACGGCCTTGTGCCAGCCGAGCAAATCGGCGGTCGTCGTGAATTTATATGGCCGGGCCGGCGCGAATTGGATGCCGGCGCGTTTCTCAACTTCGGCGCGCGTCCAATCCACGCCGCGTTCCTCGACAACATATTTGAACCGCGCATGCTTGCGGTCGGTGCGGTCGCCGAAATCGCGGTGAATCGTCAGCACGGCTTTGGCGACCTCAATCAATTTGTCCGGCGTCAAAAATCCCAGTTCGCTCGCCAGACGTGGATACGTTTCCTGGTTTCCGTGCGTGCGACCCATGCCGCCGCCGACCGTGACGTTGTAGCCAATGAGCCGGTCATTTTCCACAATGGCAATGAAGCCGAGGCAGTTGGTGAAAAGGTCCAGGTCATTCACCGGTGGAATGGCAAAGGCGACCTTGAATTTGCGCGGCAAATAAGTTTTGCCGTAAAGCGGGTCGGTGAACGCTTGATTGAACGGGTCGTCAATCTTGAGCTGGTAGCCGTCAATCCAGATGGCGTAATAAGCGCGGGTCTGCGGCTTGAGCGCATCCGCCACCCGCACGCAATCCCGGTAGACCTCGTCGCGTGCCTGGGTGTAGGCGGGCGTGGGCGGGGCCAGCACGTTGCGGTTCACGTCGCCGCACGCGGACAACGTGGACAGCAGTGACTCGTTTATTTTTTTGATCACGAGGCGCAGGTTCGCCTTCACCACGCCGTGAAACTGGATGCTCTGGCGGGTCGTGATGCGCAGCGTGTTGTTGCCGTACAGCCAGGCGAGCTCGTCGAACACGCGCCACTGATTGGCGGTCATCACGCCGCCGGGAATCCGCCCGCGAATCATCATGATGTATTTTTTGCCGCCCGAGCGCAAATCGCGGTCGTCCTGTTGATAGCAGCCGTGAAATTTGAGGAACTGGTTGTCGTCGCCCGAAAACGAGTCGGCGGCCGGGTCGGCCAGCCGGGACGCGATGGTGCCGGCGAGCGTCGGAATCGCTTCCTTGATCTCTTCATTGTGCGTCAACTCGCGTGGAGCCTCGGTACTCATATACGAACCATTAGAATAAACGAAGGTGATTGCCGGTTCAAGCACAGCTTGTGGAACTATTGGAACGGCTGAAGGCTAAGGGCTAAAGTTCATCCACACCGGCACCGCTATTTTTAGCCTTCAGCTTTCAGCTTTTTTTCCTCACGTCGCCGGCACAAACCGTTGCAGTCCCAGGGTCGCGCCGAACAAAATCAAAAACACCACGCTCAACCCGCGCGGACATTCCGGCGCGACCGCCAGCCAGTCTACAAACACAATGCCCGCCAGGAGACCGGAAGCGATTCGGCCCACATTCACCGCGCCTCCCTGAAAAACCGGCCGCACACAACGGACGATCCAGAGCACGAGAATGAGCGAAAGCCAGATGGCGGGTTCGCGATTTTCTCCGGTGTCCATGAGCATGGCCATGCCAACCGGTGCGGCCAGCAACGCGAGCGGCCAGCGGGGAATCAGGGCGCGCGAACTTTCCACACGTGCCATGTGGCTCAAACCGGCGACGTACAGCGCCAGCGCCACGCCACACCAGATCGGCCAGCCACTCACCCCCCCACCGGCGGTGGAACCGGCGATGACATAAACCCAGAACCGGCACGCGCCCATCAGCCATGGCGACGCGGTGATGACTTTGTGGGTGGCATCGTAAAGGACGATGCACACCAGCAGCACGATCGCCAGCACACCCGTCGTGGTTCCGATGGCTATCAGACTCGACGCGCCCAGCGCCAGCCACGCCAGCCCCCAGCCCCAGACTGCCGGTGGCGAAATCGCGCCGGAGGGAATCGGCCGTTCCGGCCGGTGTTGACGGTCAAAATCCGCGTCAAATGCGTCGTTCAAAAACATGCCGCCGACGTAAAGTGCGGTGATGCCGAAAAGCAACCAGGGCAGATTCGAAAAAGTTTCGCCCCCGCCCAGCCACCAGCCGGCGAGGCAGTTCGACCACACCGTCGGCAGGTTCGACATGCGCCCCAGGATCACCAGCGTGCGGAGCTGGCGGAAAAAATTCCGGTTCATTGCGGGGAGCAAACCAGAAAATTCATCGGCTGGCCAGTCCGCGTTCGGCGAGTTGCGGGAGCAGCCATTCGTACTCCGCCGCAAGCTGTTCGACGACGCTGCGGCTTTTCAATTCCGGCGGCAACACCTCCCAGGTGTAGGTTTCCATTTCAAGATGTGGGCAGATACCCGGATTTTCCGCGAGCAGATCCAGCACCGCGAGCAAATGATCATTGGTGTTTTCAAACGGTGGTTCGGTGGGGGCGTGCAACGGAACGTGAAAATGAATCCGCCATTCGGACCGGTTGGCGTCCGGGGTCTGGCGTCCGGGGTCCGGGGTCTGGCATCTGGCATCTGACTTCTGGCCGCCGGCTTCCGGGTCGGCCAGGGCATCGGGCAGGTCATAATAAATTTTCCGGTTGCCCGCCGGGTCGCGCACGACCACCTGGTGCAGGTAAACATCGTCGGCAAACCGTTTGAGCGCCTCGCACGTTTCAACCGTGGGATGGACCTTGAGCGCGGAACTCAGGTGAATCTTGCTGATTTTGATGCCATGCTGCAACAGACACGGCAGCGCGTTTCGGGGTTCCTCAAAATTCACGGCAAAGTGGCAGGTGTCGTAATTGACGCCGAGATGTTCGGCGAGGCGGGGATCGTGCGGGTGTTCGGCGCGCAGGCGGTCGAACAGGTGAATGGTTTCGCTGCTGCTTTCCAGCAGGCAAAGCGGTTCGGGTTCAAGGCCGAGGTGCAATTTTCTGCCCGTTTGTTCCTTCAGATGCGCGATATGTTCGACGCAATGCCAGAGGTTCTGGCGGATGGCTTTCAAGGCGTCGGCCTGGAGATGAAAACCCTTGAAGGAGCCGGGCAGGGTGCTGACGCTGCCCTCGACCCCGGCGGGCAACAATTTGGCCAGCAGCTCGAACAGCAGGTTGGTATAGGCCAGCCGTTCCGGTGAGGTCCAGTCCGGCAGATAAACCTGTTCCTTCACGCGCGCGCCATGAAACTGGCCGTACGGAAAACCATTGATGGTGAAAACATAACAATCCGTTTGCGTGAGCCAGCGTTGAAATTCCAGCAGGGTGCCAGGCTCGCTCAATTCGCGGGCGGCGCGATGGCCCAGGCGCAGGCCGATGGCGAACGATTTTTTGGGACAAACCCGTTCGCGCACCGCGAGCGTGTGGCTTTTTAGCGAGTCCAACGTCTCGCGCCACGTCTCGCCCCGATGAATATTTGTGCAGTAGGCGAGGTGCTGGCCGTGGTTCAGTCGCATAAACGGTGGTTATTCAGGTGCCGCTTCGACCAGGGTTCCGGTTTACCCGACCCGGTGCCCGGTTTGCGGCAGCCGCCGGAACGTCCGGTTTCCGAATGAATGGGCAGGGCCCAGGTGGCTTCGGATCCATGCTTAAAAGATGGTCCGAAATCAACGTTTGGCAAGGCGGAAACCGCCATTGACATGTTGGGCGCAAATGATTAAATTCTCACAAAACTGAAGTGACCAATCCATGTTGATTCGCATTAGTCTGATTGTGGCAATTGTCGCGGCGCTGGCCGCTGGCGCGCTGAACGTTTTTCAGGTTCGGGACAAAATTGACACCCTGATTACCCAACGCAATGATTTTCACAACGAACGGGACGAGGCCGTAACCGAGCGGGAAAGCGCAAAGAAGGAACTGGCGAAGACCAAGGATGATTTGACGCAGACGCAACAGCAATTGGCTGACACGAAATCTGACCGTGACAAGGCCGTGGCCGACGCAGCGGCCCAAGGTCAAACGCGCCGATGAACTGGCGGATAAACTCACGAAAACCAGCCAGGAACGCGATGATGCGCAGAACCTGTTGGCGGCCTACAAGGCAACGGGCCTGTCAGCGGATCAAGTGGGCGGATTGAACAAGGCGCTCAAATCCACCGAAACGGCGCTGGAGGCGGTCCAGGAGGAAAATGGAGTTTTACAACGCACGGTTAACCGTTTAAGCACCCAGCTGGCCGAGCTGGTGGGGACGAACTATGTCGTCACGCTGCGCTCTGATTTGAAGGGCCGCATCCTCGCCGTGGATCCCAAATGGAATTTTGTGGTGCTGAACATTGGAGGCGACCAGGGGGTGTTGAATGATGGTGAACTGCTCGTGAGCCGTAATGGCAGACTCGTCGCGAAGGTCATTGTTCGCAGTGTTCAAAAAGACCGCAGCATCGCCAACATTGTGCCGGGCTGGCAGCTCGGTGACGTGATTGAAGGCGATGAAGTGACTCCGGCGCATCCCGCTTCTTGAAATGGGACGCCCGGCCGTCAACTGGCTTTTGCTGCTCGGGTTGGGCGCGCTTCTCTTCGGTATTACCGGCTGTGAAACCAACGAGCCCGAGAACGCTTCAGTCCGGCCGTGGAACTCGCCTCAAAGCTGGGAGGGCAATTCACCGATGCTCAACGAACAGCACCAATAGCGACAGGGTTGCTGATCAGCCGGCAGCGTTCACCACGCGGGTCGGCGTCAGAATAAAATCCATCCGGACGTCCAGAGGTTCCACGGGAATCGCCTCCACAATTTGTTCCTCCAACGCCATGCCGCATTTGGTGCCGCGCATACCCGCCAGCAGCCGGTCGTAAAATCCTTTGCCGCGCCCCAGCCGGTGTCCACCCGGATCGAAGGCGACGCCGGGCACCAGAATCAAATCCAGACTGGCTGGCGGGATTTCGGGGCAAGTCCTGCCCGGCTCGCGAATGCCGAACCGGCCCGTCACAATTTCTCCAGGCAAATTGTGAACCCGGCACGGGACGTAATTTCGGCTATGCGGATCAAAGCGGGGCAGGGCGGCGATTTTTCCCGCGGCCAGCGCTTCCTCCAGCAACGGCCAGACATCCACTTCGTCCGGCAACGGTGCGAAAAACAGGATTGCGGCCGCTGACTTCCAAAACGGTTGTTGTTGTAAGAGCCGCGCGGATTTTGGCCGAAGCCGCCGCCCGTTTCTCCAGAAGAGACGTTTTTCAGGACGCTCCGGATTTCAGAGCGCAGCTTGCCTTTCGTTTCTGTCCCATCCAGGGTTATCCGTGTTCATCCGTGGTTTGGTTTTGATTTTTTGCCCGGACGAATTGTTCACGCCATTTTTCGACCCGTTCCTTGATTTTCTTTTCCACGCCCTGCTCGGTCGGGTCGTAATAAATCTTGTCCGCGCCCGAGATAATCCTGCGCCACGAAATGTCCGGGATGGTCGTGTGCGTATTGGTAGCCCTTGCCGTGGCCGAGTCGTTTTGCCCCCTGATAATTCGCGTCGCGCAAATGTTCCGGCACCGGCAGGGTGCGGCCGGACTTCACATCTGCCAGCGCCGCGTCAATGGCGAGATACGCGCTGTTGCTCTTGTTGGCGGTGGCGATGTAGATCGTCGCTTCGGCCAGCGGAATGCGCGCTTCCGGCCAGCCGATAAATTCCGACGCCGAAAGCGCGGCATTCGCCAGCACCAGGGCCATCGGGTCGGCCAGCCCGACGTCCTCCGCGGCGCAAATCACAATGCGCCGCGCGATAAACCGCGGGTCTTCGCCGGCGTGAATCATCTTGGCCAGCCAGTAAAGCGCGGCGTCCGGGTCGCTGCCGCGCATGGATTTGATGAACGCGGAAATCGTGTCGTAATGCGCGTCTTCATCATCATAGACGACGGCTTTCTTCTGGATGCTTTGTTCGGCGGCGGCGAGGTCAAGGTGAACAATGCCCTTTGGGTCCGGCGCCGTCGTCAGCGCGGCGATTTCAAGCGCGTTTAACGCCTTCCGCGCGTCGCCGTCGGAAATTTTGGTCAGATGCCGCAGGGCGTTTTCGTCGGCCTGGATTTTCAGGTAACCGAGGCCGCGTTCGGCATCAGCCAGCGCGCGCTGTAACAGTGCGAACAGTTCATCTGCGCTCAAGGGACGCAGCTCAAAAATCTGCGAACGGGAGACCAGCGGCGAGTTGACGAAGAAAAACGGGTTATGGGTCGTCGCCCCGATGAGCCTGACGACTCCGCTTTCGACGTCCGGCAGCAGGATGTCCTGTTGCGCCTTGTTGAACCGGTGGATTTCGTCAATGAACAGAATGGTCGGTTGGCCGGTGTTTTCGAGGCGGTTGGCGGCGGCGGCCAAAACCCGGCGCATGTCGGCCACGTTGGATTCCACGCCGCTGAGCCGCTCGAACTTGCTTTTGGTCTGCCGGGCGATGATTTGCGCCAGCGATGTCTTGCCGGTGCCCGGCGGCCCAAAAAAAATCAGCGACTGGATGCGGTCGGCTTCAATGGCGCGGCGCAGCAACTGGCCGGGGGCGAGGATGTGCGTTTGCCCGGCAAATTCGTCGAGCTGGCGCGGGCGCATCCGCGCGGCCAGCGGCTGGTTCCCGGGAAACTCCGGCCGGGGCGGAATTTCCGGCCTGGCCTTCGCCCGGAGCGGCAAATAAATCATCGCGCGCCATGAACGGAAATTAACATCGGGAAATGATTTGCCCAAAACAAAAAACCCGCCCAAGGGCGGGTTTTAACTGGTCCAGCTGCCCGGGCAGCCGTGAAAAAAACCCCACCATTGCCGTGCGCGACATTACCTTTGAACATGTTTTACAACATGCGGGGCCGCCGGGCTGTTTTCGACTTCCAATCAAGGCGTGTCGGCCACAGTCACATAAAGACCCCATTGATCGTTTTACTATGGTTCAAGGATTTGCTGCTAATCACGAACAGGGCAGGGTAAATCGGGTTTTCAATCAAAGATCAAATCTGTCTTTTGACGCCGCAACATCGCCCCACCTTCCGGTTTTCTCAAGAAATATTTTGTTAATTTTTTGTGTCGCGTGCAGGCTGGCCGGAACAGCCTGGAAAGCCGGTCACGGCGGTGGTGGTTTCCTGATCCAGGCAGTCCCGGACGGCTTGCGCGAGTTGGTGCGGGTGATAGGGCTTTTGCAAAAAGTTGCCGTCGCGAATCAACGTGGGGTCCTTGCCCAGGATGTCGGTGCTGTAGCCGCTGGTATAAATCACCTTCAATTGCGGTTGCTCGGATTTCAACTGCTGGGCCAGATCGTAGCCGGTTACGCCGTCGGGCATGACAATGTCGGTCAGCAGCAATTGAATTTCGTTCCGGTGTTTCTGCCATACCTCCAGCGCGGCAACTCCGGATTCCGCCTCCAAAATGGTGTAACCGCAGCGCTGGAGCAGATTGCCGACAAGGTGGCGCACCGCTGATTCGTCTTCCACCAGCAGGATGGTTTCATGGCCGCCGGGCAGTTTTGAGGTGGCGGCCAGGGCCTGCGGGTTTGGCGGGTGTGCCCTTGGCCGCCGGCAAGTGAATGCAAAACGTGGTGCCCTGACCCACCTGGCTGGTCACCGTGACCCAGCCACGATGTTGCTCGACAATGCCGTAAACAGTGGCCAGGCCGAGCCCGGTGCCCTTGCCGGTTTCCTTGGTGGTAAAAAATGGTTCAAAGATGTGCGGAAGCGTTTCCGGAGAAATGCCGCAACCCGTGTCGCTCACTATCAGGCGCACGTACCCGCCGGGTGATTCGCCGGCGGGCAATAACGGATTGTCCGCATCGAGATTATCCACCGAGGTGGAGATCAGCAACTGGCCGCCGGCGGGCATGGCGTCGCGCGAGTTGACGGCCAGATTCAGCAGGACCTGTTCAATCATGCCGGCGTCGGCGGAAATGACCGCCAGTTTTGGGGCATATTCGGTTCGCAGCGTGATGTCTTCACCCAGGATGCGTTGCAGCATCTTGGTCATGTTTCCGACGACCTCATTGAGATCGAGTTCGACCATCTGCAGGGTATGTTTGCGGCTGAACATGAGCAGTTGGCGGGTCAGGCTGGCGGCGCGTTCCGCGGCCTGGACGATCTGGTGCGAACAGCCCGACCTTTCCCCGGCATTCAGTTGCGGGTTCAACAGCAGGGACGCGTTGCCCTGAATCACGGTGAGCAGGTTGTTGAAATCGTGCGCCACACCGCCGGCCAACTGGCCGATGGCTTCCATCTTTTGCGATTGGCGCAATTGCGTTTCGAGTTTCTGGCGTTCGGCTTCGGCCTTTTTCTGTGCGGTCACGTCCCGCGTCAACGCCAGGACAAATTCAACCTTGCCGGTCGCGGCACGTTCGGGCATCAGCCGCACTTCGAGATAGCGGGATCCGTTCGCCGCGGGCACTTCGAATTCGAAGCTCTGGGGCTTGTCCGTGTCAAAAACCGCCTGGGTGGCCGCATTCCACTCGGCTTGGGCCGGCAGATTCAATTCCCCGTTGGTCCGGCCCAGGATGGCGGACGCGGGCAGGCGCAGTGCCTCTTCCATGGTGCGGTTCACATAAACGAATCGAAGGTCACGATCAATCCGCGCAACCGAGTCCGGCACATTGTTGGCCAGGGCACGATAGGATTCCTCCCGCGTCCGCAGCTTTTCCTTTGCCTGCAGCCGGTTTTCCTCAATGCCGATGGCCGCGGCGATGATGGTGATGATTCTTTGGTCCTCGGTATCCGGTTCGAAATCCCTTTCAAAAACGACGCACAAGGAACCCACCGCTTCTTTGGAAAAGAGCACGGCCTTGCCGACATAGGTCTTGAGCTGAAAACGGGCGACGTTGGGATCGGATTTGAAATAGGGGGTTTCCGGAAGGTTTTTGACGATAAAGAGGTCCTCGCTGCCTTTGCGGATGACGTCATAGCAGATGTGACCTTCCGGTTTGTCCTGGGGCAAAAAATCCGGCGGTGTGTTCCACTGGCCAATGAGCAGAGCAGGCCGCCCTCGAGCCGGTTGTAAAGTGCGCAGGTCGCCCCCAGCAGTTCACCGCACAAGGCCGTCATGTGGTTTATGTTTTCAACCGGGTCGTGCCGAAACTGAGGAAACAATCCGTGAGCCGCTTCAAGCGGTGTTCCTTGCGTTTGTGGTCGGTGATGTCGCGCACGAAGGCCACGTGCAATTCCGCCTTGTCCAGCCAGATGTGTTTGGCGGACACCTCGACGGGAAACACCGTGCCATCCTTGCGGCGGTGCGAGGTCTCAAACAGACGCCAGCTGACGCGGGGTTCCTTTTGGAACTCCTCCCATTGCGCCCGCCACCGTTCCTTGGAAAACACCGGGTCGATGTCCCACAACTGGAGCTTCAGCAATTCCTCCCGGGTGTAACCCAGCGAACGACAGGCCTGGTCGTTGACATAACTGAAGCCCGCGTCGGAGTTCATCCAGAAAATCGCATCCGACGCCTGCTCGATGGAAAATCGAAACTGACGCAGTTCCTCCTCGTGCTGCTGGCGTTCGGTAATATCCCGCGCCAGGGCCAGATAAACCCGCTGGCCGCCCAGATCAAAACAGCCGAGCCGGATCTCCACGGGAAAATTGGTTCCATTCCTTCGCCGGTGCCGTCCGTTCCAGGTCAACGCTTCGCCAGGTTGAATCCGGTCCCACATGGACTGTGCCCCGGCCAGGTTGGTATCCTGCTCAATATCGAGCACGTTCATCTGGAGCAGTTTTTCCTTCGCATAGCCCAGGCTTTCGCAGGCGCGGCGGTTGGCATCGAGAATCCTCCCTTGGCGGTCATGCACAAAAAATGCGTCCACCGCCTGCTCCAGCAACGCATGGAATCGCTCGTCGCTTTCGGACAGGGCCGCTTCCGCCTGCTTGCGTTCGGCGGCCTCCTTTTCCCAGTGCCGCAATCGGTTTCGTAAGGTAAGGTAAAGCAAACCCGGCGGTGACGACCACAAATGCCCAACCTTTGTAGATTTCCAGTTTGCTGCGGATGCCTGGATCGGCGACGAAGGCAATCAAGGCCCGGCCGGACAGCAGTATCCAAATGCCGGCCACCAGCGCATAAATCAAGCTGGTGCGGAAGGCTAATCGTGCCGAGGGGCTTCGCATCAGCGGTTATCCCCTCCGGCACGCCCGGTGGGGCACACCATCACGACGCATGGACCATTCATCAGCAACCGGGCATTGCTCATACCATCCAGTTCGTTATATAAAAAAAACCACTTTAGCGTATCTCTGTCAAATCTGTTACGCCGTATTTTGCATTATATTACGCAATATTTGCCGAAACCGCGGCGGATACCGGCGTTCAGGGGTTCGAATCGGCGTTCTCAGGGAAAACTTGCACTCGCTTTGGGCCGGGACTTTTTCTTAAAATATCGCTCCGGTTCAATTCCAATGATGACGTCCGCGCACATCCGCCAGTCGTTCCTCGACTTTTTCAAGTCGAAGCAGCACACCATTGTGCCGTCCTCGTCGCTCCTGCCCGATTCGCCAAACCTGCTGTTCACCAACGCCGGCATGAACCAGTTCGTGCCGATTTTTTTGGGACAAACCCAGTGTCCCTATCAGCCGGGCCGGGCCGCTGACACCCAGAAATGCATCCGCGCCGGCGGCAAGCACAACGACCTCGAGGATGTCGGACTCGACACCTATCACCATACGTTCTTCGAGATGCTCGGCAACTGGAGCTTTGGCGATTATTTCAAAAGGGAGGCGATTGACTGGGCCTGGGAACTGGTGGTGGAGAAATGGAAGTTTCCGGCGGAGCGACTTTACGCGACGATTTACAACCCCGACAAATCCAAAAACGACCCTTCCGCGCGCGACGAGGAGGCCTGGAATTATTGGGCCGAAAAATTCCGCGCCGCCGGCCTCGACCCCGCCGTTCACATTGTCCATGGCGGCAAAAAGGACAACTTCTGGATGATGGGCGAAACCGGCCCGTGCGGTCCGTGCTCCGAATTGCACGTGGATCTCACGCCCACCGGCGACACCAAGGGCAGCCTGGTGAACCAGGGCGACGCCCGCTGCATCGAAATCTGGAACCTGGTCTTCATCCAGTTCAACGCGAATCCCGACGGCGGCTTCAGCCCGCTGCCCGCCCGGCACGTGGACACCGGCATGGGTTTTGAACGTGTCACCAGCATCATCCAGGGCACCAAGGGTTTTAAGGATTTTGCCCACGCCAAGATCTCCAACTACGAAACTGATATTTTCCGTCCGATTTTTGACACGCTGGAAAAATTGAGCGGGAAGAAATACGGCAGCACGTTGCCCGGCGATGCCATCGCTGATAGCGAATCTGGCGAGCCGCTAAAATCCTCCGGCGAGGCGCGAGGAAATATCATTGAAGTCGATGCCGAAGAGCTCGGCGCGCATTCCAGTTCGCCGTGCGATGATGAAGATGATTTTCCCGTCGTCATGCCAGGCGCGGAACAAATCCAGCTCGACATCGCCTTCCGCGTGATTGCCGACCACATCCGCACGCTCAGCTTCGCGATTGCCGACGGCATCCAGCCATCGAACGAAGGACGCGGTTATGTGCTGCGCCGCATCCTGCGCCGGGCCGTGCGTTACGGTCGCACACTCGACTTCAAGGAACCCTTTTTCTACAAGCTCGTGGATGTGCTCGCCAGTACGATGGGCGATGTCTTCCCCGAAATTCGCGCCCGCAAGAAGCAAGTGCAAGAAACTATCCGGCGAGAGGAAGAGGCATTTAACAAGACGTTGGATACTGGCATTGTAATATTCAACGTAAAAGTCAACGGTTTGGCCGAAGCAACATTTAAAGAACTTTTTCCCAACAGAGATTCAAGTTTTGGGGTTTACTGCGCGGGTGTTCTCGTCCACGGAAAGAAATACGTCTACGAAACTTATAAAATCCAATTCGAGAATATTGGGACTGAAGCTTTTGACAGAGATGTTCAAGATGTTGTCGTTAGAATACAGAAGAAATTAGTTCTGCCGGGTGCTTTGGCATTTGAACTCTACGATACCTACGGTTTCCCGCTCGACCTGACCGAGTTGATGGCGCGCGAACGCGGGTTGACAGTGGACAAAGCGGGTTTTGAAAGTTTGATGGAAGAGCAGCGCGAGCGAGGACGCAAAGCTCAGAAGAAAGAGCTTATTGAGCTTTCGCAAATCGAGACCGCCGTGCCGACTACGTTCCTCGGTTATGATAAGTTGGAAGACACCGCACAAGTTATCGATGTTGCGGAGGTCAAAGGTAAAACGGTGTTTGTGTTAGACGCCACCGTATTTTATGCCGAGATGGGCGGCCAAGTTGGTGATACTGGCAGAATGCTATATGGTGACGAGGGAGTGGATGTTCTTTTTACCCAGAAAGTGGGGAATACTTTCATTCATATCGTCGGCGAAGCGAAGACAATTTCCACTGGTGCTAAAGTCAAACTGGCTGTCAACCGCGATCGCCGCAACGCCATTCAACGTCACCACACCGTTACCCATTTGCTGCACTGGGCACTCCATGAAGTCGTGAACAAGGATGCTTCGCAGAAGGGCTCGTTTGTCGGTCCGGACAAATTGACCTTTGATTTCAACAGTGCGCCGCTCACGCCGCAACAGATCGCCGACATCGAAAAGCTCGTCAACGAACGCATCCTTGAAAATGCCGGCGTAAGCTGGACGGAAGTGCCCTATGCCGGCGTGAAATCGCGCAAGGATGTAATGCAATTCTTCGGCGACAAATACGGCGACACCGTCCGCGTGGTCCAGATCGGCGGTGGAGCAGGGGAGTTGAATGGTTATTCGATGGAGCTTTGCGGCGGCACGCACACGCGCGCGACGGGCGAGATTGGTTTGTTCCGCATCGTGGGTGAAAGCGCGATTGCCGCCGGTGTCCGGCGCATTGAAGCCGTTGCCGGCCTGGAAGCCTATCGCCAGGCCGCCGACGAAGTGCAGCTGATCAAGTTGCTGGCGGGCAAGGTCAACTCACCTGTGCATGAACTGGAAAAGAAAATCGAGTCGCTGCTCGAACACCAGAAGGCGGTGGAGAAACAACTCAAGTCGGCGCAGCAACGCGAAGCTTCCAATGCCGCCAGCCGTTTGCTCGAGGAGATAAAAACCATCAACGGGATTCCTGCCATCATCCACAATCTGGGCGCGGTGGATGGCGATTTTCTCCAGTCCGTTGCCGATTCATTGAAGGCGAGTTTCCAGGGCGTCATTGTGCTCGGCGGCGGTTCGCAGGCGGGCAGCGTGGCGCTCATGGCGGCGGTCACGCCCGATTTCGTGGGGAAGGTTCAGGCCGGCAAAATCATTCAGCAGATTGCGCCGCTGGTTGGTGGCAAAGGCGGCGGGAAACCGGATAACGCCCGGGGCGGCGGCAAGGACGCCGGCAAACTGGATGAAGCCCTGGCAAAAGTAAAAACGCTGCTTGAGTGAAGCGGACACCGCAACGGCGGGTCCACTCATTGGCGGTACAAAGAGGCCGTCAGCCGAACCGGTTTCGCAAACTGACCAGCTGGTCGCTCAAGGCTTTCGGCAGTTTCCCGCCGAACTTCGCGTAATTCACGGCCACGTCTTTGATTTCCTCCTTCCAGCCGGCCGCGTCCACCGCGAGCAATTGCTGGAGATCGTTGGCCGGAAGGTTCAATCCCGAAAGGTCGAGCGCGTCCGGCGCGGGCAGATTTCCAATCGGTGTCTTATGCGCCCGGCCGATGCCTTCGACCCGGTCGCAAATCCATTTGAGCACCCGGCTGTTTTCACCGTAACCGGGCCAGAGCCATTTGCCGGTCGCGTCCTTGCGAAACCAGTTTACGAGTAAACCTTTGGCAGTTTGTCGCGGTCGGTGCGTTGCGCGAAGGAGAGCCAGTGGGCAAAGTAATCGCCCATGTTGTACCCGCAGAACGGCAGCATGGCGAAGGGATCGCGGCGCAGCACCCCGGCCTGGCCGAGCGCAGCGGCGGTGGTTTCCGAACCGCAGGCCGAACCCATGAACACCCCGTGCTCCCAATCAAAGGCCTCGCTGACGAGCGGAATCGTGTGCGGCCGGCGGCCGCCGAACAAAATCGCCGAGAGCGGCATGCCTTCGGGATTCTGCCAGTCGGGATCAATGACCGGGCATTGCGACGCGGGCGCGGTAAAACGTGAATTCGGGTGCGCGCCCTTCTTTCCGCTGCCGGGCGTCCATTCATTGCCCTGCCAGTCAATGCCCTTGGCCGGCGCCGGCACGCCCATGTCTTCCCACCAGACATCATTGTCCGGCGTCAGCACGACGTTGGTAAATATCGTGTTTTTGGCGCAGGCCGCCAGCGCGTTGGGATTGGATTTCGCGGAAGTGCCCGGCGCCACGCCGAAAAAGCCGGTTTCCGGGTTCATGGCGTAAAGCCGTCCGTCTTTGCCGATGCGAATCCAGGCGATGTCGTCGCCCAGCGTGGTGACCTTCCAGCCCGGCACCGTCGGCAGCATCATGGCCAGGTTGGTTTTTCCACAGGCGCTCGGAAAGGCGGCGGCGAAGTAATATTTTTTGCCCGGGGGCGACGTCAGGCAAAGGATGAGCATGTGTTCGGCCATCCAGCCTTCCTTCCGGGCCACGGTGGAGGCGATGCGCAGCGCGAGGCATTTTTTGCCCAGCAACGCGTTGCCGCCATAACCGGAGCCGTACGACCAGATGGAAGGTTCGTCGGGAAAATGAACGATGTATTTGTTTTTGGGGTCGCCTTCGCAGGGCCACGCAACGTCCTTTTGCCCGGGTGACAGCGGCGCGCCCACCGAGTGCATGCAGGGAATGAACGTGCCGTTCACGCCCAGCTTGTCCAGCACGGCTTGGCCCATGCGCGTCATGATGCGCATGTTGACCACCACGTAAGGCGAATCGGTGATTTCGATGCCGATTTTGCAGATGGGTGAATCCAACGGCCCCATGGCGAATGGAATCACATACAGCGTCCGGCCCTTCATGCAGCCCTTGAACAGGCCGAGCAGCGTTTTCTTCATCGCGGCCGGTTCGGCCCAATTATTGGTCGGCCCGGCTTCGTCTGCGGTTTGGGAGCAGATGAACGTCCGGTCTTCCACGCGGGCCACGTCGCTCGGGTGCGAGCGCGCCAGATACGAGCCCGGGCGCTTCTTGGGGTTGAGCTTGATGAACGTGCCGCTCTTGACCATCAAATCGCATAACGTCTGATTTTCCGCCTCCGAACCATCGCACCAATGGAGGCGCTCCGGCTGGCAGAGTTCGGCCATCGATTTAACCCAATTGAGAACCTTTTGATTCAAGGTGTGTGGTTTGCCGTATGTTTTGCTCATGGATGTCGTGCGTTGCTTCAGCCGCGGTTATCGCCGCAAATTGCCAGAGACGCACGGGTTTGAACAGTTCAATTTGATTTTTATGCGCCCCTTTTGCATCGCGCCGCCTCCGGCGATATGTTAAAACCAATTGGCCATGAGTTCGCCGTCCATCAACCGCGCTGACCGGCACGAGGCCGACCCCTGTCTCGCGCGTTCGGTCGTGGACACGCTGGCCGCGGAGCCGACGCTGGAGGCGGTGACCATTGACCGCGCGCACCAGAAAATCTCCGTGGCCACGCTGGGCCGCGCCGATGTGGCCAGGCTCACGGAGCGCATCACGACCCAGTTTCAGGCTGCCCAAACCGTCGAGGCCGGACGCGCCTGTTCGTTGTTGAGCGGCGCGGGCGATTGTTTCACGTGCGACACCCCGTTGTCCGAGGCTGAACGCAAAAGAATCACGATCCAAAACGACGGCCCGACCACGACCATCGCCCGCGTCACGTGCCCGACCGCGCCGAAATTCTGGCGCTGGCGGGACATGCCGTTTCCGAAGGTCGTTCCCCGCGACGTCGAATTTCTTGAACACGTCGGGGAGATTGACGAATGGAAAACCCAGCTGGCCGCCGCGATTTTGTGCGGCGTATTCGGGTTGGCCGGGTTCTTCCTCGGTCGATTTGGTCTGCCCACCCCGGCCATTGTCAGTTTTGTGGCGGCCTGCCTGGCGGGCGGCTTTTACCCGGCGGAAGAGGTTTGGGAACGGCTGCAGAAGCGCACGATTGACGTGCATTTCCTCATGCTTTTTGTGGCGGCCGGCGCCGCCTCCATCGGCGCCTGGGCGGAAGGCGCCACGTTGCTGTTTCTATTTTCGCTCTCCGGCGCGCTCGAACATTACGCGCTCGGCCGCACGCAGAAGGAAATCCGCTCGCTGTTTCGCGACACGCCGAAGGTCGCCACGGTGATTGACGCCCGGGGAGCGGAACGCGAGGTCAAAGTCGAACAACTCAATCGGGGGATGCGCCTGCTCATCAAACCCGGCGCGCAATTTCCCGTGGACGGAGAAATTGCCAGGGGCAGCACGGCCGCGGACGAATCGAATCTCACCGGCGAAGCCACGCCCGTGGAAAAAAAAGTCGGCGACAATGCGCTGGCCGGGACCATCAATTTGTGGGGCGCGGTCGAAGTGGTGGTCGCCCGGCCGGCCGCCGAAAGCTCGCTCCAAAAAATCATCACCCTCATCCGCGAGGCGCAGCAGCAAAAAGCGCCGGCGCAGGTGTTCGCCGACCGGTTCAGCACCTATTACACCTACGGCGTCATCGGCCTGTCGTTCGCGATGTTTTTCGTGTGGTGGCTCGGTTTTGGGCTGGCGGCATTCAAATCCACAATCGAATCGCACAGCGCCTTTTATCGCACCATGACGTTGCTGGTGGTGTCTTCCCCGTGTGCGCTCGTGCTTTCCATTCCTTCGGCGGTGCTCGCGGCCATCGCCTGGGGCGCGCGGCACGGCATCCTGTTTCGCGGCGGCGCGGCGGTGGAAAAGCTCGCCGAGGTCAACGTGGTTGCGCTCGACAAAACCGGCACGCTCACCACCGGCGAATTGCGCGTGGAAACCGCCGAGAGTTTTCCGCCCGGACGCGAAAGCGAAATCGTGCAGCTTGCGTATTCGCTGGAAAAACTTTCGACGCATCCGCTGGCCCGCGCCATCACGCGCCACGGCAAGCAGCACGGGTTGGGAGTCATTGAGTTCCCGCAGTTTGAATCCGTCACCGGCGAAGGCTTGAAAGCGCGTCATGCCGGCCAGGAAATTTTTCTCGGCAAACGCGAATGGGTTCAATCGCAGGTTTGCCCGGCTGGATTTGCCGCACCGCAATCCGGCGCCGGCACGTCCGAGGTCTGGGTCGCCGCCGGCGATCTGCTCGGACGCGTGATCTTGCGCGATGACATCCGCCCGCAATCCGCCTCGGTTATTGAGGAATTGCGCGGCGAAGGGCTGCGCAGCGTGGTATTGACCGGCGACCGCAAGGCCGCCGCCGATCATTTGCGCTCGGATTTGAACCTGGATGACGTGCGGGCGGAGTTGAAGCCGGAGCAGAAAGTTGCCGCCATCCAGGAATTGAGCGAACAAGGAAAGCGGGTGGCGATGATTGGCGATGGCGTGAATGACGCGCCCAGCCTCGCCGCGGCTTATATTGGGGTGGCGATGGGCGCGCGCGGTTCGGACGCCGCACTGGAGCAGGCCGACGTGGTGCTGATGCACGACAAGCTTGAGAATTTTCTCGCTGCGTTCCGTTTGAGCCAGCGGGCCCGGCGCGTCATCCGGCAAAATCTGGTCATTTCGCTCGGCACGGTGGTGGTGCTGGTATCGTTCGCCATGCTCGGAAAAATTCCGCTGACCATCGGCGTGGTCGGCCACGAAGGCAGCACGGTGGTGGTGGTGATGAACAGTTTGCGATTGTTGTTTGGCGGGGCATCGGCGAATAAAAAGGCATGAACGCGCGCGAATATGTCTCCCAATTTGAGCAGCTGATCAAAAAGGGCAGGTCGCTGCGCCCCGAAAAAATTGCCCGACCGGCGCGGTCCCGGATTCCGTCCGGCGCGCCCAAGGCTTTGATTTTTTCGCCGCATCCGGACGATGAATGCATCGTCGGTGGGCTGGCCTTGCGGCTGTTGCGCGAAGCCCAATGGAACGTCATCAACGTGGCGGTGACGCTGGGCAGTCAGCAGGGCCGGCGGGCGGCCCGGCGGCGTGAATTACGCGACGCCTGCAAGTCGCTGGGCTTTGGTTTGATTCTGCCCCGGGAACAGGGTTTGGAGCAAATCACTCTTGAATCACGAAAACAAAACCGGACCCATTGGAACGCGGCGGTCAAAATCATCGCCCGGATTCTCTCGGAACAGCGTCCGCGCATCATTTTTCTGCCGCACGGGAACGACTGGCATCCGGCGCACGTCGGCACGCATTTTCTGGTTCTGGACGCGCTCAAGACCCTGCCCGTCAGCTTTCAATGCCACGTCGTTGAGACGGAATTTTGGGGGCAGATGACGGACCCCAATTTGCTGGTTGAATTGGGTGTTGCCGAGGTTGGCGATCTGGTCGCGGCGCTGACGTGCCACGCGGGTGAGGTGAGGCGCAATCCGTATCACGCCCGGTTGCCGGCCTGGCTGGTTGACAACGTGCGGCGGGGTGCGGAACTTGTCGGCGGGCCGGGCGGGGCGGCGCCGGATTTTCTGTTCGGCGCGCTTTACCGGTTCCAAAAATGGTCGCAGGGCCGGTTGGCCCGGGTCCGGCGCGGGCCGGGATTTTTGCCGCGGGTGGTGAATGCGGCGAAGCTCGTGGGATGAAACCAATTCAGTCGCGCGCGAACGTTTTGCGCATCTGCGTGTCCGATGAATTAAATGAAAACCAAATACAAACGGATTCTGGGAGCACTGATCGTGGTCTTTGTGCTGTTGCAATTTACCAATCCGGCGCGCACGAATCCGCCGGTGATACATGATTTTCTGGCCGCCACCATGCCGCCGCCGGACATCAACGGGATGTTCCACCGGGCGTGTTACGATTGTCATTCCTATGAGACCAAATGGCCGTGGTACAGCCATATCGCGCCGGTGTCCTGGCTGATTGTGGACGATGTGGAGGGCGGCCGCCGGCACGTGGATTTCTCCAACTGGCCGGTGAACGATCCGGCGCGCGCCGCGAAGCGTCTGGAAGACGCCAGCGAAGAGCTGGGTTACAACGAAATGCCGCCGGCCAAATACAAACTGATCCATGTGGGCGCCCGGCTCACCGCCGCCGAACGCCAGCAATTGATTCAGTGGCTCGATCAGGAGGCCAAACACTTGAAAGCCATCGCCGCTTCGGGAAATTAATTTCATGTTACACAGTGAACTGGTTCCGGCCCGGGAAAAAAGTTCCCGGCGTTTGATGGTGATGTTGCACGGCCTGGGTGACAGCATCGAAGGTTACCGCTGGCTGCCGGAGGCGATGGGCCTGCCCTGGCTGAATTTTCTGCTGGTCAACGCTCCGGATCAATACTACGGGGGGTTTTCGTGGTTTGATTTGAATGACATCCTGCCCGGCGTGCAGCGCAGCCGGAAGTTGCTTTTTGAGCTGCTCGATGATTTGCGCGCGCGTGGATTCCCGGCGGAACAAATCACCCTGGGCGGTTTCTCGCAGGGCTGTTTGATGGCCGCCGAGGTCGGTTTGCGTTATCCCCACCGGCTGGCGGGCGTGGTTGGCATCAGCGGCTGGGTGTGCGAGCCGGAAAAATTGGTCAAGGAACTGCCACCGGTGGCCCGGCAACAACGGCTGCTGCTGACGCATGGCACAGCCGACCCGATGGTGCCGATTGCCCAGGTCCGCCCGCAAATCCCGCTCCTCCAGGCCGCGGGCCTCAACGTGGCCTGGCGTGAATTTGCCAAGGCCCACACGATGATTGAGGAGGAAATCGCCGTGATCCGCGATTTTGTAAGCGCCGGATACGGGGAAGGCAGAAGGCAAAAGGAAAAATGAAGAAACTTTTTTGCGCGCAGCGCCTGATTTCATTTCTCATTCTGCCTTCGCCCTTCTGTATTCCCTAGACTTCCACTTCGCGGTGCGCGCCGGGAATCCAGATTTGTTCCGGGCGCGGCTGGCCGGCGGTTTCCCAATCCATGGCGCGGCTGACGATGGTCCGCATTTGGGCAAACCACCAGCTGGCGCGGGCACGCCGGTCGCGGGTGACGGGATGTCCCGTCCCATTCAGCTGCAATTTATTGCCGTGGATGCCGAGTTCGAGTTGTTCGTTGTTCATAGCTTGCCATTCATTTTTGACGACATCCTAGCGGGTGGGGTTGGACAATGGCTGTCCAACCCAGAAGAAAAAATTCCAAGCTCAAAGGCTCGAAATCGGGCGGTGAAGGGGAAAAACAGCCAATTATTGCTGAAGGGTGACAATGTCGCCGGGTTGCAGCGGCACATCCTGACCTTGCAGCAAATCCTGTGGATCAATCCGGGTCGTCTGGCCCTGGCGCGTCAGAATGATTTGCCTCGGATTATCGGAACCGGTGTAATTGGCGGTGATGATTGCCTGGGATAGTGTCAGGTCGTTGGTCCACGTCACCTCGGAGTTTTGCACCGGCCCGATCACCGTCACGCTGTTACGTTGCCTAGCCGCCAGGCTGGCAAACGCATCTCTTTGCCCGGCAATATAAGCGGATTGTGCCTGGACTTCGGCCTGGGACTGCGTGGTGCAGCCGGTCAGAAATACTCCCATCAGGAACGAAGCGGCCAATGCTCCACCGACGCAAACAAATTTTTGACACCGGTCCATCGGGTTACGGTTTCTTGGTCTTGAGGATCTTCCCGAATTCACCCTCGACCGGTTCGATTTCGATCCGCCCGCCTTCGGTCGCGTCCGGGGCTTTGGTTTTCTTTTCCGCTTTTGGCGTGATGGCGACGGCCGGCAGCGTGGCGGCGGGAAGGGATTCGGACGGTTCGCTGTCGGGCGGTTCCGCGCCCTGGCCGGGGATGAAGAAATTGGTCCGGGTTTCCAGCCATTTGGCATAGCGCTGGAAGGTCCACATGCCGTGGTCGGCGCCGGTTTCGATGGCCGTGATGACCTTGAAAAATTCGCGGGTCCGGACGAAATTTTTCACGGCATGGGTCGCCATCAGGATTTCACATTCGGGGACGGCGATGTTCAAATCCTGCCGGAAGCGGAGCCGTTGGGAGACCGCCGCGACGAGGCAATCGGACAGTTGCGCGCAGACGGCGCTTTGAATTTCCGCCGGAAAAGCCGCAGCCACGCGTTGCAGCGCCTCGGCGCAGCTGGAGGAATGGACGGTGGCCAGGACGAGGTGGCCGGTTTCCGACGCACTCAAGGTGAGGCGCATGGTTTCCGGATCCCGCATTTCGCCGACCATCAGCACGTCCGTACTTATCTTAACGTGACCCAGTTTCTGGGTGCGTTGAATGACAACATCTACAAATGGTTACTGGTCTATCTCTTCATACAAATTGACGGGATTGAGGCTAGTGCCCGAATTGCCGCCAGGCCGGTGGTATTTTCGTCTTGCCATTTCTCCTGTTTTCCTCCGTCTCTGGGACGTTGGCGGACCGAATAAGCAAGCGAGATATCATTGTCGCAACCAAGATCTTAGAGCTAATCATCATGGCCTTGGGCGTGCTAGCTTTTGTATTTGAAAGCAAAATCGGCGGCTATGGGATCCTCTTTTTGATGGCCACGCAAAGCGCCATTTTTGGCCCATCCAAATATGGGATTATTCCTGAACTGGTACCCACAGAACGCATCTCAAGCGCTAATGGGCTCCTGACGATGTTTAACATTTCTAGCCATTATCATCGGCAAATTTATTCCCTCGCTTCTGTATTGGAGACAACAGACCGCAACTTTTTAGTGGGGGGGTTATTCTGCACGCTGCTTTCCGTGATTGGGCTGGCGACGAGTTTTATGATCGAGCAACACACCTCCTGCCGGCTCAACCAAAAAAGTGACACCGCGCATTTTGGATGAGGTGTTTCAAACGCTAAAACTAGCGCGTGCAGAGCCCTCTTTGCTAACGTGCGGTGTTCGCCTCCGGCTTACTTTTATGTTTTGCGCGGCGTTTTTTCAGATCAACATGATCCCGCTGGCCGTAGAACGATTGGGCCTTAGCGACCGTACAAGGAGGATACCTCTTTCTAGTGATGGCGCTGGGAATTGGCTTCGGGGCCGTGCTATCGGGCAAGATCTCAGGGAAAGAAGTAGAGTTGGGACTTGTGCCATTGGGTGGCCTTGGAGTGATGTGATCGGCTGCTTCATTATGGGGCCTGTGCACGGGATCTGTGGGTGGTTCTTCCAGTTGTGACCTTAACAGGCTTTTTTGGTGGCCATGTGGGCGACACCTTTGGGGAGAGTTTTATTCAAATCGCCAGCCCCAAAGAATATCGAGGTCAGGTGGTCGCAGCAACAAATTTCCTCTGCTTCTTCTGTGTATTACTCGCCTGTGCCTTCCTCTATCTGCTGTCAGAGGTTCTCCAATTGCCTGCCAACACAGGCTTTCTGGCGATAGGGATTGGATGACCCTAATCCTTGGAGGCATTATCAATTACCAGCTCTTTGACTATGTCACACGTTTTGTGGGGATGGTATGCTCGCGATTGCGTTTTCAGTATGACCTTCTTTCGGGCCGTGAGCACATTCCCCAGTCAGCAGCCATTTACATCTGCAGCCACACCGCCTGGAATGACACCCTGGTATTGCTGGGAGCCCAACGGCGCCGTATGAGATTCTTCATCGAGCAAGAGCAAGACCATAGCAAACCCTGGCTCAAAGCGCCTCTACCTTCTACTGAGAGTCGTTTCCTGCCTGAGATAGAATCGCTGGGAGAACAATCCAAAATGCCTCAAACTCCTGCGCAAGGCTTTAGACAAAGGGATTAGCATCCTGCATCTTTGTAGAGAACCAGGATGTGACAGCGGAAACTCAAAGACTATCTCAGGTGATGCACGAAATTCCTAGCAGAATATCCCGTGCCCGTATTACCGGTTTTTATTGATAAAAGCGAAAAAGAGAAGCAAACGCGCTTCTTTCCCAAAATCTACGCAACCTTTCGTTGCCCTGCACTCGTAACCTTTGGCCCCCCATCATGAAATTTTGCCCTTTTGAGTTGGAGAGCAGCTGGCGTAAGGAACTCGAAGAAGAGCTCTCTCAGCCCTATATCGCAGAACTGGCCGCCTTTGTTGAGCTAGAAAGAGAACGAACAACAACTTCCCATCTACCCTCCCAAGGAACTTGTCTTTAATGCACTCCAGACAGCACGCCATACAATAAAGTCCGAGTGGTGATTGTCGGTCAAGATCCCTATCATGGAAAGGGACAAGCCCATGGACTCTGCTTCAGCGTACCGCTTGGGGTGGTGCCTCCTCCCTCACTGAAAAATATTTTTAAAGAGCTAGAAACCGACCTAGGACCCTGCAACAGCCCTCGCATGGCTGCCTTATTCCATGGGCCACCCAGGGAGTCCTCCTTCTCAACGCCACGCTTACGGTCAGAGATGCCCAAGCCAACTCCCATTACGGCAAAGGTTGGGCAATGGTTTACCGATGCCGTGATCGCAGCCATCTGGGCCGCAAGAGTGACCGTTTTTTGCTTTGGGGTAAATCCGCAGCAGATAAGGTCCGTAGCGTTAAAGAAATCCAAGGGAACCATCAGCATCTCATTCTCACCTGTGCACATCCCTCCCCGCTGTCAGCATACAATGGATTCTTCGGTTGCAAGCACTTCTCCCAAACAAACTGTTTTCTAGCCGAGCAAGGGGCCTGCCATCCATCGACTGGGCTTTGGACTTTGGATAACCCTTGAAATAAATTTTTAGCGGGGCGATACTGAGATCAAGAGGAGGGGACGGGATGACTACTCCAAACAAAGAGGTCGATCTGAACGTTCTCCGGCAGCTGGCGGGCCTAGCGGCAGGCTCTCCGAAGGATTCACAGCAGAAGGTGAACGCCTCTTCGGGGCCGCCGGCTCAACGCTAGCCGTCTTGGGCACACGCAAACGATTCATTAGCGCCGTCGAAAAATGGAAGCTTCCTATGCAACAATGAAAGAAGTGCAGCAGAATCTTGTGGCTGCTTACCGTGATCTGGCCGATATGGGGCATGACTAATCCATCGGAGCCCTCCCCATTTTCGCACCTGCTACATGAAGAACGCCGTTTTCCTCCTCTGCCTGATATCGCTGCCAAGGCGCATATTCAGCAGTTGGCAGATTACGAAACGCTCTATCGGCGATCCATCGAGGAGAATGATTCATTCTGGCTCGAGCAGGCAAAAACGCTGCAGTGGGTTCGCTTTCCTACAGTCGCAGCTAGCTATGTGTGGGAACCAACCAAAGTAGAGCACACCTGGTTTGCTGATGGCCAATTGAACGTCTGCAGTAATTGCCTGGATCGCCATCTATCTGACAAAATCGCCATCATCTGGCAAGGCGAAGAAGACGATCAAGTTCGAAAGTTCACCTATCGCGACCTGCACCAAGAAGTCGGTCGCGCAGCAAACGCGTTACGATCGCTTGGGGTGCGTCGAGGCGACCGAATATGCATCTACCTACCCATGATCCCTGAAGCTGCAATAGCGATGCTCGCCTGTGCGCGTATTGGTGCCATTCACTCCGTTGTGTTTGGTGGATTTAGTTCCGATCCTAACTCACCGCATCAATGACTCCAGCTGTAAGGTCCTGATCACAGCCAATATCGCCCTCCGTGGCGGCAAGACGATAGGCCTTAAAGACATTGCGGACGGTAGCACGGGATCATCCTTCTATAGAGAAGGTACTCGTCG
>CAVXLF010000020.1:0-117369 GCA_963762585.1 uncultured Verrucomicrobiae bacterium
TTTAACACAAAATGCCGACAATCAATCAACTCGTCGCAAGGGCCGCCGTAAGGTAAAGTATAAGTCCAAGTCGCCCGCCTTGGAAAATTCGCCGTTTCGCCGTGGCGTCTGCATCCAGGTCATGACGCGCACGCCCAAGAAGCCGAACTCCGCGATGCGCAAGGTGGCCAAGGTCCGTTTGACCAACGGCCACGAAATCATCGCCTACATCCCGGACGAAGGCCACAATTTGCAGGAGCACACGATCGTGCTCATCCGCGGCGGCCGGGTGAAGGATTTGCCCGGCGTGCGTTATCACATCGTGCGCGGCACGCTCGACGCCGCCGGCGTGGAAAAACGCCGGTAAGCCGTCCAAGTACGGCGTGAAACGTCCGAAACGGGAGAAGAGCCGCCGCCGCGCCCGCGAATTGCGGACCTATTCAACGGTTTAACTTTTTAACAATTTAACGAATCATGTCCCGCAGACGACAAGCAACCCGACGGCCAGTAGCCAAAGATGGAAAATTCCAGAGCGCCCTCGTTGGCGCGCCTGGTCAACACCATCATGCAGGGCGGCAAGAAGAGCACCGCGCAGCGGATTGTCTACGGCGCGTTCGACAGCATCTCGGAAAAAAATCCGGCGAGCAATCCAGTGGAAATTTTGCAGCGCGCGGTGGACAACGCCAAGCCGCGCATCGAGACCAAGGCCCGCCGCGTCGGCGGCGCAACGTATCAGGTGCCGCTGGAAGTGCCCGCCGACCGGCAGGCAGCGCTCGCGCTGCGCTGGATCGTGGATTTCGCGGACGCCCGCAAGGGCATGCCCATGCGCGAGGCGCTCGCGGCGGAAATTCTTGAAGCCTATCAGGGGCAGGGGAACGCCATCCGCAAACGCGACGAGGTGCACAAGATGGCGCAGGCCAACAAGGCGTTTGCACATTTCCGCTGGTAGGATCTAGTTGGACAATCCCCCAAAGGCTGTAAGCTCCGGGCGTTTTTATTATATGATCCAAGATGGAAGCCGTTGCTGAAAAAATGAAATCGCCGAATTCGCCCAAACGCGAATATACGCTGGAGCGCACGCGCAACATTGGCATCGCGGCGCACATTGACGCGGGCAAGACGACCACCACCGAGCGCATTCTGTTTTACACCGGCCTCATCCACAAGATTGGTGACGTGGACGACGGCAATACGGTGACCGACTGGATGGAGCAGGAACGCGAACGCGGCATTACCATCACCAGCGCGGCGGTCACCTGCTTCTGGACGCAGAAATGCGCCAAGCCGGGCGAAGATTCGATTTACAAGGCGTTCAACAACGTTCCGCATCGCATCAACATCATTGACACGCCCGGCCACGTGGATTTCACCGCCGAAGTGGAACGCTCGATGCGCGTGCTCGACGGCGCGGTCGCCGTGTTCTGCGGGGTGGCCGGCGTGCAGCCGCAATCTGAAACGGTCTGGCGGCAGGCCACGAAGTATAGCGTCCCGCGCATTGCGTTCGTCAACAAGATGGACCGCATGGGCGCGAATTTTGAAAACGCCCTGGCCGACATGCGCAACAAGCTCAAGGCTTATGCGTATCCCATTTTCCTGCCCATCGGCGCGGAAGAGGCATTCTCCGGCGTCATTGACGTGGTGAACCAGAAGGCCGTCATCTGGGGCGAAGGCGATTTGACCACCGAAGGTTTGAATTACGAAGTCAAAGAAATTCCCGCCGAGCACAAGGAGCGCGCCGAAGCCGCGCTCGCGGAATTGATTGACGCGGTCTCCAACAAGGATGACGAGATTGCCAACCTGGTCCTGGAAGAAAAGCCGATTGAGCCGGCGGTGCTCAAGGCCGCCATCCGCCGCCTCACCTGCAAGATCGAACTGGTGCCGGTGCTCTGTGGTTCGGCCTTCAAGAAAAAAGCCGTGCAGATTCTGGTGGACGCCGTGGTGGATTATCTGCCCAGCCCGCTGGACGTTCCCGGCGCGGAAGGTCACGAACTGGGCACGGAAGTCGTCGTCAAGGTGCCGACGAACGACAACGAAAAATTCTGCTCGCTCGCGTTCAAGCTTTGGACCGACCCTTACGCCGGCAAGCTCGTGTTCTTCCGCGTCTATTCCGGTCATCTTAAAAAGGGCGACACGATTTACAATCCCCGCACGCGCAAACGCGAACGCGTCAGCCGCCTCATGGTCATCCAGGGCAGCGAACGCAAGGACATCAACGAGGTGTTCGCCGGCGACATCGCCGCGCTGGTCGGTCTGCGCAACATCACGACCGGCGACACGTTGTGCAACGAGGATTTTGACGTGACGCTCGAACCGCCGACGTTTCCGGAACCGGTCATCAGCATGGCCGTTGAACCGAAGACCAAGCAGGACCGCGACAAGTTGTCCGAAGGCCTGCAACGGCTTGCGGAGGAAGACCCGACGTTCCGTTGCTTCACCAACGAGGAGACCGGCCAGCTCATCATTGCGGGCATGGGCGAGCTGCATCTGGAAATCATCATTGACCGGCTCAAGCGCGAATTCAAGGTGGAGGCCAACACCGGCGCGCCGCAGATCGCGTATCGCGAGACCATCACCAAGAAGGCCGAGGGCGAAGGCAAGTTCATCCGTCAATCCGGCGGCAAAGGCCAGTACGGCCACGCCTGCATCACCGTCGAGCCGAACGAAAAAGGCAAGGGCGTGGAAGTGGTTGACGAAATTGTCGGCGGCTCCATTCCCAAGGAATACATCCCGGCGGTCATTGACGGCATCGAAGAAGCCATCAAGGGCGGCGTTTACGCGGGCTATCAGGTCATTGACATCAAGGTTGAAGTCGTTGACGGCTCGTTCCATGAAGTGGACTCGAACGAACTCGCGTTCCGCATGGCCGGTATTTTCGCGCTCAAGGACGCCTTCAAGAAAGCCGGTCCGATTTTGCTGGAACCCATCATGAAGGTGGAATGCACCACGCCGGACGAGTATCAGGGCGATCTGCTTGGCGACATCAACCGTCGTCGTGGCACGATTGTCAGCATCGAGGCGAAGAACGGCCAGACCGTGCTCAACGCCAACGTGCCGCTGGCGGAAATGTTCGGTTACGCCACGGCCATCCGTTCGCTCTCGAAAGGCCGCGCGTCCTATTCCATGGAGCCGTTCACCTTTGCCCAGGTGCCGAACAGCGTCCTGACGACGATTCTGGACCAGGCGGCGAAGAAACCGGCGGCACGGACGTAGTTGGGATTTAATAAGGAACACATGAAACCAGGAAAAAACAGTTCCTGCCTTCTTGCTTTCCTTATTTAATAAACGAGGACCAGCACCGCCGCATCCTGCGCCGACTTCACCACATCCTCAAACTTCTCATCCGCCGTGTTGGGCGATTTGAGCTTGGCGTCCACGTCCGGCACCGATTCGAGGAAGCTCAATCCCGACGCGTCGGGACTCTTGACCGCGTAATTGACATTCTCTCCCGACATGTCGGGACTCGCCGCCAGTGCCGCCGACGCATTGGTGGCCGTGCGCAAGCACCTTGGCCGACACGATGCCAGGAATGTGACGAGTGACACGTGCAAGTGACGGGAAATCATGTCGCACGCCACACGTCACCTGTCACTTCCCTGGGCGCGAACTCCGTGCGCGCCGGTCTTTGCATTCAGAGCAGCGGTGGGCAGCGGAGTGCCCGCCCTACCAGCGCCGTAGGCGCGGTATCTTTGTAGAACCAAATACCCAAAAACCAAATCCAGCCCCGTCGGGGCGGCATATTCCGATGATGTCGCTCCTACGGAGCTCGATTCATTTCTTTGCAATTTCTACAACGATGCCAGCCCTACGGCTTGCCACGTTTAGGCAACTCTAAAGCTGCCGCCGGTGTTCCAGTTTCGCATGCAAAATGCGGAATACGATAACGCGCCTGCCCTCGATGCGGTAGAAAAGTTTGTAAGGGAACCGTCGTGTGATCAAGCGGTGAAAATCGCGGTAATAAAACGGTCGCCGTTCAGGGTCGGTTTCCAAAAAACGAATTGCGGCGTGAACTTCAATCAGCAGTTCGTCGCCCAAACCGGCGCGTTGAGATTCATACCACGACCACGCCTCCCGCAAATCCGCCTCCGCATTTGGCCGGATAATGACGCGCCATTTCACGGTCAGGATGGTTTGCGGATGCGGGCCTCAACTTCATTCCAACTCGAACCGGCTTCAGGGTTCCGGCGGTATTCCTCCAGTTCACGGTCAAGCAACAATTTTTCCTCCGGCGTCGCAGTACCGTTGAGCAAGTCACGCTCTTCCATTTCGCAAATGCGGTCGAGGATTTCGCGACGGTCTTCCACGCCCAACTTGGGCAATTCCGCCAGAATCTCTGTTTTACTCATAGGCCAAATTTACGTTTATTGCCACGTTTTGCAAGCGGCCTTAATTTTGATCCGGTCAGTTTAAGACAACCAAAATTTTTCTAAAAAAGATGTTGCACAATGGGGTTCAGCTAGTATGCTTTCCGTCCGCTTTCAAAGATTGAAGCGGTAAATTAATTGAAACCATTAACAGACAATTGTTCTTTGTATGGCTGCCCAACGCATTCGAATTCGACTTAAGGCCTATGACCATCGCGTCATAGACCAGTCGGCGCGCGAAATTGCCGACACCGTCAAACGCACCGGCGCGCGCGTCGCCGGACCCATCCCGCTGCCGACCCGCATCGAGCGCTTTACCGTGCTGCGTTCGCCGCACTCGGACAAGAAGTCGCAGGAGACCTTCGAGCAACGCACCCACAAGCGGCTGATTGACATTCTCGATCCGACGGCCAAGACCGTGGATGAATTGAAGAAGCTCAATCTTCCGGCGGGTGTGGACATCACCATCAAGATTTAAGGAGAAACGACCATGCCCCTCGGACTTTTAGGAAAAAAACTAGGCAGCACCCGCGTTTACAATGCCAGCGGGGCGCTGATTCCCGTCACGGTAGTGCTCGCCGGCCCCAACCGCGTGCTTCAGGTCAAAACCCAGGCCGGCAAGGACGGGTACAACGCCGTCCAGCTCGGGTTCGACGATCAAAAGGAGCAGCGGCTCACCAAGGCGCTGCTCGGCCACATCAAAAAACAAAACGGCGCGGCGGTGAAGCGCATCCGCGAATTCCGTAATTTTTCGAAGGAAGTGAAGCCCGGCGACATCGTCGGCCCGACCTTGTTCGCGCCCGGCGATTTTGTGGATGCGATCGGCGTTACCAAGGGCCGTGGTTTTGAAGGTGTCGTCAAGCGCCATCGGTTTGCCGGCGGTGATTCGACCCACGGCGCCAAGGGCTGGCACCGCCGCAGCGGCGCCATCGGCCAGCGCCTGTTTCCGGGCACGGTCATGCGTGGCATGAGGATGCCCGGTCACATGGGACAGGTCACGCGCACGACGCAGAACCTGGAGGTCATCCAGGTGCGCGAAGCGGAAAATCTTTTGCTCGTCAAAGGCGCGATTCCCGGGGCGGAAGGCGATTACGTCGTCATCCGCGAATCCAAGAAACGGCCCAAGGGCTGGAAACCGCCGGTGAGCCTCGCGCCCATGAAACGGAAGGGCGCCGAGACCAAGAAAGCCGAAGCCAAGCCGGCGGAAGCCAAGAAATAATTTAGACGGCCATGAAAATTGCCATTAAAAATATTGAAGGAAAAAACCAGGGTGAACTGGAAGTGAGGTTCCCGATGGTTGAAAACGGAAAAGGCACGCAGGCCGTCCATGACGCGGTGGTCGCGTACCGGGCGGCACAACGCAGCGGCACCGCCTGCACCAAAAATGTCGGCGAAGTTTCCGGTACAAACAAGAAGCCGTGGCGGCAAAAAGGCACCGGCCGCGCCCGCGCCGGTTCGTTTCAATCACCATTGTGGGTTGGCGGTGGCGTGGTTTTCGGTCCCCGCCCGCGCGATTTCAGCAAGAAAATTTCCAAGAAAACCCGCGCGCTGGCGCTGCGCAAGGCATTGAGCGAACGTCTCAAGGCCGGTGACGTGGTGGTGGTGGATGATTTGAAGCTGGCTTCGCCCAAAACCCGGGATTTCGCGGGTTTGATGTCCACGCTGGATTTGAAGGGCACAACGTTGATTGTCTCGCTGGAGACGGACAAAAACCTCACACTGGCGTCGCGCAACCTTCCCGGCGTCGCGCTGACGACGAGTGATTCGTTGAACACCTACGATATTTTGCGGCCCGACAAACTGCTCTTCACGAAGGGCGCGTTTGAAAAAGTCGAAGCCCGTCTGATCAAGGAATAACATGAACGCTTTTGAAGTCATCAAGACCGTCCGTTTGACGGAGAAGGGCACGCGCCAGGCCGAGAAGTACAATCAGTACACCGTCGTGGCCGACCGGCGCGCCAACAAGACGGAAATCCGCCAGGCCGTGCAGGAACTGTTCAAAGTCAAGGTGACCAAGGTCAACACGCTGAACGTGCATGGCAAGTTGCGCCGCCAGCGGACGACCCAGGCCGGCCGGGCGCCCGATTGGAAGAAAGCCATCGTGACGTTGAAGGACGGCGACAAGATTGTTTTGACGTAATTTGCCGCGGCGCTCGGTGAGCGTCGCTGAAATTTCCGGCGGTCACAGACCGCCGCCACATGGCGCGGGGTGAAAATTCACTCCGCGCCGTTTTTGCTTACAAACCAGCCCTTCGGGCTTGGACCGCATTTGTCCCAGCCGGCGTGCGAGGATTTGACACGGCCGGAAATTTGGTTCAATTAAGGTTTGCCCGTGAATGTCAAAGCACCCATTCGCATCCTGCACGTGGACGGCGACAGCTTCTTCGCCAGTTGCGAGATCGCCCTGAATCCCGAATTGCAGGAACGCCCGGTCTGGGTCGGCGGCGGGCGGCGTGGCGACGGCATCGTCATCGCGGCCAATCGCGCGGCGAAGAAATTTGGCATCAAGACCGGCATGGCGTGCTTCGAGGCGAAGCGGCTTTGTCCGAAGGGGGTTTTGTGCCGGCCGCAGTACGACGAATACCGCCGCTTGTCGCAGGAGATGTTTCACATTCTGGAGGAGTATTCGCCGACGCTCGTGCCGATTTCGATTGATGAAGGCTTTCTCGATTTCACGACGATGGACCGGCATGTCTGGCGAAATACGTCGCCGAAAAATTATGTGAAGGAAATCTGCGGCCGGATCTGGCGCGAGGTGAAATTGCCCGTATCCGCCGGGCTGGCGAATTCATCGCGGCTGGCCAAGCTCGCCACCGACGCGGCCAAGCCCGGGTTCGTTGAGATTCCAAACGGGCAGGAAAAGGAATTTTTAAAGGACCGTTCCGTGCGCGAACTTTCCGGCATTGGCAAAAACCGGCAGCGCGCGCTGGCCGCGCTTGGGGCGGAAACTTTCGGACACGTGGCCGGACTGCCATCGCTGTTGCTCCGGCAAAAATTCGGGATTTGGGGCCAGCAACTCTGGCTGTTCGCCAATGGCCTGTGGAACGAGCCGCTGCTGCTTGAAGTAAAGGACCGCACGACGATTTCGAGCAACACCACGCTGCCCTACGACGAGCCGGATTATGAGGCGGCGCTGACTTTTACGCTGAGCGAGGCGACGCGGCTGGTCGGTCAGTTGCGCCGCGAGCAATTGCAGGCGCGCGAGGCTGGCCTGACGGTCCGGTTCAACGATTTCAGCGAAGTCAGCGGCGGCCATCGCTTTCGCGAGCCGCAATTTCAAAATTCAATCATCAATGTGATTTTGGAAAATATTTTCCGTGAATTGACAGGCAAACAATTCAAACCCGTCCGGCAGATCCGCATTGCGTTTTGGAATCTGGCGCGGCTGGACACGCAGCCGACGTTGTGGGGGCGCACGGCGGCGGAACGCTGGGGCGCGCTCGATGACGCAGCGCATGCGCTCAACGGGCGGTTCGGTCCGACGGCCATCATGACCGGCGCGCAACTGGCCCTGCGCGAACTGGAGGACGCCTTCAAGCAGCCGAAGGCGAAATGTCCGTTTGTGCCGCAGCGGGAGATGGTAAAAAAACTTTGGGGCACGGACACCGACCCGCTGGCGCACAAGGGTGATTGGGAAAAGCGCCTGGCCAAGGTCAGTAAACAAGCCCGGTTCCGGCATTGAATGAGCGGCCAGCACCGCCGCCGGAACGGAATTGATTAACCGCGAGACACACGAAATACGCCAAATAAAACAAATGGGTTTTGTCATTCAGCTTTTCGGGTATTTCGCGTGGCTCGCGGCTAAAAATCAATAAACGAGAACGAGGCCGGTTGCATCTTGAGCGGGATTTCCCGCCAACCTTGAGTCCATCCGGCCGATGGTTTACCGTCGGCCCGCATGAAAGAATGGTTTCAACTGGCATTCCGGCCCTCGGTGGTCAAACGCGCGCTGAAATACGCGCTAATCGTGGGTTTCATCCTCATCGCCATCAATCACGGTGACGCAATCCTTTCGGGGCAGATAACCCGGGTTCGCTTGTTCAAGATGCTGCTGACGGTGATGGTGCCCTATGTGGTTTCCACCCTGTCGAGCGTCGGCACCCTGTTGGAAACACGCCGCAAACCATGAGGAAAACCCGGCCAATTCGTGCCGTTCCGGGTTGATTTAGACCTTCAAAATTCTTCAAAAAAGTTGTTGCGTTGGGGCGCGCATTTGATATTTTCTTCGCTCCGTTTCGCTTGAAGGCAGACCCTTGTTGCGCCACAGCGCGGTTGGGTTGTTCAGTGCGAAAGGACAGCATGTTTGCAGACCGATAACTGATTCCCTGCCGGGACAGGAATGATGGCCTGCCGACTTCAAAGTTGCTGCTAAAACTTTTGTTTTTTTATGCCAGTTAAGACATTTAGACCGCTAACGCCGTCCACGCGATATATTACCATCGCGGACTTCAGCGATATTACGAAGACGACGCCGGAGAAGTCGCTGATCGTCACGCGGAAGAAGACCGGTGGCCGCAATTCGTACGGTCGCGTGACCGCGCGCGGCATTGGCGGCGGGCACAAGCAGAAAATCCGCCTCGTGGATTTCAAGCGCAACAAGCACGGTGTGGAGGCGACGGTGGTGGCGATCGAATATGATCCGATGCGTTCGGCGAGGCTGGCGTTGTTGCAATACAAGGACGGCGAAAAGCGTTACATCATCGCGCCGGCGGGCATCAAGGTCGGCGGAACCATTTCGAGCGGGCCGGCGGCTCCGCCGGAGGTTGGCAATGCGCTGCCGCTCAAGGCGATTCCAGTCGGTCTGGCGATTCACAACATCGAACTGACGCCGGGTCACGGCGGGCAGGTGGTGCGTTCGGCGGGCGGCGCGGCGACGTTGATGTCGCGCGACGAAGGTTATGCGCAGATCCGGCTGCCCTCGGGCGAAATTCGCCGGATCAACGAGGAATGCTATGCAACGATCGGCCAGGTGGGCAACGCGGAGCATGAGAATGTGATTTTGGGCAAGGCGGGCCGTTCGCGGCATCGCGGCATTCGCGGCATCACCCGGGGCGTGGCGCGGAATCCGGTTGACCATCCGAATGGCGGCGGCGCCGGCAAATCAAAGGGCGGCGGCGGCTGGCAACAATTGACTTCGCCGTGGGGCTTTGTGGCGAAGGGCGGCAAGACGCGCCTCAAATACAAACATTCAAATCGTTTCATCATTGTGCGCCGCAACGGTCGGCCGATGAAGATCAAATAATTTTATGGGACGTTCGATTAAAAAAGGTCCGTTTGTGGATTTTCACCTGCTGGAAAAAATCCAGAAGGCCAAGGACACAAATCAAAAAACGCCGATCAAGACGTGGTCGCGGCGTTCGATGATTTCGCCGGATTTCGTCGGGCTGACGTTCACTGTGCACAACGGCAAGGTTTTCAACCCGGTGTTTGTGACGGAAAACATGGTTGGTCACCGGCTTGGAGAATTCTCCCCGACCCGCGTATTCAAGAAACACGGCGCGCACACGGCCAAGGCGGAGGCGAAATAGCATGGAAGTCTACGCGATCATGAAAAACGTGCCGATGTCCGCGCAAAAGATGCGCGAAGTCGTGCGGCAGATCCAGGGCCTCCCGGCCCTGCAGGCGCAGGCGGTGCTCCAGGTCGTTTCCCGCAAGGGTGCGCGGCTTGTGGCCAAGACCCTCCGATCGGCCATCGCCAACGCGGAAAACAACAACAAACTCAAGCCGGAAAGTTTGCGCATCAAGGAAGCCGTTGCCGGCTCGGCCATGATCATCAAGCGTTTCACCCCCAAGGCGCGTGGCTCCGCCGGACCCATCCTCAAACGCCGTTGTCACATCAAAATCACCCTGTCAGACGAATAATATGGGCCAAAAAACCAATCCAATCGGGCTGCGCGTCGCTGTCAATCATGACTGGCGTTCGAAGTGGTTCGCCGGCAAGAAGGAATTCGGCCCGCTGCTCAACGAGGACCGGCAGATCCGCGAGTTGCTGAAAAAGAGACTTGAAACGGCGTCGGTGCCCAAGATTTTGATCGAGCGCGCGACCAACCGCTGTCGCGTGACGATTCTGACCGCCCGACCGGGTGTGGTGATCGGACGCAAAGGTTCGGAAATTGACAAGCTCAAGGAAGAATTGAGCCGCATGACGGGCAAGGAAGTCTACGTGGACATCGTCGAGGTGAAGACGCCGGAGCTCGATGCGCAACTTGTGGCGGAGAACGTCGCGTTGCAGCTGGAGCGCCGCGTGTCGTTCCGGCGGGCCATGAAAAAGGCATTGCAGACGGCCAAGGATTTTGGCGCGGAAGGCATCAAGATTCGTTGTGCCGGCCGGCTGGGCGGTGCGGAGCTTGCGCGCGTCGAGCAATATCATTGGGGCCGCGTGCCCTTGCATACGTTACGCGCAAACATTGACTACGGATTTGCCGAGGCGTTGACGGTTTATGGCAAGCTCGGCGTGAAATGCTGGATTTGCCGGGGCGAAAACAAGCCGCAGAAGGCCGCAGCGCCTGCCGCGCCGGCGGCTGAAGCCGTTCCCAACTGATTTGGAAGAGGACTTTTGATATGTCATTACAGCCCGAAAGAGTGAAGTTTCGCAAGATGCACCGCGGCAGCCGCGCGGGCCTGGCGACCCGCGGCCACACGGTTGCGTTCGGTGAATACGGATTGATGGCGCTCGAACGCTGCTGGATGGACTCCAAGCAGCTTGAAGCCGCGCGCGTGGCGATTGCCCGCAATATGAAGCGGCGGGGAAAGATGTGGATTCGCGTTTTCCCGCAGAAATCATTTACGAAGAAGCCGCTCGAAACCCGGATGGGCAAGGGCAAGGCGCCTTTGGAAGGCTGGGTGGCCGTGATCCGTCCGGCCAACATTTTGTTTGAAGTGGATGGCATCACCGAGGTGGAGGCGCGCGAGTCGTTGCGCCTGGCGGCGACGAAGCTGCCCATCAAGACGAAGTTTATCGCGCGGCATCGCCGCGCCAGTTAAGTGGATATGAAATTTTCAGAAATCAAAGACATGACGCTGGTGGAGTTGGCGGCCAAGAGCCGCGATTTGCGCCATGAAATATTCAACCTGCGTTTGCAGCAGGCGAGCGCGCAACTGAAAAACCCGCGCGCCTGCACGTGTTGCGCAAGGACATTGCGCGTTTGGAAACGCGCATATCGCAATTACGAAACAAAGCGGCTTAATTGTATGGCTGAGACAGCAATTCAAACGGAAACGGCGCGCGGACATCGCAAACAGCGCGAAGGTGAAGTCATCTCCAACAAGATGGCCAAGACCATCATTGTGCGCGTCGAACGCCGGTTTCCCCATCCGCGGTTTCACAAGGTTGTGACCGCGTACAAGAAGCTTTACGCCCACGACGAAAAGGGCGAGGCCAAACCGGGCGACCGCGTGCGCATTGAGGAAACGCGGCCCCTGTCAAAAACCAAACGCTGGCGGCTCATTGAAGTTGTCGAGCGCAACGCGGTGGAAACCCCCGCGACAGCCTGACCGGATTATATGTTGCAAATTCGTTCCCATTTGGATGTGGCGGACAACACGGGCGCCAAGGTTGCCTGGGCCATCGGGGTGTTGGGCCGCAACCAGCGTTATGCCCGCGTGGGCGACGTGATCAAGGTGCATATCAAGGACGCCGCGCCGGACGGGCAGGTCAAGAAAGGCGAGGTCCACAACGCGGTGATTGTCCGCACGCGGCAGCCCATCCGCCGCAACGACGGCTCCTATCTGCGTTTTGACAGCAATGCGGTGGTCATCATTGATCCGGAATTGAACCCGAAAGGCACCCGCATTTTCGGGCCGGTGGCGCGCGAATTGCGCGACAAGAAATTCATGAAAATCGTTTCGCTCGCGCCGGAGGTGATTTGAGATTATGCCAAAGTTTCATGTTAAAAAAGGTGATGAGGTGGTTGTGCTGGGCGGCGCTGAAAAGGGCAAGCGCGGCAAGATCATTGCCGTCAGCCCGAAAAAAAACCGGGCGATTGTCGAAGGCCTGAAAATGATCAAGCGTCACACGCGCAAAAGCCAGGACCATCCCCAGGGCGCGATTGTGGAGCGGGAGGGCACGATCCACCTCTCAAATTTGATGAAGGTCGACCGGTTCGACGCACGGGCGGCCAAACATGGAAAGGCGGAACCGGCCCCGGCCTGAGGTTCCGATCGGGATGCAAAGATGAAGTCACGGCAAAATCCGTGACGCCAAAAAATGAAAGCCAGACTTTACAACAAATACGTGAACGAAGTGGTGCCGGTGCTGAAGGAAAAGCACAAATACACCAACGTCCACCAGATTCCCCGGATGGTGAAAATTGTGGTGAACATGGGCGTCAGCGCATCGCTGGAAAAGACGGCGGTGGAGGACGCGGCCAAGGACCTGGCGATGATCACCGGCCGCAAGGCGGCCGTCAGCAAGTCACGCCACAGCATCGCCAATTTCAAATTGCGCGAGGGACAGCCCATTGGCTGCCGGGTGACGTTGCGCCGGGACGCCATGTATGAATTTTTTGACCGGCTGGTGGCGACGGCGCTGCCGCGCATTCGCGATTTTCGTGGATTATCCCCGCGCAAATTTGACGGCCGGGGCAATTACACGTTCGGCGTGGCCGACCAGACGATTTTCCCGGAGATTGAACTGGACAAAATCAAACGCCAGCAGGGCATGGACATCACCATTGTGACCACCGCCGGCAACGACGGATGCGGCGCTGGATTTTTTGAAATTGATGGGTTTTCCCCTGGCAGAAAAATAAACGATTATGGCCAAGAAATCATGGAAAGAGCGCAACAAGCGCAAGGCTGAAACGGTGAAAAAGTATGCCGCGATCCGGGCGGAATTGAAGGCGAAGCGCGATTACGCCGGCCTCGCCAAATTGCCGCGCAATGCCAGTCCCACACGGCTGGTGAATCGCTGCGCCATGAGCGGCCGCCGCCACGGTTATCTCCGCAAGTTTGGCGTCTCGCGGCTCACGTTTCGGGAAGCCGCGCTGAACGGTTTGATTCCCGGTGTGGTGAAAGCCAGCTGGTAGGCGATTAAGAGCAAGATTAAGATTAAGACTTTGATATGACCGATCCCATTTCCGACATGTTGACCCGCATCCGCAACGCCGGGCGCGCACTGCTGCCGACGGTGGCCGTGCCGCACTCGCGCTTGAAGGAAAACATCGCGGCCATTTTGAAAAAGGAAGGCTACGTCGCCGAGGTGGCCGTCGAGGGAAACACGCTCAAAACCATCAATATCAAACTGAAGTATCAGGGCAAAAAGACGGTGATCGAAGGATTGCGCCGCGTCAGCCGGCCGGGATTGCGCCATTACGTCGGCGCCACGAAAATCCCGCCGCGTGCGCGGCGGTCTCGGGGTGGCGGTGATTTCGACGCCGGAGGGCGTCATGACGGACGTGCAGGCCCGCAAGAAAAACCTGGGCGGCGAGTTGCTTTGTTACATCTGGTAAGGATTTTATGTCGCGAATTGGAAAACAGCCGATAGTCATTCCTCCCAAGGTCAAGGTGGAGGTCAAAGGGCAGAAAGTCCTGGTCGAAGGCCCGAAGGGCAGGCTGGACTGGGAATTGCCGCGCCGCACGAGCTTGAAGGTTGAGGATGGGAAGATTGTGGTGAGCCGTGCCGGCGAGGACGCGCAGGCCAAGGCGTTGCACGGCCTCAGCCGCGCGCTCCTGAACAACATGGTCAAGGGCGTGGCGGAGGGTTTTGTCAAAAAGCTCGAAATTCAGGGCGTTGGCTTCAAGGCGGCGGTGCAGGGAAAAAACGTCAATCTGAGCCTCGGTTATTCGCATCCGATCAACTACGAGATTCCCGACCAGATCAAGGTCACGGTCGAGGAGAACACGAAGCTGACCATCGAAGGTCCGGACAAACGGGTCGTGGGCCAGGTGGCCGCTGAAATCCGCGGTTTCTATCCGCCTGAGCCTTACAAGGGCAAGGGCGTGCGTTATGTGGGCGAACATGTCCAGCGCAAGGAAGGCAAGACAGTCCAATAAAATTTTGGTTCACGGCAAAATCCGTGATGCATTGAAATGAGAACGGAAAAAAAACAACGATTGGCGCAACTCCGCCGCTGGCGGGTGCGCAGAAAAGTGAGCGGCACCAAGGAACGTCCGCGCATGAGTGTATGCTTTACCAACGAGAACATTCATGTCCAGTTCATTGATGATAATGCCGGCGTGACGCTGGCGGCGGCGTCGACCACGAGCAAGGCCGCGCCCGACCGCGACAAGCTGGCGGCCAATGTGGCGAGCGCCAAAATCATCGGCAAGCTGGCGGCGGAAGCCGCCTTGGCGAAGGGAATCAAGGCCGTCGTTTTCGATCGCGGCGCGGCGCGTTTTCACCAGAGTGAAAACAAGGGCAAGGACGGCAAACCCGTGCCCGTGATCGGCAAGCTGGCGACATTGGCCGCAGGCGGCGCGCGCAGCGGGACTCAAATTTTAACCTGTAACCCAAAATTACTGTGGCTGAAATCAATAAAACCGGTGGTGAAGAACAACGCGGACCCCGCGGGCGGGGTCGTCGCGCGAAACCGGCTGCTGAGGCGTCTGAATTCAGGGGCGAAGGTGGCGCTGCGGAAGAGCTGGTTGAAAAGGTCGTTTATATCAACCGTTCCGCCAAGGTCGTCAAGGGTGGCCGTCGCTTCAATTTCAGCGCCCTGGTGGTTGTGGGTGACAAACACGGGCGTGTCGGCGTTGCCTTGGGCAAGGCCGGAGAAGTGGCGGATGCCATCCGCCGTGGTGGCGAACTGGCCCGCAATCAAATGGTTTCGGTTTCCCTCAAGGACGCAACCATTCCGCACGAGGTTCTTTCCGAGTTTGACGGCGCGAGAATTTTGCTGCGCCCGGCGTCGCCCGGAACCGGCATCATCGCCGGCAAGACGGTCCGCGCGGTTTTGGAATCCGCCGGCATCAGGGATATTTTGAGCAAATCGCTCGGTTCCAACAACGCGGCGAACGTGGTGAAGGCGACCTTGAAAGCCTTGTTGAGCCTGCGGCTGCGCGAGGACATTTACAAGGGGCGCGGTTTGCAAATTCGAAAGGTGGAAACGCCGAAGCTGCCGGAGACCCTGCCGGCGACGGCCTGATATTTTATGCGATTACATGATTTAAAACCCCGTCCGGGAGCGAAACATCGGCGCAAGCGGCTGGGTCAGGGCGAATCCAGCGGTCACGGCAAAACCAGCGGACGCGGTGGCAAAGGCCAGACGGCGCGTTCCGGCAGCTCCATCCGCATCGGTTTTGAAGGCGGTCAAATGCCGCTCATCCGGCGCATTCCCAAGCGCGGGTTCAACAACGCGCGCTTTGCGCGACGGTTCGTTGCGGTAAACGTTGGCGAGCTGAATCAATTTGAAGACGGCGCGCGCGTGGACGAAACGGCGTTGCGCGCGGTTGGCCTGGCCAATGGCCCGGCGGATGGAGTCAAGGTTCTCGGTGACGGCGAGTTGTCCAAAAAACTCACGGTGAGCGCGCACGCGTTCAGCGCCTCGGCCCGTTCCAAAATCGAAGCCAAGGGTGGCGCATGCGAAGTGGTCGGCCGCAAGCCCGCCGAACCGGCGAAGGCTTGAGCGCCCGCGTTTAACGCATGTTCCGCTCAATTGCCAACACGTTTGCCAACTGCTTCAAAATACCGGAGCTGAAGTCCCGGATTTTGTTTACGTTGATGTTGTTGGGGGTGTGCCGGTTGATGGCCTACATTGTGATTCCGGGCCTGGACGGAACGGCCCTGGCCAATTTTTTCAAGGAAAATGAACAGAGCAACGGCGGGTTGCTCGGCATGTACAACATGTTTGCCGGCGGTGCGTATGGGAACTGTGCCATCGGCGCATTGGGCATCATGCCTTACATCAGTGCCACGATCGTCATTCAACTGTTGACTGCCGTCTGGCCGAAACTCAGCAAACTGGCCCGTGAAGAGGGTGGTCGCGCTCAAATCATCAAGTACGGGCGCTATTTGACGGTATTGATCTGCCTCGGTCAGGGGGCGTATTTTGCCAGCGGCTGGGAGCATCCCCAGACGGTATTTCACGGGTTCCAAGGGCAGCTTGTGCTGATTAACAGTCCCATCTGGTACATGATTCAAACCGTGCTGATCATGACGACCGGCACGATGCTGCTGATGTGGCTCGGGGAACAGATCACCGATCGCGGCATTGGCAACGGCGTGTCGCTGGTCATCACCATCGGCATTGTCGCGCGATTGCCGCGGGCCGTCACGGCCTTGCAGGACATGTTCTTTCCGGCCGGTGGCGTTGAATCCAACTATCATTTGATGGGCACGGGCGTGATGTTGGTTTTGCTGCTGGCTCTGGTGATTGGCGGGGTGATTGCCATCACCCAGGCGCAGCGGAAGGTTCCCGTGCAATATGCGCAGCGCGCCGTCGGGCGCAAATTGTATTCCGGCGGCACCTCGTTCATGCCGCTGCGCGTGAATTATTCCGGCGTCATGCCGATTATTTTCGCCCAGTCGATTCTGATGTTTCCGCAGACTGTTTTCACGAACCTGGCGAACTGGATTCCGGTGCCGTTCCTGCAGGATTTCTTCCGGGGAATGGCCGTGCAGTTTGGCTACGGAACCGTGGTGTACCTGGCGGTCTATGGGTTGATGATTCTGTTCTTCTCTTACTTTTGGGTGGCCACCCAGTTCAATGAATTGCAGATTGCCGACGATTTGAAGAAAAACGGCGGCTACATTCCCGGCGTGCGTCCGGGGCAGGGAACCAGCGAATATCTGCACAAGGCCATGAGCCGCATCACGCTGGCGGGCGCAATTTTTCTGACGGTCATCGCAGTCATCCCCATTATCATGCGCAATGCCATGAACATTCCCTACGATGTGTCCCAGTTTTTCGGCGGCACGAGCATCCTGATCACGGTCGGCGTTTTGCTGGATACCATGCGGCAGGTCGAATCGCATTTGATGATGCGTCATTACGACGGTTTTCTGAAAAAGGGCCGCTTGCGGGGCCGGTTTTGAGTTATCGGGCAGCGCGTGTTGCGTCAGGCTTGGATCAAACACGCGACCGGCAACGCGTATGATTATTTTAAAGACCGAGCGGGATTTGGAAGCCATGCGGCCGGCCTGCCGGGTGGCGGGGACGGTGCTGGAAGAAATTGCCGCATTCGTCAAACCCGGTCTGACGACCCGGCAGGTGGATGAATTTGCCGAGAAGTGTCTCCGGCAGCATGGCGCGAAAAGCGCATTTTTGGGTTACCGTAATTACCCGTGTCATACGTGTCTTTCGGTGAACGACGAAGTGGTGCATGGACTGGCCGGTGAACGTGAATTGCACTTTGGCGACATCCTCAGCGTGGATGTGGGGGTGTTCTATAAAGGGTTTGTGGGCGACACCGCACGCACGGTTGCCGTGGGGGGGTGTGGCGTGGCGGCGCAGCGGCTCATGGATGTGACGACGCGCGCGCTGGACGAAGGCATTGCGGCGGCGGTTCCGGGAAATCGTGTGACGGACATCTCGCGCGCGGTTCAAAATTTCGTTGAAGGCAACGGATTCAGTGTGGTGCGTGAATTTGTGGGGCACGGGGTCGGGCGCTCGATGCACGAGGAGCCGCAGGTGCCAAACTTTGTGGATCCGAAGAGCAACCAGAAGCTCCGGCCGGGCATGACGCTGGCGATTGAACCGATGGTCAATGCCGGCCAGCCGGGTGTAAAAATTTTGAAAGACGGCTGGACAGTGGTCACCCAAGATGGTTTACTGTCCGCTCATTTTGAGCACACAGTTTTGATTACGGAACGCGAGCCGGAGATTTTGACATGTCCGGAAACGAAGCCTTCCAGGTTGAAGGTCGGGTGAGCGAGGCTCTGGCGAACGGAACGTATCGCGTGGAGCTGGCCAACGGGCATCGGTTGACGGCATTTGTGCCGGGCCGGGCGAAGTGGAATTTTGCCGGATTAAAATCCGGCGACCAAGTAACATTGCAATTGACGCCCTACGATTTGTCCGTCGGGCGGGTATTGACAGAAACCAGAAAGATTGGAACATGAAAGTTCGTGCCTCGGTTAAAAAATTGTGCGAGCACTGCAAGATCGTGCGACGCCGCGGCGTTATTCGCGTGATTTGCTCGAACAAGCGGCACAAACAACGGCAGGGCTGATGGCCGATGCCAGGATCAACCTTTTGAACATTTAACAATTTATGGCACGCATCATTGGTGTGGAAGTTCCGCCGAACAAGCGCATAGACATTGCGCTGCGCTATATCTATGGCCTCGGCCCGACCAACTCGAAGGAGATTCTGGAGCGCGCGAACATTGACCCGGGCATCCGCGCCAAGGATTTGACGGAACAACAGCTTTCCCAAATCGTCCACGCGATTCAGGAGGGCAAATATGTCATTGAAGGCGATTTACGCCGCGAAATTGGCATGAATCTCAAACGCATGCAGGGTATCAAATGTTATCGCGGCATCCGGCACATGCGTGGATTGCCCGTGCGCGGTCAGCGCACGCAAACCAATGCCCGCACGCGCAAAGGCCCGCGCAAGACCGTCGGCGTGCAGCGCAACCCGAACGCCAAAACCGGCATCCACTAAAATTTTGTATGGCTGAAGATAAAAAGAAACCGGCGCCCAAAAAGAAGGAAGCGAAGTCCGAGGCTGACCAGGCGGCTCCGGCCGCGAAGGCCGCCAAAACGGCGGAAGATCCGGTGCCTTCAAAAGCTGCCCCGTCCGCTGAGACTCCCTCCACGGAAGCAGCCAAACCGGCGGAAGCGCCGGTGGCCGGTTCCGCGCCCAGCGCGGCCGAACTGTTGGGCGAAGACGCTGCTGCCAAGAAGATCATCAAGGCGAAGCACGCGAAAAACATTGTCTCCGGCGTCGCAAATATTCTGGCCACGTTTAACAACACGCAGGTTACCATCACCGACCTGCACGGTAATCTCATTGGCTGGTCGAGCGCCGGGCGCGTCGGATTCAAAGGCTCGCGCAAAAGCACCGCTTACGCCGCGCAACAGGTGGCGCAGGACGCCGCGCGTCAGGCGATGGCACACGGCATGAAAGAAGTCGAAATTCGCGTCAAAGGTCCCGGTTCGGGCCGTGAATCGGCCATCCGCGCGTTGCAGGCCATTGGCCTGGAAATCAGCGCGATCAAGGACGTGACACCCATCCCGCACAACGGCTGCCGTCCGCGCAAAAAGCGCCGCGTGTAACCCTCAACTCTCAACCTTTTACAAACCATGGCTCGTTACACAGGTCCTCGCGTTCGCATCAGCCGCCGCTTCGGCATACCGATTTTCGGCCCGTCAAAATACCTGGAACGCCGCAATTACGGTCCCGGCGTTCACGGTCCCAAATCGCGGCGCAAGCACACCGATTACGGTCTGGGGCTGATTGAGAAGCAAAAATTCCGTTATTACTACGGTCTGATGGAGCGCCAGTTCCGCGGGGTTTATGAAAAGGCGTTGCGACGCCGTGGCGTCACCGGCGAGCAGATGTTGCAGATTTTGGAGACGCGCCTGGACAACGTGGTGTTTCACCTCGGATTCGCAAACACCCGCGCCGCCGCGCGTCAGATGGTTTCGCATGGCCACGTTACGGTAAATGGCCGCAAGGTGAATGTGCCATCCTACAGCCTCAAGGTGAACGATGCGGTTGAGGTGAAAAACTCAAATGTGTCACGCCAGTTGGCGACCAAGAATTTGGAATTGGCCACGAGCCGCTCGGTGCCGGATTGGTTGTCGATGAGCAAGGAAGAGTTCAAAGGCACCGTCATGCGGATTCCGACGCGCGACGAGATTCAGCCGATTGCCAACGAGCAGGCGGTTGTCGAATTTTATTCCCGCTAAACATAAACCCGTTCCGCCCTTTCGTTGAAAGGGCGGGACAAAAAACAATTATACGGGCTTTGCCGGTTGCGGGAATAAACCGCCGGCAAAACCAGATCAAAATTGTTGAAAGGAAAATATGCCAGTACGTCTAGGACGTTTTGAAATGCCGAAGCGGTTGCAGAAGGATGAGGCAACCGCCACCGAAATATACGCAAAATTTGTGGCGGATCCGTTTGAAACCGGTTACGGCCACACGGTTGGCAACTCATTGCGCCGGGTGTTGCTTTCCTCGCTCGAAGGCGCGGCCATCACCTCGATGAAGGTGGACGGCGCCATGCACGAATTCGCCACGATTGACGGGGTGGTCGAGGACGTGACCGACATTGTGTTGAACTTGAAGCGGATCAAATTCAAGGCCCACACCCGTGATGCGCAGACGTTGTTGTTGTCCGCGAACAAGGAGGGCGTGGTGACCGCCGCCGACATTCAGCTCAACCAAAATGTTGAATTGGTCAATCCGGACCAGCACATCTGTACGCTGGATAAAAAGAAAAAATTCGAGATGGAGCTGGAGCTCAAAATCGGACGCGGTTTTTGCCCGAGCGACGAAAACAAGAAACCCGGCCAGCCCATTGGGGTGATTGCGATTGATTCGTTGTTTTCGCCGGTGACGCGCGTGCGTTATGCCGTGGAAGCCGCCCGGGTCGGCAACCGCACGGATTACGACCGATTGATTCTGGAAATCTGGACGGACGGGCGTATTTCGCCGGATGATGCCTTAACCCAGGCGTCGGCAATTCTGGCTCATCACCTTGACGTATTTGTGGGCTACGACAAAAACGCCGTGGAGTTTGAAGAGGCCGAGTCGAAGCAGGATGACGAGAAGGCCAAGCTCAAGAAATTGCTCAACATGAGCGTCAATGAAATCGAATTGAGCGTGCGCGCGGCGAATTGCCTGAACAACGCGAACATCACCACCGTCGGCCAGTTGGCGATGAAATCCGAGCAGGAAATGCTCAAGTACCGCAATTTTGGCAAAAAGTCGCTGAACGAAATTAAAGACAAACTTCAGGCGTTGGGGCTGTCGCTCGGCATGAACTTTGAATCGGGCTTGCTGGATGCGTTCCCCAAGGAAATCCCGGAGAACAACTAAGCCATCTTATGCGACACTTAAAGCGAACGGCCAAACTGGGTCGCACGTCCCGGCATCGAAATGCGATGCTGGCAAACCTGGTTTGCAGCCTGATCAAGCATAAACGCGTGACCACGACGCTGGCGAAGGCCAAGGCCGCGCGTCCGGTCGCTGAAAAAATGATCACCCTCGGCAAACGCGCCACGGTTCAGGCGCGCCGTCTGGTCATGGCGCGTTTGCATACGCACGGGCCGACCGTCCAATTGGCCAAGGCCGAGCGCCGCAAATGGCGTCAAAACGACGATGTGGTGAGGATTCTCTTTGAAGAAATTGCGCCGGTCTTCAAGGAGCGCAATGGCGGTTACACCCGCATTGTGAAGATGAATCAGCGCCAGGGGGATTCTGCCCAGCGCGCGATTTTGGAGTGGGTGGATTATACGCCCGCCGCTCCGGCGCCGGCAGAAACCGCTCCCGCCGGTGAGGCCAAGCCGGAGGAAGACCAAACCCGAGAAGAAGTAAGTCGGTTAAATATTTCCACGGCCCGTCCGTCAGGGCGGGCTTTTTATTTGTCCTTCTTCGTTCAAAGCCGCCACAAATAAAGCAGTCCGACAATGACGAGGACAGCCACCAGCCACCAGAACCAGGAAACGCCGCGGGGCAGGGTGCGCTCTCCGTCGAATTCGCGTTTCAGAAAATCGTCGTAATCAAAATGTTCATCAGGCAGATCAAGATCGGCATAGCGTGCTGCTTCAGACCAACCGGTTTGTTCATCCGAACCACAATGGGGACAGGCTTTGGCGCCGGGCGGAACCTCCGCGCCACAGTTGGGGCAGACTTCCGGTGGCATCATCCTCCCACACCGGCGTATTCCTCGTCGGTTTTTAGCTGAAGTCCCATCAATATATAATCGTGGGAAACGGCCTGCATGTCCTTGACGTAGTCCTCCAGCCGCAAAAGCTGGCTGAAACCCAGCATGGCGAACATTTTGATGGCGGCTTCCTGCTCGCCAATAAATTCCGCCTCCACCCTTTCCAAACCGGCACTCCGCGCGATGGCAATAATTTCGCCAACCAGCGCCCGGGCCAGGCCGCGCCCGCGGAATTCCGGGTGCACCAACACGCTCACCCGGCCAATGTGCCGTCTCCAGCCGCCGAATTGTTGGTGCAAGGTTGCGTCGCCAATAATCCTGCCGCCGATCAATGCGACCAGCGGCAGATTGCGACCGTAATCAATGTTCTTGCACCAATCACGAATCACCTCGATCTCGGTGACGCGATGTTTGATGAACATGCGTTCCGGTTCGGGAATACCGAGAAAAAGTTTGTGAAAATCCTTTTCGTCGTCACGACGAAGCGGGCGCAGCGTCGCCTTCGTGCCGTCCTTGAGTGTGACGCTCTTGGGAAATCTTTGGAGTTCGAGTTCAATGCTGTATGACATGAGTTCCCTTTCTATTTTTTGCGCGGCCGGCCAAGGCCCGCGTTGACAATTTATCCTGGCCAAATCAGGACGATTTACCGGCGATGCCGCGGGCCGGACCAGGCAAATATCTCTCATTGGCCGTTGGATCGAAACTCCAGCGCGCCGCCAGTGACAAAACCTTTTTTACGTTGGCGGCCGCGCTTGCTTCCGTTGCGCTGTCACCCATACCCGCGGCTTCGCCGTAACCGAAGCATTTCATGTCCAATTCGATTTCAGAAATGGATTTGGCGCCCTGATTCCATGCGGTTTCGTTCGCCCAGACATAGGCGCGCCTGACAACGCCATTTTCCACGCGCACCCAAGCGTGGTGGTTTAAAAGCGGGTCCGCCAGAAAAAACTGAATCTGACCCAGCATCCGGCTTAATCGAATCAGAAAATGAAAACAGCGGTCCACGTCGTGACCGGGATGCGGCAGACCGGAGCCGGTGACAATTATCCAGTCTTTCACCGGTGGCCTGATAAAAAATAGGTGGTCGCCGGTGAGGCCTTCCGACCCTGGGCAGCGTACGGGATGACCTGCGCCCAGTGCAGCTTGAACGGCCTTGGGATGGAGTGAACGAATCGCCAGCCAGCGGGCCGGGCGATGGGTAAAATCCAAACCCGGGTAAACCGGGCTCCCATCGGGATGCGCCATTGGCTGTACTGCGACGCGCCCGGCGATGGAGGAGGATGATGCCAAGAAACATGATCGTCCCCACACCCAGTGCCAGCATGTGCAATGCGAGCAGCATCAACGGAACCGTGTCCAACGGATTCACAGGACTGAATTTACGCCCAAGAGGCTGAGTGTTCAAACTATTTATGGCAGGTTTAATTGCGCGGGGGACAAGCGCGAACGCCATGCCGCAGCATCCGGTCTATATTTGTGCCAGCCAGTTAAGATACCTCTGGTTTCCGGCGCTCAACGGAAAGACGAGGAATTCCGGTGTATCGTAGGAATGTTGGGCGAGAATCAATTGTCTCCAGCGCGGCCAGCTTTGCCTTACGCGTTTTCAAAACCAGCAAACCTCCGCATCGCATTTAATCTTTCCCCGCCACCAGTAATGCGATTCAACTTTGGGAACGAGATTTGCACAGGCAATCAAATGCGCCTTCAGCGCAGCCTTTGCCAGTGCCCGGGCGGTTTTTAAGTCCGGCGCCGTGACCAGCACAACGGCAAATTTCGAGGCAGGTTTCATCCCGATCGGCGTAACATGCTGATTAAGCGGAGATTCTGGAATTATATGCTTCAGTGTTTTCGATGTGCGACCGGGGAGTGACACCACGGCTCACGGGTGTCAGGCCCAGGGCTCATTTTGAGCGTGTGTATGACAATTTCCTGTCGTCGTGGGTGATGACAATAGAAGTGGCTGCCATGACCCAGTACATACTCACAACTGTGGGGTGGGGGTACGAGGCATTCTGCAGCCTCGTTAATGCTCCACAGGGATCGCGCCCGGCAAGTCTCTGCAAACGGAGGATGAGCTTTTGCGTCACCCGGCGAGGACGAAGGTTCCTGTTTGTCTTTTGCTTTTGACATGCGACAACCTGACAATCCAATCTGTAACACGCTGGCGTCCGACGCAAGAATTAACTCCGGGTTTCAGGTTGTCTGTCGTGCTTTGAAGCGCCTGATGCCGAAACGCGTCAAATCAGTTTATTTCGCCGTAATTTTCTGTTTAAGTCGGGTCATGGAACTGCCATCGCTCACCGCGGGTACATTGTATCTGGTTGCCACGCCCATTGGCAACCTTGAGGACATCACGTTGCGCGCGTTGCGCGTATTGCGCGAGTGCGACGTGGTTGCCGCCGAGGACACGCGCCGCACAGGGCAATTGCTGAAGCATTTTGGAATTTCCCAGCCGCTGCTGAGCTATTTTCAGTTCAACGAAGCCAGACGCAGCGAGGAAATCATCGCACGCCTTGCGCGTGGCGAAAAAATCGCACTGGTCACGGACGCCGGCAGTCCCGGCATCAGCGATCCGGGCGGGCGTGTGGTCAAGGCCGCCATTGCCGCCGGTTTCCGGGTCGAGTCCGTGCCCGGGGCATGTGCGTTGGTTGCGGCCCTTACGGCGAGCGGCCTGCCAACAGATGAATTCCATTTCGCCGGTTTCCTGCCGCACAAGTCTGGACAGCGCCGGAACAGGCTGGAATCGCTCGTAACAATTTCCGGCACCCTGGCATTCTATGAATCGCCATTTCGGGTTGAAAAATTACTGGGCGAGTTGGTTGAGGTTTTTCCTGAACGCGAAGTCGTCCTGGCACGCGAGTTAACTAAAAAATTTGAGGAATTTCTGCGCGGCCACCCGGCGGAATTGCTGACCGTTGTTCAAAAGCGTCCGTTGAAAGGCGAGTTTGTGGTTCTGGTTGGCCCGAAAAAATAGACAGTCAGGCCGTGTCCGAATGGCGCGCCGGGGAATATCCCAATGGTGGCTTCAACGAAGCCGGCCTGATTGATTTACTTTCGTTTGGCGGCCCGGACTTTCGCCCAGCGCGCCTTGGCGGCCAGGGAAATCTTCCGGCGGGCGGCCGCGCTCATCTTCCGCCGCTTGGGGCCCGTTTTTTTGCCGGGTGTCCTGGATACCTTTGACACCAAGGCTTCGAGTTGTGATTGGAGACGTTCGATTTTTGATTTCAAGGCCGCCATGCGCTTCAACTTGGCTACCGAGAGACTAAGTATTTCATTCATGCGCACTTAGGATAGGTTCGTGGATGCGAAAGCGAAAGCAATTAATTTAATTGCCTGGCATTGTAAACAGGCCGGACCGCAGCAGACAATTCCGGGTGGCTTGAACCCACACATGGCCTAGACAAATTTTCCCGGATTTAGAATGCCCTTCGGGTCGAGCGCCTTCTTGATCGTGCGATGCAATTCACGGACCTCTTTTGAAACGGCCCGTGGCCACCAGCGCTTTTTGGCGAGACCGATGCCGTGTTCGCCGCTGATGGCCCCGCCCCAGGCGATGACTTGCGCGAAGAGTTCGTCCAGCGCCGCTTCGGCGCGCCGATCGGCGTGCGGCTGGTTGAAATCCACCATGAGGTTGGTGTGAATATTGCCGTCGCCAGCATGGCCGAAGCAGGCAACCGGCAGGCTGTGCCTTTTCTGGAGTCTGGCGGCAAATTTGAAAAAGTCTTCCAGCCGGCTGCGCGGCACGACAATGTCTTCGTTGAGCTTGGTGAGTCCGGTGTCGCGCAGGGCATAGGAAAATTCCCGGCGAATCTTCCAGATTACCTCACATTGGGCTGCGCCGAGGGCGCGTTCGACAAACAACGGCTTAAACCGGCGGACAATCGGTTCCAGATCCTTCAGCTCGGAGCGAACGGACTTTTCCTGCCCATCGAGTTCTATCTATTAGAAAGCCGCGGCAACGTCGCAGGCGGCTGTCTTTCGTACGTTGATAGGCGGCGGCCAGCGTGAATTCGTCCGCCAATTCGAGGGCGCTGGGCAAATAACCCGCAAATAAAATGGCCTGTAGCGCGCGGACGGCCGGTTTCATTGAATCAAAGCCGATGGCCAGACAGGTGCGAAATGGCGGCAGGGGTATCAATTTCAACGTGGCTTCGGTGACAATGCCGAGCAGACCTTCCGAGCCGACAAACAGGCGCGTGAGCTCGAAACCGGTTTTGTTTTTATGCGTGCGTCCGCCGACGCGCACGATGGTGCCATCGGCCAGCACCACTTCGAGGCCGAGGACGTAATCACGCGTAACGCCGTATTTCAAACAGCGCGGACCGCCCGCGTTGGTGGCAATGTTGCCGCCGATGAAGTTGTTTCCGCGGCTGGCGGGGTCGGGTGGATAAAACAAGCCGAGTCGCTCAACGGCTTCCTGAAGCGTTTGCGTAACGACGCCCGGTTCGACGACGGCAATAAAATCACCGGCGTTGATTTCCCGGATCCGGTTCATGCGTTCCAATGAGAGCACGATGCCGCCATAAACCGGTACGCAACCACCGACGTAGCCGTGGCCCGCGCCGCGCGCCGTGACGGGGATTTTGTGTTGATTGGCAAAGCGGAGGATTGCGGAAACAGATTTGACGGAGCGGGGCAGGGCGACAGCATCGGGTTGTCGGGCAGCAAACCATTTGTCCGACGAATATTTTTGAAGCGTCCGCGGTGTAAAAATCATTTCACCTGCCGGCAAAACTGCTTTGAGCCGGCGCAACAGTGTTAATTTCCTGGCAATCATTCGGCGGGCGCGTTGAGAAACTCCCTCGCGTTGGTCGCTTCGTTTTCGGGAACCTGGACACGGATGCCACCAGCAGCGAGCGAGCAACCCTCAATGCTCAAGGCGGAAAGTTCACCGGCCACAAACGGATGAAAACCTGCCGCATCGAGCCTGGAACGGACCACTTGGGCCTCAGCCGGGCTGAAGCCGGTGAAGAGGGTGACGAGGTCCATATTGTCCATTTTGCTTGGCGCGCATTCCGCCCGCGGCTCAAGCGGCCAGTGGCATTTTAATTTCGGCGAAGACGATGATGCCGGCGCCGGTTTGAAGGAGGCTCTGCACCTCCACTTCGACCTGCTGGCCAATGTGTGACTGGCCGTTGTTGACCACGACCATGGTTCCGTCGGGCATGTAACCGATGCCCTGGTTCTTGTCCTTGCCCTCGCGCACGATTTTCAGGCGCAAGATTTCACCGGGCAACAGGATCACCTTGAGGCATTTGGCGACTTCATGGAGATTCACGTAGCTGATTTTCTGCAGTTCAGCAACCTTGGCGAGGTTGTAATCGTTGGTGAAAAGCCGGGCGTTAAGGTTGCGTGCGAGGCGGACCAGTTTGGAGTCGACCTCCTTTTCTTCCGGAAAATCACCGTCATGAATACGGACTTCGATGCCGGTATTGCGTTGAATCCGGTTGAGCATCTCCAGCCCGCGCCGGCCGCGGGCGCGTTTGATGGGGTCGGTGGAGTCGGCGATTTGTTGGATTTCCTTGAGCACAAACCGCGGGACGACAATCAGGCCTTCCAAAAAATGGGCTTCAATCAAATCGGCGATCCGGCCATCAATGATGACACTGGTGTCGAGCAGCAGCAGATTGTCCGACTGGCCCTGGGGCCGAAACCGGACGTAAGGAATAATGAGGGAGAAATCCTCCTTGTTGCTGCGCGTGGCGAGAATGATGCCGATGTAACTGAAACTCAAAAACAGGCTGAGACGAATAAACCATTGGACCCGCTCATCCGCATTTTCCAACAAAGGGGAATGGCCAATGAGCAGGGCGACCAACATGCCGAGCAGCAAACCAAAGGTCGTGGCCGAGAACGCGCGGAGCGAAAAACCTTTGAGCATTTCGTCCATGGCAATCATCAGACCGCCGAAACCAAAGCCAATCATCATGCCGAACACCTCACTATGGTTGACGGCGAGAAATTCCGTCCGCTGGCTGATGGCGAAGCCAGCCGCAATGCACAGGCTCAAAAACAAAAGGCGAATGGTCCAGAGCGAAGTCATGGTTGTCGGCCTGCCTTTGGGGGCGGCATGTTGGTGGGCGGCGTGTTGGTGGGCGGGAGTTCCTGGTGCCAGAGGAAATGCCACAAACCGAGCCGGTTCAGGTTGCTTGTGGTGATGACCAGGTTATCCGCGATTATTTGGACATTGGTTGAGAGTTCCTCGTTTTGCAATACGGTTCCCGCCAGGCCCTTTCCGGACTGCAAATCATGCATCACGTTCGTCAAAACTTCGGTCGAAGTTTCAACGTTCCTTATCGCGGCGGAAATCTCCGTGCCATTGGATGAGATGATCCCATGGGCATCGTCGGACAGGTGGATGAGGTCCTGCGAAAAGTAGACCACGTTGCTGACCGCAAGATCAATCTGTGCGCCGTTGGTGGCGACCAGCATGTTGATGCTGGCGACCGTGCCGGTCGCCTGTTCGGAAAAAGTGCGCAGGTTGCCGATGGCGGCGGAAAAATTGGTCAGCGTTTCCTCATTGAGCACGAGCCGGCGCACATCGGTGACCGCCGCGTCGAGTTTCTTCGCCGTTTCATCAATGCGTTGAATAAACCCGGACGCGGACCGCGCGACCTCCTGCAAATTGAAGGGCGCCTCGCAGTCGACGTCCGCGCCGTTGGTCCATACCGGCGGCTGATTCGCCGTCGGGATGACGGCGACGTACTGATCCCCGAGGAAACCGGATTGTTGGATGACAAACCGCGCGTCGTGATAGATTTTGTAATCTTTGTAAATCCGCAGAAAAATGGTCACGCTTTTGCCGTCCGGGGCGAGTTGGATGTCGGAAACGCTGCCGACCTGCACCCCGGCCAGCAACACCGAGGCGCGCTGCTTGAGGCCGCCGACGTTGGTTGCGTGCAGGTGCAATTCGTAGGTGCCGCGAAAAATGCTGGTGCCTTTGCTGAATTGAAGCAGCAGCACGGCCAGCAGCACGAGGCCGGTGATTACGAACAGGCCGACTTTGACTTCCTGGTGCGACTTTTCCATGGTCTATTTTTTCTTGGTGTCCGCCACCCCGTCCACAAACTGGCGTACGACCGGGTCCTGCGACATAAAAAAATCATCCGGCGCGCCGCTCGCGTAAATGGTCTTGTTGTGCATCATGAGCACCCGGTTGCCGACCCGCCGGGCGGTGCGCATGTCGTGGGTGACCACGACGGTCGTGACATTCAGGTGATCCCGCACGTGCATCATCAATTTGTCAATGCTGTCGGACACGATGGGGTCCAAACCGGTTGTCGGCTCGTCATATAACACAATTTGCGGTTCATAAACAATCGCCCGCGCCAGACCGACGCGCTTTCTCATGCCCCCGGACAATTCAGCCGGATTTTTATTTTCCGTGCCCGGCAGATCCACCACATCCAAAACACCGGCCACCCGCCGGGCGATTTCCGCCTCGGTCAGCTTTTCATGCCGGCGCAACCCGAAGGCCACGTTTTCGGCGACCGTCATTGAATCAAACAGGGCCGAACCCTGAAACACCATGCCAAATTTCCGGCGCACCCGCAGCAACTGTCGTTCGTTCATCGGCACAATGTCCTCGCCGTCAATCAACACCGTGCCGGCGTCCGGCTTCAACAGGCCGATCAAATGCTTGAGCAAAACGCTTTTGCCGCAGCCGCTGCGCCCAATGATGGCGACCGATTCGCCGTTTTCAATCCGAAAGCTTATGTCACCCAATACCAGCTGTCCGTCAAAACTTTTTTGCAGATGACGCACCTCAATCATAATGCGTTAAACAAGCGTTCCAAGGACAACGTCAAAAAGAAATTGGCAATCAGGATGGAGATGGAGGCGGAAACGACCGCCTCGGTGGTGGCCTTGCCAACTCCCTCCGCACCCAGTCCGCACGTCATGCCTTTGTAACAGCCAACCAGGGTCAAAATGCCGCCATAGGTGAAGGCCTTGATCAGACCGATCAACACGTCCGTGTCGCCCGTGTATTTGAGCATGTGCGCCCAGGAGTAGGTCGGGTCAATGCCCAGCAACCAGATGCCGACGAAGTAACCCGCCGCAATTCCGATGGCAATGGATTCCACCGTCAACAACGGTAACGCAATCAATCCGGCCAAGACCCGCGGGACAACGAGATAGTCCACCGGGTGCGTGGCCAGCGTGCGCAAGGCGTCAATTTGTTCGGTCACGCGCATGGTGCCGAGTTCGGCGGCGATGGACGCGCCGACCCGGCCGGCGACCATCAGCGCCGTCAGCACGGGGCCAAGTTCACTGCACATGGAGACGCTGACGACTGCCAGTGCGGCCGTGTCCATCTTGACCTTGTGAAACTGAAAATACGTCTGGGCGCCGAGCACCATGCCGGTGAAGGCGCCGGTAATGAGGACGACCGTCTGTGATTTGACACCCACGAAAAAAATCTGATAAAGCAAATCATTCCAGGCGACCTTGAACGTAAACAACGATGCGGCGGCCTCTCTGACCAGCAAGGTGAATCGTCCCAACCCGGCAAGGGATTCGACCACACGTTTGTTGGCGGAAAATATCATCGTCGGCAGGAAAATATCAAACCGGCACGGGGTTTGACCAGTACGGGATTTCAGGGTTTTTGCCGGGCGTAATGAGGGGCTTGGGCGCTTGTCGGGCGATACCCAACGGGGTCAGGTACTGCCCAGCGCTGTCATCGCGCGTTGACTGACATTGCGATTCAGCCGGAAACCTGCAAACTTCAGTCAAGATGGTTGGCATGCGAAAATGGCTTTTGCGGATTAGCCTCCTGCTTTTCACGCTCGTCCTGCTGCTGGGCGTCGCCGCTTTTGTTTTTCCTCAAAATCTTCTTTGTGTGGACAGTGGGCCGGTAAACGCCGATGTCCTGGTCGTTTTGGGCGGCGGTTCGCGTGACCGGCCTGAACGCGCGGCGGAACTGTTCCAGGAGCACGCCGCGCCACGCATCCTGGTCAGCGGCCAGGGTGATTGCAAAATCAACCGGCGACTTTTGATTGAATCCGGCGTGCCGGCACCCGCGGTTCAACTGGAGGATCAATCGCGCACGACCAGGGAAAATGCCATCTTCACCGTCAAACTGCTTCGCCAACAACACGCGCACCGCGTCATCATTGTCACTTCATGGTATCATTCGCGCCGGGCGCTGGCGTGTTTTGAGCATTATGGGCCGGAGATTCAATTTTTCTCACGCCCGTCGTATTTTGCCCGTTCCCGCGCCGACCAGGTGCGGAACAAACTGGCGCACCGCATTTACCTGGAATATCCCAAACTGTTCGGTTATTGGACATGCTACGGGATCCCGCCTTTCTGATTTACGCGGAATATACTTGCGCTTGGATTGCTCCAGGGCGAAACTGCAAGACTTGATCGCGGGGTGGAGCAGCCCGGTAGCTCGTCAGGCTCATAACCTGAAGGCCGCAGGTTCAAATCCTGCCCCCGCAACCAATTTCGCCCCGCCTTCCAGCGGGGCGCTTTTTATGTCCGGCCCGGTTCTTCCCCGGATTTTCCCGGTTTCACCACCGCCACGACGGATGCCCCCGCCTTCAGATATTTTTGCGCGACCGCTTTGATTTGATCAAGCGTGACGGCTTCGTATTTTGCGTCGTCCAGTTCCGCGCGCTGGTAGCCGAGGCCATAAAGCTCGTCGAGTGCGGTCATGGCGGCGAGATGGCCGAGTTCCTGCCTCGCAATCTTCTTCTGTCCGATGATCTTGGCTTTGGCGCGCTGGAGTTCCGCGGCGGTCAGGCCTTCGTTGCGCAACAGTTCGGCTTCCCGGAGCAATTCCGTTTCGACCTGTTCCACCTTGGACGGTTCGGTGCCGGTATAAAACGCGAAGTAACCGGGAACCAATCCGGCCAGATTCTGCGCGCCGACGTAATAGGCCAGGCCAAGCTCCTCACGGATGCGCAGGAACAGCCGTGAACCGAGGTCGCTGCACGATTCCTGAATCAACTCCAGCGCATACCGGTCCTCATCGAACATGGTTGTCCCGGGAAAGCCGACGACCAGCACGGCCTGTTTTTTATCGCGGAATTCTTCAACCCGCCTGGCTTGACCGGCCTCCGGCCTCCGGCCTCCGGCTTCCGTTATCCGGCCCGGTTTCCAGTTTGCAAACGCGGCTTCGACGGCGGTTTTGACTTCATCCGTTTTCACGTCGCCGTAAATGGCGAGCACACAATTGTCCGGCGTGATGAGCCGTTCGTAAAACAATTTCAGGTCGCCGGCCTGAAGTTTTCGGACCGACGCTTCCGTGCCCAGCGAATCGAGACCATAACCGGCGCTGCCAAACAGCGCGCCGCGCATGGCCAGACCCGCGCTTTTGAGCAGGTCGTCTTTTTGCGCGAAAATGCCGGCGATTTGCACGTCGCGCTCGCGTTCCAGATCGCCGGCGGGGAAAATCGGGTTCAGCAGGACGTCGGCCACAAGGTCGAGGCCGGTTCTGAAATCGCTGCTCATCACTTCCGCGTTGACGCCGAGGCTGTTGTTGCCGCCGTAGCTGTCAATGCCGCCGCCGACGGATTCGATTTCCGTGGCGATCTGTGCGGCGGTCCGGCGGCGGGTGCCTTTCAGCAGCGTTCGGGCGAGCAGCAGGGTGATGCCGCTGTTCTCAACGGTCTCGGCCAGCACGCCGCCCTTGAGCGCGGCCCGAAATTCCACGAACGGCAGGCGATGATCCTCCTTCACCAGCAGGCGCAGGCCATTTGGCAGTTCGATCTTTTGGATGGGATGATCGGCAAGTGTTTCCGATTCCACCCGGGACTTTGGCGCGCTGCCGCTGGGCAACAGCGCAAACAGCGTCCGGTTTTCCGGAGTCAGATATTCGCGGGCAACGCGCTGGATGTCCCCGGGTGTGACCAGCTTGACGGCGGCAAGCTGACGCTCGGAAAAGGCCAGGTCGCTGGCGACAATCCAGTTTCCGCCCAGGTCGCCGGCCTGGCCATCCATCGTTTTGCGCGTGGCCAGCGTGGCGGAAATGAATTGTTTTACCGCTTTTTCCAGCTCACCGGGGGAAACCAGCCCGCCCTTCATTTTTTCGACTTCGGCCAGCATCGCGCTGCGGGCGTCGGTAAATTTGCCCGCGTCGGCAATGGCGCTCATGCCGAACAAACCGGGGTTGCCGGGGCTGTAGGTCCATGCGTCCACATGATGCACCACGCCCTGGCGTTCGCGCACCTCCTGATAAAGCCGTGAACTGTGTCCGTGACCGAGCAGGACGGCCAGCACCTCCAGCGCCGGCAGGTCGGGATGGCGGATTTCGGGGATGTGCCACGCAAAATGAAAATGCGCGAGTTCAATCGGCGCTTCTTCGATGATTTCACGCGGCGAGGTCTGTTTGGGTTCCTCGGGCAGGACCATGGGTGGCAGCGGACGCGCCCTTGACTTTTCGTAGGCGGCGCGGATTTGGGCGACCACGTCATCGCCTTTTACGTCACCGACCACAACGTAGAAAACGTTGTTGGGCGCGTATTTTTCACGGTAGTAACCGCGGATGTCGTCCGGTTTCAGCTCGTTGAAAATATCGGGATAACCGATGACGGTGAAGCGATACGGGCTGCGCGTGTAGGCGGTCTCGAACAGGCGGCGGCCGGCGCGACGCGCGGGATCGTCCACGTTCATGTCCATTTCACGGCGGATGACATCCTGTTCCTTCGCGAGTTCGTCGGGCGGCAACGTCGCGTTTTGCATGATGTCGCACAGGATGTCGATGGCGACCCGTGCGCCGGTGTTGGGCACATCAATGTGATACACCGTGCGGTCGAAGCTCGTGTAGGCGTTCATATAACCGCCGGCTTCCTGAACTTCCTGATCAATGCGGCTGCCGGGGCGCGTGGTGGTGCCCTTGAAGAGCATGTGTTCGAGCACGTGTGACAGGCCGGCGCCGAGCCAGCGGTCTTCGTGAATGCTGCCGGCCATGCACCACGCCTGCGCCGACACGACCGGGGCGCTGTGGTCTTCGCGCACGATGAGGGTCAGGCCGTTGTCGAGCGTGGTCAGCGTGACGCCGGCTGGCGGCGACGGGGTTTGCATCGCCAGAATTCTAGCCGAAAAAGCCGTGTCACTCATATATTGAGAAATGGAGGGGAAAGATATTCAGAAATGGGTTTGGGGCAAACCAATTTGGTGCGGCGATGATGACGGCATCGGTTTTCAGAACGTTCTTGTCGCGAAGCGGGGCGGGAGGGTTCGGCACGGTTTGCCGGACCCGGTTCAGTTTGCCACCGGCTTGGTATCTGGATTTGATTTGACCTGCGGCAGGAACGGTTTGCGAAAGGCCTCGGTGAAATCGTAGCCGTTTTGAAAATCGTCGCGCGTGTCCTTGTCGGTTTTGGCGAGCAGACCGATTTCCACCATGTTGAAAACGATGTCACCGAAGTCGCGGCAGTGGCGCACGCCCCATTCCTCGAACACAGTCACGACCATCGGACCGAATTGCTGAAGCGCAAACTGCCGGATGCCGTCGAGCAATTCCTGCCCGCTGACGTGGCGGATCTGGCCGTGGGTTTCCTTGCCGATGATTTTCTGGGTGTAATCGAGTGCCTCGCGCACAAAGGTGTAGGCGTCGCGCGAAAAGCGCGGATCCCGGGTGAGAATCAATTCCACCGCCTCGTCAAAGTTGATTTCTTGCATTTTAAGGTCCGGCCTGCTGAACCACCGCCGTTGCCGGATGAGCGGTGCGATACGTTTTGACGGCCCAGCCGGTCAGTAATAATCCCAAAACGATACAAAGAACCAACTGTTCCTGTTTCGTCAGGCGATTCACAGCCATAATATAGCGGAAATCGGGTGAACGGCAACAATACCATTTACGATTTGTGATTTACGATTTACGATTTAAACAACGTCGCCCGGCGCGCAAATCATAGATTCCCATGGCAGCCATTGGTCGATTTCAAAAGGATGGCGAAATCTTTCACGCCAAAATCGTGGACGGCGAATTATTCCGTCTGCGCGGTGACGTGTTTGGCTCGCCGTCCTTTGATCGCAAACCAACTGCCCGGAAGGGCGTCAAGACACTGGTCCCGGTCGTGCCCTCCAAGGTCATCGCGGTCGGTTTGAACTACCTCGAACACGCGCGCGAAACGGGCAAGCCGCTGCCGCGCCAGCCCTTGTTCTGGATCAAGGCGACCACGTCGCTGCTGCCCGACGGTGGTAAGGTTGAAATTCCCTTTCCGCATCATCGCACGGATTATGAGGCGGAACTGGCCATCGTCATCGGCCGCAAAATCCGCAACGTCGCACCGGCGTCGGCCGTGCGCTACATTTTCGGGTACACGACGGCACAGGACATCAGTGACCGCACGATTCAAAATGCCGAGAGCCAGTGGACGCGCTGCAAATCGTTCGACACTTTCACGCCGCTGGGGCCCTTTGTGGAAACGAAGCTGGATCCGGACAGTTTGACGATTCAACTTTTTCAAAACGGCCATTTGCGCCAGAACTCAAACACGAACCAGCTCATCTTCAAGCCGGCCGAACTGGTGAGCTTCATCTCGACGAACCTGACGTTGCTGCCCGGCGATGTGATTTTGACCGGCACCCCCAGCGGCATCGGCCCGATTCAAAGCGGCGACAAACTGGAAGTGCGGATTCAGGGGCTGGCGCCATTGGTCAACACGGTGAAATAATTTCAACGCAGAGACGCAAAACGCAGGGCAAAATAAAAATCTTCGTTCCCTGGTTCCTTTATGGTTAACCTTTCCGCCACATGTACTGGACCAAAACTTTGATTCCGACCCTCCGTGAACCTCCTGCTGAGGCGGAAATCGTGTCGCACAAACTGCTGTTGCGCGCCGGACTGATCCGCAAGCTGGCCGGGGGCGTTTACACCTTTCTGCCGCTGGGCCTGCGCGCATTGCGCAAGGTCGAGCAGATCGTCCGCGAGGAAATGGACCGCGCCGGCGCCATCGAAGTGCTGATGCCCGCGCTGCAGCCGCCGGAAATCTGGCAGCAAAGCGGCCGGTACGAAACCGCGCGCGATGTGCTGTTCAAGGTCAGGGACAGCGCCAACCGCGAATGGGTCCTCAGCGCGACCGCCGAGGAGGTCATCACCACGCTGGCCGCGGGTGAAATCAATTCCTACCGGCAGTTGCCAAAGAATTTCTACCAGATCAGCCTGAAATTCCGGGACGAAATCCGGCCGCGTTTCGGGCTGATGCGCGCCCGCGAGTTCATCATGAAGGACGCCTACAGCTTTGACGTCAGCGACGAAGCGTCACAGGTCACCTACCAGAAAATGTATGACGCCTACGCGAGGATATTTGCGCGGTGCGGATTAAAAGCGTTTCCGGTCGAGGCCGACACCGGGGTCATCGGCGGCAAATTCTCACACGAGTTCATGGTGCCCGCCGAGACCGGCGAAAACGAGGTCGTGTTCTGCGAAGGCTGCGGTTACGCGGCGAACATTGAGAAAGCCACCAGCGGCATCCCCCAAACCGCCGCGCGCGAAGTTGGCGCGGCCGCTGGGAAATTTTCCACGCCCGGCGTTGTCACCATCGAGGCGCTCACCCGGGAGCCTTACAAGGTTCCGGCCAATCGCCAGATCAAGACGCTGGTTTACCTTGCCGACTCGAAACCGGTCATCGTTTTAATCCGCGGCGACGACCAGTTGAATGAAACCAAATTAATGGCGAAGACCGGCGCGGTTGCGGCGCGACCGGCGACGCCGGAGGAAATTGTTCTGTTGCTGGGTGCCAAGCCCGGGTCACTCGGGGCGGTTAACGGCTCGTTTCCCGAGGAGAGGGATCCCGACTATCGGCAACGGCATATTGAAACATTAAAAAGTGCCGGTCGCCTGATCCTCGCCGACGAACGCCTTCGGGGTGCGAATGGGATGACCACCGGTGCGAATGAAGACGGTTATCATTTCGGAAACGTTTCGATTGAACGCGACATCAAAGTTTCGGAATGGTTCGATTTGCGGACTGTTTCGGCGGGTGAACCGTGCGTGAAGTGCGCCAAGCCGCTGAAAATCCGGCGTGCCATCGAAGTCGGTCACGTCTTCAAGCTCGGCACAAAATACAGCGAAAAATTTGGCGCGGAATATCTGGATGAATCCGGCGCGCGAAAACTTTCAGTGATGGGCTGTTACGGCATCGGCATCACGCGCACGTTGCAGGCGGTGATTGAGCAAGGCAATGACAAGGACGGCATCCTTTGGCCGTTGAGCGTCGCGCCTTACCGGGTTTGCATCACGCCGCTCAATGTTGCGCCCGACAGCGAAGCCATGAAACTGGCGGAAAAAATCCACGCGGAACTGACCGCCCGCGGCGTGGACGTGATTTTGGACGACCGCGACGAGCGGCCCGGCGTGAAATTTAAGGACGCGGATTTGGTGGGTTTTCCCATCCGGCTCGCCATCGGCGAAAAATCGCTGGCCAAAGGCGAGGTGGAAATCAAGCCGCGCGGCGGGACATTACAATTTTTGAAAGCCGATGAGGCCGTGGCAGGTGTGATGAAATTACTGGAGAGCGGCAGCGCCACTTAGCGGGGCGCTTGAAGGTTGCCGTGGCAACGGGTGAAATGTGAACCGTGCGGGCCGGTTTGCCGCCGGATCAATTTGCATCGTGTAATAGCCGCCGTCGTTCAACAGTTCGGTTCCGGAAAGGGCCGGGCAGAGCCGCACGTGGAAAGGCCGCCATAAATGGGCTTCGTGCAGCGCCGAGGTCATACGGCTGACGGCGTGTCCCAGGCATCGAATGGGCGGTATGCCCGACAGCACCCGGCTTTTCCACAGAACCAGCCGTGAGTGCAGGTGTCCGATGATGGTGTGTTCGATTTGTGGCAAACGGCGGCGCACCGATTCCTCGCGCCAGAGAAACGGCAGGGCCGTCGGATCGTGACAGAACAGAATCAGACGTTGATCTGCCGGCAACGCGTCGAACGCAGCGCGGATTTCAACCAGATACAATTCCCGGAGCCGCAGCCATTCCGGCCATTCCTCCGGCAACGTATCCGGTTGATGCGTGGGGAGAGCAATCAAGGACGAAGTCACGCCCATCAGGGTGTAGCGTCCGAAGGTGAGTTGCCAGGAGGGCGGCAGGCCGAGGGTTTCCGTCGCGGCCCGCCAACTGGCCAGGCGCATTTCGCCCCCGCCGAACAAGCCCTGTTTGCCAAGTTCATGGTCGCCCATGATAAATCGCGCCCGGTCGCCGAATTTCGCGCGCAGTTTGCCCAGACATTCCTCCGCGCTTTGACCTGCCGCCGGATCGCTCACGCCCACAAACCCTGAGTCACAGGAATAATCGCCATTGCCCACCAGATAATCCACAAGCCCGGCTTCGGCCAGAAAACGGTCGAGTTGGCGTCCTTGATCGAGCGGATGACGCATCCAGATCAAATGTCGATAAGCGCGGGCAAACGCGCGGAACAGGGGATTGGGAATGGTGCGCAGTTCGTAGTCCTCGCCGCGGGCGCGTTCGGCGGCGCCGGCGTAGTGAATATCGCTGACAATGGCGACCGTGACATCGCCTGGCGCGTTTGTCTGCATCTGGCGTCAGAGTGGTGCGACGACGATGGCGGTGTCGTCGGCCCGGTCAAGGCTCTCGCGGACGGTTCGGGCGAGGTCGGCGTGCGTATAGGGTTTTTGCAGGTAGCGCGCCTTCATTTTTACCAGCAGCTGGGTGTTGACTTCATTGGCGGTGTAGCCGCTGGTGAAAATGACCTTGAGGCGCGGGTGCTTGACAATTAATTGCCGGGCCAGGTCCGCGCCGGAAACGCCTTCCGGCATCACCATGTCGGTTAAAAGCAGATCAATTTCGTTTGTTTTCCGCTGCCAGGTATCGAGTGCTTCCTTGCCGGAAGACGCCTCGAAGATGCGGTAACCGTATCCCGAGAGGATGTCGCACGCCATTTCGCGCAGGACGGGCTCGTCCTCGACGATGAGAATGGTTTCGGTTCCGCCGGAGGTGAATTCCGAGGGGACGATTTTCTCTTTTTTGGGTGGAAGGGGCCTGTCACTGGCGGGAAACAGCACGTCAAAAGTCGCGCCACGGTTGAGCTCGCTGTTCACTTCCAGCCAGCCTTCATGTTGTTTGACGATACCATAAACGGTGGCCAGCCCGAGGCCGGTGCCCTTGCCGACCTCCTTGGTGGTAAAAAACGGTTCAAAAATGCGGTGCAATGTGGCGGCATCCATGCCGGTGCCCGTGTCGGCCAGGCGCAAGCGAATAAACCGGCCGACGCGGGCATCGGCATGTGATTTCACGTAAGCACTGTCAAAGTTCATGGTGTCAATGCTGATGGTGAGCCGGCCGCCATTGGGCATGGCGTCCCGGGCATTGACGGAAAGGTTCATGATGACCTGCTCGATCATGCCGATGTCGCCTTCCATGGTCGGCAATTCCGACGGCGGCCGGAATTCAAGCTTGATGGTTTCACCGAGCAGACGTTCCAGCATCCGGGACATGTTGCCGACCACTTCGCGCAGGTCGAGCAGGTCGGGTTGGATCACGTTCTTGCGGCTGAACATCAACAATTGCCGCGTCAAACCCGCCGCGCGTTCGGCGGCAAAATAAATGGCCTGTAGCGGGTCGAGCACGTCCGGCGGCAACGCCGTCCGGGCCAGCAACGCGCTGGAATGCCCCTGAATGATCGTGAGCATGTTGTTGAAATCGTGCGCGACCCCGGCGGCCAGCTGGCCCACCGACTCCATTTTTTGCGACTGGCGAAGTTGTCCTTCAAGATTCAACCGGTCGGTGATGTCGTCGACGTAACAATGCACCACGCGGCTCGGCAACACGGGATGAAACAACCAGGAAAACGTGCGGCCGTTCATTTCTGTCTCCAAACGCACCTTGCTTTGGCCGGTGGCCAGACAATCGCGAATGATACCGTTGATTTCCGGGGGGAGCACGTCGCGCGGATGGGTTTTCTGGGCGGCCGTGGCGAGTTGTTGCGCGGCCTCGTTGAAATAACTGATGGTTCCATCCTCGGTAAATTCCATGGTTGCCGCCGGGTTCAATTTTGCGAACGAGGCAACTTTTTCGATTTCGGCCTCCGCGCGCCGGCGTTCCACCGCCATGCCCACAACGGTGGCCACGGCCATCAGAAATTGCATTTCATCCGGCGTGAAGATGCGACGCTGCGTGCTGTGGGCGCCGATGACCCCGAAAGGCCGTCCCCGGGTTGGAATCGCCACGGTCGCGCCGCTGACGATGCCATGCTCGGTGAACAGGGGAAACGGGACGAATTGCGTTTCCGTTTTGGAATCGGCCACGACGATCATTTCGCCGGAGTTCAGGGTCAGGCCGGTTTGTGAATGATTGTCACCGGGGATTTTGGTTTCGCCGACACAGCCACGGCCCCAGCCCGCGCCCGCCTGCAGGAGCAATTGGCCGTCAGGCAGCCGCTCCCAGACAGCACTGTATTCCAGCTCCAGCGTGTGGGCGATGAGCAGGCCGGCTTGATTCAACAGCGGTGCCAGATCGTTTTCGGTCAGCGCAAATTGTCCGAGGGCGGCAATGGCGGTTTGCTGGAGGGCGCGATTGAGCAGGATTTTTTCCGACCTTTCACGTTCATTGATGCGCTGTTGGAGCGCTTCAGCCATGCTGTCAAAAACTATCGCCAGCTGCCCGAATTCGTCCTCGGTGGGTTCCAGCCCGGTGCGGGCGGTGAGGTCGCCTTTCGCAAAACGTTTCGCCGCCTCGGACAGCGCGCGCACCTGGCGCAAGATGAAATGTTCACCGCCGAACCACGCCGCGAACAATGCCAGCAAGCCGACGGCAAAACTGGCCCACGGCACGTCCAGGGCATATTGTTTCAACCAGGCCGGCGCGAATTCCCAGAACCACTTCTGGTTGACGAGGTAGGTCAACACCAAAGCCGGGGCGATGGCCACGAACACGCTGGCCACCAGCTGCATTCGTACCGTGGAGAATTTCTTTAAAACGGTCCTGATCATTTTGCCGGGTTCCGAGCTTGTTGGGGTAGCATATGGCAGACCAATTTTTGCGTCATGCTCAATCTTGACGTGCCAGCGCCGCGGTCCGGCCTTTCGGCAGGCGGCCCAGATGATAAATCAAAAAGCCATGCAAAAACTCCCGCAGCTCGGCGATCTGGCCGCCGGTCAATCGCAGCCGCGCGCACGCGGACCAGTCGCCCTGTGTCAGAATCTGGCTGATTTTCCCGGCACCGGAGGACAGCCCGGTCTGGTTCCAATCCGGCTTCAAACCGAGTTCCTGAAGCAATTTTAATTCGAACGCAAACACGGTTTGTGGTTGTGCGGGCCGTTGGCAGAGATGGTCCAGAAATCCGAGCATCAGCTCATAAACCGCGGGCAGGGGCGTCCCGGTTTCCGTTGCCTGTTCGATGAACGCCGTGGCGTACATCGCCTGGCGCAGTTGCGCGAGATCCTGGCGCAGGGCGGCGTGCAGTTCGCGCAGACTGATTTCGCGGAGGGTGTGCAACTCGGAGCGCGGGCTGCGACTGAAGGAAAAATCCGCGAGATAAAACAAATCCAGCTTGCCGAGAAACGGTGATTTGAGGCGGCGCGCGCCTTTGGCCACGGTGGCCATGCGGCCGAAATCCGGTGTGAGCCAGTGAATGATGAGGCTGGTTTCCGTGAGCGGCCGCGTGCGCAAAATCAAGCCGGTGGCGGATTGAATCATTTTATTTCCGGCGGCGGCGCGGACTCATTCGCCAGCGCGCCGATGCTGATGATGTACTTGAAGCCATCCGCCACCGACATGTCGAGTTTGATGATCTTATCCTCCGGCACGATGATCAAAAATCCGCCGGTGGGAAGCGGCGTCGTGGGGATGAAGACGCACACGCATTTTTTGCCGGTTTTGTTCTCCACCTCGTCTGCCTGTGCGCTCGTGATGAAGCCGACCGAATAAATTCCCTCGCGCGGATATTCGACGAGCACCACCTTCTTGAACGAGCTCTTTTTCCCGGATGTGAACGCTTCATCCACCTGCTTGATGGTGCCGTAAATCTTGTTCAGCACCGGCACGCGCAACATCATGTTGTCCGCCCACGCAATCAGACGTTTGCCGAAGTAATACCGCGCCAGCACCCCGACCACCGATACCAGCGTGATGGCCAGCAGGATGGCCAGTCCGCTCCAGTACCAGAACAACGGGCCGGCCACGCCGTCCACGTAAATTGCCCTGGGGTCAAGCCACCAGCGGAGAAAAAAAAGCAGGGTGTCCGTGAAGCTGGAAATGGTGCCGAAAAACCATTTGACCACTGCCAGGGTGATGACGCCGGGCAACACAATGGCGAGGCCGGTCAGGAAACTGGCGCGCCAGCGCGCCATCAGTGATTTTTGCACCTGGAAAGTTTATCCGCGCGCGCCAGTTGCGCGAGCGAAAATCGCCGGGAAAGTTCGCGCAGCAGGCGGCTTTCCTCGCGCTTCATTTTCCGCCGCTCGCGGTTGCCCGAATCATCATGGCCCACCAAATGTAAAACCCCATGCGTCAGGTAACGCACGATTTCCGACTGCCAGCTCGTGCGAAACCGGCGTGCCTGCAAAAACGCCTCGTCCAGACAGATGAAGATTTCACCGTGTACCATGGCCCAGGCATCCTGCCGGTTTCCATTTTTCTTCCTTTTTGAAACAGCCGGGCGGGATCTCCGTCCCGCATGGTCGGTGTAGTCAAACGTGACGACGTCCGTCGGGCCCTGGTGCCGGAGAAATGTTTCGTTCAATTGCGTCATTTCCGATGCCGCAACGAGACAGATTCCCAGGTCGGCGCTTTCAATTTGAAGCAGTTCCGCCAGGAGCGTTTGGGCGATCCGCCGCAGCAAGCGGAGGTCAACCCGCTGTCCGCGCTGGCGATTGGAAATCGTCACCAAGGGTGTCATCGTGTTGGACGGGCGGTCTTAGTCCGCCTTGGGTTTGCCCCGATGTTCCTCGTAGGCGGTGATGATGCGTTGCACGAGCGGATGCCGGACCACGTCGCGCTTGCTGAACTCCACAACGGCAATGCCTTCCACGTTGTTCAATACCCGGTGGGCCTCGAGCAGGCCGGAATACTTGTTGGGCGGCAGATCAATCTGCGTTTCGTCGCCGGTGATGACGGCCTTTGATCCGTGGCCCAGCCGGGTCAGAAACATCAGCATCTGTTCCGTTGTCGAATTCTGCGCCTCGTCCAGGATGATGAAGGCATGGTTCAGCGTGCGGCCGCGCATGTAGGCCAGCGGCGCGATTTCAATCGTCCCGCGCTCGGTGTGCTTCTGGATTTCCTCCGCGGGCAGCATGTCGTGCAGCGCGTCCTGCAGCGGGCGCAGGTAGGGCGTGATCTTTTCGTAAAGGTCGCCCGGCAGAAAACCGAGCGCCTCGCCGGCTTCCACGGCCGGTCGGGCGAGGATGATTCGTGAAACTTTCCCGTCGCGCAACGCGGCAAGCGCCATCGCCACGGCCAGATAGGTTTTGCCCGTGCCCGCCGGTCCGACGCCGAAGGTCACGTCGTGTTTGCGAATGGCCTCGAGGTATTTCTTTTGCCCGACGGTTTTGGCGGTGACGCCCGGTTTCCGTTCGTGCGTCATCACGCGGTCGTTCACCAAATCCTTGAGGGTCTCGCCGCCTTCATGCTTCACCACGTTCAGGGCATGGGTGAACTCGCGGTTGCGGACGGGCGTGCCGGCCTTCAACAAGGTTTCCAGTGAAACGAAAAGATGCCTGGCGCGTTCGAGGGCGTCGGCCGGCCCTTCGAGCTTGATCCAGCCCTCGCGCGCGGTGACCTTGACGCCCAGTTCGGCTTCGAGGGATTGCAGGTTGCGCGGCTCATGGTTGAACAGTTGTTGCGCGACACGCGCGTTTTCAAAATGAAGGGTTTCGGTGGCCATTACAATTGCAACCAGTTTCGCAACCGGCCATCCAGGATTCCAGAGTCCTTCGCCGAGAGTTGGCCAACAATTTTCACCACCAGCCGTTCTGCCACGGTTGCCAGTTGGGCTTTGACGCCGGAAGGAACATTCAACCCTGTTGCGCGCCATTCTTTAATAGGGAAATCTGTGTTGGCCAGCACCGACGAAATGGGGACAAGAAACAAATCCATTTCCTTTTTGCCAACAACGATAGCCGGGCGAACCTTGCGGCTGGTCAGATCCGTAAACGGAATCGGCAGGAGAACCACGTCATTTCTTGAGCAGTTCATTGAAGACGTCGTCGGCGTCGTTGTCCCAGGTTTTTGTCAAGGCTTCCTCGGAAAGCTTCAACCACGTCTCGCGTTCCGTGTCAGATTCGATGGTTACCCGGACACGCGATTTTTCCGGCAACGACAGCGGCTTCGGCAAAAGCAGCTTGCCGCGTTCATAAATGGCATCAACAGTCGTTGTCATAACAAGAAATTAACCTGTTCCGATGTCACAAGCAAAAATTATTTCGCGAGCTCCGCCCGCAGCTTTGCGGCCAGCTCGTTCAAGGCCTGGGGCAGGACGGTGGTGTTGGCCAGTACCGGCATAAAATTCGTGTCGCCGCTCCAGCGCGGCACCACGTGAATGTGCAGGTGTTCGGCCACGCCCGCGCCCGCGGCCTTGCCGAGATTGATGCCGATGTTAAAACCATCCGGTTTCATCAGTTGCGTCAGCGCATTGACGCAGCGCCGCGTGAGCTTCCATAAATCGGTGAGTTCCTCATCGGTCAGGCCGTTCAGGTCGGCGACCTGTTTGTAAGGCACGACCAGCAGATGCCCGCCGTTGTAGGGATAGGTGTTGAGCAGCGCAAAGCAGGTGCGGTCGCGCGCAATCACGCGATTGGCTTCGTCATCACTGGATTGCGCGATGCGCGTGAACAGGCTCGCGTCCAACTGCGGCTTGGGCGCAAGAATGTATTCAATCCGCCACGGTGCGTGCAGTGATTCCATGGGGAAACGTTAAAACCCGCCGCAAATAAGGAAAGCAGGAAATGAGGAATCTTTCCGACCTACCGGCCTGGCACATTTTAATCCATTTGTCATTCGAACAAACTCGAGATCGCGGCGGCCGCGCGCCGGCTGGCGCCGGGTTCGCCCAGCGACGAAACAATTTTCGCCAGTTGCGACTTGATTTGGGCGCGTGCCGGCTCGTTCTGCAACAGTTCCAGCGCGGCTGCCGCAAGGTTTTCCGGCGTGGCGTCGTTTTGGATGAATTCGGGAAAAATCATCTCATCGGCCAGGATGTTTGGCATCGTCAGCCATTTCACGTTCACGATGAACCGACCAATCTGGTAGGTGCTCCACGACGTTTTGTAGAGCGTCACCGTCGGCACACCAAAGAACGCGCATTCCATCGTCACCGTGCCCGTCGAGGCAATGGCGACATCAGCCTGTCCCAGCGCCTCCGGCAGGTTGCCAATCTGAATTTCGACGTTTGGCTGGGGTGCAGACAGCGTGTCCGCGAGTTCCTTCAACGCCGGGTTCGGCAAAACCATCTTTGCTTTCGCGCCTGGCAATTTGTTCTGAATCAACTTCAGCGCATCCAGCATCGGTGGCAGATGCCGTTTCAATTCGCTCGTCCGGCTGCCGGGCAACAGTAAAATTTGCGGTTGCGAAGCCGACGACACATTCTCGCTTCTGGCTTCTGACTTCTGACTTCTGTCATTCGTAAATCTCCCGACCATCGGGTGCCCGACAAATTCCACCCGCAACTTCGGTGCGTGCCGCGCATACCATTCCTTTTCAAATGGGAAAATACTCAGGAGCAAATCATAATCCGCTTCCAGCAGTTTCGCGCGGCGTGGCCGCGACGCCCAGACCTGCGGCGAGACAAACTGGATGATTTTGGGGTTCCAGTTCGCGAAGGGATTGTTGCGGATATATTCCTTGATCGCGTGACCGAAACGCAGATTAAACCCGCCATAATCCACGCCGATGATGGCGTCCGGCTGGTGTTCGATGGCCAGAGCCAGCAGTTGATTGAACAGCCGCCGGAACTTTAAATAATTTTTCAGCACGTCCGAGATGCCGATGACCGAATGCCGGGTCAGGTCGAACGCCAGTTCGACGCCGGCGCCGGCCATTTTCGGTCCGCCCGCGCCAAAAAACGTTGCGTCCGGCAATGTGCCGCGCAACGCGGAAACCAGTTCCGCCGCGAGCAAATCCCCGCTCGCCTCACCGGCGATGAGCATGAACGATTTCGGTTTCACGGTCTTATTTTACCGCAGAGACGCAGAGACGCAGAGAAATTCATGGAATCAATTCGTCCAACGCGCGACATTTTCCACCGCGATGAATCATTGCGTGGCAATTTGTGCAGACTACAGCCAAATCATCAAGCGATGTTTTGGAAGGCGATTCTCGGTCGGCCAGTGGTTTCAAATGGTGAACGTGAGCAAAATCCTTTCCGAGTTCTCCGTAAACTTTTTCAAAGTCAAAGCTACAACCTGGCACTTCGCAAATTAATCGGCCTAGATTCTTTTGTCGTGCTTGTTTGAGTTTCACATTGCGGAGTATTTGCTCTCGTTTTCGATGTCGAATCAAAGCAATCCTTTCTTCGCCTTCAAACGCCGTGATTTCATCATCAACAAAAACGCTGCCAAGACTGGATGCCCCAATGTGTTCAGCCCAAATGTGCTCTAGCTCTTCGGCGATTTCTGATGGGATCAAGATACCTGAAGACTGTGACGTCCAGTGCATCGCAGCAAGTTTGCCACTTTTCAATCGGGACAATGAAAGTGGCTCGTCGACGTATGGATTAAGAAGTCGTTCCCATTCGCAACCAGCAAAAAATGTTTTTTCACCAATGGCGGCTTTTTCTTTATTCCAATGAACATCAATTTGTGGGTCAGAAGTAGTCCAACCCGATGCGATTATTCCTTTTGGTTCTTCACTGCCAAGCTTAATAAGAAATGCGCGGTCGCCCTTTCTAATTCGTCTGGCATTCGCGTGACAACTCCAACGGTCGGAAATAATTTTTCCGGAAGCATTTTCATTTGCCCGTAGGGCTAAATCTTTCCATGTCCATTGTTTTGGATTCCATGTAAAAAGATATGTTTTCATTTTTCCTCAGCGCCTCTGCGTCTCTGCGGTTAAACGTTTTGGATTTGTCGCGTGATTTCGAAGGCCAGATCCAGCGCGCGTTTGGCGGATTCGCCGCTGACGGCGGGCGTCTGTTTCTCGCGCACGCAGTTCACAAAATGCTGCAGTTCCAGCTTCAGCGGCTCGTCCTTCGCAATCGGCACCGGTTCGCGCACAATTTTTTTGCCGGCAAACTGGCTGACTATCATGGAGTCCTTGCCGACACCGAGTTTTGCCGCCAGAACTTTTTTTAAAATCGAGCTTTCCGCTTCGTCTTCGCGGGCGATGCGGTAGATGAATCCTTCCTGCGCGCGATAATCGAGTGAGATATAGCTCGGGGTGGTTGTGCCGCCACTGAACACGCGAATCTTTCGCATCCGCTCCGGGCTGACCCGGCTGGCGGTGAGGTTGGCCACGCAGCCGTTGGCGAAACGCAGCCGCGCGTTCGCAATGTCCTCGCTCTTGCTCAAAACCGGAATGCCCACCGCGTCCACGCTCGTCAGAGGCGATTTCACGAAGGCGAGCACGACGTCGAGGTCGTGAATCATCAGGTCGAGCACGACGCCGATGTCGGTCGAGCGGGCAGGGTAGGGCGACAGCCGGTGGCACTCGATGAAGCGCGGCTCCGGCGCGGCGCTTTCGAGATACTTAAAGACGGGATTGAACCGTTCGACGTGGCCGACCTGCAGGACGCAATTCTTCTGCTGCGCAAGCTGCACCAGTTCGGCGGCCTGCTCCGTGTTGTCGGTCATCGGTTTTTCGACCAGGACGTGTTTGCCCTGGGCGAGCAATTGTTTTGCGAGTTCAAAATGTGTGGTGGTGGGCGTGACGACGTTGACGGCGTCGCTGGCGGCGGCGGCTTCGGCAACGGAATTGAAAACGCGGGTGTTGTATTTGGCGGCGATTTTGCGCGCGGCGTCGGGGTTCACGTCAAAAACGCCGGCGAATCCGACCTGGCCGGTTTTTGCCAGTTCGGCGTAGAGGCGCGCGTGATGTTGTCCCAGCGAGCCGACGCCGAGAACGGCCACCCGGATTTTAGGGTTTGAAGTTGCCACGCGCCGAGTTTGCCAGTGAAAACTGAAAACTGAAATGAGAAATCTCGCGCGAAGGACGCGAAGGAAACGAAGGCGAAAACCTTCAAATCTCCTTCGCCGCCTTCGCGGTCCTTCGCGCGACCTTCCCAACTTTGGACTTTGAACTTTGGGCTTTGGACTCTTAAACTTGCGGCGTGCCATTTCTGGGTTACGTCATAATCGCGGTGGCGGCGTATTTGCTCGGCTCGATTCCGACCGGCTTTCTGGTGGCGCGGGCCAAGGGCATTGACATCCGCACGGTTGGCAGCGGCAATATCGGCGCGACGAATGCCATGCGCGTGCTGGGCAAACCGGCGGGGATTTTTGTATTGCTGATGGATGCGTTGAAAGGCTACGCCGCCGTTGCCTTTCTTCCCCCGCTGATTTTCAACTGGCTGGCGCCCCATTTTTCAGGATTGTTTGTTTCTTTTTCAAACGAGCCCGTTGAACTTCAGACCCGATATTATGTGGTGGCGGGAATTTTCGCCGTGCTCGGCCACAATTTCCCCTGCTGGCTGCGGTTCAAAGGCGGCAAAGGCATCGCCACCAGCGCCGGGGTTTACCTGGCGCTCGCGCCGCTGGCGGTGGGCGTCGCGCTGGTGGTTTTCATCCTGGCGTTGCTGGCGACCCGATACGTTTCGGTTGGTTCCGTTGCCGCGGCCACGGCCTTGACCGCCGCGGTCTGGGTTTTGCCGCCGCATAATTTATTGCTCGGCATGGTGACGACGGTGCTGGGCGTGATGGCCATATACAAACACAAGGGCAACCTTCGGCGTCTCGCCGCTGGAACCGAAAACCGGTTGCAATTCAAAAAAAGGGAAACGACATGAGAATCACCGTCCTCGGTGCCGGCGCCTGGGGAACCGCGCTGGCCAAGGTGCTGCACGAGAACGGCAACGCCGTGGCGCTTTGGGACATCAATGCCGAAACACTGGCGGAACTCCGGCTCGGGCACAGCGAACGTTATCTGCCCGGCGTGAAACTGCCGACCGACTGGAAGGTTGAAACGGAATTTGAAAAGCGGTCGGCGGCGCCGAGTGTCTGGTGCTGGCCATTCCCTCGCAGGCTTTTCGGCAGGCGGCGGCAAACCTGAAAGGGCACCCGGCCATCATGCTGAGCGTGACCAAGGGCATCGAATTTGAAACGGGCGAGACCATGAGCCGCATTTTGCGCGAATACGCGCCGGCCAACCGCGTGGCCGCGCTTTCCGGTCCCAGTTTTGCCCGGGAAGTGGCCCTCGGCATCCCGACCACGGTGGTTTGTGCGTGTGAGAGCGACGGCACGGCGCGCACCGTCCAGGGGCTCTTTCACCGCCCGGAATTTCGTATTTACCGCAGCACGGATGTTCTGGGTGTGGAATACGGCGGCGCGCTGAAAAACATCATTGCCATTGCGGCGGGCGTGAGCGACGGACTTGGTTACGGTGACAACACCAAGGCCGGCCTCGTCACGCGGGCGCTGTCCGAAATGCGCCGGCTCGGCGTGGCGTGCGGGGCGCAGGCGGAAACCTTTTCCGGTTTGAGCGGGCTGGGCGACCTCATGCTGACGTGTTTCTCAAAGCAAAGCCGCAACCGTGATTTGGGCGAGCGCCTGGGGCGCGGTGAAACCATGGCGGCCATCCAGGCATCGCATCCAAAACTGGCCGAGGGCTATCCCACGGCGCGCTCGGCACACCGTTTGGCGCGCGATAAAAAGGTGCCCACCCCGATCATTGACGAGGTTTATGCGTTGCTCTACGAAGGCAAGGATCCGAGGAAGGCGGTGCGTGACTTGATTTCGCGCGCGTTTAAGGCCGAGGATTAAATCAGCCACAGATGGACACAGATGAAACACAGATAAGAGTCCGAGAGTCTGAAAATTCCGTAAAGCACAGTTTATACCTTCTTGAATTAAACCAAAGAAGATTTGCGCGACTGGTGGAGACAAATCTGTGTTTCATCTGTGTCCATCTGTGGCTCAAGCCAATGCTTGTTTGATCAGCTTCAACAAGTCGGCATGTGATTCGACGGCCTGGAATTGCGGGAATTGCTGCTTCACATTTTCCGGCGCGTGAATCAAAAAACCGGCGTTCGCCTCCGACAACATGGCGGTGTCGTTGAATGAATCGCCGGCGGAGATGACGTGGTAATTCAGCGACTTGAACGCGGCGACGGCCTTTTTCTTCTGGTCGGGCAGGCGCAACTGGTAATTCACAATGCGGTCATTCTCCACCATCAGCCGGTGGCACAGCAACGTCGGCCAGCCGAGCTGGCGGAGCAGGGGGGCGGCGAATTGTTCGAACGTGTCGGACAGGATGATGACCTGCACCAGCGAACGCAGTTCGTCGAGAAACGCCTTTGCGCCGTCCAACGGAAGCAGGGTGCTGATGACATTCTGGATGTCGGAGAGTTTCAAGCCGTGCTGGTCCAGCAAGGCGAGGCGGCCGCGCATGAGTTTGTCGTAATCCGGTTCGTCGCGCGTGGTGCGGCGCAATTCCGGGATTTTGGTCTTCTCGGCGACGGCGATCCAGATTTCCGGCGTTAATACGCCTTCCATGTCCAAAGTGACGATTGATTGTTTCACGGATAAGCAGGAATTTTTCAAATTGTGCCCGGCCTGTCGAGAGATTCGGGTAAAAAGTTTACGGCCCCGGCCGGCAGGGTTGATGGGATTGATAAAGTTTCAGGAACTGTTCGGTTTTGTCCGCCAGATCCTTCTGGCCGGCGGCCAGGGCCAGATCCCGTGCCTTTTGGGTCGTCGCCATCGCCTCCGGGAACCGGCCAGCTTCGGCGTAGGCGGCGCCCAGGGTGGTCAACAGGGCCGGCGCTTGATAATGGGTGAGGTCGCAGGCGTGTTCCGCCAGATGTACGGCCACCGCGCCGGAACGAAGTTTTGCGTCCGGGTCGGTGGCGAGAATCCAGGCGAGTTCATTGAGCGCATCCGGAAAATTTGGAGCCAGCCGCAAAGTGTTCCAAAACTCCCCGATTGCCGCCTCGGACTGATATTGGCGGAACAAAGCTTCCGCCAGGCGATAGTGGCCTTCTGTCTGATAAGGCGCCGACGCCAGCTCCTGTGAAAATTGGGCTGCCGCCCCGGCCGGCTGGTTGTTATTTAGCAGGGCGAGGCCGTAATCAAAATGCGCCTCCGGATCGTTCGGGATTCAGCCTGACCGCGTCGGAAAGCTGGCCGAGGGCTTCCGCATTCTTGCCTTGTTTGAGCAGGACAATCGCCAGGCTGCGGTGCGCCGCGGCAAAGCCCGGGTAAATCTCCAGGGCTTTTGAGAACTGAGATCCGGCGGCATCCAGGTCGCCGTTATTTAACAGGGCCGTGCCCAGGTTGTATTGCAATTCGGCATCCCCCGGCTGGAGCTGGACCGCGGTGTTAAAATATTCGAGCGCTTCCTTCAATTTCCCTTGATCCGCCAGGGCCACGCCCAGGGCGGAGTTTCCCCGGGCATAACGGGGATTTATTCGCGCTGACTCTTTCAGCAACGAAACGGCCTTGTCAAATTGCCCCAGTTCATCAAACGCCATGCCCAGATGTGCGTCCGCGACGTAATTGTCAGTCGTAACGGCTTTGGCATGGGAAAACAGCGTCAGATTGTTTTGCCAATATTTCAATTGCATCCAGGAATCCGTCAGACAACCCGCCAGCAGGGCGATTCCGACCCCGGCTCCAATCCATTTTTTTTGCGGCCACCTGCCAACCAGCGCGTTTAATCCCCATGCCACTACGATGAACAGACCGATGCCGGGGATGTACATGTACCGGTCCGCCATGGCCTGTCGCCCGACCTGGACCAGGCCAATCACAGGTATCAAGGTGCCCAGATACCAGAACCAGCCGACAAACATATAAGGCTGCCGCCGGGCAAACCAGACTGACAAAACTGAACACATCAACACGAACAGCCCTGAAGCAAGCACGAGCGCCAGCGGCCAATGCGCCGGGAGCGGATAAAAGACCGCAAGGTCCGTTGGCCAGAAGGTTTTGGAGACGTAACGGAAATATGACACCACCGGGTTTGTGATGCGCAAAGAGAATGGCACGGTGTCCAGTGAGAAAACCGCGCCGCCCGCCCGTTGCACCAGAAAGGTGGTCACGCTTGAGGCGAGCGCCAGCGCCAGGAAAGGCACTTTTTCGAAGATCAAACCGCCGAAGGATCTGACCGTGAACGGAGAATCCAGCGAAAGGCGGTTGAGCGGCCAGAAATCCAGCAGCAGCAATACAAATGGCAGTGTGACGAGCATTGGCTTGCACATCAGCCCGCACGCGAACAGGAGCAGCGCCAAACAGTAGAAGGCTTTGGACCTCGGACTTTGAGCTTTGGACTTTTCAACAAAGTGCGCGTAAGCCAGCAGGGTCAGCAGGCAGAAGAATGTGCTTAACACATCCTTGCGCTCCGCCACCCACGCGACCGATTCGACATGCAATGGATGAAGGGCGAACAATGCCGCCACCAATCCGCTGCGCCACAACGTCCTCGTGGTGCGATGCAAAAAAATGAAGAGTAACACTGTGTTGACGATGTGGAGCAGCAGATTGGTCAGATGATGTCCAGCGGGGTTCAAACCATACCACTGGCAATCCAACATGTGGGAAATCCAGGTCAAAGGATGCCAATTGTCCGCGTAACCGCTCTGAAATGCCCAGACGATGCCCGGCCAGGTCAGCCCCGGTTGGACATGGAAATTGTCCGTGACGTATTGGTCATCATCGAAATTGATAAAGGCGTGATTCGTCACCGGCCAGTATAGAGCCAGGCTGATCAGGACCAGGATCAGGCAAATCAAACGATTTCTGGAGGGATGGTTCAAGTCGGTTGCCGGCATGGGAATCAAATCTTTACCACGTGTTTCTGGCGTTGGCTGAACCGGCAACATTCCCGGTAACCGACGCTGTGTGCCAATTGGATGGCTTCGGTGAAGTTCATTCCCACCTCCTCCGGCGCGTGGGCGTCGGAGCCGAAGGTGATCGGCACGCCGGTTTGAAACGCAAGCTGGAGGATTTTGCGGCTCGGATAGATTTCCCGGCAATCCTTCCGCAGGCCGGCGGTGTTGAGTTCAATGGCGCACCGGTGTTTTTTGGCCGCGTCCAGAAACGCCTGGTAATGCGGCGTGTAATCATTGCGGTGGTTGGTGCCCGAATTTTTTCGGCAAATCGGCGTGGCCAATGATTTCAAAAAGGCCGGTTTCCGCCGCCGCCGTCAGCCGTTCGAAATAAACCGTCCAGACTTCGCCGGCGTCGCGGTGTTTCCACTCGGACAGTTTTTGCGGGTCGTCAATGGCCCACGAATCGGAGACATAATGCACCGACCCGATGAAATAATCCCACGGATGCCGCGCCGCGAGGCCGCGAATCCAGTCTTCGTAACCGGGCAGATAATCCACTTCCAGCGCAAGCCGGATGGCCAATTGCGGAAAATCCTTTTGCACCTGGCGGACTTTGGCGACGTACTCATCGAGTTTGTCGTCGTTCATCCGCCAATTGTCGAAATCATCCTGCGGCATCGGCGCGTGATCGGAGAAGCCGATTTCCTGAAGCCCCAGTTCGAGCGCGCGTTTGACGTATTCCTCCGGCTCGCCGCGCGCATGACGGCAGAGCGGCGTGTGCATGTGGTAATCGGCGGGCAACGACATGCGCTGAGTTTCAAGTTTCAAGTTTCAAGTTTCAAGTGTTGAATACGAACAATGACAGACGAAAAAGCCATCGAACGATTCCGCCTCTTTGTGGCAATTCCCGTTCCGGACCAGGTCCGGGAAGAAATGATTGGCATTCAAAGCGAATTACGATTGCTGGCGCCCCCGGGCGTCGGTCCGCTGGGCCAGGCCGGAGCAGTTTCATCTCACCCTCCGGTTTCTCGGTGACGTTTCGTCTGATCGCATGGCGGCTTTGCGGGAGGCGGTCCGCGCGGTTTGTTCCGGAGCGCCGAGGTTGTCCTTGCGTGCGCGAGGCATCGGTTTGTTTCCCAATGCCCATTCGCCGCGGGTCATTTGGGTTGGAATCAATGACAGCGTCCCTTTGACCGATTTGCAGAGCCAAATTGAACAGGCGGTTCGTCCGTTTGCAACCGGGCCGGGCGGGGAACATTTTGCCGGGCACGTGACCTTGGGGCGTTTCAAACCGTTCAAAGGACCGGGAATCGTGGAATTAGCGGCCCGGGTGGCAGCCATGAGAGACAGGATATTTGGTGAATGGACGGCGCAGAAAATCGAAATCATTCGGAGCGAATTATCGTCGTCCGGGGCGCGCTATACCACACTCGCGGCGTTCCCGTTGGGCGCGGAAAATTGAACTGTTTTGAAACATTCTTAGTCTTACTTACGTCTATCAGAACGTATGCTTAAGGCGCTATCAGCGGGTCGCTGGGATTACGACACGGCGGCGCATTTGTTGAACCGGGCCGGGTTCGGCGGCCCGCCGTCGGTCATTCAAAGCCTGGCTGACCTCGATCCCGACGCGGCGCTTTCCACCCTGCTCGATTACGAACGTTACGCCGACCCGACGCCCGCTCCAGTCTGGGCCAAGCCCGACCCGGACGGGGTGAGGCAAATGCGTGACACAGCCAGAAACGCGACCTCGGACGAGCGGCGCAAGTTGTTCCAGCAGGAAATGCGCGTTCAATATCAGCGGCTGATGGAACTGCGCGGCTGGTGGCTGAATCGCATGGTGAAGGGGCCGCGGCCGTTTCAGGAAAAAATGGTGTTGTTCTGGCACGGCCATTTCGCCACCAGCTTCGACAAGGTGCGCAATGCCTATTACATGTGGCGGCAGAACGAGTTGTTCCGCCGCCTGGCAACCGGCAACTGGCAGGAGCTGCTCACATTTGCCGGCAAGGACCCGGCGATGCTCATCTGGCTGGATCAGGCGGAAAGCCGGCGGCCGCATGCGAATGAAAATTTCGCCCGCGAAGTCATGGAGTTGTTCTCGCTCGGCATCGGCAATTACACCGAGACGGACGTGACCGAGGGCGCGCGGGCGTTGACCGGCTGGTCGCTGGACCGGCTGAATCAGGAATTTATTTACCGCCCGGTTTTTCACGATAACGGCGCAAAAAATTTCTGGGCCGCACCGGCAATCTCGATGGCGACGACGTGATCGCGCAAATCGTGGCCCAACCGGCGTCCGCGCGGTTCATCACCGCCAAGCTGTGGAATTATTTCGCGGGCCAGGCGCCGTCCGAGGAATTGAACGACGCGCTGGCGGGTGTTTTGCGGGACAACGAAAACAATTTCAAACCGTTCCTGCGCGTCATGTTCCGCAGCGAGGAATTTTACGACCCCGCCATCGTCCGCAACCAGGTGAAAAGTCCCGTGCAATGGCTGGTTGGCACCGCGCGCATGCTGGAATCTGATTTGCCGCCAACGCTGGTTTGCGAAGGCATCACGCGCCGGCTGGGGCAGGATTTGTTCGCGCCGCCCAACGTCAAGGGCTGGGACGGCGGCATCTCCTGGATCACCACCACCACCTTGCTGGACCGTTACAATACGGCGGCCATTCTGGTGCAAGGCGCGGAGGTGCCCAAGGCGCGGCTGGATGCGATGCAGGCAATGGCCCCCATGGATGGCAACCCGCCGGAAGCGCAGGGGGAACGGGTCCACATCGGCGGCGTTAACGTGGATAAAATCCTTTCACCGGATGAACGCGCGGACAAGGACCGGGTCGTGGCGGCGTTGCAACACCGTCTGCTGCAATCGGCGCTCAAGGACGATAAGGAAAAAGCGTTGCGCGACTTTCTCAATGCCCGGGGCAAATTGAATGATGCCGACATCCGGGCGGCCATCCGCCTCGTGATGTGCACGCCGGAATATCAAGTGACATGAAAACATGGTAGGGCCGACCTGCTGGTCGGCCAGGACGCGCGGCAGCGCGTCCCTACCGGAATAAAAATATGAAAAACGAAATCACCCTCCAAACGCGCCGCCAGTTTTTGCGCACCACCGTGTTGGGCAGCGCGCTGACCTGGACGGTCCCGGCGTTTCTCGCCGACACCTTCACCGCCCTGCATGGCGAGGCCGCCGATTCCGCCACCCAAATCGTCACCGGCAAGGACGCGACGATTCTGGTGGTGCTGCAAATGGCCGGCGGCAACGACGGCATCAACACCGTCGTGCCTTATACCAACGATGATTACCACAACGCGCGCCCGAAACTCGGCCTCTCGGCGCAACAGGTTTTGAACCTGAACGGCGAAATTGGATTTCACAACGCGTTGACCGGTTTCAAAAACCTTTACGATTCCGGGCAGCTGGCGGTGGTGCAGGGGGTTGGTTATCCCAACCCGAACCGCTCGCATTTTCGTTCGACGGAAATCTGGCAGACCGCCAGCGATGCGGACAAGGTGGAAAAATACGGCTGGCTGGGGCGCTATTTCGACAACGCCTGCGCGGGCTGCGATCCGACCGTGGGCGTGGACATCGGCGGCCAGACACCGCAATCGTTTTTTGCCCAAACGCCCACCGGCATCAGCCTCGCCAACCCGCAAAGTTACCGGTTCATTTCGCCCGGGCGTTTCCGACCCGGGCAGACGGATTTGCTGGAGGAATCCTATGAAAAGTTAAACGAAATCCCGGACGCCGCGTCCGACGTCAATTCCGGCGGCAGCATTGGCGCGCTGGCTGCCGGCATGCCGCAATCGGGCGGTTCCTCGCTGCATTTCATCGAGCGGACGGCGCTCGATGCACAGGTCAGCTCTGATAGAATCCGCGCCATTGTTGCGCGCGTAAAGAATCAGGCGTCTTATCCCACGACCAAGCTGGGCGATAACCTTAAGCTGGTTGCCCAGCTCATCGCCGGCGGCCTGCCCACACGGGTTTATTACGTCTCACAGGGCGGTTACGACACTCACATCAACCAGGTCGGCACGCAGGACCGGTTGCTCAAGGAAATGGGCGATGCCGTCAACGCCTTTGTCGGCGACCTGAAGGCGCAGGGCAATTTGCAACGCGTGCTGGTGATGACCTTCAGCGAATTCGGCCGGCGCGTCGCCGAAAACGCCAGCGGCGGGACGGACCATGGCGCGGCCGCCCCGTTGTTCGTCATCGGCGACAAGGTAAAGGCGGGGTTGCTCGGGCGTTATCCGAGTCTGGCGCCGCAGGATTTGTTTGAGGGCGACATCAAATACAACGTGGATTTCCGCAGCGTCTATGCCGGCGTGCTGGAAAACTGGTTGAAGACGAAAAGCGCGCCGATTCTTGGCCGGCAATTTGAACCGCTGCAAATAGTTTGATACGTTCAGACGAGTAAACCTCGTCGCCTTTCGTCTTCAACCTTTGGCCTTTCCTTTGCGCCCTGGCTGGATTTATCGTCTGGCCATGATTTCCAAATCGTTGGCCCGTTTGATGGGATGGCTTTTGTTGTTCTCACCGGTGATAACTTTCGCCGATGTCACCGCTTACCCGCCGTACCCGGGCGCGGTGCCGAGTGAATCGTACAAGGTGACGGTGAACGGCCAGCCGGTGTTTGTGAATCGTTTCCTCACCTACGACCAGTTCAATTGGATGGATTATGCCCGGTTCGCGATGACCGGAAAGGTCCACATTGAGATTACCCACCTGATCAGCGAGCGGAAGGTGATTACCTGTGACGTCAGACCGCTCGCCTATGGCATCCATCCGAAGATTGACGGCAATACGGTCAGCTTCGACCTGGACCAGCCGCGCAAGCTGATCCTGTTTTTCAATGACGAGCCGCTGTTCTACAGCACCGGGCTGATGCTGTTTGCCGATCCGCCGGAGCAGAATCCTCCCGGGCTTGGCGACACCAACGTGGTCAACATCATGGACTACCACGTTGACAACACTGGTAACACGCTGGATACCACAAACATCAATCAGGCCATCAGCGATGTCTCCGCCCGGCCCGGCGGCGGCGTGCTTTATTTTCCACCCGGCGTTTACCTGACGGGCACCGTGTTCGTGAAGAGTAACGTGCAACTTTACGTGGACGCGGGCGCCGTCATTCTTGGCTCGCGCCGGAGTGCGGATTATACCGGAGCGCCAGCGCCGGCCGGTGGAAGGTCGCTTCGGGCCTTTTTCGTTTTTGACCATGTCGAGAACGCGGGTCTGATGGGGCGCGGCACCATTGATATGCAGGGTTACCCGTGGTTGTGGCATGATTTCCAACCCGACACGTCGGATGGAACCGCCCGGGACGCGAGTGGAAAGGTAAACGATCCGCATGGTCCCGGAATCCGCGGCTACGTGGTCAATGATTGCCGCAACATCACTTTTCAGGATTTGTGCCTCCTCCGGTCCGCTTATTGGACCATTCACGTCATGGGCACCGAGAATTTCACCACCCGCAACTTGAAAATCGTCAATCGCAAGCAACAGTACCACGACGATGCCTATGACTTCAGTTCCGACCGGCATATCCGGATTGAAGACGGGTTTGCCATGACCATGGACGACACCTGGGCCTTTTACGGCGGCAGGGGTACTGGGACAAACGCGCCCAGCGGGATCGAGGACTTTGTGGTGAAAGGGTTCGTCAATTATTCCTACACTTCCTCGCTGGTGCTCGGCTATGGCGGCGCACCGCCGGTCAGGCACGTGCGCCTTGAGGACGTGAACTTCGTCGCCAACCACAACAAGTTCGCCATCTGGATTCAACTGACGCCGGCATACTTCACCGGACGCGGCTATTCCTCGGGCGCCCGGTTCAGCCGGAACGCGGCCTTGGACGATTTCAAATTCGTCAACTGCACGTTTGAGAACGACGGCGGACAGATCTACATCGACGGAGGAGATAACCCGTTAACCAATTTTGTTTTCGAGAACTGCACCTTTTACAAGCCGTTCAAGCCCAGCCTGATGATGGGGAGCAACGTCGCTCCGATTCAGTTTAAACACGTCACCGTCAACGGCGCCGTGGTCCGGAATGCCAGACAGTTGGAGCAGGCGGGCTTTGATCTTTCCGTCCCCGTCAAGTTCGAGCGGTGAGCCAATCGTAAGATGCTAATTGCCCGCTCCCGGCGTGGCGTCAGGGGTAACGGCTTTCGGCGGCGCGGTGCTTTTGCGTTCGATGAGTTCAGCGGACAAACGTTTGGTTTCAACTGGTTGACCGCGAAGCAGGGTGGTCATCAAGTCCATCGCCGCCATGGCGAGCCGGAATTTGGGCTGGCGGATGGTGGTCAGGGGCACGCGGAAATACTCCGACGTCAGCACGTTGCCGAAGCCGACGATGGAAATGTCCTCGGGAATCCGCAGGCCCTGGGAGAGCAGCGTTTCGGCACAGCCGATGGCCACGAGATCGTTGACCGCCTGCACGGCGGTGGCCTTGCAGGATTCGTTGAGCATTTGCAAGGCGGCCTTGGTGCCGTCTTCAATCGTGCTGCCGGCTTGAAACACCTGCCGGTCGTCCACGTCCAATCCGGCTTCGCGCAGCGCGCGGCGGTAGCCCTCGAACCGGTCATGCGCCCACGGCGCCGATTGCGGGCCGGTGAGATAGGCGATGCGTTTGTGGCCGAGCTGGAGCAGATGCTGGGTGGCGCTGGCACTCGCGTTGAGTTCCTCGATTTCCACGCTGGGAAACGATTTGCAAAACGGCGCGGGCGGCCCAAGCAGCACCGTCGGGATTTTGCGCGCAGCCAGCTCCACGTAAATCCGCGCCTCGGCTTCAAAACGATAAACGGGCGAAATGAAAAATCCGTCCACGCGCCGTGACATCAGGCGCCGGATGCAGGTTTCTTCACGCGCCGGCAGGTTGTGCGTATGCGCGAGCAGGATGTCATAGCCCAGTTCATGGGCGCGCTCTTCGATGGCGAAAACGATGCGCGCGTAAATGGGGTTCGTGATGGAGGGGATGACCAGGCCGAACAATTTGGTGGTGCGGGTGCGCAAGCCCTGCGCCGAGGAATCCGGCACGTAACCCATTTGCTGCGCGAGTTGCTTGATGCGCGCCTTGGTGGCCGCGGAAACGTCCGGCTCGTTGCGCAACGCCTTCGAGACGGTCATCACGGAAACGCCGGCGAATTGGGCAATGTCCTTGAGTCGAACCATAATCAGAAGGCGGAATTAAACCCGATTCCGTAAAGGGTTCTGAATGTTTCTTCAGGCTTCATGGTTAATTTGTCCGTGGGCTCAAACATAGGCGCCGCGCCATTGCAGTTTGCGGCGCAGGGTGTCCAGAAACGAACTGTTCGCCAGGTGCATCAACCGGACGGCGCGGCGGCTGCGACGAATCGTCACGGTGTCGCCTGCGTCCAGTTCGGCGACCACCTGGCCGTCCACGCTCAAAATCGTGGCGGGCGCCGGGTTGATGGCCTTGACGCGGATGACCGAGCTGAGCGGTAAAATGATGGGCCGGTTGGAGAGCGCGTGCGGACAAATCGGCGTGAGCGCAAACACGTCCGCCGTCGGGAAAATCACGGCGCCACCCGCCGACAACGAATAGGCCGTGGACCCGGTCGGCGAGCTGATGATGAGGCCGTCGCAGCGATAATGGGTCACGAGCTCGCCGTCCACGCTGACGTCCAATCCGATCAGGCGCGAAACCGCGCCGCGCCCGACGACGATGTCGTTCAACGCCATTTCACGAACGGGCTGGCCGAGGCAACGTCCGCTCACCTCGATCAGGGCGCGGGATTCATATTTGAATTCGCCGTTCCAAATGTGATTCAAGGCGCGGGCCAGTCCGGCCGACGGGACGGCGGTGAGAAAGCCGAGGCCGCCGATGTTGATGCCGAGCAGGGGAGTGGCGGAACCGGCGAGGTCGCGCGCGGCGCGCAACATGGTGCCGTCGCCGCCGAACACCAGCAGCAAATCCACCTCGTGCGCCAGGGCGGCGGTGTCCGGGTTGAGGATGGCCTGGCGTCCGGCGCGGGCGATCAAGCGCGCGGCCTTGCGGAGAATGCCGGCGCAGCCGGCCTTGTCGGAATTACCGATGAGGCCGATGCGGGTTATTTTGTCAGACCGTTTTTTCAATCAACACCAAAAATTCCTTGTTGCCGGCGGGGCCGAGCAATGGTGACTCGGCGACGCCACGCCATTCCCAACCCGGCTGCGCGGCGGCGAATTCGCGCAGTTCGTTCAGCACGCGCTCATGGATCGACGGGTCGGTGATGACCCCGCGGCCCCGGTCGGCCTCGGTCCTGCCCGCCTCAAACTGCGGTTTGACGAGCGCGACAATTTTGCCGTTTGGCTTCAATAAAGCAATGGCGGCGGGCAAGATTTTTTGCAGGGAAATGAAGGAGCAATCAATCACCGCCAGATTGGCGGCGGTGAACGGTTGGGGAAATTGCGCGGCGGTCAGATGGCGCGCGTTGGTTTTTTCCATCACCACGACGCGGCGGTCCTGCCGGAGCTTCCACGCGAACTGGCCCTGGCCGACATCCACGGCAAAGACCTTCGCGGCGCCGTGCTGGAGCAGGCAGTCGGTAAAGCCGCCGGTGGACGCGCCGAGGTCGAGGGCCACCAGTCCGGCCACGTCCAGTTGGAAATGGCGCAGGGCGTGTTCGAGCTTGTGGCCGCCGCGGCTGACGTATTTTTCGCCGGCTTCCAGCGCAAGGGTGTCATTGGGTTGCACGGAGTCGCTGGGTTTGTGCGCACGTTGGGCGTTGACGCGGACCTGTCCGGCAAGGATGGCGCGTTTGGCGCGTTCGCGGCTTTCGCAAAGGCCGCGATCAACCAGGGCTTGGTCGAGGCGGGTCATGAACGATGCGGCGGAAAATTATCAGACCCCGAAGGGCATCACAAGCGATTGCCGGTGGTGTACAGGCGGTTTTGGACCTCCCGGAAGCTGTGGAGGAAGAGCGCGTTGTCCGCCACGGCCTTTTCGACGAGCTGTTTGAGCAGGAACATTTCGGAACTGTTGATGACCGCATGCACGCTTTGCTTGAAGGCTTCCATGGGCATGAAGGTCTGGAACGATGTGCCGAGCAGAATGGTGGTGGCGTGGCGGCGCTGGTTGACCGGCATGTTTTGCAGCGCCTGCAAGGTCAGGTTTTCCTCAATGGTATTGGCGCCGAACAATTCCTCGATGACGACCACGTGATAGCGCACCTGGGTAAAACGCACCAGAAAATCGCTGTGGGTCGCGGCGGTATGGACCTTGTAGCCAATCTCGCTCAGGGCGGTCTTGGCGGATTCCAGCCATTCCGGCGTGGAAAAGGCAATCAACGCCGGTTTGTCCTCGGAACTGATAAAATCAAAAGAGCCAGGCATAGGTCATTTTAGTTTGAGCACCGGAGGTGCCGAGGAATGTTCGGATGATGTTTTCATGCGCAGGGTGCCTGCCGAGTTGCTCATCTCGCCGCGGACCTTCTTGATGTTATCAATGCCGCGCGTCACCACACTGCGTTTGGTGCAATAGAGCATCGCGGTTTCCTCGGTGATGAAGCCCCGCTCGAATGCCTCCATGCAGGCCTGGTCAAAAGTACGCCAGCCGAAGGGCGCGCTGGCCTCGATGATTTCGTAGAAAGTCTTGCCTTCGCTTTCGCCGAGGCGGATGGCCTCCTGGGTGCGGAGATTGGAGCCCATCATTTCGATGAGGGGATACCGCCCGCCGCCGGTTTTGGGCACCAGCCGCTGGCTGACCACCCAGCGCAATGAATCGGCCAGGCGGATGCGAATTTGTTCCTGCTCCTCCGGATCGAACATGCCGAGGATGCGGTTGATGGTTTCACCGGCGTTGATGGTGTGCAGCGTGCTGAGGACCAGATGGCCGGTTTCCGCCGCGCTCAGGGCGATTTTAACGGTCTCCTGGTCGCGCATTTCACCGACCAGAATGACCTTGGGCGCCTGGCGCAACGCGGCCCGCAGGCCGTTGGCGTAACTGTCGAAATCAATGCCCAACTCACGTTGGTTGAAAGTGGCCATCTCGTGTTTATGAACATATTCGACCGGATCTTCCAAGGTGACGATATGAACCGGTTTGGCACAGTTAATCTCGTTAAGAATGGCGGCCAGGGTCGTGGATTTGCCGGAACCGGTTGCGCCGGTGACCAGCACCAGGCCGGTTTTTTCCTGCGGGATGTCCTTGAAGAGCTCGGTGAATTTCAATTTTTCCAGCGTCGGAATCACCGCGTTCAACTGGCGGCAAACAATCGAAAAATTTCCACGTTGGGAGAAAATGTTGATCCGGAAGCGCGCCTGGTCCGAAAGGGCATAGGAAGCGTCACAGGAACCATGTCGCAGCAAATCTTCAATGTGCCAGAGATTGTCCCCGATGAAGTTCAGGACAATCGTTTCCACCTGGTAAGGCGTGAGTTTCGCAATGGGCGGATCGAGCACCACCGGCTTGAGTTCGCCGTAGGCCTCAACCTGGGGCGGGCGGTCCACGGTGAATAGCAGGTCTGACACTTCCGGCTGGGAAGCCAGCATGGTGGTCAGCATTTGGTCCAGTTCGGCGCGTCGCATACTCAAATGGAATCTTCATCATCCGGCGGATGGGCCAGCAGCGGACGAAATTTCTTTTTATCCAGGGCCTTTTCGTAGGCTTCTTCCGGCGCTACGCGCTTCATCCGGATGTGCTCCATGATGTGGTCATCCAACGGCTGGTTGCCGATCTTCTTGCCCACCTGAATCATGCCGTTGATTTGATGCGTCTTGCCTTCGCGCACCAGGTTGGCCACGGCGGTGTTGAGCACCAAAATCTCGAATGCCGCAATCCGGCCCTTTTTATCCGTGCGTTTGAACAAGGTTTGCGCCACGACCCCTTTCAAGGCCTCGGACAGGGTCTGGCGGATTTTGTTCTGTTGTTCGGCCGGGAACACGTCAATGACACGGTCCACGGTTTTGGCAGCGCTCTGCGTGTGCAGGGTGCCGAACACCAAGTGGCCCGTCGCGGCGGCCGTGATGGCCAGCTCAATCGTTTCCAGGTCGCGCATTTCACCGACCAGAATGATGTCCGGGTCTTCGCGCAGCGCCCCGCGCAGTCCGGATGAAAATGATTTGGTGTGCAGGCCGATTTCGCGGTGGTTAACCAGGCAGCTTTTGCTTTCGTGGACGAATTCAATCGGGTCTTCCAGGGTGATGATGTGATCTTTGCGATTGGTATTGCAGTAATCCACCATCGCCGCCAGCGTCGTGGACTTGCCGGAACCGGTCGGGCCGGTGACGAGGACGAGGCCGCGGTTCAACATGCAAAACTTCTTGAGCACCGGGGGCAGCGGCGCATCGAGCTTTTCAAAATCTTCAAAGGACAGGACCCGGCTCGGAATCTGCCGGAACACGGCACCGATGCCGATTTTCTGATTGAAAAAATTTACGCGGAAGCGCGAGACGTTCGGGATTTCGTAACCGAAGTCCACGTCACCGGTTTCTTCGAACTGTTTGATTTTGTAATCCGGAGCGATTTCGTAAAGCAGGGTCTTGAGCGTGTCGTTTTCGAGCGGGGGATAATCCACCCGCTGAAGTTCGCCGTTGATGCGCAGCATGGGCGGGTTGCCGGAGGCCATATGCAGGTCGGACGCCTTCTGCTCAAACATTAAATTGAAAAACGCATCGATTTTGGCCATAAGTTCTATTCTCTTGCGCGCAATCTAGCTAGAGCCGCGCCAAGTAGGCAAAATGCGACCCCTTATTGAACTTATCCGACGCGAAATTGTCGGCAGCGGCGTTTTGTCTTTTGCGCGGTTTATGGAGCTGGCTTTGTATTGTCCCAATTATGGATATTACGAAATAAATAGAGACAATCCCGGCCGGCGCGGCGATTTCTATACGAGCGTCAGCGTGGGTGAACTGTTCGGACAATTGCTTGCCTTCCAATTAGCCGAATGGCTGGAACCGGGAGCCGAAGGTCAGAGGTCAGAAGTCGGAATTATCGAGGCCGGCGCGCATGACGGAACCCTGGCCAAGGACATTTTAACCTGGTTGCAACTGGCCCGCCCGAAGCTATTTGAGCAAATCGAATACGGCATCATTGAGCCGTCGGTGCGCCGACAGGAGTGGCAGAAGGAAAAGCTGGAAAAATTCGCGCCGCAGGTCCGTTGGTTCACCGATTTTACCAGCTGGTCACGTGTCATGCGTCATCCGTCACGGCACAGAGTGATTTTCAGCAATGAACTTCTGGACGCCATGCCCGTGCATCGTCTCGGCTGGGACGCCGCCGCGCAAAAATGGTTTGAATGGGGCGTCGCCCTCGAAGGCGAAAAATTCGTCTGGGCAAAAAGTCGGAAGTCAGAACTGGATCTGACCTCCATCTCCCGTCATCTGCCATCTGAATTGTTGGCTGTTTTGCCGGATGGCTACACGGTAGAAATTTCTCCGGCGGCCGAAAATTGGTGGCGCGAAGCGGCCGGCGTTTTGGAACGTGGAAGATTGCTGACGCTGGATTACGGGCTGGGCGCCGACGAGTTGTTTTCGCCCAGCCGTCTGCGCGGCACACTGCGCGCCTATTTCCGGCAGCACGTGGCCGACGACCTTTTGGCGAACGCCGGCGAACAAGACCTGACGGCCCACGTCAATTTTGCAGCCATCCAGGCGGCGGGCGAATCCGCGGGATTGGCGACGGAAAGTTTTTCGACCCAGGCACAATTCCTGACGCGGATTTTGGATGCGGCGGCCAAGGATAAATCGTTTGGCGGGTGGAATACTTTACGGGCTCGTCAGTTTCAAACTCTTACGCACCCGGAACATCTGGGCCGCGCCTTTCGGGTTTTGATTCAATCGCGGGAGCCGCTTGCAACTCGTAGTTAAGAATCACGAGGCAATAGATGGCCGCCGTCTCCACCCGCAAAACGAGCGGGCCCAGCGAAATCGGCAGCGCGCCGCCGGCCTGAATGGCTTTTAATTCGTCGGGCGTGAAATCACCTTCCGGGCCAATCCAAACAGCAATACTTTGTGGCAATCGTCCGTGCGCGGCCTGGAATTCCCGAAAACATTCGCGCGGATGACGGCGGTGGGTTTGCAACGAGCCGACGAGGGACAAGTCAAAGGCTGAAGGCGAAGAGCCGGGGGCGGATTCGCTTTCGATTTTCGGCTTCCGGCTTATAACTTCCGCGATGGTTGCCGGCATTTCAATTTTTGGCAGCCAGGCCGCGCCGCATTGTTTGATGGCTTCAATGGTGATAAGTTGCCATTTCTCCTGTTTGGTTGCCGCTTCCGCCTCGCCCAACCGGGTTACCACGCGTTCGGTCAGCAGCGGCACGATGCGGTGCGCGCCGAGTTCGACGGCTTTTTGGATGATGGACTCAATGATTTTTCCCCGGGGCACGGCCTGCAAAAGCGTGATCTGACAGGGCAGCGGCGGAACATAAGTCGTGTGTTTAACCGCCAGCGCCACCGCATGGTGCGAACAAACGGAGATTTCACATTGAAACTCATGACCGGCTCCGTCCAGGACCGTCACCGGTTCGCCGCGCTTTACGCGGAGCACATGCAAGGCATGATGCGCCTCGCGTTCATCCAGCTGGAGCGCATCAGCCGTGCAGCGTTCGGGTGGCAGATAAAAACGGTGCATAAATAGTGTGACAGGCGACGAGTGACGGGGGACAGGAAAAACTCATCCCGCGCCGTCCACGGCCCGTCAGCGGAACAGGTCTTTGGCTTTTCCCAAAAGGCCTTTGCCGGGCGGGTTGCCGTTTTCGCCGCTCAACCCGGCGAATTCCCGCAGCTTCGCCTTTTGTTCCGCGTTCAACTGGGTCGGCACTTCCACCTGGATGCGCACGTGCAAATCACCATGGCCATAGCCCTGCAAATTCTTTACGCCCTTGCCTTTGACCCGAAACGCCGCGCCGGGTTGCGTGCCGGCGGGAATTTTAATCATGACCCTGCCATCCAGCGCGGGAACTTCAATTTCCGCTCCCAGCGCGGCCTGAACGAATGTCACCGGCGCTTCGCAGAGCAAATCATCGCCGTCACGCTGGAAAAATTCATGCGGTTTGACGTGCAGGATGACATACAAATCTCCCGCCGGTCCGCTGCGAAAGCCGGCTTCCCCATTGCCGGTGGAGCGCAGGCGCGATCCGGTGTCCACGCCCGGCGGGATGCGCAGTTTGATTTCCGAATTGTGTTCGCGCCGTCCGTCACCGTGGCAGGTTTTGCAGGGTTTGTCCAAAATCCGCCCGGAGCCTTTGCAGAGCGGGCAGGTCTGCCTCAAACTGATGAAACCGCGGGTGGTCAGGACCACACCGTGTCCGTCACAGGTGGAACAGCCGTGTGCCTTGGAACCGGGTTCCATGCCCGATCCATCGCACGTTTCGCAGGAAACGGATTTCGTGATGGAGATGATCTTTTCACAACCGAGCGCCGCCTCTTCGAGCGTGATTTCCAGGTCGTAACGCAGGTCATCGCCGCGTTGCGGCTGCGAGGGGTCGTGCCGGCCGCCGAAAAACTCCTCGAAGATGCTGTTGCCGCTGAAGACTTCGCGAAAAATGTCGAACGGATCATGAAAGCCACCGCCAGCGAAACCACCACCCCGGCCCGCGCGGGCGCGGGGATCAAATGCCGCGTGGCCATATTGATCGTAGGCGGCGCGCTTTTGCGGGTCGCTCAGGGCTTCATAGGCCTCGCCGATTTCCTTGAATTTTTCCTCGGCGGATTTGTCGCCCGGATTTTTATCCGGGTGAAGTTTGACGGCCAGTTTGCGATAGGCCTTCTTGATTTCCTCTTCGCCCGCGTTGCGGTCAACGCCCAGGATTTCGTAATAATCGCGCTTGGCCATGGCTCAGGCGGCGGGGGGGGTGGCGGGTTTTTTGGCGACCACCACGGTGGCCGCACGCAACAGCCGGTCATGCATTTTATAGCCCTTGCGGATTTGTTGAATCACCTGGCCTTCGGGGGCGTCGGCGGTTTCCAATTGTGAAACCGCCTCGTGCAGTGTCGGGTCAAAAGTGCGGCCATCGGCGTCCACCTCTTCGAGTCCGGTTTCGGTGAGGATGCCTTTCAATTGTTGCTGGATCATGGCAATGCCGTCCTGCAATGCCGCCATTCCGCCTTGCGGCGCCTGGGCGGCGGCTTGCGCCATTTCAAAATGGTCCAGCACGGGCAACAACTTGAGAATCAACCCGGCGGTGGCCGATTGTGCGGCTTCGTGGCGCTCCCGTGCGGCGCGCTTCTTGAAATTTTCAAAATCGGCGGCGGTGCGCAACAGGCGGTCCCAATGCTCGTCGGCCTTGGCCGCCCGCGCCTTTAGTTCGCCCAATTGTTCCGGCGTGAGTCCGGCCGCGACCGGAGCCGCATCCTTTTCACTGGCGGCGGGAATGGGTTCCGCCTTGTGGGCGTGTGAATCTGCCTTCTTCATGCTGTCGTTGTTGATGCAAAAATGCTTTCGAAGCCATCAAGCTACCCCATTGACCGGCAACCGGCAACTGGGATGTGCCGGCAGGGTTGCCGGTCAGGCGCTGGCCGGGATCCACGCACGGCCGGTGAGGTTCGAACGCGGGTCAACTGGGAGGGACGATTTTTTGGAATTCCGGCAGGCTGCGGAGGGCATCAAAACGGCGGTCCTTACGCACCTCGACCAGCAGATTGCTGGCTTTGGGATTTTGTGTGAGGCGTTTGGCGCTGAGGTCGAGCGAAGTGTGCAGGTCCTGGAGAGATTCACTGGTTTTGCCAAGTGCAATTTTGGTGGCAGCGAGATCATACCATGGCTCCGGCTCGTTGGGGACGATGGCAACCAGCTTTTCCAGGGTGCTTTCGAGTTTGGGGAGATTGCCGGTTTGCGCGAAAAACTGGGCGATGACGCCAACTTCAGTCGGGGAGATATACGGACTGGCCAATGCCTGGTCGAACAGTCCGATGACGCGATCGGTTTGACGCATTTGAAAATAGGCGCTGGCGAGGTTAAAGATATTCTGGAAGTTGGTCGGATTCGTGCGGGCTTCGGTTTCCATGCGCTGCAAATCCGTTTCGAATTGAGCCATGCCGGTGGACTTCTTTTTCATTTCTTTCAATTGCTTGACGAGACCGACCACCTGGCTGTTGTAGGGGTCGAAATCGGAGCAGGTTTGGGCCACCAGGATGGCATCGTCGAGGCGGCTGAACATGGCCAAAAAGTTGACGTAGCGGAAAACCGCTTCGGGGCTGTAAGGACAAAAGGCGAACGCTTGTTTGAAGGCAAAATCCGTTTCGCGGATCAATTCCTGCCGCTCCGTGTCGGTTTTGGGCAGATACTCGGGCGGCGTGGGCGACTGGGGCATCGCGCCCAGGCGCCACGCATACACGCCGGCAATGGAACTGCGCAGTTTGGAGAATGCCTGTTGCGCGTGGTCATCGCGGACGAATTGCTGGCTGCCTTTGAAACCGCTGGTATCGCGGTGCAGGTAGACCTTTTCGGCGAAATCGGCGATTTGCTTGATGCTGGTATCATAGGTAATCCAGTTTCCGATGAGCCGTCCGGAGTATTTGCTCCAAAACTCGTGATCCTGTTTGAAGACGTCGGCGGGCAACGACGACAACGCCTGCCGGTTGATTTTCATGATGACGCCGGACGGCGTTTCGTGAGGGTACATCCAATCCAGCGGAAAACTTTCCTCCACGTAAAACTCATTGCTGGGATTGTGATCAAAGATGACTTTGCACAACAGACCGTTGATTTTCATCACGGCCACCTCGCCGGCCACCTGGATGCTCACCCGACCGTCCGCATTGGTAACCGGGTTTACGACTTCGCCGGGCTGGAGTTCGCCGAGTTGGGCCCGTCGGCTCACGTCCTGGGTATATTCCGAAAAGCAATCCTGCAAGTCATCCGGCGACGGCGTATAGATTTCCTTGGGTGGATAGACACCTTCCTTGCGCCAGCGCGCTTCGATTCTGGCACCGCGGGCGGTCAGCGGTTTGTCCAGGAGCTGGTCGGCCATCACGGCCAGGAAATTGGTGGTGTAATCCTCCCGGCTTTCCGCGGGGCCGCGCAGCAATTCCTGAAAGAACGGCGGGTCGACTTCCGCGCTCCGAAAGTATTGGGAGCGGATGTATTGCAGGTAGGTTCCGTCGGCGAGCGCATTTTGAGTGATGATGTAAACGTCGCGGCGGTCAAAATGGGGGTCCATGGGCTTGCAATCTGGCGGCGTGAAGCTCTCGCAGAAGATCATGTAAGTCGGTACAAAGCGTCCGGGATCGGTGCCGCCGAATAAAATCGCATCCCGGGCCATCTCCGGGTAGACGTTGAATGGCGGGGTGAACATGTCATGTCCAAACCAGTAGCCGAACCAGTGGTCGCGTTGTTCACTGTGGGACCAGTGCATTAATGCCGAATAACCGGGAATCGTGGCGAAGGCGATGAGGGCGACGGCCAGCGGGGCTTTTTGACGCAGCACCCAGACCGAAGCCAGGAAAAGCAGGGCCATGGCCAGTAAAACCAATGCCGCATAAATCGGAAGACTGTACTGGTCCGGATTGAAAGCCTGGACAAGGTTATGGAAGAAGTTGGAAAGGCCGCTCAACCCGAGCTGATCCTGCAGAATGGTGGCAAGGGTCAACCCGAACGAACACAGCACAAACAAACCCGGCAGGCCGAAGGATAGCAACCGGTCGTTCTGCAATTCGTTTTTTCGGAGGACCAAAATTGTAAAAAACGCAAGAATCCAGCACACCATTTTCAGAAACCCATAGCGAACGGCAATTTCAACGCCCAGATTTCCGATCAGGGTTTGACAATTGTAAGCCACCGTGAACAACGCAAAGTCCAGGGCGCAAAGGCCGCCCACCAGCAACCATTTGCGGGTGGCTTCATATTGGGCCGCCATGTAGGCGGCGATGATCGTCAGGCCATAGGCGACGAACATGGATATAAAAACGTGGCTGACCGCGAAAAGCGGCGCCGCGATGGAAATGGATTGGCGGTCGGGGGCAAAATTGAGGAGCAGCACCAGAAACGGACCGATGCAGAGGTAGAGGCCAGACATTCCAATCAACCACGTCCGTTCACGCCGTTTCAGCTTTCGATAGACCAGGAAAACTACGAAAGCCATCAGCAGGAAGAAGAGGTTGAATTGATCGGCTATGCCTTCGAGATAACGCCATAGCTGCAAGCCGTAGGTGGCAAAAAAGCTGCCGACCTTCTCAAAGAAAGTGTCTCCGGTGCCGGCGGTGGGATTAATGGGCGAGTATTGGCCGCGGGTGATGGCGTGGATGAAACCTTCGACCGTCCGGGGATAGGCCCACTCCATCGGCGGGTCGGTCATGCAGGCGATGGGCTCGTAGAAATAAAAGGCCGCGCCCAGCAACCAGGCCAGGCCGCATACCAGGACCATGAACCATTCCTTGGACAGGTGCATGGTTTTCCGGACCAGGTGGGTAAAGGTCCCGGCGGCCGCGATGGTGGCCATCAGGACTAAAAAGAGCTTCGAGCCGTTGTTGATGGCGGGCAGATAATTCGTGATGCCGAGGAACAACGCCGCCAGGCAGACCAACAGAACCAGCATCGCAGCGTCCCGGGCAAATTCAATCGCGGTCTTTTTGGTTTTGATGACCAGCCAGATCCAGAGCACGGCCGAGGTGATGCCAATCACGTTATAAACCACCAGGACGGTTGAATTGTGGACGAGCACGCCGGGTTTGATGAGAAATTCGACGACCAGGAAAATCATCGTGTTGCCGAAAAAGAATTCACGTCCCAGCTTCGGTTCCACCAGCCACATCAGCACCTGCATGCCCATGATGATGGGGAGGAGTGATTGATGGTTGGTAAAACATATGCCATAGACGCAGAAGGCGGCATAGAGATACCGGTGTTGACGGGGCGCGTAGACCCAGCGCAACAGGAAAACCACCACCCCCAGGAGTGAGGCGATGCTCAGCGTGTGTTTGTCCACGATCACCGCCTGGCTCCACATGTAGCCGTTGAAGTCGCTCAATCCGCCGGCGACCAGGCCGGAGACGAGGCAAATCAGATTTTCGCGGCGGCGGCTGATGCCTTTGAGCGCGTCGATGCTTTCGATGATCATGCTGCTGCTGCGCGACACCACCAAGGCCATCAGCCCGGCCGCGATGGCGCCGGCAAAGGCGTTCCCCAGTTCAACCCGCCAGGCCACGCTGCCAAAGGGAAGGAGGGTCCATAGCCAGGTGTAGAGGGTCCAAAAGGGATAACCGGGCGCATGCGGAATACCGGCGTATAATGATGCGGTGGCCATCTCGCCGGAATCCTCCAGCGTCACGTTCGGGGCCAGGGTCAGGAAAAATACCGTGAAAACCACCGCGGCGGTGATTCCCAATGTCAGCCAGTCCACCGGACGAAACAGCGGCGGTACCGGTGGCGGCGGCGCGGCAATGGGACGGGACGAAGCCTTGGGCGGCGGTGGTTTCGGGTTTTGATTCTTACGTTTGTCAGCGCTCATTTATTAATAAATCGCAATCAATTAAACCGGCTACGCGGAAAAGAGGGAATACTAGAAGTGAAACCGCTGCGGTTTGTCCAATCAAAAGTGATGGTGAACAAATCATTTTGACCCTTTTGAAGGCTGTCCGGAGCCAATTCCAGGCAACCCTGGTGGCCGGACATGGTGGTAACCATCGGTCCCCGGCGGAACGACTGGCCGGAAATGGCGTTTCCCGAATTGAAAATCGAAAACGTGAGCAGGGCACAAGCGGTCGCCGGCACCAGCCAGCCCACCAGCCACGCCATTTTTGGCATCAGGCTGGCCGGCGCGGCAAAAAGATGCCGTTCAAGCGCCGCCGACGGGCGGCGCGGCTGCCAGGAACGCAACTGTGTCCCCAGCGTGTTCATCTCTTTCATAAGCGGCTCCTTCCAGTTGGAGTTTGATTTTTTGCAAACCGTAACGATACCGGCCCGACGCGGTATTGGGTGAGATCTCCAGCAATTCGCCGATTTCTTCGTATGTGCATCGGTGCCAGATTTTCAGGACGATCACTTCACGTTGTTCCAGCGGCAGCCTGGCCAGACAGTCCATCGCGGCGCGTTCCGCCGGCCCTTCCCCGGGCGATTTTTCGAACCAGCGTTGCGATTCCAGCTCGCGGGTCAGGCGACGCCACAACGAGCGCCGATAATTCAAGGCGCGATTCCGGAAGCTGCGCACGCAGTAATGTTCCGGTCGGAGCGGAATCTGTGGCGTTTGCATGAGGGCGAGGAAGGTTTCCTGCAACACGTCCTCCGCCTCGCTGTGGCTCAAGCCCAGCGCCCGGCCGTAAATAAGCAATTCCGCAGCTTTCCTTTCATAAAGTTGCCGGCACCAGTTGAATTCCAGTTTACCGCTCACGGTTTTACCCCATAGACACCAACCCGGCCCAATTTGTATAAGAATTTCAAAATTATTTGGCGGGCGGGTGACCCAGCGTCGCAAAGTTGGATGGATAACCCCGCTTTTGTCCATAAAAAAGCGCGTGGCGAACGATCGGAAGGCTGTCCAACCGTTCAATCCCGTTAATTTTTCACTTTTGGGCAGCTACAAGTTCATGCAGCATGAACTGACAATTTTTCTCAATGTATCGCGGAAAGAAAATCATCGTGGTGATGCCGGCCTACAACGCGGCGCGGACGTTACCTCAAACCTACCAGGAAGTGCGCGAGCAGGGCATTGTGGATGAAATCATTCTCGTGGACGACCATAGCCGCGACGAAACGGTGGCGGTGGCGCGATTGCTTGAGGGGGTGCGGGTGCACGAACACAAAGTCAACCTGGGCTACGGCGGCAATCAAAAGACGTGTTACCGTCTCGCCCTGGAGGCGGGGGCGGACATTGTGGTGATGCTCCATCCGGATTACCAGTATACGCCCAAGCTGCTTCCGGCCATGACCTCGATCATTGCGAACGGATTGCACCCCTGCGTGCTGGGCAGCCGCATTTTGGGCGGTTATGCGCTCAAAGGTGGGATGCCGTGGTGGAAATACGTCTCAAACCGTTTTCTGACCTTCGCGGAAAATATTTTGCTGGGGGCGAAACTCTCGGAATATCACACGGGTTACCGCGCGTTTTCGCGCGAGATTTTGGAGACGCTCGACCTGGCAAAAAATTCCGATGATTTCGCTTTTGACAACCAGATGCTGGCGCAGATTCTCTGGCACGGGTTCACGATTGCCGAGGTGAGCTGTCCGACCAAGTATTTTGCCGAGGCGTCTTCGATCAACTTTCGCCGCAGCCTCAAATACGGTTTCCAGTGTCTGGTCGTGGGAGGCAAATTCCGGCTGGCCAAAATGGGATGGCTGCGATCCCGGCTGTTCAGTTCAGCGCCGCGGCCAGGCGGGATTTCTTCCGGTTGACAGTGGGGCGGGGCACCGCGCCGACCTTGGCGGCCTTGTCGAACGCCGAGTGGAGACCGGGCAGAACCTTGGCGGCATCCTCTTTTTTGCCGGCGGTCAGCAGCGCCCGATAATCCCTCTCCAGCCGCCGCAGGTGCGATTTGACACTGCGGTTGTGCTGATGTTTGCGTTCGTTCGCGCGCATGCGTCGCTCGGCTGACTTCGTATTCGGCATAAAAATGAGTTTTGTTTCGCTTGAAAGCGGGAAACTCTAATCAATCGCGCCGTGGTGTCAACGGAAAACCATTTCCTCCGGGCTTTACTTTGGCACGTTTATTGTTAGGAAAGACCACAATGTTAGCTCAATTTTCAGATTGCAACCGCCCGGTAAAGTAAAAATGAACAGTCCATTGCACATTCTTCATCTGGAAGATGATCCGGATTTTGCCGAACTGGTCCGGACGCTTCTCGACCAGGATGATTTGAATGCGGAACTGAAACGCGTGGCTGAACGCGGGCCATTTACGGCGGCATTGGACCATGAACCGTTCGATATTATTTTGTCGGATTTCCGGCTGCCCGATTTCACCGGCCTGGAGGCGCTGGCTTTGGTTCGCAAAAAATTTCCCGATCTGCCGTTCATTCTCATATCCGGCACCATTGGCGAACATGCCGCGATTGAGAGTCTCAAGGCGGGCGCGACCGATTACGTGCTCAAGCAGAACCCGGAACGGCTGGCCTCGGCGGTCCGCCGCGCGGTCCAGGAGGCCGGCGAGCGCGCCAAACGGCGGCAGGCGGAGACGGAACTGGTCCGCCGCGAAAAGTATTTTCGCACCCTCACGGAAAACACCCTCGATATCCTTTGCATTCTCGGCCGGGAAGGACAGTTCCTTTACGCCAGTCCTTCGATGGAGCGGGTGCTGGGCTTGGCGCCCGAGGATTGGCAGGGCACCAGTTCGCTGGCGCGGGTGCATCCGGAGGATTTGCCGGCGGTGCGTGAGGCGCTGCAGGAGTCCATCGGGCATCCGGGCCGCACGATAAAAATTCAATTTCGATATCAGCAAAAGGATGGGACGTGGAAACGTCTGGAACTCGTCGGCCAGAACCGGCTGGATGACCCGGACATCGGTGGCCTGGTCACGAATTGGCGGGATGTGACCGACCGGTGGCGCGCGGAGGAGGAATTGCGCCGGAGCGAAAAACAATACCGTCTGCTGTTTCAGGACAATCCCAATCCCATGTGGGTTTTCGATCTGGAAACCTTGGACTTTCTGGAGGTCAACGAGAGCACCATCCAGCACTACGGCTATTCGCGGGAAGAATTTCTGGCGATGAAAATGTCCGACCTGCGCCTGGCTGAAAAAGACGGGCCGCCCGGGGGTGTGGCCTTGAGCGATGCAGAAAGCGGCCGCATCTGGAAGCACCGGCGGAAGGACGGCGCCCTGATTGACGTGGAGGTGGTCTGGGGTCCGATGGTCTTTCGCAGCCGTTTCGCGGCGTTGGCCATGGTCACGGACGTGACCGAGCGCCGCCGCAACGAGCATCGCAACCAGGTGTTTTCCAAGCTCAGCCATCGGCTCAGTTCCGCCACCACGGCTTCCGAGGCCGCGACGATCATTTGCGAAGCGTCCGATGCGTTGTTTGCGTGGGATGACTTTGCGCTGGATTTATATTCGGCGGAGAAGGACGAGGTATTCTCATTGCTCAACATCACCACGGTGGATGAGCGGCGGGTGAAGATTCCCGAATCAGCCAAATCCAAGAGCGCCAATACCATCATCCGGCGCGTCATCAGCAAGGGCGCGGAACTGATGCACACGCCCGGTCCCAAAGGCCATGCCGCCGACACCATGCTCGTGCCCGTGCGCAAAGGGAGCCGGATCGTTGGTGTGCTGTTCATCCAAAGTCATCTGTCCGGGGCCTACAACCGGCAGGATTTGGAAACGCTCCAGACCTTGGCGGATCAATGCAGCGGCGCGCTGGAACGGGTTCACGCGGAGGAGGCGTTGCACGAAAGCCAGCAACGTTTTCGCGATCTCTTTGAAAATTCACCCGACGCCATTTTTGTTGCGGACCTGACGGGTATCGTGCTGGATGTAAATCTCGCCAGCTCCCTGCTGCACGGCTGGGTGCGCGAAGAATTGGTGGGCAGGAATATTTTTACCGATCTCGTTCCAGAAACCCGCCGGGAGCAGTCCCGCCGGGATTTTGAAAAAATGGCGACCGGCGAGTGGTCGCGGGTCGAGAGTGAAAGCCTGACGGCTGAAGGCCAGGTGACGCCGGTGGAAGTTCGCGCCAGCCGCGTGGAATACGGGGGGCAACCGGCCCTGCTGCTGCACGTGCGCGACATCACCGAGCGTCGCGAAGCCGAGGCGGCCTTGCAAAGTTCGGAAACCCTCTTCCGTTCCGTCTGGCAAAATTCAGTGACCGGTTTGCGATTGGTCAACGAGGAAGGCATCATCATCGCTGTCAATGATGCGTTTTGCCGTCTGGTCGGAATGGAAGCGCAGGCCCTGGAAGGCCGCCCTTTTACGGTGATTTACGCCGAGTCCGGGGATCGGGACAAACTGCTTGAACAGCACCGGGAGTCTTTTCTGGCTCGCAGCGTCCAGCGCAAGGCTGAACGCCAGTACGTCCTGCACAATGGAAAGGCTTTGACGCTGGAGATTATTGATTCTTTCATCCAGCTGCACGAGCGGCCGCTGCTCATGTTGAGTCTGTTCCGGGATGTCACCGCCCAGCGGCAACTGGAGGAACAATTGCGGCAATCACAAAAGATGGAGGCCATCGGCCAGCTTGCCGGCGGCGTTGCGCACGATTTCAACAACATTCTTACTGTTATTCAGGGACATGCTTCGTTGCTCATGGGTGGCCACCTGGGTGAATCGGCGGGCAGATCAGCGGAGCAAATTGTCCAGGCGGCTGAGCGCGCGGCCGGCTTGACGCGCCAGTTGCTTACCTTCAGCCGCCGCCAGCTCATTCAGCCAAAACAGCTGGATGTGAACAAGGTCGTGGGCAACATGACCAACATGCTCGGCCGGCTATTGGGCGAAGACGTGGCGTTGCAATTGAATTATTGCCAGTCGCCGCCCATGGTGGAAGCCGACGCCGGCATGTTGGAGCAGGTGTTATTGAACCTGGCCGTCAATGCGCGTGACGCCATGCCCAAGGGGGGCCAGCTCGCCATCCGCATTGCCCTGGCAGACCTGCGGGACGACAACCACCGGGTGCCGTCGGAAGCCCGCACGGGTCGTTTTGTTTGTGTGAGCGTCGCCGACACCGGTACGGGCATCAGTCCGGAAAATCTGCGCCGGATTTTTGAGCCATTTTTTACCACCAAGGAAATCGGCAAAGGCACGGGTTTGGGATTGGCGACAGCCTACGGCATTGTGAACCAGCACCACGGCTGGATTGAGGTCGAAAGCCAGGTTGGGAAAGGCGCGACCTTTCGGATTTTTCTTCCTTATACCGGAACCGGGCCGGCGGAGGTGGAAAAGCCCACCACCCGGATCACCGTGCGCGGCGGGAACGAAACCATTTTGCTCGTTGAGGATGAAGCGCCCGTTTGCGAACTGGTCTCGCGCGTGCTGAGCAGATATGGCTACCAGGTTTTACCGGCGGGTAACGCCATCGAGGCTTTGGAGGTCTGGCGGGAACACAAGGCTGAAATAGCCCTCCTGCTCACCGATCTGGTCATGCCCCACCACATGAACGGCCGTGAACTGGCCGAAAAATTATGGGCCGAACAACCGGGGCTCAAGGTCATTTTCACCAGCGGTTACAGTGCCGACATTGTCGGCAAGGATTTTAAACTGGAACCGGAAGTGAACTTTTTGCAAAAGCCCTACCAGTTGCAAGCCCTGGCCGCGACCGTGCGTCGCTGCCTCGACGCCAAACACAAATGAATCCCGGGCATCTTCCAACTTTGCTTCCAGGGCGCGGTCTGCTTAAACTTCGCGCATGATCATTGCGCCCTCGCTGCTGGCGGCCGACCCGGCCCATCTTGGCCGGGAGGCCGAACGTGCCGGCCGCTCCGGCGCCGACTGGCTGCATCTCGACATCATGGACGGCCATTTTGTGCCGAACATTTCCTTCGGACCCGGGGTCGTCCGCGCGATCCGGCCGCTGACAAAACTTTTTTTTGACGTTCACCTGATGTGTACGCGTCCGGAAATATTGCTGGAACCTTTTGCCGGCGCCGGCGCGGATGAAATCATCATTCATGTCGAACTCGGTGAACAGGTCGCGCCGCTCATCTGGAAAATCAAATCCCTCAATAAAAAGGTCGGCCTCGCCATCAATCCCCCCACCGCCATCGCCGAAGTGCAGCCGTATCTCGACCAGATTGATTTGCTGCTGGTGATGACCGTCAATCCGGGTTTTGGCGGACAGGAATTCATTCACGAAACGCTGCCCAAAATCCAGCAGGCTGACGCCTGGCGGCACGAGCGAAAATTGTCCTACCGCATCAGTGTGGACGGCGGCATCAACTTTCAAACGGCCGCCGAATGCGCGCGCGCCGGCGCGGACACGTTTGTCAGCGGGACAACGTTGTTTCGCGCGCGCAACCTGCGTGCCGCAGTCAAACGGATGCGTCAGGTCGTCAATGCCCATGATCCGGCGCTGGCGGATTTAAAATTATAACCGGCCGGTATGGACATTAAATTCGGCACGGACGGCTGGCGCGCGGTCATCGCGGAAGATTTCACCTTTGCGAAGGTTGCGCGAGTTGCGCAGGCGACGGCGGATTATTGGCGGGCCCATGCCGTCCCCGGTACGGAACCAAAAATCATCGTTGGCTTCGACCGCCGGTTTTTCTCCGACCGCTTTGCCCGGACCGCGGCTGAGATTTTTGCCGGCAATGATTTTCAAGTCGTGCTGACGCCGGAGCCGACGCCGACGCCGTCGGTTTCCTTCGCCGTCAAGGCGCAGCGCGCCGTCGGCGGTGTGATGATTACGGCCAGCCACAACCCGCCCATCTTCAACGGCTTCAAGCTCAAATCGTCCTACGGTGGTTCCAGCAATCCGGAAACGTGCCGGGCCATTGAAGGCTTTCTGGATCGCAACCCGGTTCGCTCCGTGAACTTCGACGCGGCGGTCCGCGCCGGACAAATTTCGATCCGCGACGTCCGCCCGGCGCACTTCGCTGCATTGAAAGAGCTGGTGGACTTCAAATTGATCGCGAAATCAAAACTGCGTTTCGCTCACGACGCGTTGTTTGGCGTCGGCGCCGGCTGCTTTGAACAGTTGCTCGCGGGCACGACCTGCCGGGTGACCACCCTCAACGCGGATCACGACGTGTTGTTCGGCGGCATCAATCCCGAACCGATTGACAGGAATTATGCGCGCAGCCAAAAATATCTTTCCCGGCACCCGCATGATATTTGCCTCGTGACCGACGGTGATGCTGACCGCGTTGGCGGCATGAACGGCCGGGGCAGGGCGCTCACGACGCATCAAATAATTTGTCTGCTGCTACATCATTTCGTGGTAAACCGAAAGGGCAGGGGGCGGGTGGTGAAAGCGCTTACGACCACTTCGATGGTGGACAAGATGTGCGCGGCCCATGGGTTGCCACTGGTCGAGACCGGCGTCGGCTTCAAATATATTTGCGCGGAGATGCTCCAGGGTGACGTATTGCTTGGGGCGGAAGAGAGCGGCGGGATTGGCTTCCCGGGGCACATTCCGGAGCGCGATGGCGTGGCCGCCGGATTATTCCTGCTGGAACTGCTCGCGACCGAGCGGGTGTCCGTTGATAAACTGCTGGCAACGTTGGAAAGGCAGTTCGGCCCGCATCATTACGGAAGGATTGACACGCATTATCCATTCGAGCAGCGAACGCCACTGATGGAATCGCTTAAGGCCAATCCACCGGAAAAGCTGTTGCGCTCGCCCCTGGCCGGCATGAAGACATTTGATGGCGTCAAGTTTGTGGCAGAAGATTCCTCGTGGCTCATGCTGCGGGGTTCGGGCACGGAACCCATTCTGCGAATTTATGCCGAGGCGAAGTCAGGCGCCGACGTGCGACGATTGCTGGAATTCGGCGGGAAACTGACACGGTTCTCAGTGAAGGACCAACCGGTAAAATCGGGCTGAGAATTGTCCTGCCTGGGGATCCTTAAATTGGGTCCAGGCGTTTGAAGTCGCCAAGTCGGTCTGGCCAATGGTCGTCCACGACTGCATGTCCTTGGCGGCCTGAACTTCATACCAATGGCCCGGAGCGACTGGAAACTGCATGCCCACGGTATTGATATCCAGTTTTCCAAGCAATTTGAGCAAGCCCGGAGTAATATAGGAAACATCACTGGAAAGGGCGCTCTCAACACCCACTGAATTGTAGGCCGAGACGGCGAAGTGATAAGTTTGTCCTTCCTGCAGGCCAGAGACCGCCGCCGTCGTATTGTTTCCAATGTCGATCTTGTTGGTGTAAACCCCCGGTTCCGGGCCGCAGTATAGAAAATATCCGGCCACCGCCAGACTCTTTGATGGGTTCCAGGTGAGATCCAGGTTTTGAGCGCCATGCACATGGTTGAAGCAAAGGGTTAAAGCGAGTAAAATTCCTTTCCACCCTCCACCTCGTCCTGTAGAAGTACAACTTTTACGACTTTCTTTCCCAAATTCCATCTTACGACTTTCTCTCAAAAAAACGTCTGCCGCCCTTTTAGCAAAATCACTGCCAACGCTTTTTGTGCTGCCAAATCCCCATCGGATGGGGGTAAAACTCGCGGGAATGCCCCAAAAGAGAACTCTGGTTTTCCGTTTAAGACAGTTAATCTCCGATTTGAGACACTGCTGCCGCCGAAGTTGCCGCTCCTGCGCCCGGCCCTTTGTTTTGGGGCGGAAGTAAATTATACCTTGTGCCTTTGAGGCGGATTTTATACGCATGAGCCGGTGAAGTTCGTGGCTGAAATCAACCGGCCCGATGGGAGATCCGGGCGGTCAAACGGAAGTCATGCGCGTCATATTTTTGAAGGATTTTATCAATAGTGGAACATGAAAGATTCCGGCCTGCCGCGGCAGAGAAAAAACATTCGCATCCTGCTGGTTGACGATCATCCCCTCGTGCGGGAGTCGCTCAAGCGCATCATTCAGCAGGAGCCCGGTTTGAATGTATGCGGCGAGGCGGACAACGGCAGCCGGGCCCTGGAGCTGGTGGCCGAGACCAAACCCCACCTGGTGATCCTTGACCTGACGTTAAAAGATTCCCATGGCCTGGAACTGATCAAGAATCTGAATGACAGCCACCCCGGCGTCCTGTGCCTGGTGTTTTCGATGCACGAGGAAACATTGCACGCGGAGCGCGTAATCCGGGCGGGTGCCTGCGGATACATTAACAAGGAAGAAACCCCCGCAAGGATTTTGCAGGCCATTCGCAGGGTCTTAAATGGAGAGATTTACTGGAGTGAAAAGGCTGCCAATTGGGTTGCCTCGCAAATCGCCTCACGCCCGCGTGCTTCATCAAATTTTTCCGTGGATCTGCTGACGGATCGGGAATTGCAGGTTTTTGAATTGATGGGGGCCGGTCAGAACACCCGGCAGATAGCGGCAATGCTGCATATTGACGCGAGCACCGTGGAGACCTATCGGGCAAGGATCAAGGACAAGTTGAATCTGAAAAGCACCTCGGAACTGCTTCAATACGCCATCCGTTTCCAGATGCTCCCGAAGGATAACAGCCTGTAGCACAATCAGTTCCGGTTCATAATCCTTATTGCGGGAAATGACAAAAAGCGCTAGAAAATCGTTGCGTAGTAAAAATCATTACAATATAATTACTATTATTACTACAGGATAATAGTGTTGGGCGCTGTAGATAAATTCGGGGGGATGTGGTTTACTGTTCCACGACGTAGTATTTTAACAAATACGCAAACAGATGGAGGGGTTGTACAACTTTGGTCGGGTTCGGAGCGGCAGCATTGGCTGGAACGCGAAGACAGGACTGCAATTTGATTTAACCGACAGCGGGGCGCGGTTGGAAGGTTTTACAAAAGGATTCGGCATGGTCGGGTTGAGCTTTTCCGTCAAAGCCGGGTGAAACGAACATCCGGAGACGAATTTAATTTAATGCTGCTCAATTCCACAATTCAAGTTCAACCCCTGGCTTGGTACTGTGCCCGGACCAAGCCCAAGCACGAGCACATTGCGGCCGCAAATTTGCGCAAGCATCTCCGGTTGGAAGTGTTCCATCCCCGATTGAACATTGAGCGGGCGACCCGCCGGGGGGTGGTCCGGGTTAGTGAGCCCCTGTTTTCCTGTTATATTTTTATCCGCTGTGCCATGGAGCAAAGCCTGAGTGAAATACAACGCACCAATGGCATCGGCTCAGTTGTGCATTTTGCCCATCGGATTCCGACGATACCGGATTCGGTCATTGAGGAATTGAAGGAATGTTTTGCCGGCGAGGAAACGATGACGGTCGAAGATCGGGTTTCGCCGGGAGATGAAGTGCTGCTGGCGGATGGCGCCTTTGCTGGAATGCGTGCTTTTGTCCTGCGGGTCATGCCGGCCAGAAAGCGGGTCCAGGTGTTGCTTGACGTTTTGGGCCGGCCGACGCCGGCTGAGATAGATGAGGGTTCGGTTGTTTTGGAGCGGAATGCCGTGGCGGAGTTGGTGCCAACTTTGGCGGCACCCCGTTTTGGCGATTTCGCGATTTCAGGTTGAAGTTGGAGCAAATACTAAGGGGCACTCCGGTCAAGTCGTTCGGAGCAGGGAAAACAGGTTTGGCGAAAATTGCTTGCCGCCAACAAGTGCGGAGCTTTGTTTTTACGCAGTCAAAAAATTAGAAATGTTAACTACTACTTATTCAGGGTTTTTGAGAGTGGATTCAGGCTGTTCAACTTTGGACCCCTGCGTTCGCCGTTTTTTTCAATTTAGTAACCGGCGCCTTCCTTTCCCGTCATGAATTTTCCCAACGAGAATCACCTGTCCGAGGAGGCTTCCTTGATCGGTTCAACCCCGCGCTGGAAACGAATTCTGGACGTTGGTGTCATTTTGCTGGCCGTCCCGCTGCTGTTGCCCTTGATGGCAATGATTGCGCTGCTGATTCGGATGGTTTCCGCCGGGCCGGTTCTGTTCAAGCAGGAACGCGTTGGCTATCTGGGCCGCCGGTTCATGTGCTTCAAGTTCCGGACCATGTTTGTGGGCGCAGACGCGGCGGCGCATCAGGGACACTTGCATCGCCTGATGGATTCGAATACGCCGATGACGAAAATGGATTCGGAAGGGGATCCGCGGATCATTCCCCTCGGCTTGCTGCTTCGTTCCTCCGGGCTGGATGAACTGCCGCAACTCATCAACGTGCTGCGGGGTGACATGAGTCTGGTGGGGCCGCGTCCCTGCCTGCCTTATGAGTATGAAAAATATCTTCCCTGGCAGAAAGGGCGTTTTGCTTCGACGCCCGGTCTGACCGGGCTTTGGCAGGTCAGTGGCAAGAACCGGACCACGTTCGTTGAAATGATTCAATTGGACATAAAATATGCGCGGGAAAAAAGCCTGTGGTTCGATTTAAAAATATTGGCGCGGACCATTCCGGCGTTGATCTCTCAACTGCGCGAAACGCGGCGCCGGGAAAAGCTGTTGGTCAGCCCGGTTCATTCTGAAGCGGCACCTGCCAAATATCATCCGGCCCCATCCTATACCGTGCGCAAACCTGCGTTTGCGGAAGTTGTGCGCGCGGAACGGCAGGGACATCTGAATCTCGAACGAAACAAGCCTAAGTTGTAATATGAAAAAGCAAATAAAAGTTGGAGTTGTGGGATGCGGGTATTGGGGTCCCAATCTGGTGCGCAATCTCAGATCGCTCCCCGATTGCAATCTGAAGATTATGTGCGACATCAGTGAACAGCGTCTCGCGCATCTGAAATCATTGTATCCGGAGGTGGAGGGGGAGGTGGATTACAACCATATGCTGAATGGCGTCGGCCTGGATGCCGTGGTAATTGCCACGGCGGTGAAATCACATTATTCGATGGCCAAGGCCAGCCTGTTGTCGGGCAAGCACACCTTTATTGAAAAGCCGATGGCGGGTTCATCCGAGGAATGCCAGGAATTGATCGAAATCGCGCAAAAAAAGGGGCTGGTATTGATGACGGGGCACACCTTTCTCTATTCCCCGGCAGTGAGAAAGATCAAGGAGATCGTCAAGAGTGGTGATATTGGAGAGATTCGTTACATCTGCGCCCGCCGATTGAACCTGGGGCTTTTTCAAAAGGATATTAATGTGGCGTGGGATCTGGCTCCGCATGACGTTTCCATCATTTTGCACATCATGGGAGAGCGTCCCATCACCGTGAATTGCCAGGGCAGCGCCCATATTACACCTGGGGTGGAGGACGTAACCACCATGTGGCTCGGTTTTCCCAGGGAGCGATCGGCCATTGTTCACAGCAGCTGGCTTGATCCTCGAAAAATCAGGGAAATGACCATCGTCGGCAGCAAGCGGATGATCGTTTATGATGATGTTTCGCCGCTGGAAAAAATCCGGATTTTCGATGCGCGCGTTGAACGGCCGCCGCACTACGATACCTTTGCCGAATTCCATTACGCCTACCACTATGGCGATGTCTATGTCCCCTATATCAAGCAGGAAGAGCCGTTGAAAAATGAATGTCAACATTTCCTGGACTGCATCAGGCATGGCACGCAGCCGTTGACTGACGGCAAAGACGGTTTGGAACTGGTCCGCATTTTGGAGGCATCCACGGAGTCCTTAAAAAGGGGCGGTGCTCCCATTTCTCTTGCCACGCAGCAAAATGCGGACAACGGTGCCGCGCCGGTTTCCGGGGCGTCAGCGCTTCGCCTGTCATTATTGACCTACGAGAAGGATGTGAAAAAGTCCACTCGCGGTCCGGGTCGTAAGCCGCAGGTAAAATTTCGGGCGCAAGGGCGATGAGTTCCTGGTGAGTTCTTCACAGCATTTGTTTCAGCGGATCGCCCCGGACGTGAAATTGGGCCGGAACGCCCGGATTTACGACTTCGTCAATCTTTACGGTTGTGAAATTGGGGACGACGTGAAGATTGGGACCTTTGTGGAGATTCAGAAGGGGGTCAAAATTGGAAGTCGGTGCAAGATCTCCAGTCACACTTTTATTTGTGAGGGTGTGACCCTGGAAGATCAGGTCTTCATTGGTCATAGCGTTACCTTCACCAACGATCTTTATCCTCGCGCCACGAGTGGCGACGGCCGGCTGCAAACCGAGGCTGATTGGAAATGCATTCGTACGCTGGTTAAAAAAGGTGCTGCCATTGGCTCCGGTGCCACCGTACTTTGCGGTATTACCATTGGGGAAAATGCGATGATCGGAGCGGGCAGCGTGGTAACCAAGGATGTTCCCGCCGGTGCGGTGGTTGCGGGCAACCCGGCCAGGGTCATGCGGTCGATTTCGCTGGATAAATGATCCGGTTCTCCGGATAGTCTGATTTTTAATGAACGATCGGCAGCCAGACATGCAAAGTGGAGGAATGTCCCTGGGGGACATTTATTTTGTCTTGTTCCGGCAGAAATGGGTGATTTTGTTCTTCGCTCTTGCCGGAGTGATCGGGGCGGCGGTGTTGCTTTTTGTGGTCAAGCGGCCGCAATACCAATCGCAGGCCATGATCTCCATTCGTTATGTCGTGGAGGGAAAATCATTGAATCCGCCTGGAGATCAACAGACCACCCGGTCGTTGAATGAGGGGAGCGACAGCATCATTAACACGGAATTGACACTTATTAACAGCCTCGATCTGGATGAGCAAGTGGTTCAGGTGATGACGCCGGAAAGGATTCTGGCCGGGGTTGGAGGGGGCACCAATGCTGATCAAGCCGCCGCCTTGGTGAAAAGCGGTTTGACGGTGGAACAGATTCCCGCCAGCAGCGTCATTCGAATCACCTTTGAGAACCCGGACCGGGCGCTGACTCAGCCGGTCTTGAGTGAAATCATAGATGCCTACCTTATGAAGCATGTCCAATTGCATCAGGGCATGGGGGTGTCGGATGAGTTTCTGACCAATGAAACGGTACGCCTGCGAGCCGAACTTGCCCAGACCGACAGTGATCTCCGGAGGATTAAAAGTGCTGCCGGAGTGATTTCTGTGGTGGACACGCAAAAGGGGTATGCCGACCAGATTTCAAAAATTCGCCAGGATATTTTTACCGCCAAGGATGAGCTGGCCGAACATCAAGCCCTGCTGGGGGAACTGGGAAAACCGCCGGAGACGAAACCGGAAGCCACCAATGCCGGACCGGCAGCGCCGATTCCTTCCGGGCAGATTGAGCAATATCAGAGAATTTGCGCGTTGCTTGGCTCGTTGCAGGATAAAGAGCAGAATTATCTGACGCAGCAGGGATTCACCATGGAAAACGTCCTGGTCAAGCAACTGGCTGAACAAATTGATCAAAACGAGGCACACAAACGCAGTCTCGAAGAAACCTATCCCGGACTTCTGACGCTGAGCCTTCCCGCGCTGAATCCCGCCATTACCCCGCCGGGCGACGCGTCCATTAATTTGAGGGCCGAAGCTCAACGGGTAATGGCACTCAAAGCGAAGATCCAGGTGCTAAGTACGCAATTGAATCAGGTTTGGGCCGAGGCGACGAATTTCGACAATGTCAAGGCGACCATTTCGGACCTGGAGCAGAAGCGGGATGTGGAAGAAACCAATCTCAAATATTTCATGAGCTATTTGGAGGAGGCCCGGATAGACGCGGTATTGGGGGAAGACAAGGCTGCGAATATCAGCATCATTCAGGCTCCGTCACCGCCCACCAAAGGGTGGTCAAAACCGTTCAAGAAGAAAGTGGCGATGGTGGCGGTCGGGGGTATCGTGGTCGGGCTGGCGTTGGCGTTTCTGATCGAGCTTTTCCTGGATCGATCAATAAAACGTCCGGCCGACATCGAGACGAAATTGCGGTTACCTTTGTTCATTTCAATTCCGGCCACGGCCAAGAATGGCCATCATTATCTGGAACGAACTGATAACCGGTTGCCAGCCGTCGGGGGCGAGGGTCAGGAAACCGCTGGAAAGCCGGCGTCGGGCGTGGCGGTGCGGAATCGCAATGATACGCTTCAGCGTTTTTATGAAGGTCTGCGCGACCGGCTGATCGTGTACTTTGAAACCAGGAACCTAACCCACAAGCCGAAGCTGGTGGCAGTAACCAGTTGTGGCCGCGGTGCCGGCGTCAGCAGCATCGCCACGGGCCTGGCCGCTTCACTTTCCGAGACCGGCGATGGCAACGTACTATTGGTGAACATCAGTGGTGAGCAAGGTGCGGCGCAGCAATATTACAAAGGCAAGCCCAGTTGCAGTCTGGACGAAGCCCTGGAGACCGGCAAAAACCAGAGCACGTTGGTCAAGGCAAACCTATATGCCACCACGGAACAGGCTGGAGGCGACATGTTGCCTGCCAACCTGCCCAAAAAAATCTCGACGTTGATGCCCAAATTCAAGGCCAGCGATTATGACTACATTATTTTCGACCTGCCGCCGGTCACTCAGACCAGCGTAACGGCGCGGCTCAGCGGGCTGATGGACATGGTGTTGCTGGTGATTGAGTCGGAGAAGACGAATCAAGACGTGGTCAAGCGGGTAAATCAGTTGCTGGCGGAATCCAAGGCCACCGTCGGCACCGTGCTGAACAAGACCCGGAACTACGTTCCGCCGCGCTTGCATCAGGAATATTTGGACAACGTCTGAGGGGCAGGTGGAATGCAATCCGACAGGGATTGTGCGCAACCCGGGCCGCAGCGTGCTGATATCGGGTGCGTGGCATAAGGGATGATTTCTCCGGAAACAAACCAGAACTCTTCAAGTCCGCGCACTTCCGGAGGTTCGAGTCGGTCGCGGCTTCACGGCAAGCGTGTGGCCGTTGTGGTTTTCTCGCATTATCCCAGCGACCCCCGTCCGCGCCGTGCCGCCGAGGTCCTGGTACAGCTTGGCATGAAGGTCGAGGTTTTGTGCCTGGTGCAGGATAAGGGTGAATCCCGGCACGAAGTTTATAATGGAGTCAACATCCGCCGGATTTCTTTGAAGCGCCGCCGTGGCGGCAAGTTTTCATATGTATTCCAGTACTCCTCCTTCATTTTTATTTCATTTGTCATTCTGGCGTTTCGTTCGTTGAGGCGTCGCTATGATCTCGTCCATGTCCATAACATGCCGGACGTGCTGGTCTTCGCGGCCCTGATTCCAAGGATTTTCGGCGCCAAAGTCATCCTGGACCTCCACGATCCCATGCCGGAGTTGATGATGACAATCTACAACCTGAAACCGGAAAGTTTTGCGGTCCGCCTTTTGAAAAAGTTTGAACGCTGGAGCATACACTTTGCGGATGTGGTGTTGACCGTCAATCAGGCCTGCCAAAAACTATTTGCATCCCGTGGCTGTCCGCCGGAAAAAATTCACGTGGTGATGAACTCACCTGACGAGGGGATTTTCAAATACCGGGACGCGCAGCGCAGCTTGAGCGAACGCACCCGGACGGAACCCTTCGTCATCATGTACCACGGTTCACTCGTCGAACGTCACGGTCTGGATATCGGGGTCCGGGCCTTGGGCCTTATCCAGGAAGCCATTCCGCTGGCCGAACTCAGGATTTACGGACAAAGGACCCCGTTTCTTGACCGGGTCTTGAATTCGGTGCAAGGTTCCAGCCTGGAAAAATCCGTCCGGTACCTGGGTCCCCGGACGCTCGAGCAAATCGCCGGGGCCATTGATGAATGCGATGTGGGGATTATTCCCAACCGCCGGAGCATATTTACGGAAATCAACACGCCAACGCGTATTTTTGAATACCTGTCCCGGGGCAAGCCGGTCATTGCTCCAGCTGTACCGGGAATTCAGGACTACTTTTCCGACGGACAACTGGTTTTTTTCCAGCTGGGAGATGCCAATGACCTGGCGCGCCGGCTTGAATTTGTACGTCTAAACCCTGAAGCAGTCGCAAAGACGGTTGAATTGGGGCAGGCCGTTTATCGAAATCACCGGTGGAGTGAGGAGCAGATAAAGTTTACAAATCTCGTGGACGAATTGCTGGCGGTCCACGGCTAGCGGATGGATTTACGCGTATTTTTTGAATGCGCGCCGGGGTTTGTGTTTTTGGTCAGGGTCGGGTCCGTGCCTTTTCCGCCAATCAAAATTTCGCCGATATTCGAATGATAGGAGTCGCCGTTCACCCCACTGAGCAGGATGTGGTTGGGGAATTTTTTGAATTGTTCAAGACGCCGTGGGAGTTCCACCGGAACGATGCCGAATACGACGTCCTGATTTGCACTCGCAAACAGGTTCCGCAGAATGCAGCGAAGATCATTTTGCATTACAGCGCGGAAGCTATCGGTTCGGATGCGGCGGCCGGGCTTTCGCTGAAAGCACGCAGCGGCGGCAGGAGGCTGATTTACAAAGGCCGGCGCATTCCGATTTACGGCGGGGCCGCAACTTTTCCCGGCAGTCAGTTTGCCCCGGTGGTTGAGGAAGACACGGGGGAGCCGGTCACCTTCACCGGGACTTCGGGCGGCCGAAGCATGCTGAGGATCGGCTATGATTTATTCAAGGAGACGAATCAGATACTCAACACCGGGCAACCGGCGGCCAATGCCGGAAGTGCCACGCTGGAATTGCACATAGCCCTGCTGCGGGATCTGATCACGAAATCGGGACTTCCGGTTGTCGAGATTCCCCCGGTTCCCGAAAAGCATAAATTCATCATCTGCCTGACACACGACATTGATCATCCGGTCCTCCGGAATCATTGTTGTGATCGTACGATGGTTGGTTTCCTCTATCGGGCCACAATCGGAACCATCATCAACTTTTGTTGCGGAAGAAAATCGTTAAGGGACCTGTGCGCCAATTGGGTGGCGGCGCTGAAACTGCCTTTTGTCTATCTGGGGGTGGCAAGAGATTTCTGGCGCGGGTTTGATCGCTATCTGGAAATGGAAGCCGGACTGGGTTCCACCTACTTTGTGGTTCCCAGCAAGGATTATCCCGGGCGTCCGTTCGCGGGCAAGGTCGCTTCCCAGCGTGCGGTCCGTTACGACGTCGCCGACGTCAGGCTGGAATTACAGAAGGTCATATCGTCCGGTGGCGAGGTTGGGTTGCATGGGATGGATGCCTGGGTGGACAGCACTCAAGGGCGTGAGGAATGTAATCGGGTGTCACAGACATTGGATGCGACCGTAACCGGTGTGCGGATGCACTGGTTGTTTTTTGACGGCAATTCGCCGGCCGTTCTCGATCAGGCCGGTTTTTCCTACGATTCAACGATTGGTTACAACGAGACGGTGGGTTATCGTGCCGGCACCGGGCAGGTCTACCGACCGCCTGGTTCAGTGCATTTGTTGGAGTTGCCACTGCAAATCATGGACACGGCGCTGTTTTATCCAGGTTATCTGAACCTTTCCGAGCCGGAAGCCGAAAGGATGGTTTGGAAGCTGATTGATGGCGCGACGGAATTTGGAGGCGCCCTGACGATCAACTGGCATGACCGCAGCATCGCCCCGGAGCGATTGTGGGGTGGTTTCTATCTGAAGTTGCTGCAGGAACTAAAAAGCCGGGGAGCCTGGTTTGCCACCGCAGCTCAAACCGTTTCCTGGTTCCGGAAGCGCCGTTCAGCAGTGGTTGGATTCGCGCCGGCGGAAGATGGAAAGATTCGGATCCAGGCTTCCGTCAAGCCGGACAGCGGGTCGCCGGGGCTCAAAGTTCGGGTGCATAAACCCCAGACGTGGAATGGCGGGGGGGAAGCACCTGACCGCTCGTCACCAAGCTTTGTGGACATGGATCTTACAGAAACAATTGATACTGAGATACAGCTCTGACCTTGTGCGCCCGTGGAATTTGATGGGGGCATTGACTTTTAAACACATGAACAACGATACGATGGTTTTGGCACAGCTTGGTTGCGGTTATTGGGGACCCAATCTGGTTCGGAACTTCTCCACCCTTCCCCATTGCCGGATGAAATACGTGGTGGACGCGAGTCCCGAACGCCGGGCCTACGTCGAGACCAATTTCCCCCGCACCCAGGCTGTTGAGTCCAGCGAAGTGGTCCTGGCTGATCCGGAAGTGAAGGGAGTGATCATCGCCACTCCAGCCGGGACCCATTTCACGCTCGCGAAGCAGGCGCTGCTGGCGGGCAAGCATGTATTCGTGGAAAAGCCGCTGGCCACAAAGGTGGCGGAAGTGGATGAGCTGGCCGGCTACGCCAGCGCGGGAAAACTCGTCGTCATGGCCGGGCATACCTTTATTTTTAACGCTGCGGTTCGCTACGTAAAAAAGCTGATTGAAAACGGGGAGCTGGGTGAAATCCGCTACATTTACAGCCAGCGGCTGAACCTGGGCCGCATCCGGTCGGACATTGACGCATTATGGAATTTCGCCCCGCATGACATCAGCATCATTCAATATTGGCTGGGAAATCCCGAGCCGCTGGCGGTTTCGCGGCTGGGCATGGATTACATGCAGGAGCAGGTGGATGACGTCGTTTTCCTCAGCCTGGTTTATCCCGGCAAAATCATGGCCAACATTCATGTCAGCTGGCTCGATCCGCAGAAGGTCCGCAAAATGATCGTGGTCGGTTCGCGGAAGATGGTGGTGTACGATGACGTGGCCGACGACAAAATCGCCATTTATGACAAGGGCATTGATCGCAAGGCGATTCTGGGTCAGAACATGGACTTTGACAATCCGCCCCGCCTGCAATTTGATTATCGCAGCGGCGACATCCTTCTGCCGCAAATCAAGTTCAGCGAGCCACTCCGGGCGGAAGCCGAACATTTTGTCGATTGCATCCGCCACCAGCGCGTTCCGTTGACCGGGATCGATCACGCGCGCAAGGTGGTCTCAATTCTTGAACGGTCCAAGCCGTTCCGCGGCTGAACCGGCAAATCCAGCAATTTATGGGGGAACCAAAAATTCGAAGTGTCGGGGTGGTGGACGTTACCTTTGGGGAAAATGTCACCATCGTCGAACCGGTCAATTTGTACGGCTGCGTCATTGGCGACGACAGTGCCATCGGTCCGTTTGTTGAAATTCAACGCGGGGCCGTGATTGGGAAACGCTGCCGGATTCAATCGCACGCATTCATTTGTGATCTGGTGACCATTGGTGACGACTGCTTTGTCTCACACGGGGCGATGTTTATCAATGACCCCTTCGCCATTGGGGGTCCGGGAATGCGCAACCGTGAGGTCTGGCGCACCACCACAATTGGCTGTCATGTCAGCATTGGCACGAATGCCACCATCCTGCCCGTTACCATCTGCGATGGAGTCGTCATTGGGGCCGGGTCAGTGGTGACCCGGGATATTTCCGAGGCCGGCATATACGCGGGCAATCCGGCACGGCTTTTGCGGCGTCTGACGAATCGTCCGAAATAATTTTGGCCGGCAGGCGCGGAAAAGTATTGATTGAAACATTCCGTCCCGGCCGGCCCGACTGATAATTTAATTTATATGACATCCACTCAAACCCTGAAACCGGGCGCGGCACGCGCGATGAAAGTTCCCTTTGTTGACCTTTACGCTCAATATCAGAGCATCAAGCCGCAAATTGATGCCGCGATTGCTGATGTGATAACCCGGTCCGCCTACATTCGCGGACCGCACGTTGAGAACTTCGAACAAGGCTGGGCCAAAGCCATGGGCGTGCGGCATTGTGTTTCCTGCGCCAATGGGACGGATGCAATCTACATCACCATGCGTGGCCTCCAATTACAGCCCGGGGACGAGGTCATCACCACGGCTCATTCCTGGATTGCCACCTCGGAAACCATCACCCAAGCCGGGGGGCGGGTTGTGTTTTGTGACACCGATGACGACTGCTTCACGATCAATCCCGCGTTGATTGAGGCCAAAATCACCCCCCGCACCGTGGGCATCATCCCGGTCCACCTTTATGGTCAATCGGCGGACATGGAAGCCATCATGGCGATTGCAGCGAAGCACAAACTCTGGGTCATCGAAGATTGTGCCCAGGCACATCTGGCACGATTCAAGGGCAGGCTCGTCGGCACGTTTGGCCACGCGGCCACATTTTCATTTTATCCGGGCAAAAACCTCGGGGCATATGGCGACGCCGGGTGCCTGGTGACCAACGATGATTCGTTGGCGGATTGGACGGCGACTTATGCGCGTCACGGCGGCAAGGGAGATCATATCATGGAGGGCATAAACAGCCGGATGGACGGTTTGCAGGCGGCGATTCTGAACGTGAAACTGCCGCACCTGGCCGATTGGACCGCGGCCCGGCGGAAAGTGGCCTCCCGTTATGACGAACTGTTGCGCGGAGTGGGTGACGTTGTGACGCCCAAGACCGGCCGTGACCGCGATCATGTTTATCACCTTTACGTCATCCGGACCGGGAAGCGGGACGCCCTAAAAAATTATCTGGCCGACGCGGGTATTGCCACCGTTCTGAACTATCCCAAGGCGCTGCCGTTTTATCCGGCTTACGCCTACCTGGCCCACCAACCCGCAGATTTTCCCGTGGCCCATGCGAACCAGTCCCGCATTCTATCGCTGCCCGTTTATCCTGAGATGACAGATGAAATGATTAATTGGGTGGCGGAGCAGGTTAAGAACTTTTTCAAGACTGGCGGCGTATAAGCTGTTGGTTGATGTGCCGGTATTGGATTCCCGTTTACCAACCGCTTTTCAGCGGGCTCAGCCGATGGTCAAAGCGGATTATGTTATTATCAGTCCCGTCAGAAACGAGGCACAGTTTCTCGGGGCGGCTATCGCTTCGGTCGTCGCGCAAACGGTCCGACCTCGATTATGGGTCCTGGTGGATGACGGATCCTCGGACGAGACCGGACGGATCATTGAGGCGGCGGCCCGCGGCCACGAATGGATCAAGGCGGTTCGCCGGGCCGACCGGGGCAGCCGTCGCGCCGGGAGCGGTGTGATGGAGGCGTTTTACGACGGTTACCGGCTCGTGGAGGGGGAGTCCTGGCAGTTCATTGTAAAGCTGGACGGGGATTTGTCGTTTGGCCCGGACTATTTTGAAAAATGTTTTGAAGTCTTCCAGGTGGAGCCGCGGTTGGGGATTGGCGGTGGAACGTGCTGCAAATCAGCGGACGGTAAAACGGTGCCTGAATTCACGGGCGAACCGGCGTTTCATGTCCGGGGGCCGTCGAAAATTTATCGGCGGGCCTGCTTCGAGGCCATTGGCGGGCTGATCAAGGCGCCGGGCTGGGACACGGTTGACCTGATCAAGGCGAATATGCTTGGGTGGTCAACCCGGACGTTCCCGGAAATCAAACTGATTCATCATCGTCCGACGGGGGGGGCTTACAGTTCGTGGTCCAACTGGACGAAGAATGGTTTCGCCAATTATGTGGTAGGATATCATCCCTTGTTCATGATGTTGAAATGCGCGCGGCGACTCTTCAAGCGGCCATATGGCCTGGGCGCCCTCGCCTTGATGGTCGGATTTTGGCGCGGGTATCTGCGGCGGATTCCGCAGGTCGATGATCGGGAGGTCATCCGCTTTCTGCGCCGCCAACAACTGAATTTTCTGATGGGACGCAAGAGCCTCTGGAAGGCTGAAACCGGAAGCTGAGTTCAAACTTTCCTCTGAGGGTGGCAACCAGATCCTGATATGTGCGGAATTTGTGGCAAGTTGTTTTATAATTCGGAAAATCACGTCGAGCCCGATTTGATTGAACGGATGATGGTCAAGTTGAACCATCGTGGGCCGGATGGCCGGGGTAAATACCTGGCCGGTCAGGTTGGGCTGGGGCATACCCGGCTTTCGATCATTGATCTGGGCGGTGGTGCGCAGCCCATATCCAACGAGGACAAGAGCGTCTGGATTGTTTTCAACGGCGAGATTTACAATTTTCCGGAATTGCGCGAGCAGCTGATCAAACAGGGGCATGTGTTCCGCTCCTCCTCGGACACGGAGGTGATTGTTCATCTCTACGAGCAGCATGGGGTGGATTGCGTGTCCCGGCTCCAGGGCATGTTTGCCTTCGCGATCTGGGATGAGCGGCAAAAGACCTTTTTCTGCGCCCGGGATCGCGTCGGGATAAAGCCCCTTTACTACGCGGACACGGGCAAGGCCTTCATCTTTGGTTCCGAGATTAAGGCCTTGTTGGTGGACCCGGACATTCGCCGCGATATCGATCTTCAGGCGATAGACAATTTTCTCGCTTACACGTATATCCCGGGGGAACGCACCCTGTTCCAAGGCGTCCGGAAACTTGAGCCGGGCCATTATGTGCTGATCAAGGACGGGAAAAGCACCTTCAAGCAATATTGGGACCTCCGGTTTGCACCTGACCCGAACTGGAAAAATATCGATGAAGCGTGCGAGGCGCTGCGGGCACTGTTGAAAAAGACCGTCAAACAGCACATGATCAGCGATGTGCCGGTGGGCATTCTTTTGAGTGGAGGGGTTGATTCCACCGTGGTGCTCAGTTGTGCCGTGGAGGAGACCCCGAAAAGAATTCAGACTTTCACCGTGGGCTTCGCTGGCGCTGATTTTGCCGATGAGCGTCCCTATGCCCGGTTGGCGGCGGAACGGTTCGGAGCCGAGCATCATGACCTTACGATTTCGCCCCATGAATTTTCCAGTTTCATGGGGGATTACATCTACCACATGGAGGAACCGGTATACGAGGCTCCGGCGGTTGCCTTGCATTACGTCTCCAAACTCGCGCGACAATATGTAAAAGTGGTGCTCTCGGGTGAAGGTGGCGACGAGGCGTTCGGTGGTTACCACAATTACCGGAACCTGCTGCTGCTGGAAAAGATCAAATCAATCCTTGGTCCGGCCGGCAGTTCGGTCCTGTCCCAGCTGGTTCAAACGGCGGGCCGGCTCAACGGATCCGACCGGCTCGGGAAATATGCCGATTTGCTCCGCGTTCCTTTGGCATCGTATTACTACAGTCGCCGCTCGACTCCCTTCAGCTATTTTTGCCGGGCTCGGGCCCGTTTTTATTCCAAACAATTGCTCGCGGACACCGACTCTTTGCAGCCGGCTGAAATCTGTCGCCGGCTTTTCGCGCAGGTGAGCGGAGCGCACCAACTGAACCAGATGCTGTATGTGGACACCAAAACCTGGTTGCCCGACGATCTTCTGGTCAAGGCTGACAAGATGACGATGGCGAATTCCCTCGAGCTTCGGGTGCCGCTGCTGGATCACCTGGTCCTCGAATTTGCGGCCAGCCTTCCCCCGGACTTCAAAGTCAAGGGCCTCGCGACCAAGCGCATCCTGAAGCGGGCGTATTCCGGTCGCATCCCGGACGCGATCATGAGCCGGAAGAAGGTCGGTTTCCCGGTTCCCATCGCCCAGTGGCTCCGAACGGATTTAAAGGCGTACGTGCAGGACAATCTGCTGAGCGCCGCAGCCCTGAATCGCGGTTACTTTCAGAAAGAAGCGGTCGTGCGGCTCTTGAACGAATGTTTCGCGGGCCGGCCGGTAACGACGGAAGTCTTTTCCCTGCTGGCGCTGGAGCTGTGGCACCAGAAATTTTTGGACCCGGGTCCTTCAATGACGGGTGCGGCACCGGTTCCGGCATGAAATGCCGGTTCCCGCCTTCCGATTTTTTATCCGTGACCCGGTTGGCTGCGGATTGGGCATGGTTGTTTAATGAACTTCATTGGCGCATCGATTCTTGCGGTTGTCCTGGCCGTCGTCTGTTTTGCGTCGCGACGTTGGGCGGTGATCGGCTTCATGGGAGGGGTCCTTTACCTCACGCAGGGACAACAGGTTGATTTTTTTGGGGTCAGCGTTTACGCCATCCGGTTCGTGGAATTGGGGGCCTTTATCCGGGTCATGCTTCGCCGGGAGTTTGCTTTTTCGAATTTGACCCGGATCGACAAGCTGCTGCTGCTTTTGTATGCCTACACGACGGTCATTTTTTTGCTTCGCTCCACGGTGGGGCAGGTGAACCAGATTGGTGCCACCATCGATGCCTATTTATGCTACTTTTCCTTCCGGGGCCTGGTGGGCGGGGTTGAGAGTTTCCGCTGGTTCCTCCGAAACTTGCTCCTGCTTCTGGTTCCGTACGCGGCGCTGATCTTGTACGAAAGCATTTTTCAGCAAAACCTCTTTCAATATCTGGGCGTGCTGGTTTCCGAGGAATGGCTGCGCGGTGGCCGGCCTCGCTGCCAGGGCAGCTTTCGCATTGCGAGCCTGCTCGGCTGTGTTTTTGCAAGTTTTCTGCCTCTTTATATCGGACTTTGGTTTTCAAAAATTGAACGCAAGACGGCCATCCTGGGCATCGTGCTTTGCCTGCTGATTGTCTGGGCCTCGAATTCAGGCGGACCGGCCAGCGCGGTTGCGGTGGTCATGGTGGGGTGGGCATTTTGGAAACTACGAACGAAAATGAAACTGGTCCGGCGCGGCATGGTGGCTGGATTGGTGGTTTTGGCGGTATTCATGAATGCGCCGGTCTGGTATATCATCGCCAAGGTCAGTTCGGTCACCGGTGGCGCGGGCTGGCACCGGGCACGTCTGCTCGACATGGCTTTCCAGCATCTTGATCTCTGGTGGCTCTGGGGCATGCCGATCAAGGATACTGCGGATTGGTTTCCGTATGTGCTGTCGATCACCGGCGGGGCCGACATCACCAACCAATTTCTGGCCTTCGGCATCAGTGCCGGGCTTTTGGCGCTATTATTGTTCTGCGCGATGTTGATCCAGGCTTACCAGAAAATCGGGCAGGCCCTGACAAGCGTCCGTTCCCACGGCGGGGATCAAGCTCTGACCGAACCCATCTTGTGGGGTTTGGGAGTGATGCTGACCGTTCACTGCACCAACTGGCTGGAAATAACTTATTTTGATCAGAGCTACGTTGTTTGGTTTTTTGGTCTGGCCGTGATCAACAATCTGACGGAATCATGCCTCGCAGCCGCGCGCGAAGCAAAGGTGGAGGATTTGCCGGGTGCTGCCGGTGCGGCGGCTTGACGATCACGTTCATGGCGCCGCCGTTTCCGACCGGGCCAGTTTATGGAATGACTTTACCGGGCCGACCAGGGCCTGCTTGACGCAAGTTGATTTCGCTTTGTTCTTTGATTTTGACTGTTTGAGAAGTGTAACGTTTTTGAGCAGGGTGCATGAATACACAACGGTCTCTGGAAAGAGGTTATTCAAGGCTGGGCACCCCGTTTATTGCGAACGTCGACTTGGCATAACCATTGCTCAAAGGCGGGAAATTAAGAGAAATGGCGCGCGAACCGCGGGTGCCGTTTAACACCGCCCGGGCACTATGAAGTATTTGACGTTTTTTGTTGTTGTAATGTTGGCAGCCAGTGTCGCTTTCGGTGCAACCTACTATGTGACGCAGTCCGGGGCCGGTTCGGGCAACGGCACAAGCCTCGGTAATGCCTGGTCGGTTTCAACCTTTAATGCCAGCAGCACCCCGGCTGCCGGTGACACCGTGATTTTCACCGGCACCATCACTTCGACCGTCTCGCCCAACAAGGGCGGTTCCAGCGGCAACCCGATTACCTTGAATTTTTCCGCGGCGACCCTGAACAACGCCAGTCCGCGGATTCAGATCACCCAAAATTACCTGAATGTATTGGGCGGCCAGATGGGGCCGGGAAACATGTTCGGCATGTTCAACTTCAACGCCAGCGCGGTGCATGACATTTTGATCGCCAACTGGGGTTGCACCAACACCGATGGCAGCACGACCACGTTCATTGACGGGCGGTATGCCTACAATCTGACGGTGAGCAACTGCTGGTGCTGGGGCAACGAGTGTTTCGTTTATTCGGCCACCGCGGGCTGCCACGATTGGGCCATCGTAAACAATTATCACATGGGTTCGACGAATATCGTGGACCAGACGGACTGCTACAGTCTGGGCGACATGCACAACATTGTCATCCAGGGCAACTTCATCGAGAACCGCGCTCCCGGCAACCAGAGTGCCGGGCGGCACAACGACTGTATCCAGACGTTTCAGGGTGGTGAGTCCAACAATGGCGTCCCCTCAGGCTTTGTCATCCGGTACAACTGGATTGTCCAGGGGGAACAGTCGGGCGACGGCTCAACCTCATTTACGATGATGGAGAACCTGGCGCAAAACGGCGCCACGGATGCCAGTGATATTTATGGGAACGTGTTCGTATTCGGCGCCGGCACAATATTTAGCGGCAACGGAGTTACTTTCGACAGCTGCGACAGCGGGGCCGTGGTTCGATTCTACAACAACACCGTGATCAATTACGCTTCCGCTGGCGGCGGCCTGCCGGGCGGCCCGACGCGGTTCCAAAACTCCGGCAATCTTTACGCCGAGAACAATCTGTTCGAGGCGGCCAGCGCGGAGTCGGGGTTGGTGCAGTGGAGCTGGACGATTCAGAAATCGGACTACAACATCTATTACAACTACGCTTCGCCGGGCTCGACCTATGCCGGGACGCATGGACTGGAAAATTCGGATCCCCGGTTCAACAACTTTGCGGGCGGAGATTACAGTCTCCAATCCTCCAGCCCGGCCATTGGCGCGGGCGACAATTCCGTCGGCGCCACCTACAACCAGGGCATCGCGCCGGGATCGACCTGGCCGAATCCAACCCTGGTCACCCGGAGTGGAGCGTGGGACGTGGGGGCATTTGTCTATGCCAGCGGCAACACCAATGCCGTCATTTCAGTTTCGCCCGGCAGCCTTAATTACGGCCCGCTGCTCGTGGGAGCGACCAGCAATCTAAGTTTCACGGTTCAGAATGTGGGGACCGGGACTTTGACCGGAACCGCGAGTGTGGGTTTGCCCTTCAGCATTGTATCGGGCGGGAATTATAATTTGGGCGCCAACGGGAGCCAGACGGTGACCGTGGCATTCAATCCCGGCGCGGCGAGCAATTACACGCAGAGTGTGACCTTTACGGGCGGCGGGGGAACGAGTGCGACGGTGGCGGGGAGCGCAACCAATGCGCCGACACCGACGCCCATCATCCAGGTGACCCCGGGGAGCATTGCGTACGGGACGATTTTGACCGGGACGAGCACGACGAACAGCTTTACGGTACAGAATACAGGGGCCGGAACGTTAACCGGGACCGCGAGCGTGGGTTCTCCGTTCAGCATTGTGTCGGGCGGGAGCTACAGTTTGGGGGCCAACGGGAGCCAGACAGTGATGGTGGCGTTCATTCCGGGCGCGGCAAGTAATTACACGCAGAGTGTGATCTTTACGGGTGGTGCTGGAACAAACACGACGGTAACCGGGAGTGCGACGAACGCACCGGTGGTGCTGACCCCGGTTATCCAGGTGACTCCAGGGAGCATCGCATACGGGACGATTTTGACCGGGACGAGCACGACGAACACTTTTGTGGTGCAGAATGTAGGGACCGGAACATTGACCGGGACGGCGAGCGTGGGTTCGCCTTTCAGCATTGTGTCGGGGGGAAGCTACAACCTGGGCGCCAACGCGAGTCAGCCAGTGAAGGTGGCGTTCAATCCGGGCGCTGCGGGTAATTACACCCAGGGTGTGACTTTTACGGGCGGCGCAGGGACAAATACGACGGTAACCGGGAGTGCGACGAACGCACCGGTGGTGCTGACCCCGGTTATCCAGGTGACTCCGGGGAGCATTGCGTACGGGACGATTTTGACCGGGACGAGCGCAACCAACAGCTTTACGGTGCAGAATGTAGGGACCGGAACATTGACCGGGACGGCGAGTGTGGGTTCGCCCTTCAGCATTATATCGGGCGGGAGCTACAGTTTGGGCGCCAACGCGAGCCAGATGGTGAAGGTGGCGTTCAATCCGGGCGCGGCGAGTAATTACACGCAGAGCGTGACCTTTACGGGGGGTGCGGGAACGATTACGACGGTGACTGGAAGCGCGACCAATGTGCCTCCGGTTTTGCCGGCCGTATCGCCGATCAGCGTGGACGCGACCGATGTGGATTTGAGTCTGTCGGGGCTCCAGATATACGCGGGGACGACGGTGCAGTTTTCTGCGACAGCGACGAATGTGCAAACGTGGCAATGGCGTTATACCGTCAATGGAGGAAGCCCGGTGGTTTATACAAACGGCACGAGCCCGATAACAAATATCAGCTGCTACTTTGACACGAACACCATCAGCAACAGCTATGTCTGGACGTTGGTGGTGAGTAACGGGCAGGGTTGGGCCGAGTCTCAGACAAACCTGTACGTGGAGGCGCAGCCGGGTTCCGGCGGGACAATAACGACCAATACAGGAATAAGTTTTGCGGCGACTTCTGGCAATTTAACCAGCATGTTTACGGCCACCGCAATCATCAACGGCGTTTCCAGCAGCTATATTTATCTGCCATTGTTGCCGGCTCGGAGACATCAGCAGCGGAGCGGCTGTTTACAATTTCACCATTACCAATGCCGGAAACTACGAGGTGCAGGCGCTGGTGGATGCGCCCAGCACGGATGCAAATTCATTTTATGTCAATATTGATGGCCAGCCACAAGGTTCAAGCATGATTTGGGATATTATGCCGGTCACCTCGGGATTTGAGCAGCGCGTCGTCAGTTGGCGCGGTAATGGCAGCGAAAACAACGACCAGATTGTTCCGCAAGTGTTCAGTCTTGGCGCCGGCCCGCACTCGATCATTTTTGTCGGAAGAGAACCGGGGACAGCCCTGGCAGGCTTTACCCTCCTGCAGGTGTTGCCGGCAAGCCCGGCGGCCTCACGATCAATACTGTCAATGCCGGTTCCGCCGCCGGCGACTCCGGACGGTCTGCGCTATGCCAGTCCTGGCACCATTATTCCAAGTTCAAAGTGAGGTCATGGTAGGTTGCGGGTCGGCCCGCCGATGACCGGCAAGGAATGTCGGCGGATTATCCTCGTAATGATTTCAGACGCATTTCGCAGGTGCTTCGGAATTTAAACTGTTTTGTCCGGGGCCGTTTGTCTCAACTCCAATTGACTGGTTCTGGTCCATTCGTCATCGGAATCGCGAGTTATAAACCAAGTCAGGCCACCAGCTGATGCTCTTCAGTTCTCCAATCTTTTTGTTTCTGTTTCTGCCGGTCGTGCTGGCGCTGTGCGCCCTGCCGGGGTTGAAACTGCGCAACCTCCTGTTGCTCGTCTTTAGTGTGATTTTCTACGCCTGGGGCGAGGCAGTCTTCGTTTTTTTAATGCTGGGTTCAACCCTGCTGAACTATTTTCTGGGGCGATGGGTGGATTGGGAGACGGACGAAACCCGGCGCAAATGGGCGGTGGGCGTGGCGGTGGCGCTGAACATCGGGACCCTCGCGTTTTTCAAGTACGCCAACTTTGTGGTGGGCAACTTGAACCTTGTGCTGGGCGGGTTGCATCTGGGTGTGGTGCAGATGGATCCGGTCCGGCTGCCAATCGGAATCTCGTTTTTCACTTTTCACGCGTTGAGCTACGTCATCGACATTTATCGGCGTAAGTGGACGGCGGCAAAAAATCCCTGCGACGTGGCGTTGTATATCTTCTTTTTCCCGCAACTGATCGCCGGCCCAATTCTGCGGTGGGGCGCCATCGCGCCGCAACTGGTTCAGCGCGTGGTCACCCGGGAAGGTTTTGCCGAGGGCGTACGCCGGTTTGTGGGCGGACTGGCCAAAAAGATGATCGTGGCCAACGCGGTGGCGGTGCCAACCGACAAGCTGTTCGCGTTGTCGGGCCAGGAACTGACGCCGGCCCTGGCGTGGCTGGCGGTGTCCTGTTACACGTTGCAGATCTATTTCGACTTTTCAGGCTACTCGGACATGGCGGTTGGGCTGGGCAAAATGTTCGGGTTTCGGTTCATCGAAAACTTCAATTTCCCCTACACGGCGCAGTCGATCCGGGATTTCTGGCGAAGATGGCACATCTCCCTTTCGACCTGGTTCCGCGATTATCTCTATATTCCGATGGGCGGCAACCGGTGTCCGGTATGGCGCAATCACCTTAACCTGGTCATTGTGTTTTTCCTGTGTGGTTTGTGGCACGGGGCGAGTTGGACGTTTGTGATTTGGGGCCTGTATCACGGAATCTTTCTCGTGGTGGAGCGGACTCGTTTCGGGACCTGGATTGATGCTCTGCCGCGGCCCCTGCGTCATGGCTATACGCTGCTGGTGGTGATGGTGGGCTGGGTGCTGTTTCGAGCCGGCAGTTTCGGACAGGCGGCCACCGTGCTCGAAAATCTGGTCGGGTTCACGCAGGGAGTGGATCCCAACCAGAAGCTGGCGCGTTATTGGAACACGGAACTGGCGTGGGCCATTGGGTGTGGCGTGTTGTTCGCCATGCCCGTGTGGCAATGGATCCTGGGATGGGGGCGGGCCGTACGACAGCGGTTGCCCGGGACGATGGGGCAGGTGGCGGAATCGGCCGGCCTGGGAATGGAATGGGGTCTGGTAGTGGTGTTGCTGTTGATATCGGCCGCCTGGCTGGCGGGGGGGACGTACAATCCGTTCATCTATTTCAGGTTTTGACCTGGCGTGAAAAGCGAATCAACAAATCATTGGCCGCGGACGGTCTGGGACACGCTGACGATCGTGATGTTCGTGGCCCTCTTGTGGCTGCCGACGGTGGATTATTTTTTTAAACTCGACCCCTCGCCGATGCCGGTGGAAAACCGTCGCCCAGCCCCCTGGCCGCAGTTCGCGGGCATCCGTCAAAGCCGGGAATTTGTGACGGGCATCGACCGCTATTTCGATGACCACTTCGGCTTCCGTAAATCGTTGGTTCGCGTCAACAATCACCTGAAGGGTTATTGGTTTCATGATGCTTCGGCCGGCCGGCCGGTTTTAATCGGGAAGGACGGGTGGCTGTATTATTCCGGCGACGCCATGCTGGAAAACTGGACCCGGGAGTCGCGGTTCAGTGAGCAGGATTTGGAAAACTGGCGGCACCTGCTGGAGACGCGTCGGGATTGGCTGCGCGCGCGCGGAATCAAATACATTTTTGTGGTGCCGCCCGACAAGCATACCGTCTATCCCGAACATTTGCCGGATTGGATGAAAACCAGCCCGGAGCCTTCAAAGATTCAACAACTGACGCAGTACCTGAGGCTGCATTCCAACGTGGAGATTTTGGATTTAAGCCCGGCACTCATCCAGGCCCGGAATGTGCGGGCAGATTACCTGGAGACCGACACGCATTGGAACCTGTTCGGCAGTTTCGTGGGTTATGAGACCCTGCTTCAGGCTTTGGATCGGCAAATGCCGGGACTGAAGCCGCTGCCGCAGGGCGCGTACAATTGGAAGTTGGAAACCCGGCCGGCAGGAGACCTGGCCATGTTGCTGGGCCGGACTGATTCGTATACCGAGTCCAATGCGGTGCAGGCCGTTCCGCTGGCCGCCCTGCCTGAGGTGAAGGTGCTTTACCATCCTGAAGGCGTGCCGCCGGCCGACACTTTGGAGCACAGTCCCTGTTATACCCTGAATGCGCAGGCCGCGGGGAAAGCCATCGTTTTTCGGGATTCCTTTGCCATCAATTGGTATCCGTTCCTGGGCCAGAATTTCGGCGAAGTCCTATACCTCTGGCAATATGATTGGAACCGGCCGCTCATTGAACGGGAAAGACCGGATGTCGTGATCGATGAAATTACCGAGCGCTTTTTTAACATCGAGAACCCGGTTGAACTGGAGCACGAAGATGAACTCTCCCAAACCCGGTCTGCCAGCGCGAAAGGCAACTAACGGACCATGAAGCTTTCGATCGTCATCATCTGCTGGAACGACCTCAGTGACATTGGGAAGTGTCTTGAGTCGGTTTACCGGGAGACGAGCGCAATTGAATTTGAAGTGATTGTCACGGACAACGCTTCCACCGATGGGTCGGTTCCTTATGTCCGGTCGCACTTTCCCCAGGTTCGCCTCGTGGAGAACCAGAGCAATCGCGGTTACGGCGCGGGGAACAATGCGGGCTTTCGGGCTGCCTTGGGGGAATATGTTCTGATTTTAAACCCGGACACGATTATTCGTGGGCGCGCGATTGAGAAACTGCTGGCCTACGCGGAATCCCATCCCGAAGCCGGCGCGTTCGGATGCCGGGTGTTGAACCCGGACGGTTCGTTCCAGCAAGCGGCGTATCCGATTCCCACCGTGCGCTCGTTTCTGATGGCCGCGCTCTATTTGCGGTGGCTGGGGCGGTGGTCGGACTTTTTCGTCTCGGACACGTATGTGGGCTGGAAAGGGACGGCGGAGCGCGAAATCGGCTTCCAGACCGGATGCTGTCTCTTGATTCGCAACCATTGGCTCAAGTCACTCGGCGGATTTGATGAACATTTTTTTCATCAATTCGAAGATATGGACTTATGCCTTCGGCTGTGGAAATCGGGAAGTTCGATCCGCTATTTTCCGGACGCTGAAATCGTCCATGTCGGCGGCCGGAATCGGGGCCGTTATCCATTGCGGGTGGTGCTGGAAACCCATCGCAGCCGATACCGCTTCTTCTGGAAACATTACGGGCGGCGGGGGGTGAAGCAAATTCGCCGGGTTTCCCTGATCAGCCTGTGGATTCGACGGATGGGTTATGGTGTCGCCAGCTGCTTTAAACGGGATGAAGCCATGCAGAACCGGCTGGCAATGTACCGGGTCCTGATCACGTGGCATTCGCGGATTGATCCGGTGCGTTTTATTGAAAAGGGAGAGGAACCGGATGTCGGCTATAAACCGCTGGCTCCGGAAGCACCCATGGTCGCGCGCGAGCCAGTCGCGCCCATCGGAAAAAAAGACAGCCCATCGCCTTCGTTGTCAGCGTCCTCGGCATCGGATGATGGGATGAACGGGAAAGTTTGATGGTATATCCGATGATGGGCAAGACATGTCCGGCAACGACAAAAATTCCGTGTCAACCGTAAGCGTTATCATGCCGTGTTACAACCACGGGCGATTCGTGGCTGAATCCGCAAGGAGCATCCTGGGTCAGACCCACAAGGAATTGGAACTGATTATAGTGGATGATTTTTCTGCGGACGACTCGCGTCAGGTATTGACTACCCTGGCCGGCCAGGACCAAAGGATCAAGCTGGTGCTGCATGAAAAAAATCAGGGAGCGTCGAAATCGCGCAACGACGGGCTGGCCGTCGCCCGGGGAGACTTTATCTGCTTTTGCGATGCCGACGATTTGTGGATGCCTGAAAAATTGTCGGTCCAACTGGAGACGCTGGAGCGGAACCGGCAATATGATGTTGCCTACTGTGATGCGAGGATTATTGATGAGCATGGCGCGGCTACCGGCCGGCGTTTCAGCGGCATGTTTCCGCCGCCGAAAAATCCGACCGGCCAGTTATTCAGCCAGCTTTGCCTGCGAAACTTCATCAATATGCAAACGGTGATGCTGCGCCGGAAATGTCTGCAACCCGGGGCAAACTTTGATGGCAACATTAAATGGGTTGAAGATTGGTGGTATTGGATTCAGCTTTCAAAAAAGCATTTGTTCGTTTACTCGGAACAACCGCTGGCGGAATATCGGGTGCACAGCCGGAGCACGAACCTGACCCAGCGCCAGGGATACCACATCAACCGGTTCAAGGTCTTTCACCGCGCCTTGAAAGGGTATCCGGACATTTCCCCCGAGGTAAGGTCCCAGATTTGGTATCATATGGCGGTTTGCCTGTTGCATCTGCATAAGCCGGGACTGGGCCGCCGGTTTCTGATTCAAGCGTTGAAGATCAGCCTGCAAGACTGGTCCGCCATCCCGCAGGGTGTCAGGCCGCTGGCGCGTTTGCTGTTGGGCGCGGCCCGCACCGGGAGGCAATCGTAAAAGGAAGTTGCACCGATCCAAATGCCGGAACCATCTGAAAATCTTACCCCTGCAAAACCGCCGGAGGGCGGAGCGGCAGCTGTCGTGGAGCCGGGCCAGGGCCGGGGTATATTTGAAAAGATAAACGCGGATCAACTCAAGGGGAAATCCGTCCGGGGCGGAGCGGTCACTTTGATTTCGCAAGGATTGAAATTTGTGCTCACGACCGGCTCGACGATGATTCTGGCGCGGTTGCTGACCCCCGAAGACTTTGGTCTGCAGGGGATGGTTCTGGCCTTGACGGGCGTTGTCGGCCTGTTTGGAGACATCGGCCTCAGCATGGCGACCATACAGCGTGATGTCATCACCCATGAGCAGACTTCAACTCTCTTTTGGGTCAACGTGGCGTTGGGCGCCGTGCTTGCGGTTTTGGTGGCCGCGCTGGCTCCGGTGCTGGTGGCCTTTTATCATGAGCCCCGCCTCTTCTGGATGGCCATGGGGTCGGCGGCGACATTTTTAATTGGCGGACTCGGGGTGCAGCACTCGGCGCTGCTGGTGAGGGAAATGCGATTCGTCGCCCTGGCCAAGATTCAGGTTTCATCCCTGGCCGTCAGTTCGGCGGTGGGAATTGCCATGGCCGCGTTTGGTTTCGGCTACTGGGCGTTGATTGGCAGCATGGTGGCCGCGCCCATTATTACGGTTGGCGGCATGTGGCTGGCACTGTCATGGGTTCCCGGCATGCCCCGACGCGGGTACGGGCTTCGGTCGGCACTTCATTTTGGCGGCACCCTTACGTTGAACAACCTGGTGGTCTATCTGGGTTACAACGTGGAGAAGATTCTATTGGGCCGGTTTTGGGGGGCAGCGGCCCTGGGCCTCTATGGCCGGGCGTACAATCTCGTCAATTTGCCGACCACGCAACTGCACTCGTCGATTTACACCGTTGCGTTTCCGGCCTTCTCGCGCCTCCAGGGTGACGCCCAGCGGTTGCGGAGTTCCTTTCTGAAGGTATACACAACCGTCGTCTCATTGAGCATCCCCGTCACCGTTGGTTGCATCCTGTTTGCGGAGGAAATGATCCGAATCACCCTCGGGCCGAAGTGGAGCGGGGCGGTTCCCATCTTCAGGTTGTTGGGGCCGACGGTGCTGGCGCTGGGCATGATCAATCCGTTTGGCTGGTTTCTCATATCCACCGGCCGGGTCGGACGAAGTTTCCGAATTTCGCTGTTGATCGCGCCATCGGTGATACTCGGAATTTTGATCGGGCTGCCGCATGGGCCAAAGGGAGTCGCCCTGGGTTATTCGGCGGTCATGACGCTTTTGATTGTTCCCGTCATCCTCTGGGCGATAAATGGAACCGGGATCACCCTGGCGGACATCTGGAAAGCCGTGAAACCGCCGGTGCTGTCGGGGTTGTGCGCGGCGGCGGCCGGACTGGCCTTCAAGTCCGCACTGGATGACCGGTGGATGCCCATTGTCCGATTGATACTGGGACTTGGTCTGGTCATGGGATTATATGCCTGGATGCTGTTGATCGTGATGAGGCAGAAGGACTTTTTTGTGGATTTGGCCAGACATATGCTTCAGCGGCACCAGCCTGGCAAAGAGAAAAGAACCGATTGATGTAAGATGACCGCACCTGTTCCCAAAGTCAGCATCGGGTTGCCCGTTTATAACGGGGAGAACTATCTCCGTTTCGCGCTGGATTCCATTTTGCAGCAGGACTATGGCGATTTTGAGCTGATCATTTCCGACAACGCCTCCACGGACACATCGCCGGCAATCTGCCGGGAATATGCCGCGAAAGATTCCCGAATCCGGTATTATCGCAATGACGCCAACATTGGCGCCAGCCGCAACTTTAATTCCCTGGTCTCCCTGGCACGCGGTGAATATTTCAAGTGGGCGGCTCATGATGACGTGCATCTGCCCGGGTTTTTAAGGCGGTGCGTTGAAGTGATTGAGCAGGCCCCGGCGACCGTGGTGTTGGTCGCGCCCAAGGCGGAAATGGTTGATGAACACGGGAGAAAGATGGATATCTTTGTTGAAAGCCTCGATACCCGGCGTCCGCACCCGCATCAGCGGGTGGGGGACGTGTTGCACCGGGTCTTTTGGGCAACGGCTCAATTCGGGGTGTTTCGCACCGAAGCGTTGAAAAAGACACGCCTGATCCAACCGTTCTTTGCCGCGGATCACGTTCTGCTGGTGGAAACTGCCTTGTTGGGTGAAATCTGGGAATTGCCCGAGATACTGTTTCAAAGGAGGGTGCATCCGGGAATGTCCACAACGGTTAATAAAAATTGGCGCGAACTTCAGGCCTGGTTCGACCCTTCCAAAAAAGGAGTCAAAAGCCTGGTTCCTCCCACGGTGCGTTTGGGATTGGAATTTGACCGCGCAATAAGACGGGCGCACCTGTCGCTGGGCGAGCGTTGTCTCTGCCGGTTGACCGTTTTCAGGGTGTGGTTTCCGAGGGAATGCCGCCGGCTGGCGAGAATCTGCAGAAACGGGATCGCTTTCAAAACCAGGCTGAAAAAGCTTTTCAACGTCATGCCGAAAGAATCGCTGTGAATTCCATGGGCAAAGCGCGCAGGAACATCGGCAACCCATCGTTTGAATGAACTTGCGAGTCCAGGCAAAATGTGACCGGACGCTTCAAAGTTAAAACGCGCTCAGCCCAACTCCAGGCAGGCAGATGTCGATTAAACAAAACCTTTTGGTTACGCTGTCGGATAAGAATTATCTGGAACAGGCGAAACAGCTTTTTTCCAGCGTCTACTGGAATGCGGGTTGGCGGGGCGATTACATGCTGCTGGCGCATGAAGTGCCTGAAGCGGACCTTGAGTGGTTCCGGAAGAAAGGAATATTGATATGGCAGGCCGAGTCGCTTTCGGCAAAGGGGCTGGGAAGCTGGCAGGGGTCGTATTCGTCGTCCGTGACCAGCAAACTGCGTTTATTCTCCCCGGAGTTCAAGCGGTGGAAAACGGTTGTTTTTGTGGATGCTGATTGCATCGTCCGATACCCGCTGGACGCGCTGACTGAAACGAGGCATTTCGCAGCGGTGCACGACTGGTTTCCAGCGGCGACGATTGGCGGTCAGGCCTATAAACCGGAATCGATGGATGATTCGGAATACGAAACCTTGTTTCGTGGCTATGACCTGACGAGCACGGCGTTCAACACGGGTGTATTCGCGTTCAACAGCGACATAATCGACGGGCAGACCCAGGCGAGACTGGAGGAAATCAGTCTCAAGTACGACCAAGTGAGCGTATTCCCTGAACAATTGTGGCTGAACCTTTATTTTTACAAAACCTGGGAACGGCTGCCGATGGAATATAATTTCTTTGCCTCCTACTTGCATACGATGCGGCGACTGCCCAAGGATCAGGTTGATGGTGTGGTATTGCATTTCCCGCGTTGCCAAGACAAGGCGGTGTTAAGATGCTGGGACCGAAACGACGCATTTTATGATGAATGGAAGGCGAATTTGGAACGGGCTGAACTGATTGACCTGGAACACATCCCCCAGCCGGGTCGCCATTGGCCCGGCTCAAGGCGCCTCTTTGTTTGGAGATGGAGATTGAGAATGGCGTTGCGCAGTGATTACCTGAGATTTTATCGGAACAAGCTGTCCCTGCGCAGCCGGGTCGGAGGAGTCCTGTCCGCCCTAAAATTCAGCCTGGCTTAGCCGCAGCCTTTGGAATTAAAAAGTCTGGTCAGGGAATCAAAAATCAAAAGCATGAGTTTGAAATTAAGAGTCGGAGACTGGGTGGAGGTTCGCAGCAAGGAGGAAATCCTGAAAACCCTGGACCGCCAGGGACAATTGGACGGGCTCCCTTTCATGCCGCCAATGTTTCTGCATTGCGGCCGGCGGTTCAAGGTTTACAAGCGGGCTCATAAGACCTGCGACACGGTTTTCCCGGTGCGCGGTCGAAGGGTGGCCGATGCGGTTCATCTGGAGACCCGGTGCAATGGTCTGGGTTACGGTGACTGCCAGGCGGGCTGCTTGATTTTCTGGAAGGAAGCCTGGTTAAAAAAGGTCAAAGCAGAGAACGATGGATCCGCACCACCGCAAAAGGATGCGCCAATTCAAGCTGCTGCGGGAGAAAACACCGGTTGCACGGAACAGGATGTCTGGGCGGGCACGCTTGCGTCTGGCCGCCAAAATGAACCGGAGGCGGTTTACATTTGTCAGGCGACCCAATTGCCCTATGCCACCACTGAACTTTGCTGGTGGGACATCCGACAGTACCTCGAGGATTATACGTCCGGCAACGTTGGCATCTGGCAGATCATCAAGGGCGGGATTTATGCGGGCTACTACCGGTTAAGCATCTCGCGCATCGGGCTGGGACCGGCCTTGCGCTGGTTTTATGACCGGTTCCACCCGCTTTGGCGGGGAACCCTCTTTCCCCGGCACACGGGAATCATCCGGGTTGATGAGCCGACCCCGGCTCCGGCGAGCCCGCTCAATTTACAACCGGGTGAACTCGTGCGGGTAAAATCCCATCTGGAAATCCTCAAAACGCTGAACACGGATAATAAAAATCGCGGGCTGTATTTCGATGCCGAGATGGTTCCGTTTTGTGGCGGCACTTACCGGGTGCTGAAACGGGTCAATAAAATAATTGATGAGAAGACCGGAAAAATGGCGAGGATGAAAAACGAATCCATCATTTTGGAAGGGGTCTTCTGCCAGTCCCGGTACAGCCATTGCCGGATGTTTTGCCCGAGAGCCATCTATCCGTATTGGCGCGAGATCTGGCTCGAACGGGTTTCCCGGAAAGACGGCGAGGCCGGTTTGGAAGCGGACAACGGTTCAAAGCTTGCCCGGTGAATTTTTTGCTCCAAAGTTACAGCGCCGGCGGGTGCGGGTGTCTGTAAAGGAAACAACCAACAACCAACTAAAAATAAATATGCGTATATGTCTGACCGGCAGTGAGGGATATCTGGGATCTTTGCTTGCGCCAGAATTGCTGCGGCGCGGCCACGAAGTCATTGGTCTGGATACCGGCTTCTACAAGGAAGGGACGCTTTACCGCAGTGGTTCAACCACGCCATTGACCATCGCCAAGGATTTGCGCCAGCTGGAATTGGCCGATCTTGCGGGCATGGATGCCGTGGTGCACATGGCCGAACTTTCCAACGATCCCCTGGGGCAACTGGCCCCGAACATCACGTATGACATCAATCATAAGGCGTCGGTTCGCCTGGCGGAAATCGCCCGGCAGGCCGGCGTGAAACGGTTCGTTTACATGTCGTCCTGCAGTGTGTACGGGGTTGCCGAGAGCGACTACGTGGATGAGACCTCGCCGGTCAATCCGCAGACCGCCTATGCGATTTGCAAGACCTGGGTCGAGCGCGACGTAAGGCCGCTGGCGAATGACCGGTTCTCGCCCACGTTTCTCAGAAACGCCACCGCCTACGGAGCGTCACCGCACATGCGGTTTGACATCGTGTTGAACAACCTCTCGGGATTGGCCTGGACCACGAAGGAAATCCGGATGACGAGCGATGGTACCCCGTGGCGCCCGCTGGTTCACGGTCTGGACATCAGTCGCGCCATTACGTCAGTTTTGGAGGCGCCGCGCGAAGCCGTGCATAACGAGGTGTTCAATGTCGGCGATACCGCGCACAATTATCGGGTGCGCGAAATTGCAGAAATAGTGGCCGGATCGTTTCCCGGCTGCCAGCTCTCGTTCGGTTCTCCCAGCGCGGACAATCGCAGCTACCGGGTCTCCTTCGATAAAATCCGGAAGCATCTTCCCGGGTTTGCCTGCGCGTGGGATGCGCGGAGCGGGGCGAAGCAGCTTCACGACCTGTTCCAGCGGATTGACATGACGCAGGGGGTCTTTCAACACCGGACGTTTACCCGGTTGAAACAGCTCGAGTATCTTATCCGCACCCAGCAGATCGATCCGGCCTTTTTCTGGCGGGAAGGTGTTTGAACGCATGCTTTACACGGGATTAAAGTTAACCAGCACCAAACCATCATCCTGCCCGGTCGGCGGGAGCTTAGGCCTATGAAAACATTAAGCATTGTTGTGCCGGTGTATAACGAGGAGAAGACGCTGGGTTACACCCATGAACGTCTGGTCAAGCTCGCCACGGCGCCCAATCTGTCGGCCCGGCTGGAAATCATTTATGTAAATGACGGCAGCCGGGACGGAACGCCGGCCATGCTCAACCGCTTCCAGGCAACCGCCGCCGGCGCGCTGGACATCAAGGTCGTTCATTTCGCGCGGAATTTCGGGCATTCCGCAGCCGTGACCGCCGGTCTGGCCGAGAGCACCGGCGAGCTGATCACCATCATTGATGCCGACCTTCAGGATCCTCCGGAGCTGATTCCGGAGATGGTGGCGCTCGTTGACCGCGGGTGGGATGTGGTTTACGGCCAGCGCTCGGCGCGTTTGGGGGAGACGCGCTTTAAACGTCTGACGGCCTGGCTGTTTTACCGGATTCTCAATCTGTTGACCGGCGTGGAGATTCCGCGCGACACGGGGGATTTCCGGGTGATTACCCGCGAGGTGCGCGATGCGCTGTTGTTGTGTCACGATCAGGAGCCTTTCCTTCGCGGACTGGTTGCCTGGGTTGGGTTTCAGCAAAAGGCGTTTCCGTATGTGAGAGAGCCGCGCCGGCATGGAACGACCAAATATCCCTTCGGCAAAATGTTGAAATTCGCGAACAATGCCATCCTCAGTTTTAGTTCCTCGCCGCTGCGGATTGCCACCCATGCGGGGCTTGTGGGCATGGTATTGAGCGTGGTTATCGGGCTTTGGGCGTTGTGGGCCAGGTTTACGGGGAGGGCGGTCAGCGGCTGGACCTCGTTGCTGGATAGCACGCTGATTGGACAGTCCTTCATTTTGCTCTGCATCGGATTTATCGGTTCCTATACCGCGCGCATCTACCGCCAGGTGCAGGGACGCCCCCGCTTCATCATCCGGCAACGCAAAGATTGGCCGGATCAGGACACCAGCGCATAAGGAAGTAGCCATGAGTCGTGCTGCCGCCCAAAAGATTGGATGGATTCTTGCCTGCGTTCTGCTGCTGAACGTGGCCTGGTTTGGCTATGTTCGCCACGAACATACGCTTTATTCCTGGGATTATGACGGATACTGGGCCATTTGCGGCCGTTTCGAACACATGTGTGTGACGACGCCGCCGTTGAAGTTCGTTCATCATGTGCTGGGTTCCATCCGCGGCAGTGAATATACGGTCGAACCGGTGTTGCCCGCGGTCCTGGCAATCGCCCTGGGCGAGAAGCTGCACCTGTTCACGTTCTCGCGAGCCGCTTATATCATGGCCACGGGCAATTTTTTCCTCGTGCCATCGCTGTTGATCCTGATCTGGCTTGTGTCCGTCATGCAAAAAAATGAATTCAGCCTGGATTTTAATGCGATCCGGCCGGCGGTATGGTTCGCCGGCGTCTTGATGGCCCTGCTGACACCGGCGTTGTGGCTGCCTTTGCTTCGCGGCTATCCTGATGCTGGCGGCCTGATGCTCTGTTTTTTAATCCTGGCGCTGTTCGCGCGCTGGCGTCAGAAACAACGCTCCGGGGTGGACGACGCGCTGACGTGGCTGGCCATCGTGATCCTGCTGGTCGGCCTGGTGTATTTTCGGCGCTGGTATTTATATTGGATTTTGTGGTTCTGGATTGCCGCCGGGGTGCTTTGTTTCTGGGACATGGTTGAGCAATGGCGTGGTGGACCGCGTTCCCTGGCAGTATTCCGCCGTGCGGCCGTTCTGGGTGCGGGCGCCCTCGGTTTTGCTGCCTTTATGTTCGCAATCTCACCCCACTTCACCCGGGAACTTGTGTCCTACAACTTCGCTGACCGATATACGGCCTTCCGGGAATCGAGAACCGTCTGGCAGTTTCTCGCCGACACCTTCTCGTCCCCGGGCATTGTTTTCATCCTGCTTTTTCTGGGCGGCCTGGTTTACGGCTTTTCCATTCCGCACCTTCGCAAGCTGGTGGTTTTTCAGATAGTTCAATTCGTCGGGGCCGTCGCCGATTTCGGGCACACGCAGGATTTTGGTCCGCATCATCGTTACCTGCTGCTGGCCTTGATGCTGCCGTGGACCACGCTTTTGGTGGCCATCGGACTTGAGAAATTTCGGTGGCGCTTCGCCACGTGCCTCGTTCCCTTGGGTATTTTGACAACGATATTGTCCTTCACCCCCTTGTCCGAGGCCATGCCGGCCGCGTTACGACCGGTGCTGGGGGTGGTGGACGGCGCGCCGCTGACCCGCGGCGACCTTGGTGAATGGCTGCGACTCGGAAAAACCATGGATGCGGTTCTGCTTTCGCGCGGGTACGGGCAGGTCTACGTGCTCGGATCCAGTACCACCTTCAATTCCTCGGCGTTACTGTCGATCAACCGGTCATTGAATCAAAATTTCACAACGCCTGATTATGTTGATTACTCCGCGGAGGTGGACAAACGTGACGGCTTTCCGGATGAACTGTTGCACGCCCGTTATGTGATTGTGGCCAGCCCGGTCCAGACCGTGCTCAATCCGGCCGAGCAGCAGATCGTGGTAGTGCCTGAACGCGAGTTTTTGGAGAGGTCGGGCATTGCCGCCGCGTTTCAAAAACTGCCGTATGAATTCACGTTCGACGCCGGAGTCACTTATGAACTTGACGGCAGCGTGAAAGTAGATAATCTTCAAAACGCTGTTAAAGTATTTATTTATAGAAAAACTCGTAATATTACCCGGCAGGAGGTGGGGCAACTTTCGGACGCGCTGCGTGAGTTGTACCCCAACCGGCCTTATATTTTCAACCCACCGCCTGATATTAACTGAACCGATTCGACTCAACCCGGCTTGACACCATTTTGAAAGACGCATGAAGCTGTACCCGCCGTACCCGCAAAACGAGAAGATTGCCTGTCCCGGATGGTTTTCGTCTGGCCGAAATCGGTGCGGTGGAGTGATTGGGCTGTTGGCGGGTTGGGCGTTTCTTTTGCTGGTGCTGCTTCCGGCGGCAGCCAGTCCGGTTTACCCGGTCAAGATCAGCGCCAGCGGCCGGTACCTGGTGGATCAAAACAATGTTCCCTTTTTTATGGTGGGCGATTCACCGCATACCTTGGTGGCAAATCTTTCCTATTCGGACGCCGCGTTTTATCTGGCCGACCGCGCGACGAACACCTTCAACACGCTCTGGGTGGAGGCGTTGTGCAACACCTATGTGGACGGGCGCGCGAATGGCAGTCTCTTGGACGGGACCCTGCCGTTCACCGCCAATATTCCGAGCACCACCAACTACGATTTGACCACGCCGAATCCGGCTTACTTTGCCCACGTGGATCAGATTGTGCAGATGGCGGCGACCAATGGGATCGTGGTGATGCTCGATCCGATTGAGACGGGCGGCTGGCTGGCGACGATGCTGGCCAACGGCACGGCCAATTGCCGGACCTACGGCCAATATCTGGGCAATCGCTACAAGAACTTTCCCAACATCATCTGGATCAGCGGAAATGATTTTCAGGACTGGAGCAATCCGAATGACGACGCGGTGGTCACGGCAGTGGCGTTGGGCATCAAAAGTGTGGATACGAATCACCTGCAGACAGTGGAACTTAGTTATACTTTGAGCAGTTCGCTGGATGACACGAACTGGGCGCCCATCATTGGGTTGAACGGAGCATACACGTACAGCCCGACCTATGACGAGGTGCTGCACGCTTACCGTCAATCCACCAATGTGCCTGTGTTCATGGAGGAGGCCAACTACGAGTTCGAGATGCTGCAGGGGCCGGTAACGACCGCGCCGATCCTGCGGCAGCAGGAGTACTGGACGTTGTTGAGCGGTGGGGCGGGGCAGTTGTATGGAAACCATTACATTTGGCCATTTTCGAGCGGGTGGCAGACGAACCTGGACACGCCGGGGGCAATTGAAATGCGTTATGTGACGGCGCTGTTCGTGCCGCGGGCGTGGTATAACCTGTTGCCGGACACCAATCACGTGGTGGTGACGGCGGGGTACGGGACGTATTCGAGCGGTGGTGACGGTGGTGACCAACAATTATCTGACGGCGGCCCGCACGCCTGACGGGACATTGGCCATCGCTTATATGCCGACCGTGCAAGAGGGTCTCCCATTTGGAAAGCTCGGAAAGGCGATTCTCAAGGTCAAAAAGGCCTATCTGTCCCATCGCAATATCCTCCAGACGGTAGTGGGTTCGCAGGTTTGTTGTCTGGAATTAAAATAATTGACGAAATAGCCTTTGTCAAGCATTAATTGGGCAAATTAGGCAATTTTTAGAGGTCCCCTTAAGTTATACCGGGTTCTTCCCAATACTTACCTATTGGGCATGTGGCTACTTTTTTTTCCGGCCTACCTGCGGTACAAAATCAGCGGAAAACATAGAGGTTTTGCATCAATTAAAGAAGAGGGCAAGGAGGGCATGGCAGACGTAGCGGTTGCCAGAACAATTCATTTTGACAACCTGATCAATAACTCAAGAAATGAACCTGATTCCGTGAGATAAGGTTATTAAAAACAAATTGACGGCGTTGACAAGAACGAATATGGTTGCTAAGGCTTCTTGATAAGTTGTTGCCGGGGC
>CAVXLF010000021.1:0-49683 GCA_963762585.1 uncultured Verrucomicrobiae bacterium
ACCCCAAAACCCAAAACCCAAAACCCCATTTATTATATATTCAATATTTAAGAATGTATACATAAAATATTTATTTCAGCATTCTTTTGCTATACTTAGATTCGAATATTGTTCCTTTTCTGGTCAGTTACCAGAGTGCCAATACGAAATTTATTATTTCGTGTATATGCCTCAATCAGCGGGATCATTATTTTTCCATCTTTTATAAACATCAGGGTAATCCACTATGTGTTCTTTGAAAAAGCTTTCAAAAGAGGCATGTATTTTAGAGATGCAATAATAAAAGTCTCATTTATGTGGCCATCTTATAGTTGTACTAACTCCAAGGAGGACTGTATTTTCTCATTTACATTTTAATTTGTTAGTAAGAGAAATAAGATATCCGTGGAAACAAATCTGTTTATCTACAAAAAGAAAATCCTATGCAAGCTTTCATTTTGGAAGGATCATGGAATCCTTTTGGGTTATCAAATATATTTCCTTGTAAAGACACTTTTCCTCAGTGTCTCTTTATTTTTTTCCTAATTCTTTGATCTTCACTGAGTATTCATTTTCCAAAGGCTGCAATTTATCTATTATATCCTTATAATTTGTTTGAAGAGACTTAAAAATAAATATTTTCCAGGAAACTGTGAATTTGATATTTCGAAGTGTCACAAATTCCATGGTCAAGCGAAATTAAAAGCAATCAGAATAGCAAAGCCAGAAGAAGAGACAAATAAAAGTAATAAGAATTTGATAAAAGCAGAATAATCACTTCTAGCAAAAGCAAATAAATGATCCAATAAGAAAAGACATAAGAAGTCCCACGATATGGTGTATTTATGTTTCATTATAGGCCCTTTTATTTATTTAATTTATTTTATTATTCGTTAATAACAGAGAATATGATCCAGGGGTTTTGGGGTTTTGGGGTTTTGGGGTTTTGGGGTTTTGGGGTGGAGGCGCCGCTGATGCGATAGAATTTGCGGATGGTGATTTTAATAGTGCCCGGATCGTTGGAGGCCGATTCATTTGCCGACCAGATGAACGGTCGCAACGGATTCAGATTTTGCACCGTGCCTTTGCCATAGGTCGAGCGGTCGCCCGATCAGCACCCGGCCATAATCCTGAAGAGCGCCCGCTACAATTTCCGTTGCGAAAGCGCTCAGCCGGTTGATCAAGACGACGAGGGGTCCGTGATAAAGGGCGGAAGTTGACGTGTCCTGGTCCACGATGACATCGCTTTCCGGCGGGCCGGAACGAACGAGCACGACCGGGCCGTTCGTGACAAACAAGCCGGTGAAGTTGACGGCTTCTTCCAGTGAACCGCCGCCATTGTTTCTCAAGTCGAGAATGATGCCGGAGACGTTTTCCTGTTCGAGTTTTTTGATCAGGCGCCGGACGTCGGCGGTGGTGCTCTTTTCGGACAGATCCCATTGTCACCGGGCAGATCAACCGTGGCGTAGAATGATCGGCAGGTCGATAATTCCCAGGCGGTTGGTTCCGCCATGGCCATCAGGAACCAGGACCAGTTCGGCTTTGGCCTCTTCGTCTTCCAATTTGATTTCGTCGCGAATCAAGGTCACCACGCGGCGGACATTGGGATCATCAGCGGGGATGATGGTGGGCGAACTCGGTGCCTTTCGGGCCGCGAATCATTTGGACGACCTTGGGCAGATCCATGTCCACCACGTCCACGGGCGGTTGCCTGCCTTGGGCGACGGCAACGATGCCGGTCTTTGGGGGTGAGTTGCTTGCTTTTGGCGGCGGGCCGCCGGGTACGAGTGAAACAATCGTGCAATAGCCGTCGTCGGAATGAAGTTCCGCGCCGATTCCAAAGAGCGCCAGGCTCATGTCGATGGAAAAATCCTGGGCATGACCGACATTCAGATAATCCGAGTGCGGATCATAGGCATGGGCCAGGGCGTTCAGATAGGCCTGCAACACGTCGCTGCTGTCCCAATTGACAAACAGGCGCAACAGCCAGTGATAATGACGGGAGAGTTTGGCGGCAATTTCCCGGGAGCGGATTTGGGCAAGGACAGAATTACGCCGTTGTTGGTCGGCGAAATTTCGCGGCTGAGGACTTCCTGCAAATAATCGTAAAGGAGTCGTTGCTGCCAGAGGCGCCGCGCCTCGGCCAGATTTTTCGGATACGGGGCCTTGCGGCGGTCCAGGAAAATGCGCTCATGGCCATTCAAGGGGAACGGCCGCGCTTCAGTAATCTGTCCTCGTAGGCGGTGCGTTGCTTCATGCGTTCCAAAAAGCGCTGGAAAATCTGGCGAGGCGGGCGTCAGATCGGCCGTGCCGCGGTTGTTGATGGTCAGGGTCGAGATTCGTCCCGTAGTGGTCGAATTCCGCAATGTCCGGTTTCAGAAAATAGAGATGCTGCGGGTAAGCGTGTCGCAGGTAGCCGTCGAAAAATTTCCCCGACATTTCCCGGTCCAGCGGGTGCTGCGAGTAATGATATTCCTCCAGCAACCGCGCCGCCACATAAGCGATGCGTCCGTCACCGGGGCCGGGTATAAGTCGGGTCGGCGCGTTGGTATCGCCGGTCACCGCCGCCACCGCAGGAATCGCAGGAGAATGCCCAGCGCGAGCAGCGCGAAAATTTTCAGGCCGGAATCCCGGAAGGTGGTGATGATTTGAAAGGCGCGTTATCATTTGCACAAGTTTGGTTACTGTAGCAGGATTCGTGCAATGGGGAAACAATTTGCGCGCGAGCGCTATTTGAGGGTTGAAATCGGATTGCATTTTGGGGACCATTCCTCCAAACATTTAACAAGTTTGCCATGAAAACCATAATATTGACTGCCATTTTTTCTTTGACGATCACGGCGCCCTTGCTGGCCGATGACACGAATGTACTGGGCGATGACAAGTCGCGCGTCAGCTTCGCCATCGGCATGATGCTCGGGACACGTTGGAAACAGGAGGGGATTGACGTAAGCAACGAGGTCGTGCTTCGTGCCCTGAACGATATTCAGGCGGGCCGCACCACGTTGTTGACCGAGCAGGAAATGGGCCAAACCCTGAGTCAATTTCAGCGGGGAATGGCCGCGAAGGCGGAAAAACGGCGCCAGGAAATGGGCTGAAAAAACCGTCCAGGCCGGTGAGGCGTTTCTGGCCCGGAACAAGGAAAAGACGGAGGTTGTCACGCTGCCCGACGGCTTGCAATACAAAGTCATCACCGAAGGAACGGGGCCCTCGCCCACAGCCGAGGATACGGTGACGGTGAATTATGAAGGCAAGCTGATCGACGGGACGAAATTCGACAGTTCGGATCAGCGTTCAATTTCGGGTCGGAGGCGTCATTCGTGGTTCACCGAGGCGCTTACCCATATGAAGGCCGGCGCCAAGTGGCAGTTGTTCCTACCCTCGGACTTGGCCTACGGTCCCTATGGCCGGCGGTCAGCAAATTGGGACCTGACTCCGTTTTGATTTTTACGATTGAACTGCTTTCCATCGAGCATCCGCAACCGGTGACCAGTGACATCATCAAGGTGCCGTCCGCCGAAGAAATGAAAAAAGGCGCGCAGGTTGAAATCATAAAACCTGGAGGATCTGCAAAAGGCGCAGCAGGCATCACTGTCGGCAAAATAACCCGGTCGCGGCAGGTGGAAGGGGTTGAACGTTCGGGCGTTAAGCGCTGTCGATTTCCATGAATCGCTTCAGAAATTTTATGAACCAATTTTCACGGCCGGTTGTATTGCATTTTTTCCGCCAGCCCCTCGGAGCTTTGGCCATGGTGGCTTTGTTTTACCTGACTTCCTGGGGGCGGGAGACGCGGGCCGGACATCAAGGTCGAATCCACGCCGGTCAATCGTGATGCCCTCGGCGTCAGTTTTGCGCCCGTCATCCAACAGGCCGCGCCTTGCGTGGTGTACATTTATTCCACCCGCATTGTGCAGTGCGTCCGTACCGCAATCCTTTGCTCAACGACCCGTTTGTCCGGCAATTTTTTGGCGACCAATTTCCACCCGAAAACCAGCCGCGCACGCACCGGCAGCAAAGCCTTGGTTCCGGGGTCGTGGTATCATCGGACGGTTATATTTTGACGGCCAACCACGTCGTGGACGGCGCGGCAAATCAAAGTCAAGGTCACTTCCGTCAATGGCGGTGACAAGGAATACAGCGCCAAGGTCATCGGCACCGACCCGCCGACGGACGTCGCGGTGTTGAAGATTGACGCCGTGAATCTGCCGGCCATCACGCTGGGTGACAGCGATCAACTGGCAGGTCGGCGACGTGGTTCTGGCCATCGGCGATCCCTTCGGCCTGGAGCGGGCCCCGACCATGGGGATCGTGAGCGCCCTCGGTCGCAGCGGATTTCAATTTGACGGCGAGGGCAACGATCGCCAGCCCAATTACCAGGATTTCATCCAGACGGACGCCGGCGATCAACCCCGGCAATTCCGGCGGCGCGCTGGTGGATGTGGAAGGCCGGTTGGTCGGCATCAATACCGGCATTATTCCAAATGATAACGGCGGTAATCAGGGTATCGGGTTCGCCGTCCCCGTCAATCTGGCGCGCCACGTCATGGATCGTTTGATCCACGGCGGCAAGGTCGCGCGCGGCTATCTCGGCATCTGCCTTCCTGGAAGACATCACGCCGGGCCTGGCGGAAAGCTTTGGCTTGCCCGATCAAAACGGCGTGCTGGTTGGCGAGTGCTGGCCGGGAACGCCGCCAAGCGGCCGGCATCCAGTCCGGCGACGTGATTGTTGAATTTAACGGCAAAAAAGTTGTCGATGTTGCCAGCCTGATGTTGATGGTTTCGGAATGTTCGCCGGGAACCAGGTTGCGGTAAAGGTGATTCGCGAGGGCCATGAAAAAAGCTTCACCGTCAAGCTGGCCGAGTTGCCGGGTCCGGTCGGCAAAAGGACAATCACCAAAATAACCGTCCGGACCATTCAAACCCCGACACGCTCAATGGCGTAACGGTGTCGGATTTGGATCCGCCGGCCCGGCAGCATTTGATGATCCCCGACAGCGTTCACGGTGCGCTTGGTGACGGATGTCGGGCCAGGACTCGAATTCCGCCGAAGCCGGTCTGCAACCGGGCGACGTCATCGTGGAAATCAATCGTCAGCCGGTAAACAATGCCCGGGAGGCGGTCCAGCTTTGTACCCAGGCCAAAGGGAATAACATTCTGCTCAAAGTATGGCGTCGCAGCGGCGATTTTGCCGGCACGACCTATCTGAGCGTGGACAACACCAAATCGCAGTAAGGCTGAAATCGCTTTGCCCGGCGAGTGCATGCATTTTTCGACTTTCGCGCTTCGGCCTTTAGGCTTTAGCCTTTCCTGACGATGCCTGTTCAATACAAAGATTATTACGAAATTCTCGGCGTTCCCCGGGGCGCCAGCGACAGCGAACTCAAAAAAGCTTTTCGCCGGCTCGCGCGGGAATTTCATCCCGGACGTGGCCAAGGACAAAAAGCGGGCCGAGGAAAAATTCAAGGAGGTCAACGAGGCCTATGAGGTTCTGGGCGATCCGGCCAAACGTAAAAAATACGACGAACTCGGCGCGAATTGGAAATCCGGCGCGGAATTTCGTCCGCCACCGGATTGGGGGAATTTTTCCGGCGGCCAGGCCGCTCACGGCCGGGGCATGGGCGGCGAGGAATTTGAGTTTCACTTCGGTGGCACCGGGTTCAGCGATTTTTTTGAGCAACTGTTTGGTTCGACGGGGCGGGGACGGGCCGGTTTTGGCCGCGCTCCCGGTTTCGCGGAGGAGGAAACAGCCGAACGCGGCCGCGATATCGAAGGCGACATCATGGTGACGCTGGAGGAGGCGATGCACGGGTCGGTGCGGACCGTCAACGTGCGTCGTCCGGTCGGCCGTTCGGTAAAGCGGAAACCTGCCAGGTAAAGGTTCCGCCCGGAGTCACCGAAGGCCAGAAATTGCGGCTCGCCGGGCGCGGCTAGGCCGGGTGAGGGCGGCGGAGCGGCGGGTGATTTATATCTGCGCGTGCGACTGGCCAAACATCCGGATTTCGAGGTCGCGGATCACGATCTGATTCATGAAGCCGAACTGGCGCCGTGGGAGGCCGTGCTGGGCGCGGAAATTTCCGTGCCGACACTGGACGGGCGCGTGAACATCAAAATCCCGCCGGGCACTCAAAACGGCCAGAAATTGCGCGTGCGCGGACGCGGGCTGCCCACGCGGAACGGCCCGCGCGGGGATTTGTTTGTCGTTACCCATGTCGCCGTGCCGGCCAAAATATCCGACGCGGAGAAAAAATTGTGGGAACAGCTCGCGCGCGAATCGCGTTTCCGTCCGCGGGATTGACGGGAGCCGCCGCTTGCCTTTACGATTGTTCCATGGCTGACCCGGGTAAAAAGAAAAAGCGCAAAGCCGTGATTCTCGGCCTGGGATTGGATTCCGACGGCCATAAGCGCATCACGACCGGCGACAATTTCGCGCTCGTCGGCGGCACGGAGGAGACGCACGAGCGCATGACCGAGAAGGCCATCAAGATTAATGAAAAATTGAAGGCCCGGGGCAAGCAACTCGAAGAAGTCAGCCGGGAGGAATTCGACGACATCGCCCAGGAAGTCGGTTTGAAAAAGCACAAACCGCGTCAGTGATCCTGTATAGCGGCGGTCGGCAGTCGTTACGGCGACAGACCATAATTCCACCGCCGCGCGGGATTTTTCCGGGGTCTCGTGCAAAATCGCCCGCCAGCCGCGCGCTGCGCCTGCCGCCACGTTTTCCGGCCGGTCATCCAGGTAGATGATTTCCGCGCCGCGCCGGCCGGCGAGCTTTTCCAGCGATTCATAAATTTCGGCGTCGGGTTTCATGCCGCCCACTTCATAGGAATAAATGTAGCCGTCAAACTTTTTGAAAAATGGAAAGTTTCGCCGGATGTGTTCGACCGCCAGATCGTTGGTGTTTGAAAAAATATACGTTTGGTGCCCGCGCCGCTGCAGTTCCGCGTGCAGTTCAATCATCGGCGGTATTTCGGCTGAAAATGTCCGCAAAAAATCCCCCGAACTCCTCCAGGGTGCCGCCAAAACCGGTTGCCGCCTGCACCTGCTTGAAAAAATCCGGCCGGGTCAATTTTCCGGATTCGTAGTCCAGGATGAACACGGGACTGCGCGATCACGGCGTTGATTTCGGACGGGGATTTTCTGCATCGGGCGGCGATCTTCCGGGCGGCGATCGAGTAATCGAAATCCACCAGGACCTTGCCCAGATCAAAGACAACGACGGGTTTCACGACATGTCCCTCCGGCCTTCCAGGGCGCGGCTCAGGGTGAGTTCGTCGGCAAATTCCAGCCCGCTGCCGGCCGGCAGGCCGTAGGCGATGCGCGAGATTTTCAGTCCCGGGCGGGCCAGGCGTTTGGCGAGATAATGACTCGTGGCGTCGCCTTCCACGTCCGTGCCCAGGGCGATGACCATTTCCTTGACCGGCTCCTGCGTGCAGGCGCTGTTCCAGTTCGGTGATGCGCAGGTCTTCGGGCTCCACTCCGTCCAGCGGTGAGATCTTTCCGCCGAGCACGTGGAATTTTCCGCGAAACGCGCCGGATTTTTCGATGCTCAAAATGTCCACCGGCGCGCTCGACAACGCATATCAGCGAGGCGTCCCGGCGCGCATCCGTGCAAATGGAGCAGGGGGATTTTCGGTCAACGCGCCGCAGATCGTCGCAAAACCGGACTTTTTCCCGCGCGAGAAGAATGGCCTCGGCCAGCTGTTTCACGACGGCGGAATCCGTCTGAACCAGATGCAAGGCCATGCGTTCGGCGGAGCGCGGCCCGACCCCGGGCAGTTGGCCCAGCGCGGCGATGAGGGCGGTGATGGAATCGGGAAGCATGGAATGCGAATGCAGTGAATGCGGAAACTAGATGTGCGAACGCGAGCATGGAATGACGATCGGCATTTGACGATTCTCAATTTCGCATCAATTTCACCTCAAGCCCGGCAGGTTCAAACCGGCGGTGACCTTGCCCATTTCGGCGTTGGAGATTTCCTTGGCCTGGCCGAGTGCCTGGTTGGCGGCGGTCAGAATCATGTCTTCGAGCAATTGCGCATCGGCCGGATTGAGCGCCTGGGGATCGATTTTGATGGACGCAATGGTGCCGTCGCATTTGGCGACCACTTTGACCGCGCCGCCGCCGCTGGTCGCCTCGACCGTGCGGGCGGCGAGCTGGGCCTGGACTTGTTCCATCTGCTGCTGCATGCGCGCAGCCTGTTTCATGAGTTTGCCGATGCTGGACATAAAATCGGGTTGGGGTCTGGGATTTGAGGTTGGGTAAAATATCAGGCGCGGACTTCCACGATCTGGCCTTTGAAAATTTCCAGTGCCTTTTGAATCAGCGGGTCGTTTTTGAAATCGTTCTTGTTGAAGGGAACGGCGCCGGTTTTTCTCTCCGGGTTCGGCGGGCGCGTCGGATTTCGCCGTGGCGCAGCTGCGGCGTGGCCGGCGCGACCCTGGCCGGTTGCGGCTGCGCGGTCCGGCGGATGCCTCGGCCTTGACGAATTTGATCTGGGCGTTGGGATGGCCGAGTTCCGCCAGCTTGGTCTGGAGCAGCGCATGGTTACGGGCATTGTCCACGAGGCCGAGGTGGTCTTCAAATTCCGGATCAAATCCGATGGTCAATACGTTTTTCTCGAATGAAACCGGATGGGCATCCACCAGGTAGCTGCGGGTGAACGGGCTGGCGCGGCCGACGGCTTCGATCAGCCTGGTCCAAAGTTCGGTCAAGTCGGCGGGGACCGGCGAAGCCGTGGCACGGTTGCGGGCACGGGATCGGAACGCGGCTTCCGGCCGGGCGTGTTGTGCCGGCTTGCGGGTTCGCGCCGGGCCGGGCGCTGTGTTCCGCAGCCGGAGCGGCCTCGGTTGCTCGGCGCCGGTGTGCCGCCCGTGCCGGTCTGGCCGCGCAACTGATTGAGTTGTTTCAAGACGGAATCCAGGCTCACCGCGCTGCGGGCTTCAATGGCCTTGAGCAGGGTGACTTCCATCAGAATTTTCTTGGAAGCGGCGTCGCGCAGGCGCATTTCGGCATCGGCCAGCACTTCCAGGATGCGGGTGAGCGCTCCGTGCTGGCGAGCGGCCGACTGCTCCTTCAGCGCGGCGGCTTCGGCTTCGGAAACTTCGAGCAAATTCAGGTCGCCGCGCGAGACCTGGAAAATGAGCAGGTTGCGGAAATGGTTCAGCAAATCGGACAGCAGCCGGCCCAGGTCCTTGCCGTTTTGCGCGAGTTCGTTCAACCGGCTGAGCGCGTTCTGGATTTCGCCGGCCAGCACGGCCCGGCTCAAGCTCCAGAATCTGGCTTTGGGCCGCAAGGCCGAACATGGAAAGCACGTCCGGCTTCCTCGATTTTATTGCCGCAAAAACTGATGAGCTGGTCGAGCGTGGATTCGGCGTCGCGCATCCCGCCGTCGGCGCCGCGCGCGATGGCATAGAGCGCCGGCTTCGTCAATCTTCACCTTTTCCAGCCCCGCGATGTGCGCGAGATGTTTGACGATCAGCGCGGCGGGGATGCGGCGCAAATCGAAACGCTGGCAGCGCGAAAGGATCGTCGGCAGGACCTTCTCCGGATCGGTCGTCGCGAACATGAATTTCACATGCGCGGGCGGTTCCTCGAGCGTCTTGAGCAGCGCGTTGAAGGCCGCCGTCGAGAGCATGTGGACCTCGTCAATGATGTAGATTTTGAACGGCGAATTGGCGGGCGCGTATTTGCAGGTTTCGCGCAATTCGCGCACCTGTTCGACGCCGTTGTTGCTGGCGCCGTCAATTTCCAGCACGTCGAGCGACCGGCCTTCGGCGATTTCGATGCAGCGCGGGTCGTTGTCGTCGAAATCGACTTTCGGGCCGCCGGTGCAATTCAGGCATTTGGCGAAGATGCGGGCGATGGTGGTTTTGCCGGTGCCGCGCGGGCCGCAAAACAGGTAGGCGTGGGCGATGCGTTTTTGCTCAATGGCATTGGCGAGCGTCTGGGTGACGTGTTCCTGCCCGACGACGTCGGCAAAACGCTGCGGGCGGTATTTTCGGGCAATGACCTGGTATGCCACAAAATTTTGATTTTACGATTTGCGATTTACGCTGAAGACAGCTTGCAATTGCACGACAATCGTAAATCCGAAATCGCAAATCGTAAATGAAAGAGCCAGGGTGACCACGGCAGATGCGAGCAAACTACCGTTGCTGCCTTCCGGCCCTGGCGGGGTTCGTAAGTCCACATTCCATGGGCCCTGGCAGCGGGAATTTCCGCATAATCCGGCCGGTTGTCGAGACAAAGCGCCGCCGCGATGCCATTTGGCCATTTTAGGAGCGCGGAGCATTGCTCCGCGGAGGGCGGTGAAATACTGGCGGAGCAATGCTCCGCGCTCCCGTTGAACCGTACCACCAGCCCAAAGCTCAGCGGTGCCCGAGCCTGAAAATTTTGATTCCCATTGAAGCCTCGTTTCGGGTAAAGTCCCGATAAGACGTCGGACGGCGACTGCTCACATGGACTGGACCCAATCATTACAGTCCGCAAACTGGCACCGGGTGACCGGCTGCGCGCTGGAAGCCTATTTTTTGGGATGCCTTGCCACCGGTTCTCCTCGTTCGCGCCCGCACCGGCAAAGACATCCGGGAAAATGAAAGTGGCAGCGTCGGTGCGCGCAACACAGGACGCGTTCTGGGCCGGATAGGCTTTGGGATCACCTTGCTGGGTGATTTCAGCAAGGGCGCACTGGCGGTTTGGATTGCGCGGGAATGGACCGGGGATAATCACCTCGCCTTGATGGCCATGCTGGCGGTTGTGTTTGGGCCACGTCTGGCCCGTGCGACTGCGTTTTCGCGGTGGCAAAGGCGTGGTCGCCTTTCTCGGCGCGCTGCTGGTTTTTGATTATCGCATCGCGCTGGTGTTTCCCGTGTTGTTTCTGGCCGGGTTTGCCGTGATGCGAAAATCGCTCTGGCCCGCGATGTTTGCTTTCGCCGCGTTGCCGATGGCCGGCTGGCTCTTTGAGGGTGACAATCTTGCCGTGGCGCGTGCTCGCCATGCTGGCGGCGGTGATTTTGTTTGCGCACCGGAAAAATTTGACCGAAGAATTTACCGCGCTGGCCGCCCGCCGCGCGGCCACGCCGAAACCTGAACCGCCCAAATTATGAGTGCATCGGAAGCGTTTACGTTCAAACTGGCGACGGAAGATTGGGAATTCGAGCAGATTCACCGGCTCAATTACAAGACCTTCGTCGAGGAAATTCCCCAGCATCAGCCATCGGCGGCGCAACGGCTCGTGGACAAATTCCATCCGGAAAACACCTACCTCATCTGCCGCTGCAACCAGAAACTGGCCCGCATGCTGGCCGTGCGCGGCCACCGGCCGTTTTCCCTCGACCAGAAGCTGCCCAGCCTCGATGCGCATCTGCCGGCGGGCCGGACCATCTGCGAAATCCGGCTGCTCGCCATCGAAAAGAAATTTCGCGGAACCCGCAGCGGACAGATTTTGCAGGGCATCCTGGCGCTGCTCTGGCAGCATGGCGTCGAAAAAGGCTATGACCTGGCGATTATTTCCGGCACGACCCGCCAGCAAAAATTATATCAGCATCTCGGTTTTGTGCCGTTCGGTCCGCTCGTGGGCGCCGGCGAGGCGCAGTTTCAGCCGATGTATGTCACGCTCGAAACGTTCGAGGTCACGGCCCGCGAATTCTTGCGCTCGTCCCCCGCGCGCTCGTTTCATCCGAGCGCGGTGAATTTTCTTCCCGGCCCCGTGGCCATCCGCCGCGAGGTGCGCCGGGCGTTCGAGCAGGCGCCGGAATCGCATCGCGGCCAGGGCTTCATAAAGGATTTTTCGTCGGCCCGGCAAATTCTCTGCGACCTCGTCCGCGCCCAACACGCCGGGGTGTTCATGGGTTCCGGCACCCTGGCCAACGACGTGGTGGCCGGGCAATTGGCGTTGCTGGGCGGGCGCGGCCTGGTTTTAAGCAACGGCGAGTTTGGCGAGCGTTTGGTGGATCAGGCGCGGCGGTTCAATTTGAATTTCGAAGCTCTCGGATTCCCGTGGGGTGAACCATTGGATTTGGCGGTGGTTGAAAAGAAGCTGGCAGCCCAACCGCCCTGGCTTTGGTGCGTGCATTGTGAAACCTCGACCGGGATTCTGGCCGATCTGGCCGCGCTTAAGGAACTCTGCGCGCGGAACGGAACAAATTGTGCCTCGATTGCATCAGCACCATCGGTACGATGCCTGTGGATTTGACCGGCGTTTATCTGGCATCCGGTTCCAGTGGCAAGGGGCTGCGCGCCTATCCCGGGCTTTCAATGGTTTTCTACAACCATGAAATCGCCGCCGCGCCGGCCCGGCTGCCCCGTTATCTCGATCTCGGCTATTCCGCGGAACAGGACGGCACGCCGTTTACGTTTTCGTCGAACCTGCTGCATGCGCTGCACGCCGCAATAAAACACGTGAACTGGGAAAGGCGGTTTGCCGAAACCGCCGAATGGTCAAAGTGGCTGCGCGAACGGCTGACGGAAATGGGTTTCAATCTGACCGGCAACGGCGCGTTGACCTCGCCGGCGGTCATCACGATTGCGCTGCCGCCAGACATGAATTCGACAAAAATTGGCGAGGCGATGCAGGAAGCCGGTTATCTCCTCAGTTGCCACAGCGAATATTTGCGCCGGAAAAACTGGATTCAGGTTTGTCTGATGGGCGAGTCCACACGCGAAAAAGTTGTGGCGCTTGCCAACGCACTGAACCGGGTCTGCTTCCAGCGCCGCAACGTTCCATCCGCAACGCTGGTATCAGAAAAATCAAACCGCAATTTTGCGGTTTAATGACAGGTTGGGTGAATATGAACCCCAAGTTGCTCGCAACTATCTTTCGCTGGGTTGGACGAGTCATCGGAACCGTGCTGGTCGGGCTTACCCTGGTTATCGCGACAGGTGAAGGTATGCCCAATCCATTTTCGCAGCCATTTGTCGTCGAGATTGGCTTCCGCACTTACCCTGGTGCTGTTGGGTATTCTCCTTGCATGGCGCTGGGAATTTTTAGGAGGCATTATCTCGCTCGTTGGATGGGTTCTGTTCGTGATGGCTGAGAGAGTCCACCTCCGGCATTCTGGTTTCTTCATTCTTTTGGGTATTCCAAGCCTCCTGTTTTTAGGCAGTTCCTTCTTGCGTTGGCATTATGAAAAGCACAAATCCGCCTGACACGCGTGAAGCCAGGAAGGCACTACCCCTTGAAATTTCGGTTGAGCTGCGAAATTTGATAGTCCAGACTGTGTGCAAACGTATGAAGATTCCTGGATTTTTGATTTTCGGACTGATGTTGGCTTTGCTGGCGGCCGGTTGCGACAGGAAATCCAAATCAGTCGTGCCCAGCAGCGTTGCCGGCGTCTTTACGTACCGGCAGGACAATTTATACGAAAAATATATTTTTGAACCGGACTGGACGGTTACGTATAAATCAGATTTGGAAGGTCAATTCTATCATACCAAGGCCGGCAATGGCGTCTTTGTCATCCAAAAAAACCAGATTGTGGTGAGTTTGCACGGGATGATGGACTTCACGTCGCCCTTCAATTTCCAGGCCGTGTTCAAAAAGGATGGCAAGGATCTGGTGCAGCTTTATACCATCGATGCCAACGGCGACACCAATCTGACTCACCAATACAAATATAGGGCTGAGAATCAGTGACGTGATGCCCAATGTATCGGCGCTCGATGAGCGCCGCATGCTTGATATCCAAGGAAAAGTGCGGCGGTCACAGACCGCCGCTTTTCATCGCCCAGCCGGAATTGGCCATCGCCTTGTAACCGCCGGCAAGCGAGTGGACGTTGCGATAACCCATCTGTTGCGCCGCGTCGCAGGTGAGCGCCGACCGGAACCCGCCGCCGCAGTACATGATGAGTTCCGTGTTCAGATCGGGAAACAGCTTTTCCAGGTCGCGTTCTAAAATTCCCTTGCCGAGGTGCACCGCTTCGGCGGCGTGTTGCTTTTGCCATTCGTGGTCCTCGCGCACGTCCATTAAAATTGCCTTGGGATTTTGTTTCAGCCGTTCGCGCGCCTGTTCAATGGTGATTTCGTGGACGCGCGTTTTGGCGTCGTTCACAAGTTTGAGAAATCCGGGTGCATGGTCCATGCCGGCAAGTTAAGGCGCGCTCCACGAAGGTCAAACAAATTTCATCGACCCGGCGGGTCGGGCGCGCAGTCCTCTGCGCGCCGCGAACCTGGAGGGAGATGCCGTGCTCAAGACGGCGCGCACAGAGTGTCGCGCCCTGCCTGGCTTTGGTCTGAAACACGGTCAAACAAATTTCATTGGCAACCGGTGCGGGCATTGGCTAACTCCCGGCGTGTCGCAATCGAAAAACAACGCGGCGGTGGCCGGCAGCCTGCTGTTCACCGTCTTTCTGTGGGGCGGCAACAATGCCGGCACCAAATGGCTGGTCATGGCGTGGCCGCCCATCTGGACCGGCAGCATCCGCTTTCTCCTGGCCGGGGGATTGCTGCTCGCAGTGTTGCGTTGGACTTCATGGCTCGGCGAACGCCACGTCCTCGTCCCCGGTCTGCGACGGCAATTGTGGCTGCGCGGCGGCCTGAGTCTTGCGCTGTACATTGTGGCCTTCAACTGGGCGTTGCGATTGGCCAGCGCTTCCCACGTGGCCTTGTATCTCGGCGCGTCGCCGGTCTGGGCCTTGCTATGGGAGGAACAACCGCGGCGAAGCTGGGCCAGCGTGCAACGTTACGGCGCGGCATTGCTGGCGGTCAGCGGCGTGCTGGTTTTGTTATGGCCGGCCTTGCGGACGGCCAGGCCGGACCTGATCGGCGAATGTTTTGGCCTGGCCTGCAGCGTATTGTGGGCACATTTCAGCCGGCAGATGCGCGTTTTAAGCGCGCAATTAAGCGGGACGGAAGTCGCCGCGCACACGATGTGGATGTCCGGGCTGTTACTGCTGCCGTTTGGGCTGTTGGAGCTGGCCACGCACAGTGTTCCCGTCGATCCTGCCTGTCTGGGTGTGCTGGCCTTCTGTGTGCTGTTTGGCGGCGTGATTCCCTATGCGCTCTGGAATGATGCGCTCCGCCGCTGGCGCACCAGCCGGGTCATGCTGTTCAATAATCTCATCCCGCTCAGCACGATGACCTGGGCGCGCTTATTTTTGCGCGAACCGGTCACCTCCACGTTTTGGGCGGCGATGATTTTGATTGTGACCGGCGTGATTATCGGCCAGACCGATTGGTCGAAAAATTCCGCGTCCCCGGAAAACGTTTAACCGCTGAACGATTATGGACATCAAAAACTCAACGAAGTCCCGCCATTCACCACCAAGGATGGCTCGGAAATTCGCGAGTTGCTGGCGCATCGCAACTCGGCCATCCGCCACCAAAGCCTGGCGGAGGCGCGCCTGCCGGTTGGCCGCAGCACCCAGGAACATTGTCACGTCCGGACCGAGGAGATTTACTACATTACGCACGGGGCGGGGCGGATTCGCATTGACGGCGAAACCCGTGAGGTCAGGGCCGGCGACGCCGTGGCCATACCGCCGGGATGCAGGCACAAGCTTTGGAACACCGGCAATGAAACGTTGCGATTGCTGTGCTGTTGCGCCCCGGGCTATGAACACGACGACACCCTCATCACAGAATCGTGAATTGACCTGCGCGCTGCCACGCGCTTAACTGTTGGCATGAAGCTTTCGACCGTCTGGAACTTGCTGCTGGTTGCGATATTGGTGACTGGCTGCGCCCGTTTTCATCATCATTGGACTGCTCCGGTGGAGCCGGCGCCCGCCGGCGCACCGGCTGCCGCGCTGAATCCCATCGTAACGCCGGACAGTTCCCTTACCGCCAAGGTTGCTTCCTACAACGCGGCCGGGCGTTTTGTCGTCCTCAGTTTTCCTGTCGGCCAGATGCCGAACCTGGATCAAACCTTCTTTCTGTACCGTGCCGGTTTGAAGGCGGGCGAGGTTAAAATCACGGGTCCCCAGCGCGACAACGACGTGGTGGCCGACCTGGTGGACGGGACCGCCCAGGTGGGCGATGAGGTGCGCGACCACTAAGGATTGGGCTGGCGCTTTTAATCCTCCGATTTGTCGCTGAACGACTTCACCGTTTTTGGCAGGGCGTTTTTCCGGTAAGGCGAGTGGAGATTGAAATAAATGCCGCACAACGGGCGGGCCTCATCGCTTTGGCTCAAAATGATGGTCACCTGCTTGTCGAGCGCGATGCCATGGCGCAATCCTTCCCCGCGATTTTCATAGGCCTTGATGGCCTTGGTCATCAGCGAGGCGAGTGACACCTCAAAATCGTCCGGCGTCTTGTCAATGCACACAATATAACGCTCGTAAACCTTTACGGCCTCGGCAATTTCCCGTTTGTACGTCTCAATAGTCATTGTTGCAAGGATAGCGTCTCCGACGGAAAGCGCAGCAAAATTCATTCCGTCTTTGCGCGTTTACCGGCGGCGGGGCGCGGACCGAACAGCGCCGTGCCGAGGCGTATCATCGTTGCGCCTTCCTCAATCGCCATCTCGAAATCGCCGCTCATGCCCATGCTCAAATGTGGCAGGGGAGCGCCGAGGATTTGTTCGCATTCCAATTTTAACTCCCGCAACCGCCGGAAATGGGGCCGCGCCTTCTCCGGATCAGCCGACCATGGCGGCACGGTCATCAAGCCTTGAATTTCGATCCGCGGCAGTGCGTTGATGGCCTTTAACTCCGCCAGCAAGATTTCCGGCCGGTAACCAAACTTGCTCGCTTCGCCCGCGACATTGACTTCGATCAAAACCGGCATCGTTCTGGCCGCCTGATCCGCGCGCAGGTTGATTTCCTGTGCCAGCGACAGGCGGTCCACGCTCTGAATCATACCGAACAACTCCACGGCATCGCGGCATTTGTTCGACTGCAAATGGCCGATGAAATGCCAGCGCAACCGGCCCGGACACAGTGGAATTTTCGCCTTTGCCTCCTGCACCTTGTTTTCACCGAACAGCGTCAATCCCAAATCCGCCGCCGCGCGCACGATTTCCGGCGGCTGACCTTTTGTCACCGCCAGCAGGGTGATCGAATTCGGCTCCCGGTCACACCGGTTGCACGCCGCGCGAATCCGTTGCTGGATTTTTTCGAGGTTTTCAATCATGCTCACGCCGCAATCATAAATCGTAAATCGTAAATCGCAAATGAACTACTGGCTGGTAAAATCCGAACCCGGAGCGTACTCGTGGTCGCAATTGTTGAAAGATGGCGAAACCCAATGGACCGGGGTGCGCAATTTTGCGGCCCGGAACAACCTTCGCGCCATGAAATCCGGCGACGCCGTGTTCTTTTATCATAGCGGTGAAGACAAATCCGTGGTCGGCCTGGCACGGGTGGTCCGGGAATCGTATCCCGATCCCACGGCGGACGAAGGTGATTGGGCGGCGGTTGATTTGACGCCGGTCAAGCCGCTGGCGAAACCGGTGTTGCTCTCACAAATCAAAGCCGACAAAATTCTAAAAGAAATGGTCTTGGCAAAACAATCCCGCTTGTCGGTGATACCGGTCACCCGGGAAGAGTTTAAGCGGCTGCTGGAGTTGTCGGGAACGGCGGCTTGACGCTTTTAACGCCAGGTTTAATCATGGCTTCGGCACGCCGTCGCTGGCGGAATTCCAACCAACCGGCCCACGGGAAAAGCAGCGCAATCACCAAAAAGCCAACGACTGTCTGCCATGCGTTCGACAGTTCAACCATCTGGATGAGGGTGGTGGCGATGATGACCAGCGGCAGATGAAAGGCGAACACGGCCAGCGAATGCCGCCCCAGCAGCGCGGCGGGCGCCTGCCAGCGCCTGGCGGGATGAGGATTCCAGGCGAGCAGCAGCGCAACCCACGCGCCGAAGTCGAGCACCCGCAAAGGTCCGAGTGTCCACTTGTCCATCCACAGGAAAAGGTCGGGGTTGATCCAGGCCGGCGGCCAGAATCCCCAGCGCAAAAGCAATGCGCCAGACACGATGATGAGGGCCGCTCCGGCTGCAGCCGGGCGATGCCGTGGGTTGATGATTTGTCGTCGCAGCGAGGTTTCTCCAATCGCCACGCCGCAAATCCAGAGGAATTGCCAGGCGAGCAGGTCAAAAGAGCCCCAGCGCAACGGGAGCAGGCGGGTTGGGTCACCGACGAGCCAGACATCCCATTTGAATTGCGCCACCAGCCAGCCCAGCGCCGAGATGCCTAGTATAATTCCCCAACCGCGCCGGCGCCGGAAGGCCAGCAGCCAGGGTGTCACCCCCAGGAAAATGACGTATAGGGGCAGAATGTCAAAAAGCGGCGGCTGATGCAGCAGGAGCGGCATCAGCGCCAGACTGCCCCAGGGATGAGCGAGAAAATCGGAGAAATGATTGGCCAGCGGCGGAGCCTGGCCGGCCAGCGCCCAGATGATCAATACGGCCGGCACCAATACCAACAAGTGGACCAGGTAAATCAACCGGGTGCGTTTCCAGATGCGACGCGACATCGTCTGCCAGCCGCTCTGCAGATAAACATTTCCAAAGACCCAACCCGCCAGGCAGGCGCTGAGAAAAATAAAACCCTCCGCCGCGCCGTTGCAGCCCAAAGGATCCTGGAAAATGTGCGACAGCGGTGTGGGCACGTGTACCCCGGCCATAATGATCAAAAACAACCCCCGCAACGCATCCAGTCGCGCGTCGCGCGGCTTTTTCATGCCCTGGTTCGTCAATCCGACCGGCCCCGTTTCAATCCGCCGATTCAAAGTAAATACTCATCATACGCGTATTCCAGTTTAGTCAATGCCATTTGATTTTGGTCACTGGACAATTATTGTTGTTGCTTTGGCATAACTGGTAAGACGGCCAGCGCAAGACTGAGAGTGGTGGCGTTGGTCTGGGGTGTCCGATGTGAAGTGCGCGCCGGTCCGGGTTGCCGTCCGGCCTGCGGCGAGCGATTTGAAATCAGGCCCGCGGGGGTCTCAGTCGCGCAGCGCGGTTCGCACGCCATCGGCCAAAGCGGCGATCATCTGCCGAATTTGCGTCCGGGTCGAGCAGTACGGCGGCATCAGGACAATCACGTTGCCGATGGAGCGGGTGAGCACGCCGCGTCTGGCCATGGCCTCACACACGCGGATGCCGGCGCGCTCGCGCAAGGCGAACGGTTCGCGCGTCCGCCAGTTGCGGACGAGTTCAACCCCCGCCGTCAAACCCGCCTGCCGGATATCGCCGACCTTTGGCAATGCCCAAAGCGTTTGAAGTTCTTCGTGCAAAATTCTTTCGAGCGCCCGTCGTGCGCGGATTGATTTTTTGCTGTGCAGAATTCCCAGGCTGGCCAGCGCCGCCGCCGCGCCGAGTTGATTGGCGGTGTAGCTGTGGCCATGGAAAAAGGTCTTGAATTCCTCATACCGGCCGAGAAATGCGTCGAAAATGTTCTGCGTCGTCAGCGTGGCGGCCATCGGCAGATAGCCGCCGGTCAAACCTTTGGCCAGACACAGAAAATCCGGCTGCACCCCTTCGTGGTGTGAAGCGAACAAAACTGGCTGTAGCGGCGGTCTATGACCGTCGCCGTTAGCACCCGGCACAGTGCGGCGGTCGCAGACCGCCGCTGCCGTACCGGTCCGGCCAAATCCGGTCATCACTTCATCCGCGATGAGCAGGGCGCTGTGTCCGCGGGCAATGTCCGTCACGCGTTTCAGCCAGCCGGCCGGCTGCGGGATCATTCCGGCCGCTCCCTGCATCCGCGGCTCGAACACAAATGCGGCATAAGGATTCCGCTTTTTCTTTTGGGCGGAAAATGCTTTTTCAACCTTGCCGACGCATTCCCAGTTGCACTTTCGATATTCGCGCGCGTCGGCGCGTTCCGGTGTCGCGCGGTTGAACGGGCAGCGATAGCAATAGGGCGACATGACCTGGTCCGTCTTGAACAGCAAACCGGAATAACTCCGGTGAAACAAATCAATGTGGCCGAGTGCGACCGCGCCGAGGGTGTCGCCGTGGTACGCGCCATCGAGCGAAAGGAATTTTGGTTGCCGGCTGCGGCCGGTGCGGCGCGAGAATTCGTAAGCCAGCTTCAGTGCCACTTCCAACGCCGTCGAACCGTTGTCGGAGAAAAAAACCTTGTTCAATCGCGGATGGCGGATGGCGGATGGCGGATTGGCCGCGGCGACCAGCTTCGCCGCGAGGATTGCGGCCGGTTCACTGGCCAATCCCAGCGCCGAGCTGTGCGCGATCTTCCCCAACTGCCGCCGGATGGCGGTGTTGAGCTTCGGGTGATTATGCCCGTGCAGGTTGGTCCAGATGGAGGAATTGGCGTCGAGATAGTGCCGACCGTGCGCGTCCCGCAAAACCGCGCCCTGGCCGGCCACAATCACAATCGGCTCGCGCTTGAGCCAGTCACGCATTTGGGTGAACGGATGCCAGACAAACTGGCGGTCGAATTGGGCGGGATTTTTCATCAGGTCCGAAGTCTAAAGTCGAACGCACAAGGTTTTGAGCGCGCGGGTCAGTTCCGAAATGTCCCCGGGTGAATGCGATGCGGTCAGCGTCACGCGCAGGCGGGCCTGGCCGCGCGCGACGGTGGGATAGCGGATGGCTGGAACGAAAATGCCGTGTTCGCCCAACGCCGCGGCCAGTTCCACCGCCTTCTTTTCGTCGCCAATCATGACCGGAATAATGGCGGCCGGGATTTTTGATTTTTGATTTTTGATTTTCGGTTGAAGATGGCCAACCCGTGACCAGAGCAGCTTCCGCCGCGCTTCCCCTTCGCGGGATTGGACAAACCGGACTCCGGCGGTGGCGGCGGCGGCGGCGGCGGGCACGGGTGCGGTTGAAAAAATAAAACTGCGGGCGCGGTTCACGAGCAGAATCAATCAGCGTTCGTGAGCCGCAAATGTAGCCGCCGCCGGCCCCCAGGGCCTTGCCCAGCGTGCCCATTTGAACCTCAATCCGGCCGCCCACGCCCAGTTCTTCCGCCAGCCCCCGGCGATTCTTTCCGTATAGCCCGGTGGCATGGGCTTCATCCACCATGAGCCACGCGCCGTATTTTTCCTTGAGCGCGGCCATCTCCCGCAACGGCGCGGCGTCGCCATCCATCGAAAAAATGCTTTCGGTGACAATTAAAATGTGACGGGTGGCGGGTGACGGGTGGCGGGTATCGGAGACGGCCCACTTTAGTTTGTTTTCAAGGTCGTCCAGATCGTTATGGGCAAAAACCCGGAGTTTGGCGCCACTGAGCCGGGTGGCATCCACGATGCAGGCGTGAACGAGTTTATCAATGACCACAACGTCATCCCGGCCGAGCAGCGCGCAAATGGTACCGACCGCTGTGGCGTAACCGGACGAAAAACTGAGCGCGGCCTCGGTGCCTTTGAAGTGTGCGAGCGTTTCTTCCAATTCATGGTACGGCGCGAGCGAACCGCAAATCAGGCGCGAGGCCCCGGCGCCGGTGCCAAACGCATCCACGGCCCGGAGCGCGGCTTCCTTGAGCCGCGGGTCATTGGCCAGGCCGAGATAATCGTTCGACGAAAAATTCAGCAGCGTTTGTCCGCCGATCTGGATGCGGGCGCCCTGCGGCGAATCCACGCGGCGCAACCCGCGGAGCAGGCCCTGGCCGCGGATGGCGGTGAGGCGCGGCTGCAATTCTGCGTCGAAGGACATCACGGTTGAATTTACGGTTTGCGATTTGCGCTTTACGAGCAAAAAGGCGGGAGGTGCGTCAATCCGGAACCAAAAATGCGGATTAATTCGGCGGGATCACCCACCGGCCATCAATCATGCTGGCGGAAACGGGGCCGGCCTGGGCAATCACGGTTTCATAAATGTCCGTGCTTTTTGCCGCATCCGGAATGGCAATCAAATCGGCGTAAGCGCCCCGGGTCAGCTCGCCGATTTGCCGGTTCAGGCCCAGCGCCCGCGCTCCGTTGAGGGTGCTCATCCGGAGAATCTCCGCGGGTGAAACCGTTTTATCACTGTCGGCCAGGGCGCGCATTTCCTCGAACAGGTTCAGCTCGGGCTTTTGCTTTCCCACCTGGCGGACGGTGGCGAGGCTGTCGGTGCCGAGGCACAGGTTGACGCCCGCGTTGGCCAGGCGTTCGCGCAGGAACGGCGGGTGCCGGAAATAGGCGTGGCTGCGCGGGCAATGGACCACGTTCACCCGGTGCTTGCCGAGCAGGGCGGCATCCCCGTGCGCCAGCAAATTGGCGTGAATGGCGATCAGATTTTTACCGAGGGTTTTGTTGCGGGCCAGGTGTTCGACCGGCGAGCCGAGGCCGCAATCGGAGTTGTCCCGCTGATTGCGCTGCAGCCAGTCAAACATCTCCCCCCGGGCATGAACAAACATTTCAAACTCCTCCTCGGACTCGGCCACGTGGGTGCACAGCAGCCAGCGCCGTTTGCGCGCGGCCCGGGCGCTGCGCCGCAGCAGGTCGGGCCGGGTGGAGTAGGGGGCGTGTGGTGAAAGCGAGGCCGAACTGCGCGCATGGGAAAGCGAATCGATTTTTTCCACCGCTTCCTGCAGGATTTCCTCCGGGTTTCGCCGGGCGCGAATGCCGGTCATTTCCAGGAAGGAAAAAACCCGCAGCGGCGTGGCATCCCAGACTTCCGGCAGCAGGTCGGGCATGGCTTCAATGTCCGCGACGGTCGTGGTTCCGCTGCGCAGCAGCATGTGCGCGCCGCGGAGCCAGGAGTGCGCATAGTCGGAATAACTCCACGCGGTTTTCGCGGCGGTGATGAGCGGAATCCAGTTGGTGAAGGTTTTGGGCGCCGGCAGGGTGCCGGCCATGTCGGTGTAGTCGAGGTGGCAATGGGCATTGACGAGGCCCGGCAGCAAAATCACTTCGCCCAGGTCCACAACCTCCCCGCCGGTTTCCAATTTCAAATCCTCCCAGGGACCGGCGGCGCGAATGCGATTGCCCACCATCAGCACCGCACCGTTATCAATCGGCGGCCGGGAAACGGGCAGAATCGTTCGGGCGCGCAGAATCATCAGAGGGCGGATTCCTGGCGGCGGGATTTGGTGCGGGCGGCGACCTTGTGTTTTTTTGTCTTCCGTTTGCTGTGGCGTTTCCGGATCTGCTGTTCGATTTTTTTCGTCACCTGGTCAATGGCGGCGTAGAGGTCGCTTTCGCGATCTTCGGCAAACAGGTCCGGGCCGCGCACGGCCAGGCGGATGGAACAGCAGAATTGTTTTTCGGGCGCGCGCGTATGGTCATGTTCCAGCGTGACGCGGGCGTCAATGGCGCGCTGGTCAAAATGGTCGAGTTTTTGCAGGCGGCGGAGCACGTGATCTTCAATGGCCTTGGTCAGGGTGACGTTGTGCGTCGAAAGAATCAATTTCATCCAGGCAAGATGGATTTAATCGGCGATAAAATCCAGTTTTTCTGAAAAATCAAGCGGTCGCAGCGAATGTTGTGCCATTTTTGCTTGTGCTTTAATCGTTCTGGGCTAAATTGAAAAGACTGATGGGTCAAAGTTTACAACTGTCCGCCCGCCTCACCCAATCGCTGGTGCTGGCGCCGCAACTGCAACAGTCGCTGGCCTTGCTTCAGGCGCCCACGCTCGAATTGAAGGCGTTGGTCGAGCAGGAGTTGCAGCAAAATCCCGTGCTGGAAGAGGTTTCGTCACCCGAATCCGAGGCGAGCGACTCACCGGCGACCGAGGGAGATGAAGCCGACCCACCCGCCGATCATTCGGAACCGTCCGAAGGTGTGACGGGGGATACCACGCTGATAAAAAACGGCGAAGTCACGGAAACGCCGGCAGACGATTTTCAGACCGAATTCGACCGGCTGGTGCAGCTGGACCAGGAGTGGCGCGACCATTTTGCGCAGACGAATATTCCGATCCGCCAATCCGCCGAGGATGAGGAAAAGCGCCAGTTCATGTTCGATTCGCTCGCGGCAGGCACGACGCTGTCGCAGGTCCTGATGGACCAGGTGCGTGAGACGGATTTGAACGAGGAGCAGCGCCACATCGCGGAGTTGATCATCGGCAACATTGACGATTACGGTTATCTGAAGGTGTCGGTCGAGGAAATGTCCGCCACCACCAATCTGCCGGAGGAAAAGATTTCGGAAGTGTTGAAGGTCATTCAGACCTTCGATCCCCCCGGGGTGGGCGCGCTCGACTTGCGCGAATGTCTCGTCCTGCAACTGGAACGCACCGGGCGGCTGGATTCCCTGGAATATCGCATCGTGCGTGATTTCATGGACGCGCTCGGCAAACGGCGCATCCCGGAAATCGCCCGCGGCACCGGTCACACAGTGGAGGAAGTCCAGGACGCGCTGGGCCGCATCGGCCGGCTGGAGCCGAGGCCGGGCCGGGCCTTTTTACCGGACACCGACCAATACGTTCTGCCCGAGGTCTTCGTGCAAAAGAACGGCAACCATTTTGCGGTCAGCACCAACGACGAGCACATTCCCCATTTGCGCATCAGCAACATCTACAAGGATCTGATGTCGCAGGGCGAAAATTCCGCCGAGGTGAAAAATTACATCCGCGAAAAAATCCGCGCCGGCAAATTTCTGATCAAGAGCCTGCACCAGCGGCAGCAGACCATTTTAAACATCGCCAAGGAAATCGTAAAACGGCAGCACGACTTCATGGAGAAGGGCGTCGCTCATTTGCGGCCGATGACGATGGCGCAGGTGGCGGATGTGGTCGGCGTGCATGAGACCACGGTGAGCCGCGCGGTTTCGGCCAAATACATGCAGACGCCGCAGGGCGTGTTCGAAATGAAATTTTTCTTCACCGCCGGTCTGCACACCGCGACGGGTGACGGCGTGTCCAACACCAGCGTCAAGGACATGATTGCCGAAATCTTCAAGCACGAAGAATCCACCAAGCCGCTGTCGGATCAGGAGGTGGTGAAAATGCTCGGGGACAAGGGCATCAGCATCGCGCGCCGCACGGTGGCCAAATACCGCTCCGAACTGAACATCCTGCCATCCAATCTGCGCAAGGTTTACTGAACTGTTTTCCGCTGTTTCGCCCGGGGTTTCACACAAACTGGAGCAGGGATCATGGTTCGGTGGGTTCTTCCCCCATTGTCTTAACACCGCCATTTTTCAAATTATTTTGGCGGCTTTTGACCGTCAGCGGGTCTTTAATGGTGAAGAGACAATGACTGACAGTCAGAGATTGCTGGCGGATTACGCCACGAACGGTTCGGAACCGGCCTTTCGTGAACTGGTGTCACGTTATCTCAATCTGGTTTATTCCACGGCGGTTCGATTGACCGGCGGCGATACGCATCTGGCGCAGGACGCGGCTCAAACCGTTTTCGTGGACCTGGCGCGCAAGGCTCGCACATTGCCACGCGACGTGATGCTGGGCGGGTGGCTGCATCGCCACACGTGTTTTGTGGCTTCCAAAATCGTGCGGGGCGAACGTCGCCGCCAATCCCGCGAACGGCAGGCCGTGGCCATGAACGAACAACAAGATTACTCGGAGGCGAACCTGGCCCAGGTTGCGCCCCTTCTGGACGAAGCCATCAACCAGCTCGGCGCGGAGGATCGCACCGCCATTCTGCTCCGTTTCTTTGAACAGCGCGATTTGCGTTCGGTCGGCGAAGCCCTGGGTGGCACCGAGAACGCCGCCCAGAAACGCGTGAGCCGCGCTCTGGAAGAATTGCGCGGACTGCTCAAAAATCGCGGCGTTGTCTTTTCCGCCGCGGCACTGGGAACCGCGCTGGCGGGTGAAGCGGTCAGCGCCGCGCCTGCCGGACTGGCGGTTACGATTTCCGGCGTGGCCCTGGCCGGCGCAACGGCAGGAACTGGAACAATACTAACCCTTTTGAAACTTATGACGGCAACCCAATTCAAGTTCAGCATCGGAGCACTGGTGGTGGCCGGTGCCGTGACGACTTTTGTGATTCAACATCAGGCGCAGGAAAAGTTGAGAGCGGATAACGAATCTTTGCGCCAGCAAATCACGCAGTTCCAATCCGACAACCTCAGCCTTTCCCGGCGCGAAGCGGTGGCGAAGCTCATGCTTCGTCTGCCCGCACCGCCATGGCAGGCGGTCGCCGCACCGGCACCATTGGCGGAAGATTCACCCGCCACCAATCTGATTGCCAGATTCCTGAAAGAGGGCGAGGCGCCCAGGTTGACCCACGAACAGGTTGAGACTTATCTCAAGGCCAATGGACGAACAGCTGCAAATCTGCTGGCTGCGTTTCAGGCGTCGGGAGACCCGGCGCTGATGCAGGAGGCGATGAAAACCTATCCCAATGATCCGCAGGTGGATTTCCGGGCGGCTTTGGACAAGGCTCTGTCTCCGGAAGAACAACGTCAATGGTTGAACGCTTTTGAGAAGTCGGCGCCCGACAATGCGCTGGCGAATTATCTTTCGGCCTTGAATTATTTCAGTTCCGGCCAGAACGACCAGGCGGTGCAGGAACTCAATGCCGCCGCCGGCAAATCGCAGTTTCAGGATTACTTCCAGGATGCCCAGCAGTCCCTCGAAGAAGCTTATCTCGCGGCCGGTTATTCCGTGGCGGAGGCGGAGATGATTGGGCCGGCACAAATCCAGTTGCCCCAGCTCGCCGCGCTAAGACAACTGGGACTGAACATGGTCAGCGTGGCGGGTTCGTATCAACAAGCCGGTGATCCCGCCTCGGCCCAGTCCATGTTGCAGATGGCCGTGAATCTCGGGCAACATCTGAACGATCCATTTTTGATAACCTCATTGGTCGGCATGGCCATTGAACGCAACGCGCTCGGCGCAATGAATCCGGCCAGTCCGTATGGCAGCACCGGGCAAACGGTTCAAGACCAGCTCAATCAACTGGCCCAACAAAAGGCGGCCCTGATGAGCATCAACGACCAGTTCCAGCATTCCGTCGCGCCCGTGATGTCGGCGCCCGATTGGATCAGTTACGATCAGCGACGCACGATTTTTGGTGAAACCGCTGCGCAACAATGGGCCAACGGCAAGTACGGGCAGCAGTGATGGGGATTTGTTTGTCGTCGCTTACTGCCCTGAATGCAATCTTGCCAATCTCCCTAGTGTTTTGTCTAATCCGTCCGTGCTCAATCAGCAGACGCTCAACCGTCCCGCCAGTTTCTCCGGCATTGGCCTGCATAGCGGCAACCGGGTGAACATGACCATCCTGCCCGCACCCGCGAACAGCGGCGTGCGGTTCCGCCGTGTGGACCTGGAAGGCAAACCGGAAATTGAGGCGCGCGTGGAAAACGTGGCCGAGACGACCCGCTCAACGACGCTCGCCAAGGGGAACGTGAAAATTCACACCGTCGAACACGTGCTCGCCGCGCTCGCGGGTTATGGCATCGACAACGCCGTCATCGAACTGGATTCGAACGAGCCGCCGATCGCCGACGGCAGTTCGCGCGAGTTCTGCAAAATCATCCAGGCTGCCGGCATCGTGCCGCAGGCGGAAAAGCGCGAGACCTATTCGCCGACCGAACCGATTGAACTGGAATCGGGCGAGACGGTGATGACGTTGTTTCCGGACGACGGTTTCAAAATCACCTGCACCAGCTCGGACAAGCGGGGGCGGTTCACGCAATATTACAGCACGGAAGTCACGCCCAAAACCTGGGAACGGGAACTGTCGCACGCGCGGACATTTTGCTTTTACGAGGAGATTGAACATCTCATCAAAAACAACCTGATCAAGGGCGGCAGCCTGGAAAACGCGGTGGTCATCCGCGATGACGCGGTGCTGACCACCGAGCCGCTCCGGTATCCGGAGGAGTTCGTGCGGCACAAGATGCTGGACATCGTGGGCGACCTGTCGCTGCTCGGACGCCCGGTGCGCGGGCATTTGGTTGCCATCCGTCCGAGCCACGCGGCGAATTGTGAGATGGCCCGCCTGATTTCCGCGCAGATGACCAGGCCGTTGCGCGCGGCGCAGGCGTTTGGCCCGCCGCCGGTGACGGGCAATGGCGTGGCGGCGGAAAATTCCGCCGCCGGGCAGGACGAGGGCGTGATGAACATCGAACAGATCATGCAGTTGCTGCCACACCGCTATCCGATGTTGATGTTGGATCGCGTGGTCAGGGTGGAAGCCATGCGCATCACGGCGGTTAAAAACGTTTCCATGAACGAGCCGTATTTCCAGGGACATTTTCCCGGTCATCCCATCATGCCCGGCGTGTTTCAGCTGGAGGCCATGGCCCAGGCCGCCGGGCTGTTGATGATCAAACACGCCGAGGAGGGGCGGCACCTGGCTTATTTCATGTCCGCCGAAAATGTCAAATGGCGCAAACCGGTTGAGCCTGGCGACGTCCTCACCATCGAGGTTGAGTTGATGAAGACGCGCGGAAAAATCGGCAAGGCCAAGGGCGTTTGCACGGTGCGCGGCGAAATCGTCAGCGAAGCGGAGGTCACCTTCATGCTGCGCGCGGCTTAACGATTTATGATTTGCGATATACGATTTACGCGCACTCAAGCAAATCGAAACCATAATCGTAAATCGTAAATTTTTCCATGGTTCATCCGACCGCAATCATACATCCCAAGGCGCGCATTGGCGCCGGTTGTCAGATCGGCCCATACTGTGTCATTGGTCAACATGTCACGCTGGGCGACAAATGCCGGCTCCATTCGCACGTCGTCATCGACGGCCACACAAAACTGGGCCGGGAAAACGAAATCTTTCCCTTCGCCAGCATCGGGTTGCAGACGCAGGACTTGAAATGGAAGGGCGGCGTCACGCGCGTGGAAATCGGCGATGGCAACACGTTCCGCGAATACGTGACGATCCACAGCGCGACCGGCGAAGGCGAAGTCACGCGCGTCGGTTCGCACAATCACATCCTTGCCTACTGCCACATGGCGCACAATTGCCTGCTCGGCAGCCATATCATCATGTCGAACGTGGCGACCCTGGGCGGACATGTGACCGTGGGGGATTATGCGGTGATTGGCGGGCTGGCGGCCATTCACCAGTTTTGTCGCATCGGCAAGATGGCGATGGTGGGCGGCTGCTCGAAGGTGGTGCAGGACGTGCCGCCGTTTATGATGGCGGACGGCAATCCGGCGGAAACGCGCACCATCAACAAAATCGGGATGGAACGGAACGGCGTTTCGGAACCGGCCCAGAGCGCGCTGCGGCAGGCTTACAAGATTTTATTCCGTGAAGGCCTGACCGTTCGTAATGCGGTGGTGAAAGTGGAGAAAAAGCTGCCGGCGGTCGAGGAAATCAGTCATTTGGTGGAGTTTGTGCGGTCCAGCGAACGGGGAATCAGCAAATAAATAATTGTTGAAAACCTGTTGACATGTTGGCTGGAGTTGCTAGTTTGCGTGGCGTCGGAGCCGTTAACAGATTATAAAGCCGGTTGCCCCTCGGATTTTCGAAAGGAAAGCAGTGAGGGGAAGCGGTTTTTTGTCGTTTGACGTGTTTGGTCGGACTAATGATTTCAATGTGCCCATGTAGCTCAGTTGGTAGAGCACATCCTTGGTAAGGATGAGGTCATCAGTTCGATCCTGATCATGGGCTCCAGACATTTTGTTGACAAAAATAAACGCAATCAACGCAGGAGATAACAATGGCTAAAGAGCAATTTCAAAGAACGAAACCGCACGTCAACGTCGGAACCATCGGACACATTGACCACGGCAAATCCACTTTAACGGCTGCGATTGTCGAGGTTCAGGCCAAGAAAGGTCTGGCGACGCCGATTTCCTACGCCGATATCACCAAGGGCGGCACGGTGCGCGACGAAACCAAGACGGTGACCATTGCCGTCTCGCACGTCGAGTATCAAAGCGACAAGCGGCACTACGCCCACATTGATTGTCCCGGCCACGCGGACTTCATCAAGAACATGATTACCGGCGCGGCGCAGATGGACGGAGCCATTCTGGTGGTGGACGCCTCGGAAGGCCCGATGCCCCAGACCAAGGAGCACGTCCTCCTGGCCCGCCAGGTCGGCGTGCCGGCGATTGTGGTTTTCCTGAACAAGGTGGACCTCGTGGATGACAAGGAACTGCTGGACCTGGTGGAGATGGAAGTCCGCGACCTGCTGACCAAATATGAATTTCCAGGCGACAAGACGCCGATCGTTCGCGGCAGCGCGAAGAAGGCGCTGGCGCATGAACCCGAAGGTGCGAAGGCCATCCAGGAATTGCTGGACGCGATTGACTCGTTCATCCCGCTGCCGACGCGCGAAGTGGACAAGCCGTTTCTGATGTGCATCGAGGACGTGTTCAACATTGAAGGCCGTGGCACCGTGGTGACCGGCCGGGTCGAACGCGGCGTGCTCAAGCGGATGGAAGAAGTCGAAATCGTCGGTCTGAAGGACACCCGCAAGACGACAGCGACCGACATTGAAATGTTCCGCAAACTGCTCGACTCGGCGCAATGCGGCGACAACGTCGGCGTGTTGCTGCGCGGCACCAAGAAGGAAGAAGTCGAGCGCGGCATGGTGCTCGCCAAACCCGGCTCCATCACGCCGCACCTGAAGTTCAAGGCGGAAGTGTATGTGTTGTCGAAGGATGAAGGCGGCCGGCACACGCCGTTCTTCACCAAGTATCGTCCGCAATTTTATTTCCGCACCAGCGACGTGACGGGCACGGTTACCCTGGCCCAGGGCGTCGAAATGGTGATGCCCGGTGACAATGTTTCAGTGGAGATTGAACTGATCGCGCCGGTCGCGATGGAAAAGGGCCAGCGCTTCGCGATCCGCGAAGGCGGCCGCACGATTGGCGCCGGTCGCGTGACGGAAGTCATTGCCTGAACCGTTTCCAGATTCGGAACGCGGGACCATGAACCCCGCGGTTTCCCTTTTGTCTGAAAGACAAACGAGATTGGGCAGATACGGCAGTAGCTCAATTGGTAGAGTAGCGGTCTCCAAAACCGTTGGTTGGGGGTTCAAGTCCCTCCTGCCGTGCCAGCCTTCGCCCGGCGAAGCCAGGGCGGGCGGAACGCGGGCGAGCTGCGGCTCAACTGGCCAGTCTGCGCAACGGAGAGGTGGCAGAGTGGTCTATCGCGGCGGTCTTGAAAACCGCTTTGGGTGAAAGCCCAACGGGGGTTCGAATCCCTCCCTCTCCGCCAGCCTTCGCACGCCGCGAAGCAAGAGCTGAGGCCGTCGCGCCGAAGCGATGAACGCAGGCGGGCCGTGGGCAACGGCTGGTATGTGAGTGCTGCGAGCGGCTGCCCGGCGAGCCGGCGAAGCGGTAAAGAAATAAATATTTGTGACCAGTTGGACTAAAATTTTGATTTGGGCGGCGGTGATCAGCGCGGTCTTTGGCTACCTTTGGTGGCAGGGACAAATCAAGCTCCTGGCTGCCTATGTGCTGGAAACGCGCGAAGAATTGAGGAAATGCTCGTGGCCGACGTGGGACGAATTAAAAGGTTCAACGCTGGTCATCGCGGTTTCCATCGCCTCGATGGGCGGGTTTGTTTATATCGTGGACCAAATCTTTTTTACAATTTTCTTTAAACTCTGAGCAACATGCGCAGCCAGTGGTTTGTCATACATACGCTTTCCGGCCAGGAGCAGAAGGTCAAGGAAAGCATTGAGAAGCGCGTCAAGACCGACGAGATGCACGACTTTGTCAAAGAAGTCCTGGTGCCGATGGAGAAAGTCGTCGAGGTGCGTAATCAGAAAAAGACCGTGTCCAGCCGCAAATTGTGGCCGGGTTACGTGTTTGTGGACATGGTGTTGCTGGATGAAAACAGCCGCATCATTGAAAAGCCGTGGTATTTCATCAAGGAAACCCAGGGCGTGATTGGCTTTGTGGGCGGCGAGCCGCCGACGCCCACGCCGGCGGAGGAGGTCGAGCAAATCAAGGCGCAGATTTCGGCGTCCGAGGAAACGGAAAAGCCGAAGGTCAATTTTGAGGTTGGCGAAACGATCAAGATCAACAACGGGCCGTTTCTCAATTTCAGCGGCATCATTGAAGAGATTGATCCTGAACGCGGAAAATTGAAGGTGACCGTGAATATTTTTGGGCGTAACACGCCCGTTGAACTGGAATATTGGCAGGTAGAAAAGGCATAGGCGTTTTATGGCAAAGAAAGTCACAGGACAGATCAAATTGCAGATTCCGGCGGGGCAGGCGAATCCTGCGCCCCCGGTCGGCCCGGCGCTCGGTCAGCACGGCGTCAACATCATGGGCTTCTGCAAGGAATTTAATGCGGCGACCAAGGCCGACGCGGGGTTGGTGATTCCGGTCGTGATCACGGTTTATCAGGACAAGTCGTTCACGTTCATCACCAAATCGCCGCCGGCGTCCGTGCTCTTGAAAAAGGCCGCGGGCATCACCGCCGGGTCCAAGGTGCCCAACAAGGAAAAGGTCGGCAAGGTGACGCGCAAACAGGTTTTGGACATCGTCAAGCTGAAGGCAAAGGATTTGAATTCGTCTTCGCCGGACGCGGCGTTCCGCATCATTGCCGGCACCGCCCGCAGCATGGGCATTGAAGTCGTCGAATAAATTTAACAACGCGATTAAGATGAAAATCAAGATGATGAGCATGGCGGCGGATTCGTCCGTTTCCATTCCTTATCTTAATTCTAAACTTAATCCAAACTAGAAACCGCGGGAGAGTTCCGCTGATGTGGAACTCGTTTGAACCGCACCCGGACAAATGCCAAGCAAACGATACAAAAAAGCGCTCGAAGTCGTCGACGCCCGTAAAGCGTATCCGCTCAAGGATGCCGTCGGCGTGCTGACGAAGTTTCCCAAGGCCAAATTCAATGAGACGGTTGACCTCGCGTTCCGCCTCGGCGTGGACCCGAAACAATCCGATCAGATGGTGCGCGGCACCGTCCCGTTGCCGCATGGCAGCGGCAAGACCGTCCGCGTGCTGGTGTTCACCCGGAACGGCGCAGCGGCGGACGCGGCCAAGGCTGCGGGCGCGGAATACGTCGGGTTTGAGGACATGATCAAGCAGTGCCAGGAAGGCTGGTCGGATTTTGACGTGGCGATTGCCACCCCGGAAGCGATGATCGAGGTTCGCAAGCTGGGCAAGGTGCTGGGGCCGCGCGGTCTCATGCCGAACCCGAAGACCGGCACGGTGACGGACGACACGGCCAAGGCCGTGAAGGAGGTCAAGGCCGGGCGCGTCGAGTTTAAGGTAGACAAGGCGGGCAACGTGCATGTGTCGGTCGGCAAAGTGTCGTTCACGGTGGCGCAGATTGAGGAAAATGCGCGCGCGGTGATCGAGGCCGTGGCCAAGGCGCGTCCCAACAGTCTCAAGGGCACTTACATTCATTCCTGCACCATTTCGGCGACCATGAGTCCGCCGGTGCGGGTGGACGTGCGCGAATTTTCAAACAATTAAAGAGGATTTGAACCATGCGTGCTGAAAAACAAATTTTGACGAAGGCCTACGTGGCCCGGTTGAACGCCTCGCCGTACTTCATCGTGGCGGACTATCGCGGGCTGAAGGTTTCCCATCTGACCGAGTTGCGCAAGCGCCTGGCGCAGGCGGGCGCGGAAATTCACGTGGTGAAAAATTCCATCTTCCAGATTGCCGCCAAGGAAGCCGGGGTCGGCGAATTGAATGGCGCGTTGACCGGGCAAATGGCCGTGGTCACCGGGCAAAAGGAAATTTCCGCGGCCGCGAAGGCGCTGAAGAATTTCGCCGCGGAATTCGACAAGCTGAAGGTCAAGTTCGGCTATTTGGACAATCAACGGCTGGAAGAGGCGGCAATCAAGGTGCTGGCCGATTTGCCGAGTCTGGATGTGTTGCGCGCCACGCTGCTCGGCCTGTTGAACTCGCCGGCCACCAAGCTGGTGACCTTGATCAACACGCCCGCGTCGCAACTCGCGCGGGTCATCAAGGCGAAGGCGGAGAAGGGTTGAAACGATTTCCCTGCCACCCTGCCGGTGGCGGGGAGGAACAAACAAACAACAACGTAAATCGTCGGTTCAAAACGACGGACTTAAAACCGCCGGGGCGTGTCACGCCGGAGCATGAGCGAAGGTGGGCCGTGGCGGACGACGAGACGATAGAAAGGTAATATGGCTGACATTGGAAACCTCGTAGAGGAATTGAGCAAGTTGACGGTGATTGAAGCCGCCGACCTGGTAAAAAAACTTGAAGAAAAATGGGGCGTTACTGCTGCCGCGCCGGTGGCGGTGGCGGCGGCCGGCGGTGCGGCGGCCGGCGGCGCTCCGGCGGCGGCGGCGAAGGACACGTTTGACGTGATCCTCGGCTTCTGCGCCGGCGGACAAGAAGATTGCCGTCATCAAGGCGGTCCGCGAAGTAAAGGCCGGGCTGGGATTGGCGGAAGCCAAGGCGCTGGTGGAAGGCGCGCCCAAGCCGGTGCTCGAAGGCGCCAACAAGGCCGATGCGGACGCGGCCAAAAAAAAGCTCGAAGAAGCAGGCGCAAAAGTGGAAGTCAAATAACGGCGAATTATCGGGCGGCGTTCCCGTCAAACGGGCGCCGCCCTTTCCCGCGGTGTTGCGGGCGAAAGTTTTCATCCATTACGAGCAGGAACAAACAGCAGTTTGATTTGGCAGGCAGCCCGTTGAACGCGGCGCGCCTGCCTTGTGTCGTTGTATAAGAAATGTCGGCCCGGCGCTGTTGCCGGCCAAACCAGAAAGTCCCAATGCCATCGCGAATCACAGAACGCATCAACTTCGGCAAGATCAAAGAGATCGTCGTGCCGCCGAACATGATTGAATTGCAGACCAATTCCTATGCGGAATTTCTGCAAGCCGCCGCGTCACCGAACCGGCGCCAGAAGGATACCGGCCTGGAGGCGGTCTTCCGCGAAGTTTTTCCCATCAAGAGCTACGATGAAAAGTGCGAGCTGGACTACAAATCCTACGAAATCGGCGAGCCCAAGGTGGACTGGCTGGAATGTTTGCGCGAAGGTTTGACCTATGGCGCGCCGCTGTACGTCACGTTCCTGCTCAAGGAAGAGGGTAAGAGCGCCAAGGAGGAAAAGGTGTTCATGGGCGAATTGCCGCTGATGACGCCGCAGGGCACGTTTGTCATCAATGGCGCGGAGCGCGTGGTTGTGAGCCAGTTGCATCGTTCGCCCGGCATCGCCTTTGAAGCCACCCAGCATCCGAACGGCAAAATCCTGCACAGCTTCCGCGTCATCCCCGACCGCGGCTCCTGGTACGAGGCGCAATTTGACACGGGCGACCTGCTGTATGTTTACCTCGACCGCAAAAAACGCCGCCGGAAATTTTTGACGACGACCTTCTTCCGCGCGCTAAGCTTTCTGGATGTGGAAGGCGGCATTGGCAAGGGCAAGGATAACGGCGAAAAAACGCGGGGCACGGATGAGGAAATCATCAAATTGTTTTACGAAATCGAGGAGCTCAACGGTCAAGGAGGCCGAGAAACTCGAGGATTTGTCGAACCACGTTCTGATTCAGGACGCCGTCGATGAAGAAAAGGGTCTGGTGGTCGCGCGCGCCTTCGAGCCGCTGTCGAAGGCCATCATCAAACAAATTGCCGAACTGGGCGTCACCAAGGTCAAGGTCGTGGACACCTCCGTGGACGAGGGCGTCCTGATCAAATGTCTCAAGAAGGATCCGGCCAAAAACGAGGAGGAAGCGCTCAAGGACATTTACCGGCGTTTGCGTCCCGGGGATCCGCCGACGGCGGCGAATGCCCGCGCCCTGCTCAAACGGTTGTTCTTTGACTCGAAGCGCTATGATTTGGGCCGCGTCGGCCGTTATAAAATCAACCAGAAGCTCGGACTCAAGGACAAGGAAGCGTCGCGCATTTTGACCAAGGATGATCTGGTGGCGGCGACGAAATATCTGCTCCGCCTCAAAAAGGGCGAAGGTTCGCTGGATGACATTGATCACCTCGGCAGCCGCCGCATCCGCACAGTTGGCGAATTGCTGGCCAATCAATGCCGCGTCGGCCTGGCCCGCACCGAGCGCCTCGTCAAGGAGCGCATGACGCTGTTTGATCAAAGCGTCGAGGCCATGACCCCGCAGAAGCTCATCAATCCCAAGGCGCTCTCGGCGGTCATTCGCGATTTCTTTGGCCGCTCCCAGTTGAGCCAGTTCATGGATCAAATCAATCCGCTGGCGGAACTGACGCACAAGCGCCGTCTCAGCGCACTCGGGCCGGGCGGCTTGAGCCGCGATCGCGCGGGCTTCGAGGTCCGTGACGTGCATCCATCGCATTACGGACGCATTTGCCCGATTGAGACGCCGGAAGGCCCGAACATCGGTTTGATTGCGTCCCTGGCCACCTTTGCGCGCATCAACGAGTTCGGCTTTCTGGAAACGCCCTATCGCAAGGTCAAGGACGGGCGCGTCATGACCGAAACCGAATTTCTCACCGCCGATCGCGAGGAACAATACATCGTCGCGCAGGCGAACACGCTGATTGACGACAAGGGCCACTTCCTGAGCGACCGCGTCGTGTGCCGCGCGCGCGGCGAATTCGTTGATGTTGAGCCGGCGCGGGTGAATTACATGGACGTATCGCCCAAGCAGCTGGTCTCGATCGCCGCATCGTTGATTCCGTTTCTGGAGCATGACGACGCCAACCGCGCATTGATGGGCTCGAACATGCAACGCCAGGCCGTGCCGCTCCTCGTCACCGAGGCGCCGCTGGTGGCCACCGGTCTCGAAGACCGGGTCGCCCGTGATTCGCGCGCCGTGGCCGTGGCCGAGGAGGCCGGCAAGGTTGCTTCCGTCACCGGCAGCCAGATCATCATCACCGAAGACGGCAAGCTGCCCGAAACCAAAAAGAAGATTAAACATGATCCGGAACACGGGGTCTGGGTTTATCCCATCCGGAAATTCATGCGGTCGAACGCCGCCACCTGCATCAACCAGAAGATTCTGGTGCACAAGGGCGAACACGTGAAAAAGGGCCAGGTGATTGCCGACGGTCCCTGCACGCGCGATGGCGAGCTGGCGCTCGGGCGCAACGTGCTCGTCGCGTTCATGCCGTGGAACGGTTACAACTTCGAGGACGCCATTCTGATCAGCGAAAAAATCGTGAAGGAGGACATCTTCACGAGCATTCATATTGATGAATTCGAGGTCAGCGCGCGCGATACCAAGCTCGGGCCCGAGGAAATCACGCGGGACATCCCCAATCTTGGCGACGAGGCGCTGAAGAATCTCGGCACCGATGGCGTCATCCGCGTCGGCGCGGAGGTGAAACCCGGCGACATTCTGGTTGGCAAAATCACCCCGAAATCCGAGACCGAACTCGCCCCGGAAGAGCGCCTGCTGCGCGCGATTTTCGGGGAAAAGGCCGCGGATGTGAAGGACACGTCGCTCAAGGTTCCGTCCGGCACCTACGGGATTGTCATGGACGTGAAGGTTTCGTCCAAGAAGGACAGCGATCGCGTCAAATCGAGTTCCACGGACGAACGGCGCCACTCCAAGCAGATCGAGGATGATCACAAAAAGAAGACCGACGAACTGCGCGACCAGTTGACCGAGGCGCTGAGCAACATCCTGCTCGGTGAAAAAATTCCGCTCGACGTGGTCAACAGCGAGACCGGGGAGATCATCATTCCGGCCAATCGCAAGATCACCAAGACCTTGCTGCGCAAGCTGGCAACGGTATATGACCGCATTGAAATTGATCCGTCGCCCATCCGCAACAAAATCAACGAGATCATCGGCAGCTTCAAAAAGAAGTTCGACGATTTGCAGATGCAATACGACGAGGAAATGGAACGCGCCGAGGCGGGCGAAGGCGTCGAAGCCGGCATCGTCAAGTCGGTGAAGGTTTACATCGCGTCCAAACGCAAGCTTTCGGTCGGTGACAAGATGGCCGGCCGGCACGGCAACAAGGGCGTGGTCGCGCGCATCGTCAAGGAGGAGGACATGCCGTTCCTCGCCGACGGAACGCCGGTGGAGATTGTTTTGAATCCGCTGGGTGTGCCGTCGCGCATGAACGTCGGTCAGGTGCTGGAAACGCACCTGGGCTGGGCCGCGAAATTGCTGGGCATGAAATTCGCCACGCCGGTCTTCGACGGCATCAAGGAAAAGGACATTCGCGGTTATCTGAAGGAGGCGAAATTGCCGGAGCACGCCAAGACACATCTCATTGACGGGCGCACCGGCGAACAATTCGACCAGGAAATCGTGGTTGGCTACATCTACATGATGAAGCTCGGCCATTTGGTCGCGGACAAGATTCACGCCCGCGCGGTCGGGCCGTATTCCCTCGTCACGCAGCAGCCGCTCGGCGGCAAGGCGCAATATGGCGGCCAGCGCTTCGGCGAAATGGAAGTGTGGGCCATGGAAGCGTACGGCGCGGCTTACACGCTGCAGGAACTGCTCACCGTCAAATCCGACGATGTGCAGGGCCGCACGCGCATTTACGAGAGCATTGTGAAAGGCGACAACGCGTTGGAGGCGGGCATTCCCGAATCGTTCAACGTGCTCGTCAAGGAAATGCAGTCGCTCGGCCTCGATGTGAAGGTCGGCTATTCGAATCCGATTGAACACGGCGAAGGTGAATCGGCGGCTGCCACACTGGCAACGGTATAAGTTTTAACCCAAACGCGTATGATCAGCACCAAAGAAAGCGCCCGTGAATTGCTCGGGCTGGACAAGGTGAACCAGGTGGATTACGTCGCGATTGCCCTCGCGTCGCCGGAAGCCATCCGTTCCTGGTCCAAAGGGGAGGTCAAAAACCCCGAAACCATCAATTACCGCACCTTCAAGCCGGAAAAAGGCGGCTTGTTCTGCGAACGCATTTTCGGCCCCGTCAAGGACTGGGAATGTTCCTGCGGCAAATACAAGCGCATCAAACATCGCGGCATTGTCTGCGACCGTTGCGGCGTGGAAGTGACGCTGGCGCGCGTCCGGCGCGAACGCATGGGCCACATCGAACTGGCCGTGCCCGTCTGCCACATCTGGTTCTTCAAGTGCATGCCGTCGCGCATCGGCCTCGTGCTCGACATGACGGCGCGCAATCTGGAGCGCGTGATTTATTACGAGGATTACCTCGTCATTGATCCGGGCAACACGGCGTTGAAGCAAAACCAACTGCTCAACGAGCACGAATATCGCGAAGCGCGCGAAACCTACGGCGCGGACGCGTTCCTCGCCAAGATGGGCGCGGAAGCCGTGCGGGAGGCGCTCGCCAGGGTGGATCTGGCCAAATCGGCGGACCGCTTGCAGGAGGCCATGACGGAAACGAAGAGCAAGCAAATCCGCAAAAAACTGGCGAAGCGGATCAAGCTGCTCCAGGGCTTGCAGATTTCCAAAAGCCGGCCGGAGTGGATGATTTTGACGGTGCTGCCGGTGATTCCGCCGGATTTGCGTCCGCTCGTGCCGCTCGAAGGCGGCCGCTTCGCCACGTCGGATTTGAACGACCTTTATCGCCGTGTCATCAACCGTAACAACCGGCTCAAGACGTTGCTCCAGCTCAAGACGCCTGAAGTCATCATCCGCAACGAAAAGCGCATGCTGCAGGAGGCGGTGGACGCACTGTTCGACAACGGCCGTCACGGCCGCCCGGTCACCGGCGCGGGCAATCGTTCGTTGAAATCCCTCAGCGACATGCTCAAGGGCAAGGGTGGACGGTTCCGCCAGAATTTGCTCGGCAAACGCGTGGATTATTCCGGCCGGTCGGTCATCGTCATTGGACCCGAACTCAAGCTGCACCAGTGCGGTTTGCCCAAGAAAATGGCGTTGGTTTTGTTTGAACCATTCATCATCCGCCGGCTGAAGGAACTGGGCTACGTCCACACCGTTCGCAGCGCCAAAAAGATGATCGAGCGCCAGACGAAGGAAGTCTGGGACGTTTTGGAAGAAGTGACCAAGGGTCATCCGGTGTTGCTCAACCGCGCGCCGACGCTGCACCGGTTGTCCGTGCAGGCGTTCGAACCGCAGTTGATCGAAGGCGAGGCGATTCGCATTCACCCGCTGGTTTGCACCGCCTACAACGCAGACTTTGACGGCGACCAGATGGCCGTGCACGTGCCGCTGTCGGTTGAGGCCCAAATGGAGGCGCGTCTGTTGATGATGGCGCCCAACAACATTTTCAGCCCGTCATCCGGCCGGCCCATTATTACGCCGACGCAGGACATCACGCTTGGCTGTTATTATCTCACCGCCGAACCGCGCACGCCGATGCCTGCCGACACCCGGAAGCTGCCGCTGTTCGGTTCGAAGGAAGAAGTCATTTTTGCCCACGACGATGGCGGGTTGAAAACCCACGACCGGATCCGTCTGGCGAACCCCGACTTCGGCCGTCCGACCATTTATGGCGACGCGAACAAAAAGCTCATCGAGACCACCGCCGGACGCGTCATCTTCAGCGAAATCTGGCCGGCCGGGCTCGGTTTTTACAACAAGGCCGCCGGCAAAAGCCAGCTCGGCGATTTGATCTGGAGATGTTACAAGGTCGCCGGCCACGAAAAGACGGTTGCGATGCTCGACAAGCTCAAGGAACTGGGCTTCCGCGAAGCGACCAAATCCGGTGTGTCCATCGGTATTGATGACATGATTGTGCCGAAGGAACGCGATCAGGAAATTGACACCGCGCAAAAACAGATCAAGGAAGTCGAGAAACAGTATCGCAAGGGTGTCATCACACCGGGCGAACGCTACAACAAGATCGTGGACATCTGGACGCATTGCACGGACCAGATTTCAGGCGTCATGTTCCGCACGCTCGAAGCCAACCAGGGCAAGAAGGAATTCAACCCCGTTTATCTCATGGTGGACTCCGGCGCGCGCGGCAACAAACAGCAGGTGCGTCAGCTCGCCGGTTTGCGCGGCCTCATGGCCAAACCCAGCGGCGACATCATCGAAAAGCCGATTCTTGCGAATTTCCGCGAGGGACTCTCGGTGCTGGAATATTTCATCTCCACGCACGGCGCCCGCAAGGGTCTCGCCGACACGGCGCTCAAGACCGCCGATTCCGGTTACATGACCCGCAAGCTCGTGGACGTCGCGCAGGACGTGATCACCCAGGAAACCGATTGCGGCACGTCAAACGGCATCTGGGTCTCGGCCGTGTACGAAGGTGAGGATGAAGTGGTCAAACTGGCCGACCGCCTGGTGGGCCGGTTTGCGTGCGACGACACGGTGAACCCGACCAACCCGAAGGAATTTCTCATTCGCGCCAACGAGGAGATTGACGAGGAAAAGGCCAAACGCATTGAGGCCGCGGGCATTGAACGCCTGCGCATCCGCTCGGTGCTCACGTGCGAAAGCAAGAAGGGCGTTTGCATCAATTGCTACGGCCGCAATCTTGCGACCGGCAGCCTGGTGAAACTCGGCGAGGCCATCGGCATCATCGCCGCACAGTCCATTGGCGAGCCCGGCACCCAGCTCACCATGCGGACGTTCCATATCGGTGGTACCGCGGCCGGCGTGTTCAAGATTCCACAGATCAAGGCGAAATACGAAGGCACGGTCCGGTACAACGAACTGCGCCTCGTGCAACTTGAGGACGGCAACAACATCGTCCTGAACAAAAACGGTTCTGTTTCCATTCTCGCCACGGACGGTCGCGAACTGGAAAACCACAACATTGTCGTCGGCTCGGTCATCTCCGTGCCCGACGGCGCCCAGGTGAAGAAGGGTGAAACCTTCGTGCAGTGGGACCCGTACAACGTCCCGATTCTTTGCGAGAAGGCGGGCCGGGTGAAGTTCCACGACATCATCGAGGGTGTGACGATGAAACAGGAAATGGACGAAACCACCGGCCAGGAAGCCATGGTCGTCATCGAGCACAAGGAGGATTTGCACCCGCAAATCATCATCACCGCCGCGGATGGCGAGGTGACGGCGAATTATCCGATTCCCTCCGGCGCGCACATCGTCGTGAAGGAACGCAACGATATCTTCCCCGGCACCCTGCTGGCCAAGACCCCCCGCAAGATGTCCAAGACCAAGGACATCACCGGCGGTCTGCCGCGGGTGGCGGAATTGTTTGAGGCCCGGCGGTCGAAGGATGCGTCGGAAATTTCCAAGATTGACGGTCTGGTGGACTTCGGCGCGAGCGTCCGTGGCAAGCGTTGCGTCATCATCAAGGACCAGCAGACCGCCGCGGAAGAGGAACACCTGATCCCGATCGGCAAGCACGTCATCGTCTTCAAGGGCGACCTGGTGAAGAAGGGCCAGCAATTGACCGAAGGCCCGATGGATCCGCACGAAATTCTCGAAGTTTGCGGGCCGCAGGAGTTGCAGGAGCATCTTGTCAGTGGCGTGCAGGAGGTTTACCGCCTGCAGGGCGTGACCATCAACGACAAGCACATTGAAATCATCGTCCGCCAGATGCTCCGCAAGGTGCGCATCACCGAGCCGGGCGACACCACGTTCCTGTGGGGCGAACAGATTGAGAAGCTGGAATTCGAGGAAGAGAATGAGCGCGTCGAGAAGATGGGCGGCAAACCGGGCGAAGCCACGCCGGTGCTGCTCGGCATCACGAAGGCGTCACTGGAAACCGACAGCTTCCTCAGCGCCGCGTCCTTCCAGGACACGACCCGCGTTTTGACCGAAGCCGCCACGCGTTCCAAGATCGACAGCCTTCGCGGCTTCAAGGAAAACGTCATCATGGGCCATATCATTCCGGCGGGCACCGGCTTTGATTACCATCGCCGGGCGCAAATCAAGGCGTTGGTGGAGGTCAGCGATGAACCCGAGCCGGTCGAACCGGCGGAACCGGTCGCCGCCGAAAATCCATTGCTGGCGTAAGCGCCGAACCGATTCTTTACACCGGGCGACCGACGAAAGTTGGACGCCCGTTTGCTTTGAATTCCTGGATGTGTCGGGTAAACCCAAATCTGACCTCTACAAAAACAAGCCCCGTCCGGGAGGTTGATCCGCCGGCCGGGACTGGAAGTTGAAGCCGAGTGTAGGTTGCTGGCAGTGTCTAACTGGAGATTAAAACCACCGGCGAGGTCAACGCCGCGTGCGCTTCGCCAAACGTTGCGAAGTAAATCTGATGTGCGCTGTTCAAAATCTCCATGAAATTAGTAATGCAACTGACGTGCCAAAACGATTTTCACGATTCCCTGCCCGAATTGCTGGCGTTTTCGAATGTTCACTTTTTTCGGGCTGATGTTTATTGTCCGATGCGGATAAAAAAGTTCATCAATCATTGCCACCTGCCATCCTTGGTGGCCCGCGCCGGCCACCGGCTTGAACCGACACAACTTTGACACGAATTCAGATGCCATGAAAATCCCAAGGGGATTTAATCAATCAGCCCAGGGTTGGAGCAACCCGACCAGCCTTGGAACACGTCCCACAAAACAATGTGAGGTGTCGGATTTATTTGACCACAGATTACGCGGATTGACGCTGATAAATTTCCGCCGCAAACTCGCCTGCAGTATAAGCACTGCAGGCCCGGCAAATCGCCCCGGGCGCTGGCGACACGTTTTTTTGAACCCAACACCATCATGAATTACATCACCTGGGCATTGATTGGCATGGTCGGTTATTCGTTCACCACCCTGTTGGTGAAGTTTGCGACGCGCAGCGGACAGTTTTCCAGCTTTCTCGTTCTGGCCATCGCTTGCGTCATCACTTTCACAACGGCGGTGAGCGTCACTCTGCTTCGCGGCGACCTGCAACACGTCAGCGTGAAAGATTTCGCGAGTCCGAGCGCCTGGTATGCCTATGCCACCGGGATTGCGCTCACGGTGGCGGTGATGTCCCTGTTCCGCGCGCTGTCGCTGGGGCCGGCCAGCATCGTGGTCCCGATTTACGGGATGTTCATCGTGGGCGGAGCGGTTCTGGGGATTGTTTTTTTGCACGAACCGCTCACCGGGCGCAACGTTGTGGGCATTGGTCTGGCCGTCATCAGCATATTCCTCCTGACCAAAAAATCGTGAATCATCGGTCTCGCGATTTTGATCGCCGGCAGGCGGCCTGAAAATCACCAATCTCGCCCGGCGCTGAAGGCGTCGGACGGCTCCTGGCCATGGGGTGTTCACCCCATTGTTTGATTACCGCCTCCCGCTTATCGTCATTGGAAAGTCAACCCTCCGAATGACCGAACCATGAATAATGAATCTTTGCGTGTAGTTATCCTGTCAATAGCGGCCGGGGGATTGTTGCTGGTGTCCGGCTGTGTCATTGAGCCAAGCGGGCGGGTGGCGTTTCAACCATTCGTTGTTGTGGCTCCGCAACCCGTGGTATACGCGGCTCCGCCACCGGTGGAAGTGGATCCCGTAATGGTTCCGGACAGCTACGCCTGGGACGGTTACGAATACGTCGGTTTTGTTGGTGACCAGTATTATTATCTCGGACCCGGCAATGTCTGGCTGTTCTGCGAACCATTCCGGCTGGAGCGTTTCCATGGATGGGAAAGAGGCCATGCTGATTGGCGGGATCACGCGATTCGCAACGACCGTTATCGAACTGACCGCAACGGACATGTTCAGTCGAGGCGTGACGATCGGCATGGAAAGGATCGGAACGACCACCATTGATTCCGCACGAAAAGCCAGCCGGCTCGGCCGGTCGTCACGGCTTGCGGCCGGCGTTTCTCCCAATAAACCTTTGAACGGCGTTAATTTTATCAAATGGAAACCAGGGAGCTTTTGGCCCGATGGCAGGTACTGCTTAACGAACCGGGCAACGCGATTGCCCTTCGGGGTGTTTTGCAGGAAAGACTGAATATTTTGCACCGGCTCAACGAGCTTGGAGCAAGGCACATTGAAGGCCTCTCCATTGTCAAAGCCCTGGAGGTGACCAATGCCTCGATGAGCGCAATCAACCGGGCAAGCTCGCTTTAAAAATCCGCCCGCCTGCCAATGCCAGCGAGTATCGTGGTCCCGATTTATGGGATGTTCATGGTGGGCGGGGCGGTGATGGGGATTGTCTGGTTGCAGGAGCCGCTCACCACCCGCAAAATCGTGTGCCTCAGGCCGGCCTCATCTGTTTTCTTGAATGGTTTGCGCGACGGGTCAGTCCTGCATTTTGAATAATCGGCAGGGTGAAGAAAGGAACGGGAGGCGTGGACTCACCAGCAAGCGGCGAGCCGCCGGCGCGGTCGCGCGACAAGGAACACGGACAAAAGGCCCAGAGCCAACAGAGGCCCGGAGCCCGGCTCCGGGACGACCAACACCCCGGTGACGCCGCCGGGTGTCACGGTCACCTGCACGCCGAAATAATCGTGTTCCGACCCGATCGCGTCCGCTCCGGGAAGATCCTGCTCATCTGAATAGTTCAACTCGAAATCCGTGAAATAAACCCCGGGAACCGAACCGTCCACCTGGATTTCAAACGGATCGCCAAAGGCGGGATCGTCGTTGGCCGCCAAGTCCGTGAACGGCGCCAGGCTCAGCGTAATCTCGGGATCGCCGATGGCGGTGATGCTGTCCAGGTCCAACCCGGCGGTCGGCGCGAGCGGGTCGTTGATCGCATTCGGCGCCCGCGCGGCAAAACTCTCACCGCCGCCGGTGGCGCCAAAGGCCAGCGGATCCACCGACGGTTCCTGCGCGACCGGGGTCAACGGCTGGGACGACAACTGGACGACATTCCCGCCAATGTTAAAAGCCGGGTCGGCGTGCGCCAGAACGAGGACACTGCCGGACTGCGTGAGCGATGCACTCGTGCCCGTATCGGTGGCGGTGACGCTGATGGTTTGCGAACCTGGGCTCACGAGGCCCGAGTTGAACGAGAACGGCAGGGTGAGGTAGCCGGTGCCGCCGTCGGCTGCCCTGGCTCCGGAATAGGTGCCGGAGCTGCCATAGGGAAAGGTCGCGGACACGCTGAAATTCACGGGATCGGAACCGGGCACGGCCTCGTTATAAATCTGCGCGGTGACCGGGTCCTGATAACCTTGGATGACCGTGGGAAAAAGGATTTGGGAGGACATCGAAAGATCGCCAGGGCCGGCATGCACGGCGGGGACAACGAACAGAAGCGCGGAACACCGGATGAACAGCTGGCTGCCACTCATGATGGTCATATTGCAGACCTAATGGAGATGAGTTGTCAATCGTAAACCGAAATGCCAACGGCCAAACCGCGTTGCAGCATCCCAAGGGGATTTCATGATTCAGCCCTTCATCCGGCCTCCGGCCACCTTCTCCCATCCGATGGAAAAAGTTTTTTTTGGGCCATTTTCCCACGGCTGAAGCCGTGGGCTATTATTGGTCGCCTCGTGTGAGGCTTCCATTGGTGTTAATCCGTGTAATCCGCGCCATCTGCGGTCGTTACACGGTTGTTCCCTAAAAAGCTCAAAATACTTGTTGCAACGGCGATTGGGTTTGCTATATTCCGCGCTCCGTTTCTCCAGCATCGAAAGCCGGAGATATTTACAGCGATTTAACGCAAAATGCCGACAATCAATCAGTTGGTCCGCAAGGGCCGCCGTAAGGTAAAGTATAAATCCAAGTCGCCTGCCTTGGAAAATTCGCCGTTTCGCCGTGGCGTGTGCATCCAGGTCATGACGCGCACCCCCAAGAAGCCGAACTCGGCGATGCGCAAGGTGGCGAAGGTCCGCTTGACCAACGGCTACGAGATCATTGCCTACATCCCGGATGAAGGTCACAATTTGCAGGAGCACTCGATTGTGCTCGTGCGCGGTGGGCGCGTGAAGGATTTGCCCGGTGTGCGGTATCATATTGTGCGCGGCACGCTCGACGCCGCCGGCGTGGAAAAACGCCGGGTCAGCCGCTCCAAGTACGGCGTAAAACGTCCGAAAGCCGGCGCGAAACCCGCGGCGGCCGCAGCTCCGGCAGCTCCCGCGGCAGCCTAGTCAAACTGTTCAACCCTTTAACGATTTTTTAAAATGTCCCGCAGACGACAAGCAAGCAAGCGGCCGGTGCCCAAAGACGGAAAATTTCAGAGCACCCTGGTTTCACGGCTGGTCAACACCGTAATGTTCAGCGGCAAGAAGAGCACCGCGCAGCGGATTGTTTACAAAGCCTTCGAAAGCATCTCGGAAAAAAATCCGGCCAGCAATCCGGTGGAAATTTTACAGCGCGCGGTGGACAACGCGAAGCCGCGCATCGAAACCAAGGCCCGGCGCGTCGGTGGCGCAACCTATCAGGTGCCGCTGGAAGTAACATCCGACCGGCAGGCGTCGCTCGCGTTGCGCTGGATTGTCAGTTTTGCGGACGCCCGCAAGGGCATGCCCATGCGCGAGGCGCTGGCGGCGGAAATTTTGGAGGCCTACCAAGGGCAGGGGAACGCCATCCGCAAGCGCGATGAGGTGCACAAGATGGCGCAGGCCAACAAGGCGTTTGCACATTTCCGCTGGTAGGATATATTTTGATCCGCCCCGAAGGCTGTACGGTCGGGGCATTTTTATTATTTGAGCCAAAATGGAAGCTGTAGCCGAAAAATCGAAATCGGTCAATTCGCCCACCCGCGAATACACCATGGAACGCACCCGCAACATCGGGATTGCGGCGCATATTGACGCGGGCAAGACGACCACGACCGAGCGCATCCTGTTTTACACCGGCCTCATCCACAAGATTGGCGACGTGGACGACGGCAACACGGTCACCGACTGGATGGAGCAGGAACGCGAACGCGGCATCACCATCACGTCCGCGGCCGTCACCTGTTATTGGACGCAGAAACAGAACAAGCCCGGCGAAGCCACCCTGTTCAAGTCGTTCCAGGACAAGCCGCATCGGATCAACATCATTGATACGCCCGGTCACGTGGATTTCACGGCGGAGGTCGAGCGTTCCATGCGCGTGCTCGACGGCGCGGTGGCGGTGTTTTGCGGCGTGGCGGGCGTGCAGCCGCAGTCCGAAACCGTCTGGCGCCAGGCGACCAAGTACAAGGTGCCGCGCATTGCGTTCGTCAACAAGATGGACCGCACCGGCGCGAATTTTGAGAATGCGCTGGCGGACATGCGCAACAAGCTCAAGGCGTATGCGTATCCGATTTTCCTGCCCATCGGCGCCGAGGACCATTTTGACGGCGTCATTGACGTGGTGAACCAGAAGGCTGTCGTTTGGGGCCCGGGCGACGTTGCCAATGAAGGTTTGAATTACGAGGTGAAGGACATTCCCGCCGAGCACAAGGAACGCGCGGAGGCGGCGCTGGCGGAGTTGATTGACGCCGTGTCCAACAAGGACGACGTGATTGCCGATCTGGTATTGAATGAGAAGCCGGTCACGCCGCCGGAACTCAAGGCTGCGATCCGGCGCCTGACCTGCAAGATTGAGCTGGTTCCCGTGCTGTGCGGTTCGGCCTTCAAAAAGAAGGGCGTGCAACCGCTGATTGATGCCGTCGTTGATTATCTGCCCGGCCCGCTGGACGTGCCCGGCGCCGAGGGCATCGAACCCGGCACCGAAAACAAGGTCATGGTGGAGACCAACGACAACAACAAATTTTGTTCGCTGGCGTTCAAGCTGTGGACCGATACCTATGCCGGCAAGCTGGTGTTTTTCCGCGTTTATTCCGGCCGGCTTAAAAAGGGCGACACCATTTACAATCCCCGCACGCGCAAGCGCGAGCGCGTCAGCCGCCTCATGATCATTCAGGGCAGCGAACGCAAGGACATCACCGAGGTCCATGCCGGCGACATCGCCGCGCTCGTCGGTCTGCGCAACATCACCACGGGCGACACGCTGTGTGATGAGGATTACGACGTGACGCTCGAACCGCCGACGTTCCCCGAGCCCGTGATCAGCATGGCCGTCGAGCCGAAGACGAAACAGGACCGGGACAAGATGTCCGAAGGTTTGCAGCGGCTGGCCGAGGAAGACCCGACGTTCCGTTGTTTCACCAACGAGGAGACGGGCCAGCTCATCATCGCGGGCATGGGCGAACTGCATCTGGAAATCATTTGCGACCGGTTGAAGCGCGAATTCAAGGTGGACGCCAACACGGGCGCGCCCCAGATCGCCTATCGCGAAACCATCACCAAGGCGGCGGACGGCGAAGGCAAGTTCATCCGCCAGTCCGGCGGACGCGGTCAATACGGCCACGCTTGTGTCCAGATTCAGCCCAACGAAAAGGGCAAGGGCGTTGAGATTGAAAATAAGATCGTCGGCGGTGCGATTCCCAAGGAATACATCCCGGCGGTCATTGACGGCATCGAGGAAGCCATCAAGGGCGGCGTTTATGCCGGTTATCAGGTCATTGACATCAAGGCCCAGGTGACGGACGGCACGTTCCACGAAGTGGACTCGAACGAACTGGCGTTCAAGATCGCCGGTATTTTTGCGCTCAAGGACGCCTTCAAAAAGGCCGGCCCGATTTTGCTCGAACCATCATGAAGGTGGAATGTACGACGCCCGAGGAATATCAGGGTGATTTCCATCGGCGACATCACGCGTCGTCGCGGGCACATCGTCAACATCGAGGCCAAGCAGGGCCAGACGATTGTGAATGCGCAGGTGCCGCTGGCCGAAATGTTCGGTTACGCCACGGCCATCCGCTCGCTCTCGAAAGGCCGTGCTTCCTATTCGATGGAGCCATTACCTTGAGCAGGTGCCCAACAGCGTCTTGAACACGATTTTGGATCAGGCGGCGAAGAAACCGGCGGCCCGGACGTAGTCGGGCCAGCCGCCAAAACATGTTGCGCGGACCTGTTTGGTTGGTATACTCCGCGTCCGCTTTAAATGATTGAAGCGGTAAATTAATTGAAACCATTAACAGACAATTGTTCTTTGTATGGCTGCCCAACGCATTCGAATTCGACTTAAGGCCTATGACCATCGCGTCATAGACCAGTCGGCGCGCGAAATTGCCGACACCGTCAAACGCACCGGCGCGCGCGTCGCCGGACCATCCCGCTGCCGACCCGCATCGAGCGCTTTACCGTGCTGCGCTCGCCGCACTCGGACAAAAAATCGCAGGAGACCTTCGAGCAACGCACCCACAAGCGGCTGATTGACATCCTTGATTCGACGGCCAGACCGTGGATGAATTGAAGAAGCTCAATCTTCCGGCCGGTGTGGACATCACCGTCAAGTTTAAGGAGAAACGACC
>CAVXLF010000022.1:0-96172 GCA_963762585.1 uncultured Verrucomicrobiae bacterium
TGGTGCTTTTGCCGGCGGCGGCGGCCACGCGTTCGGCGAGCTTCGAAATGGTTGCGAGCCGCTGAAAGGAATCGGCGCTGTCGCGCTTGTCCACGACATGCAGGATTTCATCGACGAAGCCGTCCAGCCCCACAAAGGCGGTCATGCGCCCGACGGCATCGGCGCCGGCGAGCAGGCGCTGCGCACATTGTTGCCGTAATTCAGGTGTGTTCATTCGTTCTGGAATGTTGCAGAAACCCGCGACGGCGCGCAATTTTTAATCTGCGGCAACGCCGAGAATTTGCAAAATGCGTTCCAGCTCCTGGTCGCTGAAAAAGGAAATTTCCAACGTGCCTTTGCCTTCGACGTAATGGAGTTGCACCTTGGTGGCGAACACTTCGCGCAGGCGGCCCTCCAAATCCGCGACGTGTGGGTCGCCGGCAACAACACCCGGGCCGCCCGCCCCGGCCTCCTGGTTTCCGGCCCGGCGCGGACCGCGTTTGTGCAGCCGGGCCAGCAGGCCTTCGGTTTGACGTACGTTCAGGCCTTCCTTGATGACGCGCTCGGCGGCCAGGGTCTGGTCCCTGTCGCTCGTCAATCCGAGGATGACCTTGGCATGGCCGACGGAGAGCCGTCCGTCGCGGATGTAATTTTGAAGGGTCGCCGGCAATTTCAGCAGCCGCAACGCGTTGGCGACCACGGCGCGGCTTTTGCCGACCTTGCCGGAAATTTCCTCCTGGGTGAGCTGGAATTGTTCGGCGAGCTGCGCGTAGCCGTGCGCCTCCTCAATGGCGTTGAGGTTTTCGCGCTGCAGATTTTCGATGAGCGCCAGTTCGAGCACGGCGCGGTCGTCGGCCTGGCGGACGATGATGGGCGCCTCGGGCAACTGCAACAGCTGCGCGGCGCGCCAGCGGCGTTCGCCGGCGATCAATTCAAAATAACCATCGCGCTCGCGCACGATGAGCGGCTGGACGATGCCTTGTTCGCGGATGGAATCGGCCAGTTCGCGCAGCGCTTCGGGGGAGAAATCCTTGCGTGGCTGGAGCGGGCAGGGCCGGATGCGGTTGAGGGGCACGCGCTGCACCCGTTCGCGCGGGTCGGGCGCGGGGGCCGGGATGGGAGCAGGGGATGGAACGGCCGGCGCCGGGGCGGGCGGGGTCAAAACCGGACTGCCGCCCAACAACGCGCCGAGGCCGCGTCCCAAAGCAGGTTTCGCCATGCGCGCAGAGTGTCGCAGGGCAGGGGAGATGTCAATGTTTGGCAGGGGCACGCTGGCTTTGAATTCAATGAGGAAAACATGAAATCAGGAAAAACCAGTTCCTTGCTTCCTGCCTTTCTTATTCAATAAACCAGCACCAGGACACCAAACGGCGCGCACGGAGTGACGCGCCCTACCTTGAATGCACGACTTTGGGCTTTGGACTTTGGGTATTGGACTTTAACCTGAGCCGGTGAGTGGCAAGCGCAAACGGATCAGTGAAATGGTGGCCCAGCATCAGGGGCAGAAGCTGGACCCGCATTACCTCGGCTATTTTCATTGTTTCAACCAGCAGCTTTTTTACGAGGCGCATGATGTGCTCGAAAATCTGTGGCTGGAGGACAAATACGGACCGAACGGCGCGTTTTACAAGGGGCTGATCCAACTGACCGGCGCCTTCGTGCACCTGCAAAAGAACCGGCTGCGCCCGGCGGCGGCCTTGTTCAAGCTGGCGCTGGCGAATCTGGAAAAATATCCCCGCGTGCATGAACATTTGAACCTGGCAACCGCGGAAAAACTGGCCCGAAAATGGCTGGAAGAACTGGAACAAACCGGGTTTGGCGTGAATCCGTTGACGGACCAAACCGCACCGGAGTTGAGATTGGAAGTGGAAGTGCATGAGAGGTAAGAATTTCAGGATGTCCACCGGGAGCGCCGGCATCCTGCCGGCGAGAGTCCATGGTTTGTGCGGCGAAGGGCCGGCAGGATGCTCGGCGCTCCCGGAAACAAGCGTCAGGGAAACGAACGTGAATGGCACTGGCAAAAAGCGGGTGGTGCTGGCGGGCGGCAGCGGCTTCCTTGGCCGCGCGCTGGCCCGGGAGTTGCGCTTGCGAGATTACGAGGTGGTGGTGCTGACGCGTTCGCCGCGCCCGCGCGAGGATGGCGTCCGGGAAATTGCCTGGGACGGGAAATCCCTGGGCGCCTGGGTGCAATACCTGGACGGCGCCCATGCCATCGTCAATCTCGCCGGACGGAGCGTGAACTGCCGGCACACACCGGAAAATCTCCGTGAGATCAATGAATCGCGCATCAATTCGGTGAACACGCTGGCCTCGGCCGTTCATAATGTGGCGCGCCCGCCGCGCGTCTGGGTGCAGGCCGGGTCGCTCGCGTTCTACGGTGATTTGGACGATGAATGGTGCGAGGAAGGCACTCCGTCGGGCGAGGGCACGACGGTGGAAACCTGCCGGCTTTGGGAAAATGCCTTTGCAACCGTTCCTTTGCCGCAGACCCGGCGGGTGTTGTTGCGAATCGGTCTCGTGCTGGCCCGCGATGCCGGCGCGCTTTCCGTGCTGGGGAAATTGACGCGCTGGTTCCTGGGCGGCGCGGCGGGCACCGGCCGGCAATACGTCAGCTGGATTCATCTGGCGGACATGAATCAAATGTTGATGGACGCCATCGAGCGGGAAGACCTGGTTGGCATGTTCAATGCGACGGGGCCCCACCCGGTCACCAACGCGGAATTCATGTCGGAACTGCGCCGGGCGCTGCATCGTCCGTGGTGTCCGCCGGCGCCGGGTTGGGCGGTACGGCTCGGTTCGTGGTGGATGGAAACCGAACCTTCGCTGGCACTCACGGGGCGGCGCTGCCGGCCAGCGCGGTTCCTCAAGCTGGGTTTCAAATTTCAGTTCCCTGAGCTGCGCAGCGCCTTGAAGAACATCTACGGATAGGACGGGGTGAAAACCGGCATCCGGTTCAAGCGAGCGATTCGGCCAGGACATCGGCCATGTGACGCAGGCGGACCGGCGCCAGGTGTTGGATTTGCTGGCGGCAGCTTGCGCCGGACGCCACCACGGTGGTTCCAAACGGTTGATTTCTGATTCTTTGAATGAGCGGTTCCGCGACTTTCAGCGAAAGATCATACTTGGATTCCAGCATCCCGAACGCGCCGGCCATGCCACAACAGCCCGTGTCCAGCAGGGTCACCATTTTTTCCGGCAGCCGCTCGGCCAGCAGGCGCATATGATCGGGATTGGCCAGCGCGCCGGGCGTGGCAATGCGGATGAATGATCAGCCGCCCGGCCCGGTTGTTGAACTTGAGTCCATCCGGTTCCCAGCTCAGGAAATTCTCGATGAAATCTTCAAACAGAAAACAGCGGCGCGCGACGTTTTCCACGTCCGGCAGCTTCAACTCGCGGTAATCCTCCACGAACATTGAAAAGCAGGAAGGCTCGAGAAAAATGATCGGTGCGCCGTCGGTGTCCGCGTTCAACAACGCAAGGTTGTGGCTGCCGGATTTGATGACTTCGTCGAAATTGCCCTGGCTGAACGCCGGCCGGCCGCAACACTGGCGTTGCGCCGGCACGGTGACTTGAAAACCCGCCGCTTCCAGCACGGCCACGGCGGACTGGCCAACGTGCGGCTCGTAGTAGCGGGTGAAGGTGTCGTCCCACAGAATGACCCGGCTGCGGGTCGCGGGCGCGGCCGGCTGATGTTTGGCGAACCAATGATCGAATCGCATCCGGGCAAACGGCGGCATGGGCCTCCGGGTGGTGATGCCGAACAGCCGGCTGCGAATCAATCTCACCGGATAGAAATCCAAAAGCGCATTGGCCACGCGCGGCATTTTGCAGCCCCACCGGCCCAGTTCATCGACCGAACTGAACAGCCGTTCGCCCAGCCTGAGGCCGTCATGACAAATGCGGGCATAAAGCAATTCCGCTTTCAACAACGGCAGGTTCACGTTGGACGGGCATTCCTTGGCACACGCCCGGCAGGACAAACAATTGCCCAGCGCCGCCTCCAGCTCCTGCGCCCGCAACGGGTCGCCCTTGATTTCGCGCAATTCGAGCACCGCCCGGATGGCGTTCGCGCGACCGCGGGTGGACATGAATTCCTCGCCGGTCGCGATGTAAGTCGGGCACATGGTCGGCGTTGGCTTCAAACAACCGCCGCAGCCGTTGCATTGTTCCAGATTGGCGATAAACGAGCCGTCCCTGGCCGCGAAGGCGAGCTTGGGCTCAAACGGCAGCTTCAATGGATGCCCCGCGCCGAGGCGAAGGTGCCCGTCGATTTTGTAACGGCCGTCGGAAATGATTTTGCCCGGGTTGAACAAATTGTCCGGGTCAAACGACTGTTTGATCTGGCGCATGAGCTGATAAAGCTCTTCGCCGACGTGTTCCTTCAGATACTCGGAGCGGGCGATGCCGACGCCATGTTCGCCGGCCAGCGTGCCCTTGAACTGCGAAACGAGTGCGGCCACTTCGTCGGCAATCTGCCGGAATTTTTTCAAATCATCCGCGCTGTGCAAATCGAGCACGGGACGCACGTGCAGCAGCCCGGCCGCAGCGTGGCCGTAATACGACGCCTGTACCTTCACCCGGGCCATCAGCCGCTGCAAACCGTCAAAGTACGCCGGCAAATCCCGCGGACGCACCGCTGTGTCTTCGACGAAGCAGGCGGGCTTCGCATCTCCCTTGCAGCCGGTCAACAGGGACAAACCCGCTTTGCGCATCGCCCAGACCAGATCGGCTTCGGCCGGGGTCCGCAGGATCAATTGGCGCAGGCCCAATTTGTGCTTTTGCAACTGCGCCAGCCGGTCACGGGCGTCCTCAAAGAATTCAACAATCAATATCGCCTCGCACGGTTTGACATCCAGTTCGAGCAGATCACGCACGGCCTGGAACTCACGCTGGCCGCGGGTTTGATCGAACAAGGGGCGGTCGATGTGTTCGATTGCCGCCGGCATCAGATCCAGCAACTCTTCCGTGGCCTGCATGGCGTCGGCCACGGAAGCAAAGAAAAGCAGGCCAACGCCGCGCTCGGCGGGCAGGGGAACAATTCTTAATTCGGCGGAAATGATTCCCGCAAGCGTGCCTTCACTGCCGGAGAGAATGTGGACCAGGTTGCCGGGTTCATTCGTTGCGCGTCCGAGCGCGTACCCGGGCCGGTGCTTCACCAGACCCGGCGGAAAGCGTTCGGCGATTTGCAAGGCGTTCAGTGCCAGCAGGTCTTCAACCAGATTCCGTTGCCGCTGCAGGGTGTCGCGACCGGGGCCGACCTTCAACGCCTGCCCGTCGGCCAGGACGACCCGCAGTTCATTGACGTGCATTCCCGTCGTGCCGTAGAACGGCGCGTACATGCCTGACGCATCGGTGGCAATCATGCCGCCCAGGGTCGCGCGCGAACTGGTGGCCACGTCCGGACCGAAACAGAATCCCTGCGGCCGGAGAAAATCGTTCAGTTGATCCAGCACGACGCCCGCGCCGACGCGAATGGAGCGGCGTTCCGGGTCGAAATTGGTGATGCGGCGATTGTGCCGCGCGAAATCGACGACCAGCCCGTCGCCAATGGCTCCGCCGGCCAGCCCGGTACCTGCGCCCCGCGGCGTCACCGAAAGCCCGCTTTGGGCCGCCGCCTGGATGACGGCGCCGGCCTGGGTTGCATTTTTCGGGAAGGCCACCGCCAGCGGCACAATCTGATAGGGCGACGCGTCTGTCGCATAGAGCTGCCGCGTCAGGTTGTCGAAGGCAACCTCGCAATTTGCCGCGTTTAACGCAGCCATCTGCTGGGCGGACATCATATAACCACCACAACTTATCGGCGCGGCCGACAAATGACAATGGCATTAACCGGGCGCAGGATTACGGTCAACTTGAGAAGCCATCGCGGCCAGCCTCCGGCGCCGGGCTTAAATTGTCTTTAATGGGGATGAAGAAGTTGTGCGCGCCAGCCGCCCAAGCCGGACTTAACCGAGCCGCCAGACAATGCGGGCCTTGTTCAGATCGTATTGCGACATTTCCATTTTGACGCGATCGCCGACGGTCAGGCGGACAAACCGTTTTCGCATCTTGCCGGAAATGGTTGCGAGCACCTGATGTTTATTATCCAGTTCAACGCGGAACATCGTACCGGCCAACACCGAAGTGATGCGGCCTTCGACTTGGATGTGTTCTTCCATGGAAAAGCTTTGCCGGGGCAGAACAAAAAAGGGCGACGCCCATATCGAACGTCGCCCCGGTCAAACTTGCTCTCAAAATTAATAACGATCCCGGTGACCGCCACCGCCACCACCGCCGCCGCCGCCGCCACCACCGCGAAACTCACGGCGCGGACCGCGGTCGCCGCGCGGGCGCTCCTCTTTCGGGCGCGCCACGTTCACCGTAAGGGCGCGGTCACCAAGGGTTGCGCCGTTCATGGCTTCAATCGCCTTCTGTGCCTCCTCGGGTGTGGACATGGTAACAAAGGCAAAGCCGCGCGAGCGGCCGCTCATCCGGTCCATCATGAGGTTGGCTTCCACGACCGTGCCGTGAGCGGCAAACGCTTCCTGCAGGTCGTTTTCTGTCGTGTTGAAGGAAAGATTTCCCACAAACAATTTCGTGCTCATTTTGATGATTTACTGTTCAAACTAACTGCTGTTCTCGGACTGTTCCCGACTGCCGGGTTTCAAATCATCACTGAACCAAGTTCACTTGAAGATTTACCATGACCGTAGAGACAAGTTATCTAACAGACAAGGGAATGGTAACCGGTTCCAAAGACGTTGCAAGCTAATTTTGAAACCACGAAACACTTGCTTTTTCAGCCTAAATCAAGGTTAGCGACCATCTGTTAATTAGTTGCACTAATACTATTTTAAACCGCCAAAGAAAAACTAAACGATCCGGTCTCGCCGGGCCCTGAAAGGAATCAACCGGTGGACCTGTGGCCGGGATGGCAGCGGTCCGACCGGTGATTTCCACCTCTGTCAGACAACGCGCACGAGGTCTGCGGTACTGTAACGCACCTTCGGCAGGCCGGCGTATTTGTCATCGGCTGAGCGATAACCCAGGGCGCAGCAGACCGCGGAGGCATATCCGCTGTTTTCCAGACCGAGCAGGCGGTCGTAGTCGGCGGGTGAAAATCCTTCCATGGGACAGGCGTCCACGCCGAGAATGGCGGCGCAGGTCATCAGATTGCCGAGGGCGATATAAGCCTGCCGGGTTGCCCATTCGTGCGCGATTTTGCCGCGCGGGCCGTTCACGAGATCGCCCACCATCATGCCGCGGTAGGGATTGAGGGATTCCGCCGGAATATGGCGCACCTGGCTGGCAAGGCTGACAAATTTGTCCACGTCGGCTTCGGTCATTTTCGTGCGGGCGGTAAACACGATGTAATGCGAAGCGTCCACGACCTGTTTTTGGTTCCAGGAATGGGGGAGCAGTTCCGCGCGTTTGGCGGGGTTGTTGATGATGAGAAAACGATACGGCTGAAGTCCATAGGAACTGGGGGAAAGCACCAGCGCGTGTTCCAGGGTCTGCCAGACATCGGCCGGGATTTTCCGGGCGGGATCAAAGACCTTGGTGGCGTAGCGCCAGTTTAATGCGTTCAGAAGTTCCGTGGTGCCTGGATTTTTCATGGTTTAATAATTTAATTCCGCTGAAATTGGCATAAGTCCGGAAAAAAGCAAATGGCGGGTTTAAAATTTCACTGCCGTTTTGACTTTCGGCCGGGGTGAGGCCAATTTCAAGCCCCATGAATTTGCCGGCCCTGCGCATCCGGCGCGCAACCACGGACGACCGTCAAGGCCTCAAGGCGCTTTGGCACTCCATGCTTTTGCCCGCCGATGAACTGGAAAAGCGTCTGACGGAATTTCAAGTGGCCGAAACCGCCGATGGCAAGCTGCTCGGAGCCATCGGCATCCAAATTGTCCGGCAACATGCGCAGTTGCACAGTGAAAGCTACCTTGACTTCGCCCGGGCCGATGAGGCGCGGGAATTATTTTGGGCGCGCATTCAAACCCTGGCCTCCAATCACGGGGTTTTCCGGCTTTGGACCCGGGAAAATTCCCCATATTGGTCGCGGTTGGGCTTCCGCCCGGCTGTGACCAAGCTTTCCAGCCTGCCGAAGGAGTGGCAGCCGGACCGCGGTGAGTGGTTCACACTTCAGCTCAAGGATGAGGAAGTCATTACCAATGCGCTGGAAACGGATTTTGCCGCCTTCATGTCCGCGGAAAGGCTGAACACTCAACGCACTTATGAGCAGGCCCGCACCCTGAAAACCGTCGTCACCGTCATCGGCTTTACGATTGGCATTCTCTGTTTCGGTCTGGTGGGTTACCTGCTGCTCCATCGCAACCCGTTTTTAGCGGGTCATTGACGGCTGGGTAAATTCGTCGGCATGATATGAGCTTCGCACCATCGGGCCGCTGGCCACGTGGATAAAGCCCAGATTGCGGGCGATATGACCGTAGGCTTCAAAAACTTCCGGCGCAATAAATTCCACCACCGGCAAATGTTTCAAGGTCGGCTGCAAATACTGGCCCAGGGTAAGCAGGTCACAGCCGGCGCGGCGCAAATCCTCCAGCGCCACCAGCACTTCCTCCCCGGTTTCGCCCAGCCCGAGCATCATCCCGGACTTGGTGTAAACGGTTTCTCCGCGCCGGTTCTTTGCCTTCCGCAGCACGCTCAAACTGCGGTCATAGGTCGCGCGATGGCGCACCTCCGGCGTCAAGCGCCGCACCGTTTCGAGGTTGTGGTTGAAAATGTGGGGGTTGGCGGCGAGCACGGTTTCAATGGATTCGTCCCGATCATTGAAATCCGGCACCAGCACCTCGATGACAATGCCCGGATTCAAAGCACGCACCGCCTCGATGGTCCGGCGGAAATGGTCCGCCCCGCCGTCCGCCACATCGTCGCGCGCCACGGCGGTGATGACGATATGGCGCAACCGCATCCGCCGCGTGGCCTCGGCGACCCGCATCGGCTCGTCCGCTTCCAGCGCGAGCGGTTTGGCCGTGGACACCGCGCAAAAGCCGCACGCGCGCGTGCAACGGTCGCCGGCGATCATGAACGTTGCCGTGCCCTTGCTCCAGCATTCCCAATGGTTCGGGCATTTGGCGCTTTCGCAGACCGTATGCAGCTTTAATTCGCCCAACAGATTGCGCGTCTGGGCGAAGCGGTCCGATGTGGGCAGCGCAAGGCGCAGCCATTCCGGCAGGCGCGGGCGCGGTTTGAATTCAGTGGTCGTCATTATTCCAGGCCGCAGATGAACATAGATTAAACACAGATTAAATCAATTTCAGCCGGGAAATTCCATGTCTGAGTCCATCTGTGTTTATCTGTGGCTAAAATTTTTCTCCCAAAACGCTGCCAATTGTTCCGGGCCGAAATCGGCCAGCACCTTGCCATCCGCCTCGATCACCGGCGCGAGTTCCTGCCCGGACAGCCGGACCATTTCGTCAAAGGCGACCGCATCGGCAATGACATCAATGGTTTCATATTTGATGTCGTGCTCATCGAGCCAGTGCATTGCCCGGTGGCACCACGGGCAATACGGTTTGATGAAGAGACGCGTTTTCACAAAACCGCCGACGGTTTTAGCCGTTGATTTGCGTCTTGTAGCTGTCCGGTGACAGCAAGGCATCCAGTTCCGCCGGGTTGCTTAGTTTGATTTTGAAAAACCAGCCGCCGGCGTAGGGCTCGGTGTTCGCCAGGGCCGGATTGTCCACGACGGCCTGGTTGGTTTCGAGAATCTCGCCGCTGACCGGTGAATAGATGTCGCTCGCGGTCTTAACGGATTCCACCACGGCGGCGGCTTCACCGCTTTTGAATTTCCTGCCGGTTTCGGGCAGCTCGACAAACACGATGTCGGTCAATTCATGCTGGGCGTGGTCAGTGATGCCGACGGTCGCCGTATCGCCGCTGACGCGGACCCATTCGTGGGATTTGGTGTATTTCAGGTCGGAAGGAATGTTGCTCATAAATTTCCGGTGCAGTTTACGCGGCTGGCACAGATTCTCAAATCCATTTTAAGGTGGGATGCTGTTATCGGCGTTCCAAATTAAAAATCGGACGGTGACACGCCATCCCTTCCGGTCAGGTTTTCCGGTAAATCGGTTTCGGCACGATCAGGGCAGGGGAGTATTTGCCGCGAATTTCAATTTCGACCGGCGTGCCCGGTTTGGCCTGTTCCGGTGGCACATAGCCCATGCCGATGCCGATGCCCAGTGACGGACTTTGGGTGCCGCTGGTAACCTGACCAATGCCCGCGTCATTTGCCCAAATTGAGTAATGCGGTCGTGGCGGCGCGGATTTCCCGGTCATCTTGAAGGCGGCCAGCTTTTTACGAACGCCATTGGCCTTTTGTTCCGCCAAAATGTTGCGGCCGGTAAACCCGTCTTTGTCGAGCGAAACAAAAGAATCAAGCCCGGCCTCCATCGGCGTGGTGTTCTCGTCCAGTTCATGGCCGTAAAGCGGGTAACAGACCTCGGTCCGCAACGTGTCGCGCGCGCCGAGTCCGCAGGGCTTTACGCCAAACGGCTGGCCGACGGTGAGAACCGCATCCCAAATCTGTCGTATGGAATCGTCGCGGCCAACGATTTCAAATCCATCCTCGCCGGTGTAACCGGTTCGCGAAACCAGCACGTCCGCGCCGTGGACGGGAAAACCGCCAATCTGATTCTTTTTCAAATCTGTGACGCGCCCGACCCGGATGGCGCAATTCGAACCGCCGCCAATACATTGGTCAATGAACTCCTTCACCCGCGGACCCTGCACGGCCACGGCGGCGTAATTGTGAGATGCATCGGTGAGTTGCAATTCGCTTCGCCGGGGAAACTTCGCGGCCTGTGCCTGCAACCACGCAACATCGGCTTCGATCCGCGAGGCATTGATGATCAGGAAATATACTTCACCCGAAAGCCGGTAGGCGTAGAGATCGTCAATGACGCCGCCGTGCGCGTTGCACATCAGGGTGTATTGCCCCTGACCGGCCGCGAGTTTACGGATGTCGTTGGTCAGGGTGTGGTTCAGGAAATCCGCCGCGCCTGCGCCGCTGACGGTGACTTCGCCCATGTGTGAGATGTCGAAGATGCCGGCGGCATTGCGGACGGCAAGATGTTCCTCGACGATGCTCGTGTAATACACGGGCATCTCCCAGCCGCCGAAATCAATCAGTTTCGCGCCAAGTTTTTGGTGCGCGGCGAAGAGTGGCGTGCGCTTTAGCCCCATTTTTCCGTTTTCATCTGCTCTTTCGGCACGCCCATGCCGTGCAGCACCACTTCCTCGGCAAACTCAACGAGTTCGTTGGGCCCGCAGGCGTAGAAGACGGTATTGGGCAGATCGTGGACGTGTTGCTTCACCCATTCCGGCGTAATGCGGCCGCGGCGTCCCTGCCACGGATCGTTTGCGTCCAGCCGGGTGCAGGTCACGTAAAAGCTGAAGTTGGGGTTTTCGATTTCCAATTGGTGAAATTCCTGCTGGAAAATGATGCTGCGGGTCGTGCGCACGCTGTAAAGCACCTTGATTTTCGTCTCCAATTTGCGTTGCGTGGCCTCGCGCACAAATCCACGAAACGGGGTCACCCCCGAGCCGCCGGCGATGCAGATGAGCTGTTTGTTTGGCTCATAGACGGGCAGGAACTTGCCGACGGGCGGAATGACAAAGAGGGTGTCCCCGGCCTTTGCCCAATCCACAATTCGCGTGCCCATTTTGCCGTCGCGTTTGATGGTGACTTCAAAAAAACCGCGGTCCAGGGCGGAAGAAGACAGGGAATAGGCGCGCTTGTAGCCGGGCGTGTCCGGCCAATAAAGCGTGATGAATTGGCCGGTCTTGAAATCGGGTTCGTAGCCGCCGGGCCACTTGAGGCGGATGGTTTTTGTGTCCGGCAACTCCATGGTCACCAACTCAATCGGCATTTCGAGAATTTCTTTGGCCATAATCGCTTCGAAAAAAAATCAGAGTATTGAATTGCGGGAATGAGGGCAAGCTTACTGTGCAATTTCCAGCCGTGCGAGGACCTCCTGCGCGAGCAGTTCATACGCGGCCGAGCCGGAACTGTACTTGTCGTAGTGAATAATCGGTTTGCCAAAGCTCGGCGCTTCGGCCAGCCGCGTGCTGCGCGGGATGACGGTTTCAAACACGCGTGTGCCCAGCAAATGACGCACCTCGCCGACAACCTCATTCGCCAGCTTGGTCCGGCCGTCGAACATCGTCATCACCACGCCGAAAATATTCAGGCGCGGATTGACGCCCGTCTCGCGCAGCTGGGTCAGCACCCGGTTCATCATCGAAATGCCTTCCAGCGCGTAATACTCGCACTGCAGCGGCACCAGCAAGCCATCGCTGGCCACAAAGGCGTTCAAAGTTAAAACCCCCAACGACGGCGGGCAATCGATGAAAACCATGTCGAACCGGCCGCTCTCCAAAACCGGCTTCAGCGCGCCCGCAACGCGGAGAAGGTGGTTTTCCATGCGCGCCAATTCCAGGTCAGCGGCGCACAGGTCCACTTCGCTGGGCACAACTTCGAGGCGTTCGAAGGCCGTGGCCTTGATTTTATCGAGCAAACCACCTTCACCCAACAAGACGCGATAAGCGCTGGCGCCTTCGGTCTTTTCCAGGCCCAGCCCGCTGGTGGCGTTGGCCTGGGGATCGAGGTCGAAAAGCAACACGCGTTTGCCGACGGCGGCGAGACAGGCGGCAAGATTCACGGCGGTGGTCGTCTTTCCCACACCGCCCTTTTGATTGGCGACCGCTATGACTTTGGTTGGCACCCGACCGATTTAATGAAATAGGCGGCAAGGTTTCAAGTTTACAAGCGCCGAAGGCTGTCTATGGCCAGGGCGTCTTGAGGTTATCCAACCGGACTTTGGTGATGTGACAATTGACAGGAATCAACCGTCCCGGGACAAATGACGAACCCATCCGGATAACCCGGCATAGGTTGCTCAGTTGCCCGGCGTCGAATAGGTTGCGAACTGCGCGCCAAGCGGGATTTGGCCGAAGGAATCTGCACTCGTGGACTGAAAATTAATCACCGGATTGGTGCTGTTATCAGCCAGCAACATCGGGTTTACCGGCTGGGTCAACGACGTCGGCGTCGCCGAAGCAAGCGTGGTGACCTCCTGGGTGGTTGGTTGCAAAAGTGCTTGCGATGCGGATTCCGGGCGCTGGGCGATTACGGCGCCAATTAACAGCAGCATGCACAGGGCCGTGGCAAATCCGCCCGCAAACACCGGCTTGGTTTCAATGGACTGAAGCAATTTGAAAAGCCACGGCGCGTTGGCCAGCGCGCGTTCGACCCAACCGGCTTCGGCCCCGGCTTCGCCGGCACGGATGCGGGCCAGCACCTGGCGCGAAAAATTATTAAAATATCCGGGCGGCGGGGTTTCGCGCTGCTTTAGCGCCAACAATCGGCGCAACGACTCAAAATTCGGTTGATTCTCGTTCATGTTACTCCTCGCTCATGGTTTCAAGTATTCGGACAACCAAGCCTGCAATTGCTGCCGCGCGTAAAAGAGCCGCGATCTCACGGTGCCAATGTTGCATTCCATGACTTTCGCAATTTCATCGTGTGACATACCCTGCACATCGTGCAGTACAACAACCAGTCGATGTGATTCAGACAGTTTTAGTAAGGCCGTGTTCAATTTTTCTTGAAGTTCGGTCAAAACGGCCTCCCGGCGTGGCGTTTTATCGGAAACCAAGGCAAGCATATCCGGATCATGCTCGGCGTTAAAATCCAAGTCGTTCAGGCTCATGTGGATGCGATTTTTCCGCTGTTTGAGGAAATTAATCGTCTTGTTGACTGCTATCCGGTAAAGCCAGGTATAGAAACTTGATCCGCCTTTGAACGATTTCAGGGCTTGAAACGCCTTGATAAAGGATTCCTGGGCGAGATCATTGGCGTCCTCGTGATTGGACGTCATATGATAAATCGTTGCGTAAATGCGCTCCTGATACCGTTGCACGAGCAGATCATAGGCTCCCAGATCGCCCTCGCGGGCGCGCTGGACCAGCGCGTTCTCGTCGATGGGTGCGGAAGAACCTGAATCAGTGCGTGCGACTGGCTCCGCCATAATCATGGGTATTTAACACCAACAGCAAGCGCTTCAGTTTGTTGCGCTAGAAAATCAGCCAGATTGGACAGGCCCGTGCGCCCAGCCGACTCCGGCAAACCGCCCACTGCCCGGCGGGCCTGCTCCAAAAACCGGCCGATGACCTGCCGGGTCGGCTCAAACGTCTCGTATTTGTCGAGCAATTCGTTCACTGCGGAAAAATTCGCCGGCTGCCAGTCCATGACCAGGTTCTCCAATTGCGCGCGGTCTGTGACGTTTGCGCGTTCCCAAGCCAGCAAGACCGGCCAGGTCAATTTGCCCTTGGCCAGATCCGTGCCGAGTGACTTGCCCGCCGAAGATTCCGAGCCGAACAAATCCACGCAGTCGTCATAAACCTGATAGGCGGTGCCGAACGCGGCCCCGAAATGTCGCAAGGCCGCACGCTGTTCCGGCGTGGCTTCGCTCAAAAGTCCGGCCAGATCACACGAAAGCGTAAACAGCTCGGCGGTTTTCATTTCAATCACACGGAAATATTCATGCCGGGACACCTGGAATTTCCGACGATACCGCGTCTGCAAAATTTCACCGGAACAAACCGTGTTGGTGGCCATGGCCACCGCGCGGCAAACTTCCGGGGTTTGGAACCCGGCCGCCATTTTCAATGCCTGGGCAAACAGGCAGTCGCCAAAAAGCACCGCAATTTCGTTGCCCCAGTTCGCCGCCAGCGTGAGCTGTCCACGGCGGATTTCGGCCTCGTCCATCACGTCGTCATGAACCAGCGTGGCCAGATGAACCATTTCAATGATAACCGCCACGTTGATGTGAGCATCCGTGGTTTTACCCGCGGAATTGGCCGCCAGCGCGACGAGGGTGGGGCGCAAACGTTTGCCGCTGCCGCTGAGGGCGTATTGAGCATAGGGAACGATTTGTGGATCAAACCCATTGACCTGCTCGATCAATCGCTGCGCGACCGCCTGGAGAAAAGGCTCCAGTGGTTCCACCAGATGTGTCCAGGAACGTTTCGGGTCGGCTTTGAGCGAGTCAGCCGCATCTGCCCTCGCCACCTTTGATTCAACGGCCAGCATTCGCTCGAAATCTACGTTTAACCTGGCGCTTAGTCAAACTACTTGTGTTTTGTGAGCGAAATCCAACAGTGGGCAAACCTATAACCTCGAATTCCATTCCGCACTCGAATACTTTTCCGCCGCAAGCCGGCGCATTTCCGGTTCCGGAAAATCATTCAAAAGCTCGGTGGCGCCCCAGGCCTGGACGAGCCTGCTCTTCAGCCGGGCCGCCGGCACGTGCAAATTGGCCAGAAAGTCGGAATGACTCCGTTCATGGCGGTAGTGGGGTTGCCGGGAAGGCATCGGCAACAGTGTGTTCAACAGCGGGAAATCCAGGTTGAGCAGAAACGTTCCATGAAAAAGCAGCGCGCGTTTGTGGCGGCGCTGTGAATTGCCGGAAAACTTCCGGGGCGTGACGGGCGCAGGGGAACGCGGAACCAGCGCCAAATCGGTATGGCCAAGGACCGCAATTGCGACCTCGGTCTGCCGGCTCTGGAGTTCTGATTCCAAGGCCGCCCGGTGCCGTTCCATGATGAATTGGTTCGCGCCGGAAATGCTGGCGACCGGGGAATGGACGGCGATTTGTAAAATCAACGCATAGTTCAAACAGCCCGGCCCCTGCAACACCGTTCCGCCCCCGGAACAACGGCGGAAAATCGGGACATTTTTTTCCGCGCAGGCCGCGACATCCACCTCCGTCTTCACCTGGTTGGCGTAACCCACGACGACGAAATGTTCGCGCGGTTCCCAAAAGCGGAGGATTTCCCCGCCATCCCCGGCTTCACACCAGTTGAGCAAAGCCTCATCGCATGCAAGATTCTCGGCGGGCGACGCAAGCGTGAGATCGAGCAGTTTCATGATGACGGCGGACGGCGATTTTGCTGGTGTTGGGCGTGGTGTTGGATTCTAATTCCGGTCGCGTAATTTTCGCGCTTGAAACAAAGGTGAATAGCACAGTGAACGTTGAGAAAAAAGATATTTACGATTCGCGCTCCGGCGTTGGCGGCCGGACCAGCGGCAGCAACGGCGACAAGTGGAGCGAATCGCTGCAATCCGTTTTCGAACTGGCCCTGGAAACCCAGGGACCGGAACGGACGGCGCGCCTGCTGGAAAAGCTGGCCAACCAGTTGCGCGCCGCGCCGCAGGGCGTCAATACGCCCTACCTCAACACCATAACGCCCGAACAGCAGGCGCCCTTTCCGGGTGACCGCGACATCGAGCGCCGCATCAAGAGCTACATCCGCTGGAATGCCATGGCGATGGTGGTGAAGGCCAATTCGACCACCAACGTGGGCGGGCACATTTCGACCTTCGCCTCCTCGGCGACGCTTTACGAAGTTGCCTTCAACCATTTCCTGCGCGGACGCACCGACACATTTCCGGGGGACATCGTTTATTTTCAGGGGCACGCCGCGCCGGGCATGTATGCGCGGGCATTCCTGGAAGGCCGGCTGAATGAGCGGCACCTGCAAAATTTCCGGCAGGAACTCGCCGAAGGCGGCGGGTTGTCGTCCTATCCGCATCCGTATCTGATGCCGGACTTCTGGCAGTTCCCGACAGTCTCGATGGGCCTCGGCCCCATCATGTCGCTGTATCAGGCCCGGTTCAACCGCTACCTCCAGGCCCGCGGCCTGGTGAATTGGAAGGACGAACCCAAAGTCTGGGCCTTTCTCGGTGACGGCGAGTGCGACGAGGTGGATACCCTCGGCGCCATCACGCTGGGTGCGCGGGAAAATCTCGACAACCTGATCTGGGTCATCAACTGCAATTTGCAACGCCTCGATGGTCCGGTGCGCGGCAACGGGAAAATCATCCAGGAATTGGAAGGTCTGTTCCGGGGCGCGGGCTGGAACGTCATCAAGGTGATTTGGGGCACCGACTGGGACGAATTGCTCGCGCGCGACAAATCCGGTTTGTTGCTCAGGCGCATGGAAGAGTGCGTGGATGGCGACTACCAGAAATACACCGTCGAACCGGGCAGTTACACGCGCAAACACTTCTTCGGCAAATACCCCGAATTGCTCGAACTGGTGAACCATCTTACGGACGAACAAATCAGCAAGCTGCTGCGCGGCGGCCACGATGCCCGTAAAATGTATGCGGCCTACCTGGCGGCGACCGGACACAAGGGGCAGCCCACGGTGATTCTGGCCAAAACGGTCAAGGGCTACGGCCTGGGCGAGGCGGGCGAAGGCAAAAACATTTCACACCAGCAGAAAAAGATGAACGAGAAGGAGCTGCGCGAATTTCGCGAGCGCTTCAAAATTCCCATCAGCGACGACGTCATCGCCGAAACCCCGTTCTTCCGCCCGCCCCCGGACAGTCCGGAAACAAAGTATCTGTTGGAACGCCGCCAGGCGCTCGGCGGTTTCCTGCCGGCGCGCATCGTCGAGCCGGCCCGGTTGAATGTCCCAAAACTTGCCGACTTTGAGCGGTTACTGAAGGGTGACAACTCCGGCGAAGTCTCAACAACCAAGGCATTTACCCTGCTGTTGGGTTCGCTCGTGCGCAACCAGGAGATTGGCCGGCGGATCGTGCCGATCATCCCGGACGAGGCGCGCACCTTCGGTTTGGACGGCTTGTTCAAGGAAATTGGAATTTATTCATGGAAAGGCCAGCTTTACGAGCCGGTGGACCGGAATTCATTGCTCTATTATCACGAGGCAAAGGACGGGCAAATTCTTGAGGAAGGCATCACCGAGGCCGGTTCCATGGCGTCGTTCATCGCGGCCGGCACGAGTTACGCGACGCACGGCGTGCCGATGATTCCGTTCTACATTTACTACTCCATGTTCGGCCTGCAACGCGTCGGGGATCTGTTCTGGCTGGCGGGCGACATCCGGGCGAAAGGCTTTTTGCTCGGCGCAACGGCCGGCCGCACCACCCTCAACGGCGAAGGTCTGCAACACCAGGACGGCCACAGCCTCCTGCACGCGAGCACAGTGCCGACATTGCTGGCCTATGACCCGGCGTTCGGTTACGAGCTCGCCGTCATTGTGGCGGACGGTCTCCGCCGGATGTATGCCGAGGGCGAGGACATTTTCTATTACCTCTCACTTTACAACGAAAACCAATCCATGCCGCCCATGCCCCCGGGCGTCGAGGACGGCATATTGAAAGGGTTGTACCGGTTCAAACCCGGCCCGGACGGCCAAGCGCATAAAGCGCACATTTTTGGCAGCGGACCGATCATCGGCTCGGCACTGAAAGCGCAGGCAATTCTGGCCGAACGCTACGGCGTTTCCGCCGATGTGTGGAGCGCCACGAGCTACAAACAGCTCCGCACGGATGCGATTTGCTGCCAGCGCTGGAACCGGCTGCACCCGACACAACCACCCAAAAAATCCTACGTCGAGACCCTGCTCGCAAAAGAAACGGGGGTCTTTGTGGCGGTATCCGACAACATTCGCACCGTGCCGGACCAGATTGCGCCGTGGGTGCCCGGCGGTTTGATGACGCTGGGGACGGACGGGTTCGGCCGCAGCGACACCCGGGCCCGCTTGCGCCGATTTTTTGAAATTGATGCCGAGTCCACCGTCATTGCCACGCTTTATGCGCTGGCCGAGAAAGGGCAGGTCGAGCGGCAACTCGTCGAAAAGGCCATCAAGGATCTGGGGGTTGACCCCGAAAAAATCCAGCCGCAGCTGGTTTGAGTGGAGAATCCCATCCTCAATCCAATTTCGCCATCGGAATGTTTTCTGCCCAAGCCGGGAAAAATTATTTCTGGAAAACTGCGGCGGTTTCCGCCATGTTGCGCGGCCGGTTAATTTATGGATGTTAAACTTCCCAAACTGGGTGAGGGCGCCGATTCCGGCGTCGTGGTCAACGTTTTCGTCAAGGACGGCGACCAGGTCGCCAAGGGCCAGGCCATCATCGAACTCGAAAACGAAAAGGCCGTGGCGTCGATCCCCACCACCGCCGCCGGCGTCGTGGCCAAAATCCACGTCAAACCCGGCGACAAAATCAACGTGGGCCAGCGCCTGATCACCCTGACGGAAAGTGGCGCGCCCGCCACCGCGCCGGCGCCGGCCGCCAGGCTCGCCGGATCCACGCCAGCGCCGGAGCCCGAAGCGGCCGGTGAAGCGGAAGCCGAAGAAATTGGAGAAGCCGTTTCAAAACCAGCAGCGGTGCCGGTCGCGTCGCCATCGCTTCGCAGAATTGCCCGCGAATTGGGCATCGATTTATCCAGGGTACGCGGCAGTGAGCCGGGCGGGCGGATTGTCATTGGCGACGTGCGCGCCTACCTTCAGCGGTTGATGGCCGCGGCGGCCAAGGGCAAATCCGGCGGCGGCGCGGGTGCCACAGCGCGCCCCGCGATCACGGAATCGATTGATTTTTCGCAATGGGGGCCGGTGACCAAAAAGCCGCTGACGCCGCTGCGCCAGGTGATTGCCCGGCGAATGGTGGAAAGCTGGAATGCGGTGCCGCGGGTGACCCAGTTTGACGAGGCGGATTTCACGCAACTGAACGCTTTGCGCAAAAAGTTCGCGCCCAAATATGAGAAAAAGGGGGTGCGATTGACGTTGACGCCACTGGTGCTGAAGGCACTGGTGGAGACCTTGAAGCAGCATCCGATTTTTAATTCCAGCCTCGACGAAGCGGCCAACGAGGTCGTCATCAAGGGGTACTATCACATTGGGATAGCGGTGGACACCGAACAGGGATTGATTGTGCCGGTCCTGCGCGACGTGGATAAAAAGTCGGTGCTGGATTTGTCCCGGGAACTGGAACAACTCGCGCAAAAGGCGCGCGACCGGAAGGTTTCGGGCGACGAACTCAAAGGCGGCACGTTCACCGTTTCCAACCAGGGCGCCATTGGCGGCGCGCATTTCACGCCGATTGTGAACAAACCGGAGGTGGCGATTCTCGGCCTGGGGCGCGGCGCGCTGAAGCCGGTCGCCCACGACGGCAAGGTGGAGATTCGCATGATGACGCCCCTGGGGTTGTCGTATGACCATCGCGTGATAGACGGCGGCGAGGCGGCGCGGTTTATCGTGGACCTGGTGGCGGCGCTGCAGAATTTCAAGGAAGACGCGGTGAAAATTTAATTCATGGACACCATCAAAACTGAAATTGTGGTTGTGGGCGCGGGACCGGGCGGCTACGCGGCGGCATTTTACGCGGCGGACCTGGGCAAGAAGGTCATTCTGGTCGAACGCGAAAAGCGGCTGGGCGGAGTTTGTTTGAATCGCGGCTGCATTCCGTCCAAAGCATTGCTCTACGCAACGCATCAGATTGTCGGGGCGCGCGAATCGGCGCACCGGGGCATCACCTTTGCGGAGCCCAAGGTGGATCTGGGCAAACTCCGCGCGTGGAAGGAATCCATCCTGGAAAAGCTGGGTGCCGGCGTGGCCACCCTGGCCAAGATGCGAGGCGTTCAAGTCATTCAAGGCCGCGGCTACTTTGAAGGTTCGCAAACGTTGCGCGTCGAGACCGGGCAGGGGCAGCAGTTCATCCAATTTGAGCAGGCGCTGCTGGCGGTCGGTTCCCTGGCCGCGATGCCAAAGGCCTTTGACCTGGGCAATCCGCGCGTGATGACATCGACCGAAGCGTTGGAGATCGAGGACATTCCGGAAAACCTGCTCGTCGTGGGCGGTGGTTATATCGGCATGGAAATGGGGACGGTTTATGCCGGGCTGGGCAGCAAAATCGTCCTCGTGGAAGCGCTCGACGGCGTGCTCCTGGGCGCGGATCCCGACCTCGCGCGGCCGGTGGTTGCGAATGCGAAACGGGCTTTCAAGGAAATCCGCCTCAAGGCGAGGGTCACCAAAATGGCCACCGTCGGAAAGCAAATCAAGGTCGAGCTGGAATACAACGGCCAGAAGCTTTCCGAATTATACGACCGCGTGCTGGTGGCGGTGGGGCGCGTGCCCAACAGCGCCGATCTCGGGTTGGAAAACACCAAGGTCGAGCTGGATGAAAAGGGCTTTGTCAAAGTCAACGAACGCCAGCAAACCAATGACCCGGGCATTTATGCCATTGGCGACATCGCGGGCGGCATTTTGCTGGCCCACAAGGCAAACAAGGAAGCACACATTGCCGTGGAGAGCATTAATGGCGGGAACAGCGTGCCGCTCAGCGGGATCGTCATTCCCGCCGTGGTTTTCACCGACCCGGAACTGGCCTGGTGCGGCCTGACCGAAGCCGAGGCCAAAGAACGCGGCGTCAAATACGAGGTCGCGAAATTTCCCTGGGCGGCGTCGGGACGCGCGTTGTCCTTCGACCGGACGGACGGGGTGACGAAGATGCTCATCGATCCGGAAACGGAGCGCGTGCTGGGGGTTGGAATTGCGGGCGCCGGCGCGGGCGAGTTGATTGCCGAGGCGGTGCTGGCGATTGAAATGGGCGCGACGGCAGAGGACATCGCGGGGAGCGTGCATCCGCATCCGACCCTGTCGGAGACGCTGATGGAATGCGCCGAGGCATTTTACGGCCACGCGACGCACACGGTGTCGAAGAAACGCGGGTAATTTTTGCCGTTGAAAGCGGGCGGCAAACAGCTAGGATTAGTTTTTGGTGCGGGGCGTAGCGTAGCTTGGTATGCGCGCTTGCTTGGGGTGCAAGAGGTCGTGAGTTCAAATCTCACCGCCCCGACCATTTCTTCAGGTGCGATGTCCTATTGGACCGTGAGTTGAGGCGTAAATGCCAGGCTCATGTCGCCGATGGAAACATCGAAAGGTTCTCCGGAGCGGGCCAGGACGCGTGCTACATTCATGCCTTGAGGCCTGCCGTCCGCGTCCATGGTCTCCATGTCCAGGATGATTTGGACATTCCCACTTTTTAACAGGGTGGGGGTGATGGTGCACTGCCGGTTTTTGCCGAGGCTGACGGTGGTCGAAACGTGGTTTGAGAGCGGCAAGACGCCCAGATCGGTTTTGTTCAAAGAATTGGTTGAGGAAAGTGATGAATGATTGATTTCCGCAGCATGCAACGTCTGCTCAATCGACTTTTTTTGACAGGCCGTCAAAAAAAGTGTGCCGGTTGAGATGATCACCATTATTGCGACTGGATTTCGCACGCGCATATGCCACAAAAACAGCAAGTCTCGGGCCGTTTTAAGGCGAAAAATCCCTCTGTAAATGGCCTTTTTTGAAGATTTTGGACCGTTATTGCTCGTGGTCAAATGCGAGTGAATCGTTGCCTGATTTGATTATGAGCCGCAGACCATCGGTGTGGGCCGTCATGGATTTGACCTGGCCGTTGCCGCCAAGCGATAAATCATAATTGGTCCCGGCTTTTTCCCATTGTCCCGACAAAGTCACCTTCTCGGCAACGGTTGGGGCGCCGTTTTCCACCCCGAAATGGGGCATGTTTTCCAAAAACGCCTGATGGTCCGACCCGGCAACAAAAGCGGTCTGGGCATAGGCATCGGACCAGAGGCTTCGCAAGACCCGGATATCTGCGGGCCGGATTGTGGGCCGGTTGACCAGCAACATCGCAACGCTGACATTAACGTTGAAATCCCACCGGCCCAGCAGTTTCTCGGAATCAAATTCAGGAGATTTGCCGGTCCTAAGATACTCATTCAGGTCGTCCCAATCCGTCTGCACGATGGCAAAAACAATCCCGGTCAATTCGTTGTCTTTCAGCATCACCAGGACCTGCTGGGCTTTCAGCAGCTGGGTAACGGGGGCGATATCCTTCCAGGCATCTTGAAAATCAGTGTCCTGGCCCAGCTGCTTGAAATCTCCGCGTTCCGCCAGGGGAAGAAACGCCGGGTAACTTTCCAACCGGCCTTTCAACCGGGGATTTTGGCGCAACAAACCTGCCAGATCGGCCAGTTGATAATACATGTCCGGCAGCGAAACAATGGAGCGGGCGGCGCCGGCCAGCCCGGCGGTGTCCAAATCATGCCCCATGTGATTGACGAACCGGATGGCGACGGATTCCTCGGAGGATGGCGCGGTTTGAATTGTCCAATAGCTGACGTTGTAGATGACAAACGAAGCCAAAAGGAAATAGGCTGTGCCGTTCAACAAACCGATGCACAACCCCAGCCTTGAATTCAACCGCCGCCACAGGCTTAACCGCAGGTCCCCCGCCTTGTATTTGTAAAAGAGATAAGCCTTCCGGTGGACAAAAAAACCGACCGTCTTGAAGAGGATGAGAATGACAACGAAGGCTGCCAGGGGCGCGACGAGCCAGATCACCGTGGGATTTTGAAGGCCGGCGTGCGGCAACAGCGGTTTGAGTTGCTTTCCCAATATTCCAGCAAACAAAGCGGCCGCCACAATCCCCACGAAGGAAATCCCCGCGCGAATGGCACCTTGGCGAAGGCCCAGGCCGGCCCCCGAGGCCAGCAACACCAGAGCAAGAATCCAAATGGTCATGCCACAAAATACAAAGATTCCGTAAAAAATAGCACGCGAAAAAATAAAGCCCCGTCGGGCGGGATTCCCACATTGAAACCCGCCGATGGATGCAGCATACTGAAACCGGTGAAAATTTCAGTCGTGGTCCCCGCTTTTAACGAAGAACGGTTGCTGGCCCGGTCGTTGACCGAGATAAAATCGGCAGCGGGAGCGTTTGCCCGGCGCGGCTGGGACGTTGAATTAATTGTGTGTGACAACAATTCCACCGACCACACGGCTGAAATTGCGCGCAACGCCGGCGCAACGGTTGTGTTTGAGCCGGTCAACCAAATCGCGCGTGCCCGCAACCGCGGCGCCGCGGCGGCGACCGGTGACTGGCTGGTTTTTGTGGACGCGGATTCACGCCCCGGAGCCGGGTTGTTTGACGAGGTCGCGGAGCAGATTCAATCCGGCCGCTGGCTGGCCGGCGGCTCGACCGTCCGGATGGATGAAAAGCATTTGATGGCAGAATTCTTCACCTGGCTCTGGAACTGTTCGAGCCGGATGGGCCGCTGGCTGGCCGGTTCATTCATTTTTGTCGACGCGGCGGTTTTCCGGAAGCTCGGCGGGTTCAACGACAAATTCTTCGCGGCCGAGGAACTGGATTTGAGCCGGCGTCTGAAACAACTGGCACGCGAGACCGGCCGGGGCATCGTCATATTGCATCGGCACCCGCTCACGACTTCCGCGCGCAAGCTGCGGCTTTACACGGCGTGGGACCATTTGAAATTACTGGCGCGCGTGCTCATCAACCGCCGCACCCTGACCCGCCGCGAATCCTGCACCTTGTGGTACGACGGGCGCAGATGAACGGGCTTCAGGACGCCGCCACCATTGGCCGGGCATCGAGAAAATCCAAATATTCAATGAAGCGCTGCTTCATTTCCTTGCGCGACACGATGGCATCAATCAGGCCATGGTTGAGCAGGAATTCCGCAGTTTGAAAATCCGGCGGCAGTTCAGCCTGGGTGGTGTCCTTGATGACCCGCGGCCCGGCAAAACCGATCATGGCCCCCGGCTCGGCCAGAATGAGATCGCCCAGACTGGCGAAACTGGCCATGACACCCGCGGTGGTCGGATGGGTCAGCATGCTGAGATAGGGCAGGTGGCGTTGCGCGTGATAAGCGAGTGCGGCAGAAGTCTTGGCCATCTGCATCAGGCTGAGCATGCCTTCCTGCATGCGTGCGCCGCCGCTCGTGGAAACGATGATCACCGGCAATTCCTTTTCCGTCGCGCGTTCGATCAGGCGCGTGAGCTTTTCACCGACCACGGAACCAAGGGACGCCGCGATAAAATTAAAATCCATCACGCCGAGCGCAACGCGATGCTTGCCAATATTGCAGATGCCCGTCAGGACGGCGTCTTTCAGGCCGGTCGCCGCCTGATGAGCTTGAACCCGCTTCGGGTAGGAGGTTTTGTCGACGAATTGCAGCGGATCCACGCTCGTCATTTCGGCGTCCATTTCCTCAAACGTGCAGGTTTCAACGAGAGAATGGATGCGTTCGCGCGCGCCGATGGGAAAGTGAAATTCGCACTTCGGGCAGACCTTCAGGTTTTCGTCCAGTTCCTTGTCGAAAACCATCGTCTCGCACTTGGGGCATTTGGTCCAAAGCCCCTCGGGAATGTCCCGCTTTTTGGATTTGCCACCGCCCAGCTTGGGTTTTTTGGCAAAGTTCGTCTGCGCCCCTTTGGCCGGCGGAGTCACGGCCGGTGCGATGGATTCCAACCCGAGCGATTTTCCCGTGAAAGTGGTCGTGGCCATTAACGTTCAAATGATACTAAAGTCCGCGTGCGACTGTCCAGACACAAACATCACCCGCCCCGGCAGCCCGCAAAACCTGCGCGCAGGCGTTGGTCGTGGCGCCGGTGGTAAAAACGTCGTCCACCAGAATGATCCGTTCGCCGTTCAATCGCGCACCGGAACGGACCGCAAAAGCCCCCCGCATGTTCGCCGCGCGTTGCTGGCGCGTGAGCAGCGTCTGGGTGGCCGTGGATTTGACACGGTCCAGCAGCCTTGGGTTCACCGGAATCTGCGTGGCGGCACCCAGGTGCGCGGCCAGTCGTTCGGCCTGATTGAACTCGCGTTCGCGGCGTTTCAACCCATGCAGCGGGACGGGCACGATTAAATCCCATGCTTGTTCGGACAGCGCGGTCCGGGCTTCGCGCACGAACAAACCTGCGAGAAACGGTTCGAACCAGAGCGCCCGTTGATATTTGTAGCGATGAACCGCTTCCCGCACGACGTTGTGCGCCACCACAGCCGAACGCGCGGACTTGAAGTACAGCTTCATTTCAGAACAGTTCGTGCATGCGAACGGCGCGGTAAAATCACCGGGGTAGGGGAGGCCGCAGCGCTGACAAAATGGTGGCTTGATGAAGCGGACCTGGTCCCGGCATTTCCCGCAGACAAAACCGTCCTGGGAAGTGGCGTGCTCCGCCTGGCAAATCTGACAGGTCTCGGGGTAGAAAAATGCGAGGCCGACATCAAGACAATCCAGGACGGTTTCTGCCAATGCAGTCATTACGGTATATTAAATGGTTCGCTGTTGCGTCCCAGCGGCACGAACTTGAACAGGAGCAGAACCGCGACCAGGACCATCATCGCCAGCCAGCCGTCAATCAATTTGCCCGTACCCCAAAACCACGCCGGAGCGGGTGGCGCTGTTGTGAATGTGCCGTAGGTTTTCAGCCAGAAAATCCAGCCCGCGTGCAGGCCAATGGAAAAATACAGGTTACCGGTGCGCTGATAGGCCAGGCCGAGCAGGACACCTGCAAGGGTCAGGTTTAAAAAACCGGGTATAAACGCCTGAAAATCCGCGAAGCCGGCCAGCATGCGGGGCAGCAGCGCCAGCCCGGAGTTCCAACCGACCGCGCCGCTAAAATCCGCCCGGTGCATAAAATGGACGAGCGCATAGATCAGGCTGCTGACGACGAGAGCGACCGGCCAGTGAAAAAATTTCCGCAACCCGCCGAAAATGCCGCCGCGAAACAGGATTTCCTCCATAACCGCCACGATGGCGGCTGTGCCGATGGCGCTGCAAATGGCCGACACCACTTCGTGGGCGGTGGCCGCCCGGTTGAAAACGCGGTTGCCGCAAAGGATGGCCATTCCCCCAACCACCGCCAGTGACAGGAAGCCAACCAGCAGGCCGCCCAGCAGCTTATTCCACTGACCGCGGGGCCGCACGAGACCGGCCTCGCGCCAGGAAGCCACGCCCAGTGCGCGCAACACCGGCCACAATCCCGCCAGGGCAAGCACGAGCAGGGAACGGTCAACAAAGCGATTGAAAGGTTCGGCCGCGATTTTCGGAAACGAATGGGCGGATGATTGGGCCAGCCAATAAAGCCACGGCGCCAACAAAGCGCCGCCGACCAATACCACCACGATGTAGATGACCAGCGCCCGCAGAGGCCGCATGGGCCGACGATAAGTCTCCCGGCGCTCCAAGCCAAGCGCTAATTGGCGACTGTGGCGGCGCTCGACATGCGCCCCACGCCTGTCGTTCCTGGAATACGCGCCGGTCACAGACCGCCGCTACCGGAATATGACGGCCGGATCCATTTTGGTTAACCCGCCTCAGCCGGCTGCGTCTGGTAAAGTGTGAGGAGCAGATTTTATTCGCGCCGCCGGTGGACGCGTGATATTAAATAAACCGCATGGCGAGCAAGCTGGATATAGTGGCGGGAATCGTCCCGGGGCAAAAACAGTTCGGACGATATTATCTTCAGGAATTGCTGAACAACGGCGGGATGGCGGAAATCTGGCTGGTGACGGATGGACGCAACCGGCCGTTTGCGTTGAGAAAATTGCGCGCCGAATTGCGTTTCAACTTTCTGGCCCGGCGACGCTTTCAGCATGGCTGCCGGGTCCTGTCAAAACTCAACGAAAGCGACTTTATTGTCGGCTATGTCGAACACGGCAAGGCGGAGGGAGTCCCTTACCTGGTCATGGATTACATCGAGGCGGCAAATTTAAAGGAATTATACGGCCGCCAGGACCCGGTGCTGACGGAAAACGTGGCGCAAATTCTTATCGATATGGCCACCGGATTGAATCACATCCATGAAAGCGGGTTCATGCACCTCGATTTCAAACCGGAAAATGTCCTCGTCTCGCGCAATGGCAACGTGCAAATCATTGACTTCGACCTCGCCCAGCCGATTCCGGAAAAACCCAAAAAGATGTCGAAAAACCCCGGCACGCCCGCGTACATGGCACCGGAACAATTACAACGACTGCCAATTGACCCGCGCGCGGACATTTTTGCCTATGGCGTGGCCGCCTACGAACTGTTGACCAACCAAAAACCTTTTCCCGGCGAGAATCCTGGTGAAATTCTGGCCCGGCAATTGGACCCATCCGGTCCGGTCCCGCCGCGCCAACACAACGCCGACATTCCTGAAGCGCTGGAAAAGGTCATTCTCCGGTGCATCGCCCGCGATCCCGAGCGCCGTTATCCCTTCATGGGCGTGGTCGTGCGCGATTTGCAAAGCGCGCTCTACGTCTAAAAAATTGCCGCACCAGCCGGCTGATTCGGTCGGTTAGAGAACCTTGTTCCGTGCCGAATTCACTTTACTTGAAATGCCTCCGGGCTATTCTCTTTCTTCTAAAATTTTGGTGTTAAGGACAAATTTATGGCGAAATTGACGGTTCGAGATCTGGATGTCCGCGGCCAGCGCGTTTTTCTGCGCGTGGATTACAACGTGCCCCTCGAGGAAAAAGACGGCAAAATGGTCATCACCGATGCCACCCGCATCGTCGAGACGCTGCCCACCCTCAAACTTTTGATTGAAAAAGGCGGCAAGCTGATTCTCACCGCGCACCTCGGCCGCCCCAAAGGCAGGCGCGAAGCCACCATGTCGCTCCAGCCGGTCGCGGTCAAACTGTCCGAACTGCTCGGCAAACCCGTCACCTTTGTGGACGATTGCATCGGCGAAAAAGTGGAGCAGGCCGTTGCGGCCATGAAAAACGGCGACGTGGTGCTGCTTGAAAACGTCCGTTACTACAACGAGGAAGAAAAAAACGATCCGGCATTCGCCGAAAAACTGGCGAAAGTCGCCGACGTTTACGTGAATGACGCATTCGGCGCGGCGCATCGCGCTCATGCTTCGACGGAAGGCGTCGCCCGCGTGGTCGCCAAACGCGGCGGCAAATGTGCCGCGGGCCTGCTGATGGAACGCGAACTCAAGTTCCTGGGAGATGAACTGGAAAATCCGGCCCATCCCTTCGTCGTCATTCTCGGCGGCGCAAAAGTTTCGGACAAAATCAAGGTCATTGACCGTCTGCTGGAAAAGGCCGACACGATTTTGATCGGCGGCGCGATGGCGTACACGTTCAAGCTGGCGCACGGCGAAAAGACCGGCAAATCACTCATCGAGCCGGATCACAAACAGACCGCGCTCGATGCCGAGGCCAAGGCGAAAAGACTCAAGGTCAATTTTGAACTGCCGGTGGACGTGGTGATTGCGACGCCGGTGGACACGGGCAAGCTCAACAAAAAAGGCAAGCCGGTCTTCGATTTCACCAACGTCCGCACGGTCAGCGGCGACATCCCGGATGACGCGGAAGGGTTTGGCGTGGGCGAGAAAACCGCCGCGCGTTACGCCGAAATCATCAAAGGCGCGAAAACGATTTTGTGGAACGGACCATTGGGCATGTTTGAAGATGCGCGGTTTGCCGCGAGCACAAACATCGTGGCGCAGGCCGTGGCCGACGCCACCCAGAAACACGGCGCCAAGAGCATCATCGGCGGCGGCGACAGCGTGAAGGCGCTGAAAAAGGCGAAGCTCGGCGACCAGGTGACATTTATGAGCACGGGCGGCGGTGCGAGTCTGGAATTTTTGGAAGGCGCGGTCCTGCCCGGTGTGGCGGCGCTGTCGGACAAGTAAAAATAAGTAAATATTTCCTTCTCGTCCTCCTCCTCGTTCTCGTAATCGAATTTCGAGGACGAACGACGAGAACGACAACGAGGACGATTTGAATATGAATAAAGAACGAAAATTGATCATTGCGGGAAACTGGAAAATGAACAAGACGGTGGCCGAGGCGCTGGCCCTGGTCAGCGACCTTAAACTGGAACTGGCCAATATCCGGGAGGTGGACATCGTGGTCTGCCCGCCGTTTACCGCCCTGGAATCGGTGTCCAAGGCCATGATTGACGATTCCAACATCCGCCTGGGCGCGCAGAACATGAGCGAAAACAATTTCGGCGCCTTCACCGGCGAAATTTGCGCCGGCATGCTGAAGGAATTTTCCGTGCGTTACGTCATTCTCGGCCATTCCGAGCGGCGGCAGTATCAAAAGGAACCGGACGCGCTCATCGCCAAAAAGGCGGCGGCGGCGCACGCGGCGAGCCTCAAACCGATTGTCTGTGTCGGCGAAACCCTGGCCGAACGGGAAGCGGGTCAGATGCAGAAAGTCCTGGAAACACAGGTGCAGGGGAGCCTGACCGGCCTGACGAAGGAGCAAATGGCCGAAACAATTGTCGCCTACGAGCCGGTCTGGGCCATCGGCACCGGCAAAACAGCGACGACCCAGCAGGCCCAGGAGGCGCATGCGTTCATTCGCGGCCAGCTGGTCAAATTGTTCGGGGACGCCGTGGCCAAAAAGGTTCGCATTCAATATGGCGGCAGCGTGAAGCCGGCCAATGCGCGCGAGTTGATGGGCCAGCCGGACGTGGATGGCGCGCTGGTGGGCGGTGCGGCGCTGGAAGCGCGAAGTTTTGCTGACATTGTGAAAAATTCGATATAGGCTTGGGTATGGGTTTCATTGTTGGAATTTTGACGGCGGTACTGGTGCTCAACAGCCTGGTGTTGATTTTATTGGTGTTGATCCAGTTGCCAAAAAAAGACGCCGGCGCGGGCATGGCGTTCGGCGGCGGCGCCGCCGACGCGTTGTTTGGCGCCGGCTCGGGCAACGCGCTGACCAAGATCACAAAATACGCCACGGTGATCTTCTTCGTGCTCGCCCTGGTGCTCGGTTATCTGGAGGACCAGCTGCACAACCGGAGCAACGCCACGGCATTTGAAAAGCAGGTGCAGCAGAAGCAAATGCAAACCCCCGTCGCCCCGCCGCCGGCCGAGTCGCAACCGGCGGCGACGACCACCAATAATTTGCTGTCCGTTCCGTCGACGACCCCGGGCAATGTTCCAGCCACCGCGCCAACCAATCCGCCCGCCGCGTCGCCGCAGTCAAAATAACGCCTGGCCATTTTGAAAAGCGTCTCTGCCAGAAGCCGGGAGCCGGGAGCCGGAAATCAAGGGGCGCGCGTCGGTCGGTGGAACACGATGTTCTGGGTTCTGACTTCGGTCCTCTGCCTTCTGGCATCCGGTTGTCTCCGCAGTGAGCCTCCCGCCGACCTCACCATCCTGAACGGGGCGGAACCGGAAACGCTCGACCCGGCCATTCTCACCGGCCAGCCCGAATTCCGCATCGTCATCGGCTTGTTCGAAGGATTGATGCAGCTCGACCCCAAAACCGCGCGCCCGATTCCCGGTCTCGCGGACCACTTTGAAATTTCACCGGATGGACGCATCTACACCTTTCACCTGCGGACCCATCTGGTCTGGTCCACCGGCGAACCCATCACCGCCAATGACCTGGTGTATTCCTGGCTGCGCGTGCTGAATCCAGGCACGGCGTCGGATTACGCGGGCCAACTATTTTATTTGAAAAATGCCGAGGCCTACAATGCGGGCAAAATCACGGACCCGTCGCTGGTTGGGGTTCACGCCCTGGACCAGTACACCGTGCAGGTCGAGTTAAACCATCCCACACCGTTTTTCCTCGATATTTGCGCCCTGCCAATTGCCTACGTCGTCCCGCGCCAGACGATTCAAAAATACGGCGATCGTTGGTTGATGGCGCGACCGCTGCCGAGCAGCGGACCGTACGAACTCGTTTACTGGCGCCTCAACGACAAGGTTCGCCTGAAGAAAAATCCGCGTTACTGGGACGCTGCCCACACCCGGTCCGACATCATAGACCTGTTGCCGGTCGGTTCGCCCAGCGCGGCTCTGAATCTTTACATGAACGGCCAGGCGGACGTGGTCTGGGACAAGGAACTCGTCCCAACAGAACTGGTCGACCTGCTGCTGCAACGCCCGGACTTTCACAAGTTCAATTATCTGGGCACCTATTTCATCCGGTTCAACGTCACGCGCAAGCCCTTCGATGACCCGCGAGTCCGCCAGGCGCTCGCCCTGGCGGTGGACAAGGAACGCATCGTCAAAAAGATTACCCGGGCAGGGGAGCAGCCCGCCGCGCACCTCGTGCCGGACGGGACGGCCAATTATCTGCCGGTCGAGGGCCTGGGTTATGACCCGGCGCGGGCGCGACAATTACTGGCCGAGGCCGGTTACCCGGACGGAAAGGGTTTTCCACGATTCGAATACATGTTCAACGCGGCGGCGGGCGGCGCGGCGGAGATCCACCAGAACATCGCCATTGAACTGCAGCAGATGTGGCGGGACCAGCTTGGCATCCACATGGAATTGCGCCAGTTGGAATGGAAGGTTTATTTGAACGCGCAATCGCATCTCGATTATGATCTTTCGCGCTCAAGCTGGATTGGTGACTATAACGATCCGCAGACCTTTCTTGGCATGTTTACCAGCGACGACGGCAACAATCGCACCGGCTGGAAAAGCGCGCGTTACGACGCGCTCATCAACGCCGCCAACGCGCAGGCGGATTTGAAAACACGGGAAGCGCTCTTTCAGCAGGCGGAAGGCCTTTTGGTGAGTGATCAGGAGCCCATCATTCCGCTGTTTTTCTACGTGGGCATCAATTACTTCGACACGAACAAAATTCAGGGCATCTATGAAAATATTCTCGATGATCATCCGTTGCAGTACATCCGGAAGATAGGTCCCAAGTCCCAAGTCCCAAGTCCGAACTGAAATGTATTTTGTCCGCCGCCTCATTTTCGCGATTCCGCTGCTGCTGGTCATCAGCGCGCTGGCGTTTGGGCTGGTGCATGTTGCGCCCGGCGGCCCGTTCGACCGCGAACGCGCGCCGGCTTCGCCCGAAATTGAGCGGCACCTGCAAGCCAAATATCACCTCAATGAGCCGGTCTGGAAACAATATCTGCGCTACCTTGGCGGCCTTGCGCATGGCGATTTTGGTCCGTCACTCAAATACCGCGACCATACCGTCAACGACATCATCGCGCAGGGTCTGCCGATTTCAATGACCCTGGGGTCGCTCGCGTTTTGTTTCTCACTGGGCATTGGCCTGCCGCTCGGTTTTTTCACCGCCGCGCGCCGCGGGCGCTGGGAGGATTACACGGGCAGCTTTCTGGCCACGCTCGCCGTGTGTGTGCCGGGTTTTGTGCTCGCGCCGTTTCTGGTGGTGGTATTTGCCATCAAACTGAAATGGCTGCCAGTCGCGCTCTGGGAATCACCGGCGGAGGTCATCCTGCCCATGATTGCGCTGGGCGCGTATTCCGCCGGGAAGGTTGCCCGCCTCTTCCGTGAAGGCATGTTGAGCGCCATGCAATCGGAGTTCGTCACCGCCGCCCGCGCCAAGGGCATGGGGGAAAACCGGCTGCTGCTCAAACACGCCTTCCGCATCGCCGTGCTGCCGGTGGTTTCCTATTCGGGACCCATGCTCGCGGATCTGTTGACCGGCTCGTTTGTCATCGAGAATATTTTTCAAATTCCCGGCATCGGCGTTTTTTTGATCAACGGCGCCCTGAACCGCGACTACACCGTCGTGGTCGGCCTGGCGCTGCTCTACGCCGGGTTGCTCATCGTTTTGAATCTGGCGGTGGACTTCGCCTATACCTTGCTTGACCCACGGGTGAAATATGAATGACGAAAACAGTCGAGTGCCGAAAGTCGAGGGTCGAGCGCCGGAATCCGGCGCGATGGAAGCTGTTCCGCCCTCGACTCTCGACTCTCGACTCTCGACCAGCTACGACCCTCGTCTCATTTCGCCCGGCAGACAGGCCTGGCAGCGGTTCAAAAACAATCGTGCCGCCGTCATCAGCGCCGTTTATCTGGCGGTGTTGCTGGTGCTCGTGGTGGCGTGGCCGCTCGCCCTCAAGGTCGCGGCCCATTGCGGCCCGGCGGGAACCATCTTTGCCCAAACCCACGACCCCGATCAACTTTCCAACGCGCAATTCACCGTGCCTGAAGCACAACATTGGTTTGGCACGGACATGCATGGACGCGACGTTTTTTCCCGCGTCATGTACGGCGCACAAATTTCCCTGCTCGTCGGCTTCGTTGGCGCGGTGGTCAGTCTTGTCATCGGCGTTTTGTGGGGCGCCATTGCCGGTTACGTCGGCGGGCGGGTGGACAGCGTGCTGATGCGGATTGTGGACATCCTGTATTCGCTGCCGACGATCATTTTTGTCATCGTGTTGCTGACCACGCTAGGCACCTTGCTGAAGGAATCGGCCTTCGTCCGCCAATCGGCGTTTTGGGGAAAGGAAATGCAAATCCTGCTCCTGTTTGTCGGGCTGGGAGCCGTTTCATGGCTGACGATGGCGCGCATCGTGCGCGGCCAGGTGTTGTCATTGCGCACCCGGGCATTTGTGGAGGCCAGCCGTTCACTGGGCGCCGGCCCGGCCCGGATTCTGGCGCGCCACATCATTCCCAATATTTTTGGCGTCGTCATCACCTACATCGCGCTCACGGTGCCGGCGATTGTGCTGTACGAATCGTTCCTGAGTTATCTCGGCCTGGGGGTGCAGCCGCCGATGGCCAGTTGGGGCACGCTGATCGCCGAGGGGGTTTCCCAAATCAATCCCATCCGCATTTACTGGTGGCTCATTGCCTTCCCCGGCGGTGTGCTGGTGGCGACGTTGCTGGCGTTGAACTTTCTCGGCGACGGCCTGCGCGATGCGTGGGATATCAAAAGCCGGTAGAACCCCAGGTTTTTTACTCGTGCGGCTGGCTTGACCCTGTCCGTTTGTTCGCGTGATCGCGGATGTGATTGAAATTTCCCTCTTCGCAGCACGCCACAAAACTTTCCGTCACCGTTTTCAATTCCTCCCAACGGGCACGAATTTCCCTGGCCTCCGGACGGGTGATCTGGTCATCCGCAGTGGCCTTGGCGATGACATGCAGCAGGTCGGCAAATTCCTGGACGATCTGGTTGGTGGCCGGAATCAGATAATGCGGATGCGGCGTGCTCTTGGGATTGAGGATGAAGAATCCGCCCGCGCGCTGGCAAATCCACTGAACGAGCCGGTGATCGCCGGTGCTTTGGAGCAGGGCTTCGATGCGGTCGAGCGGATTGCCCGTGCCGCTGCCGGCGGCGCGGTTTGGCGGTTCAGCCCATTTGTAAACCATGGAAAGCGACAGGCCGAGATCGGCGGCCACCTGTTTGGCCGTCTTTTTCTCGAAAACCTCGCGCAACAGTTCGTAGGATTGCATGGTGAGACAATGAAAAAGCCGGGACAGGTTGGCAAGTGCGAAGCGGGTTTTCCGTCGTAATCCTGGTCCTTCTCTTAATCTTAATCGCAGGTGAAAAGATCAAGTTTACGATAAAGATCAGGAATACGAAGCCTTACAAACCTTCCGGGAAATTATAGCTGCGGCCCGGGCGGGGCTGGTGTTTCATAAACGCAGGTATGAAGGAATTGCGTCAAAGCCAACCCACCTTTCCTGCTTGCGTTGGAAGGGGGTTGGGATTTTACTCGCTCCAACAACTGCTCAGCGGGGAACTATGATTACCATCTATGCGGTCTGCCTGGTGTTTGGACTGGTTTTCACGTTGTTTTGCGCGGTTGCCGGGCATTTCTTTGGCGGACATGATTCCGTCGGCACCGGCGGTCACGCCGATGCCGGGTTCACCTCGGATGGGGTGCCGGGAATTTCTTTTTTCAGCCCGACGGTGCTGGCCAGTTTCGTGACGGCTTTCGGTGCGTTCGGTTTGATTCTTTGCCAAATCACCGCCACAAGCAGCGTCTGGATCAACGCCCCCATTTCATTTGCCGGCGGGCTGGCCGTGGCGCTGGTGGTTTTGTGGCTGTTCAACGCCGTCTTTCGCAAAACCCAGGGTTCCAGTGAAGGCCGCGTCGCCAATTTAATCGGACAAACCGCCGCCATCGCCACACCCATCCCCGAAAACGGTGTGGGTGAAATTTCCTACGTGCAAACCGGCACACGATATACCGCCCCGGCGCGTTCGGAGAAGGGCGGCGCCATCGCTGCCGGCCAGACCGTCAAAATCACCCGCATCGTTGGAACCCAGTTTTTTGTCGAACCCAACAATTAACCGATCGATACCAAATCCAAACCTTAAATCCTCAACACCCATGAACCTGACTCCCATTCTTGCTGACGCCGGTGGCATTCCCTGGATGACAGTCGCCCTGGCCACGGGCGCGCTGTTGTTTGTCTTTTTCGTTTTCGCCGTCATTTGGGCGAGCCGTTACACCAAGGTCGGCCCGAATCAGGTGCTCGTCGTCTCCGGCCGCAAGCATGCGGTCGTGGCAACGGATGGCACGATGCAATATCGCGGCTTCCGCGTTGTCAAAGGCGGCGGCACCTTCGTCATTCCCGTCATCGAAAAGGTGGATGTGCTTTCACTGGAACTGCTGACCATTGATGTCCAGACACCCGAGGTCTATACCAGCAAGGGCGTGCCGGTGAAGGTGGACGGCGTGGCGCAAATCAAGGTCAAGGGCGACGACGTCTCCATCGCCACCGCATCGGAACAATTCCTAAGCAAAGGCGTGGATGACATTAAAAACATCGCCATGCAGACCCTCGAAGGTCATTTGCGCGCGATTCTCGGCACCATGACCGTTGAGGAAATTTACCAGAACCGCGATGCGTTCGCCCAGAAGGTCCAGGAAGTGGCCGCCGGCGACATGGGCAACATGGGCCTGGGCATTGTCAGCTTTACCATTCGCGACATCCGCGACACGCAAGGCTATCTCGACGCCCTGGGCAAACCGCGCATCGCCCAGGTCAAACGCGACGCCATCATCGCGCAGGCCGAAGCCGATCGCGATTCCGTCATCCGCTCCGCGCAGGCGAATCAGGCCGGCCAGGAGGCGAAGTTTCTGGCTGACACGAAGGTTGCCGAGGCGCAACGCGATTACCAATCCAACGTCGCGCAATATCAGGCCACTGTGAACGTGCAGAAGGCGCAGGCCGACCTCGCCTATGACTTGCAGAAATTCAAGACCGGCCAGTTGGTCAAAGCCGAGGAGGTGCAGGTCAGCATCGTGGAGAAGCAGAAGCAAATTGAACTACAACAACAGGAAATCCAGCGCAGGCAGCGCGAACTCGAAGCCACCGTGCAAAAGCCCGCCGACGCCGAACGTTACAAGGTGGAGACGCTGGCAAATGCCAGGAAGTTCCAGTTGGAAACCGAGGCGGCTGGCGCCGCTTCCGCCACCAAGGCGACCGGTTTTGCCGGCGCCGACGTTGTAAAGGCAACCGGTCTGGCCGAAGCCGATGCGAACAAGGCGCGCGGCCTGGCCCAGGCCGCCGTCATTGAGGCGCAAGGCAAGGCGACCGCCGAGGCGATGCGCGTCAAAGCCGAATCGTTCAAGCAATACAACGAGGCGGCAGTCATTGAAATGATTGTGCGGGTGATGCCGGAAATCGCGGGCAAGATCAGCGAACCGCTGTCAAAGACCGAGAAGATGGTCATCATCAACAGCGGCAACGGCCCCGGCGGCGGTGCCAGCAAGCTGACCAGCGACGTGACCACCATCATCAGTCAGTTGCCGCCGGTGTTGGAAAGCCTGACCGGAATCAAGTTTGAGAAATTGATGGAGCAGGTCCCCGCGCTCAAAAAGGCGATGAGCAAGGATGACGACAAAGCTAAATGAAAATTGGGAGGGACGGCGTGTCGCCGTCCCAAAAATAGCTGCTGCCGTTGAAACTTGAAGTCTATGGCCGAAAACGAACAGACGAAAGTTTGCCCGCATTGCGCCGAAACAATCAAGGCGGCAGCGAAGGTTTGTCCGCATTGCCGGTACTGGCAGAGGAAATGGTCATTGTTCAATCCAAAGCTGCTTGCCGCACTTAGCCTAGTTGTCTTAACCGCCTATTTTATTGGAGCCAGCTTCTTTATGGATAAGGTCTTTGGACCGAAGGAAGAATTTGCAACATATCGCAACGAAATTGCGGTTGTGCACTCACAACTCAGTCAGCGGAATTCCACTTCTGGTTGTAATAGTAATGTGAATATGTATGTCACCGTTGTCGGTACGCTTACAAATCACAGCGATATCGCATGGAAAGATGTTGGTGTGGAGGCGCAGTTCCTGGACAAATCCGGCAGACAGTTTGACGCAATAACTGTGAATGCAGATGAATACCGTGGGGTAACAATACTCCCTCATGGCGAAGCAGCTTTCAAGATTGAAGGCAGGCCTGCTCGGCCCGAGGCGGATTACAGTACATATAAAGTTACTGTGCGCTGGGCCAAAGACGTTCACCAATTATTCTGATTTGCCGAAGTTTATGCGCCTCTTCGAAGCCATCTTAGACGCAAATCATCGGGCGGTGGCCGGCGATCCGAACGCCGGGTTGCATCCGGCGGATTTCGCAGACGAATTGCCGGTCATTGCGCTGACGTGCGTTGACCCGCGATTGAATGCATTCTTCCCGAACGCGCTCGCGTTGCCGGCGGAGCAATTCATCTGGTTGCGCAACGCGGGCAACATCATCACCGGGCCATTAAGCAGCACCATGCGGTCGCTGGCGCTGGCTTGCGCGGTCAAGGGCGGCCGGGAAATCGCCGTCATCGGCCACACGGATTGCCAGGTCTGCAAGACAACCACGATGCAATTGCTCGACCGGCTGAAGGAACTCGGCGTTGACCGGCATGTGTTGCCCGAAAATCTCAACGAGTTTTTTGGCATGTTCAGCAGCGAACGGGCGAACGTGATCAAGGCGGCCGGCATCGTACGTAACAGCCCGCTCATCGGACCCAATATTCCCGTGCACGGGCTTCTGCTGGACACCGAAACGGGCAAACTGGACTGGCTGGTGAACGGCTACGAAGCCTGGCAGAGGGCGCCGTCATCGGACGATGCCGCCAGGTCTTCCGGCCCCATCGCCGGCGCGCTCGGCTCGCTCGGCAGTTTCAACATCGGGGAGATGAAATTTCCCGAGGGCAAAATCGGCGAGCTGGCAACCAAGGGAATCGACTGGCTGTCGCAAAAGCCCCAGACGGTTGGGAAAACGTTGACTGGCACGCCGGAAACAAAGGCCGATGTGGTCAAACCCGTGATGGCGCACACTGAACAGCACTGGCCGAAGCCTCCCAGAATTCCTGTGCCGCCGCCCATCCGTCCGCAACCAAGCTTTCCCACCAAGCGGCGATGATCAAGGCAGGATGCCTCGCCGATAATCGTCAATGCGCCAGCGGAGAAAGGCGGAACAATGTTTCGGCGTGGCCTTGTTGCGCAGAGGCCAATACGTGTTGAAATCCTTCTCCAGCTTCTGCAATTCGCGGATGCCGGCTTGTGCCAGTCGTTTTGTGACCGACGTTTTTCGGGCGGCAACCGCCTGCTGCCACAACATGAACCGGCATGATTGCGCCGCCATGCGCGCCGCCAGTTCCAGTTCACGCAACAAAATATTTGATTGGGGAGGGACGGCGTGTCGCCGTCCCATAACATTCAGAACAGCAATTTGCTTTTCAATCGCCTTCAACGCTGCCCGGACATGCTTTGCCGGAATGGTTTTGAACCAATTCAGCCCGTTCCGGCAAAATAATTCACGTTCTTCCCGGCGCGGAGCGGCAATGACCGTGCCGAGCGGCGTTTCATTTGGCGTTTTTACCTTGAGCTTGCGATGGACCAAACCGAGCTGGAAAGCGGCCTCGGCCACCTTGCCCGTTGAATCCGCAAACACATCCCGGCTCAATACCGGCTGGAGCCTTTTTTGGTTGAAACCGTTTGCATTCCAGGCCAGGGCCGCGCCCGCGAGAAACATCGGCCAGCTCACTGCCAGCGGCTGCGGATGACCGCCATCACCCCAATCGGTGATGAGATAACCGATGGCGCCGTGTTTGCGACCTGCCTTGGCCGCCGCGCGCAGATTGGCCAGCGCATTGTCATGCCGGCCGATCAATGTCTGCCAGGTTGAAGTTCCGGGACAGACGTAGAAGGGGATGTTTGATTTGGCGAACAGTGCCGCCTCGTGCTCGAATGGATGATTGGCCTCATAACCCCAGTTCAGGGCAATTAGATTTTTGGCAGGAACACGCTGCCACGGGTCCCGGCCGGCCGTCAGGTCGGCCCAGCCGATTTTGGTCAATTCGGAAATCAGTTTTGGGTATTTTAAAATAATATCGCCCCAAAACATCATCGTCCGGCCATGCCGGGAGACTTCCCCATGAATTTTTTCAAGGAAATCCACATAAACGCGGCCCTGGCCTTTGGCTTCACAATGCCGTTTGCTTTGGCCCTGGCCCAAATCCCAGGTCTCGTCGCAGCCGACATTGAAAAAACGGCTGGAAAAATTTGGCAGCAGTTCGCCGTACAACCCGCGCAGAAAGGGCAGGGTGCCCGCATGATTTGGCGCGAGGGTGGAAGGCCGGCGTAGAAATTCCTTGCTCGCGTCCTCGTAAGGTTTCTTCACCTCTGCAAGTTTTTTTAGCTGCGGATGCTCCAGGAAATATCGGAGGTGGCCGAACGAATTTTGATTCGGAACCAGGTCGATGCCGAGCTCATGGCAGCGGGCATCGAGTTTGCGGATTTCCTGGCCGGTCAAGGCGCCCCAGCTTTGCCAGACGGATTTATATTTGCGATAGGCGAACGTGTGTTCCGTATAAAGCTGCAGTTCGTTGATTTTGAAATCGGCGAGATGTTCGACCAGTTCGAGCAACGTTTCGAGTTTGGGTACCCGGCCGCGCGAGATGTCGAGCATTACGCCGCGACGCGGGAAATCCGGCCAGTCGCGGATCTTCAGGCAGGGTAGCCGGCGACCATATTGCCGCAGCAATTGCCGCAGTGTCGCCGCGGCCGCGTGTAAACCACCCGCTTCAGGGAATGAAATTTCGATTCCCGTTTTGGAAATCGTCAGCGTGTAGCCTTCAGGATGATCCGATGCGGAATTGATGCGGACAATCTTGACGGCCGCCAGCGGCTTCTGCTTGGCCAGCGTGAAGGTGCCGCCCAGAAGTTTCTGCGAGCGAGGGCAGGGGAGCAGGTTCGGTTCTTTAATTTTGAACTTTGAATTTTGAGCCGAACTCATTTGCTCAAGCTTCAACTAAAAACCGGGAATTCAAAACTCAAAACTTACTTCGCAATCATCCCGCTCTTGCGCGCGTAATTGAACAGCCCACCGGCATCCACGACCGGGCGCACGTCGCCCAGCGGCTTGAACTTGATGACTTGGCCGGTCGCCTTGACCGTGACCGTGGCCGCGTCCAGGTCAACGGTCACCACATCGCCGTTTTTCAAGGTATCGCAGAGGCGTTCGGTCAGTTCGCAGGGATAAAGCTCGCCGGTGGCGACGCTGTTGCGGAAGAAGATGCGCGCGAAACTTTCGGCGAGGACGATTTTGCAACCCGCCGAGCCGAGCGCGATGGGCGCGTGCTCGCGCGAACTGCCGCAGCCGAAATTCTTTCCACCGACGACGATGGGATATTCGGTGTCAAGCTGGCCGTCCTTGACGAAGCGCGCCGGGTAGAGCGATTCGGGCAGGCCGGCGAGCGCGTAGCTGCCGAGCTTCTCGTATTCGTCGGGCATCGTCGGCACCAGCGTGAGATACTGCGCGGGAATGATTTGATCGGTGTCAATATTGTCGCGCACCACGTAAACCGGCCCGGTAAAAACAGATTGCATGAGGGCAATGTGCGGGTAATCGGCGGATTTTTCAATTTGAAAATCAGCCCGGCCGTGAGCGATTTCGGCCTGTTCCGGGTTCAGGGATATTGCAGCCGAAAGAATTGGTTGCTGGATTGCGCCGGTAGCAGCACTTGATTTTGTCCATTCACAACCGCCGGCATATTCGTGACGATTGTCCAATTCGTGGTGGTTAAATCGGTGTTTTGCTCCAACCCGAAACTTCCCGGCGGCGACGGCCAGGAAACCGCCACGTTGGCATTGGACAGCGCGATGCTCAACGGCGCCGGCGACAGGGTGACCTCGAATAACGGACTGGCCAGATTGGTCGCCGCGAAAATATTGGTACCGCCCTGGAGGGTGACAAAGCCGAAATACTGGCCGGGCGGGGTCGCCGGATTGATGGCGATGGCAAAGACGACGTCGCTGTAGGTCTCCCCGGGCAACAGAATGCCGGGAACGTTCGCAAAGAACACGTTGGTGTCCGCCGTCAGATAGCCGGTCGCCTCATCAATAAAGTTGAACTGAATATTGTTGAGGAACAGATTGCCGGTCAGGCTTGTGTTGATCAGCGTGCCGGTGAAAACGACTTCATTGCTCCCCAGACCCGATTGGACTGCGGGGGTCAGGAAGAAAGCCAGGTCCGCCCGCACCGGTGCGCCAGACAGCCCCATGGCCAGACCAGTCGCAAGCGTAAGGAATTTCAGGCGCATGGCTTTGGATATGTCAGCGGCCAACCGCATACAGTGTGGCGTTGTTGATGGCGTACACCACGCCGTCCACCCCGACAATGGTGGGAGTGTAGGCTTCGCCGATGCCTGAGGTCAGCGTGTTCGTTTGTGTAAGCGTATTGGAGGTCAAATCCCAGCGGTACAGTTTGCCATCTTCATTGTTGGCCAGCACGGATTTGGTGGATGGATCGACCGCCGCCGAATTGATGCACCACTCGCGCACGGCATTCGGGTAGGCATTGGTGTAGGCCGAATCCGGCGTCGGCCCGGCAATGGTGAGCACCTCCTTCATGGTGGTCGCGCCGGAAATGGGATCTGTTTCGCTGTTCTGTGGATCGAGGATGGCAATCCGGTTCACCCCATCACCCCCGGCTTCAACGTAATTGTTGTATTTGGTCATCAGCAAATACGCCGAGTTACCGTGATAGGAAGGAACGAGCGAGGCCGGCACAATGGAAGCGGTGTCGTCCCAACCGAATGCGCCGGGAATCCTGGTTTGCGTGAGGGTGGAGTCGAAATGCAGCAGCCAGCCGCGGTCATGATTTGAATACCAGGGATTCTCCAACACTCCGAAATAAACGTCGCCATCGGGCCCCACCGCCGGTGACGCCGTGCCGTCGTCGTCCACATCGGCGTCGTTGGCGGGAATTTTGACGTCTTTAAGCCGGACATTGGCCAGGGGCGCAAGGGTCCGGCTGTCCAAAGCCACAAGATAGCCGTACCCGGAATAACCGTTGTTAACGGCCTCATACAACGTTTTGTGGTCGTTACTCAAGGCGGGGGAGCAGTTCATGACGACCTGGCTGACGGCGGCATTGGTGACAGTGTTGCTGGCGGCAATCCAGGTGCCGGTTCCATTGTAATCAATGCGGGCGATCCCGCTTTGGAGATTCACGGGCGTGGAACCGGTGACTTGAAATCCAAAAAATATGTTTCCATACCGATCCGAGGTGATCGGCGTGCAAATGAATACGTTGGCCAGGTAGGCATTGGTGTTGGCGGTGTAGTTGGTCAGTCCGTAAAAGGCGAGTTGCCCGATGGCGGGAGAGGGGTTCGTGGTGTCGGGAGTGTCGCAATAATAAACCGTTCCGCCGCCACCCGCAAAATAGAGCCGGTTTTTCGGCGTCAACACCGGGGAAAAGCTCGGGGTCCAACCGTGCGCCGGCAGGATATAGTCCGTGGACCGCACCCAGTTCGTCGCGCCCGTGCCGCCGGTCAGGGCTTCGACCTCAAAGCCACCGGTCGCGCCGGTCTTCACCGGCACGATGACGGTGTTGGAACGCGTGATCAGGGGCGAGCCATAATGAATCAGCAGTTCGCTTCCGCTGTATTGCGGATTCAAATCCACCGGCACATGCCACAAGATCCGATTGAGCGGCTGGGAGGCGACCGACGCGATGGCGTCGTGCTGCGGAGTATGAGCGTAACCACTCCACGGAAACCGGATGCTCTGAGCCCCGGCGTCCGACGCCATCAGCAAACCGCAAATCACCGCCCGGAAACCGGGAACGACCCGTTGTGGGGAGCAGGCGAAAATTGTTTTGAGATTTGACGTCACAAGAAATCAGGTTGCACGGTGTTAATGTGCAACATCAGAAAATATTTTCAATCAGATTTCAATCGTAGATCCCGGCGGCGGCAAAGATTGCCCGCGTTTGCGCAAGGCAATCACCGCCGCGACACAGGCCGTCCAGGTCGGCAGTTCATCCAGCACCGGGACAAGTTCCGTGACAAACGTCGGCAACAGCAGCCAGTGGAAACCGATGAGCCAGGCCGTCAAAACCATCGCCATGAGATCAATGATTTGATCGCCGAATGCCCAACCCAACGGGCCGAGGAGAAACTGCAGTCCGTCCGCGACCACGGCGACGGCCAGCGCGACGACGATGCGCCCCCGCGTCAACCGTGGCACACGAAAGAGGCGACGCCATTTCTCCGGGAGCTTCATGGTGGCAAGCATAGGTTTTCCTCCCTGGCGCTCAACCTCCAATTTGCAGACCAGGAAGGCACTTATAACCGCACCGGCACTGGCATCAGGTTTGGTTAACCATCCCTCGACTTCAAAAGATAATCACTTGACTTGGCACTCCGGACTAACTAACATACATAAACCATACTCAATATGTACATTCGCCTTGCTGTAGCCGGCGGCTTTCGTCCAGGTCGCTGTGTTCGCTTAAACGCCATAAAGGGGGTTCAAAGTTTCATTTTACTCGCGCTGCTGATTCTGGGAGCAGGTATCGGCCTGGTAGGAGCGCAGACCTTGACCGATATCGGCGCTGCCAACCCAACTCCCGGGCCAAACGACATTTTCCAGTTGAGCACCAACGGGAACACGGCTGCTCATACTCCCGGGACCGCCAAGCCTGACGGTTTGAATTATTACACGGACAACGCCGCGCCACCCGGCCAGACGTTTACCACGACCAGCACCTCGACCAATTTGCTCTCAGTGGCCATCCGAACGGGCGGGTTGGATTCCGGCGGCGGCTATGGCACCCCGGCCACGACTCCCACCTATTATCTCCGGATTTACTCGGTTTCCGGCAGCTCCGCGACCCTGTTGCAATCCTTTACGCTGGCCAATCCGGGTTTTACCGATGGCGACTGGCTGAAATGCAACAACCTCTCGGTCGCGTTAAACCCAAACACGACTTACGCCTATTCCTTTGGCATAAATCCATCAACCGGCGGCTGGTGCGCTTTGGCCGTGGCCACGAACGGCTATGCGGGCGGCGTAATTGCCACGATTCCCACCGCCGGTGGTACGATGACCTTGGGCAGCAGTCCGCGTTATTATGATGGCGTATTTGTTTTGGGAATGACGGCCAGCGCGCCCACCGCCAACACCCCCACTGTGGCACCCAAAAGCACGGTTTATGTGGGCCAGAGGCTGACCCTTACCGAGAGTGCCCAGGGTGCGACTCCATTTTTCTACCAGTGGCAAACCGACGGCGGCAGCGGCGGCGCCCTGACCAATATCCCCAACGCCACGAGTTCAACTGCTACAGTGACTCCGGCGACGGTCGGAATTGGAACTTATAATTATGACGTCATCGTGACCAACAGCTATGGCCGCGCCACCAGTGGGGTGGTGGCGGTGACCATTAATTCACCTGTGACAGTTACCGTGAATGCCAGCCAGCCCATAACGACGATGCCCCCTCAAGGGTTGGGAGTTGACTGCGCCACTTATGACAATGATCTGATCGACCCGGCCGTTGCTCCCTTGTTGTCTGCCGTCGGAATCAAAGCCCTGCGCTTTCCGGGCGGTTCGGTGTCGGATGTCTACAACTGGCAAAACAACACCGGCATTGACGGACAGTACGTTAATACGGGCGACAGCTTCGATAATTGGATGAACACCCTTGTCATTCCGACAGGGGCCAAGGCGATTGTGACTGTCGATTACGGTTCCAATCCTGCCAACAATGCCGGCGGCGATACCAATGTGGCCGCCGCCTGGGTGGGACACGCAAACGTGACCAACGCTTTTGATGTCAATTACTGGGAAATTGGCAATGAAATAAACGGCAACGGATATTATGCGGGTCAGGATTGGGAGTACGATTTACATTTCCTGGACCAAATTCCCGCTGACCGGGTCGGCCAGGTGGCGCTCTCTTCCGGCTCCTATGGAACAAACGCCGTGCCATTCATTCAGGCCATGAAAAGCAAGGACCCTACCATCAAATGCGGGACCACCTTCATGCCTGGCCTTAATTCCTTTAACACCCCGCTGTTGAGTGCGGTTGGCACCAATCTGGACTTTGTCATCATTCACTGGTACCCCGGCCCGGACGCCACCGCGCTGCTGGCCTCGGTGGCCACGATTCCCGCCACAGCCGCGGGCACCTTCCAGGAATTGTCCAACGTTTTAGGCCAGGCACAAGCCTCACAGATGAGTATCGCCATCACCGAAACCGGTCCCCCCACTGGCGTTGTCGGTGCTCCGGTGGCATTGTTCGCCGCCGATAACTTTCTGACCTGGTTCGAAGGCGGCGCGGTCAACGTGGATTTTCAGGAATTGCACAACGGTTTTCTGTCATCGTCCACACCCCATGTGCCCGATAACACCCCACTGGCTCCTTATTATGGGACCCTGATGACCCACCTGCTGGCCAACGTCGGTGATACCCTTCTCAATACCACCTCCAGCCAGCCCTTGTTGCGCGTTCATGCCACGACCCGGCAGGATGGGAGCATGGGGGTCATGCTGGTCAATGATGACCCGCAACTCACGGTCCCCGCCACTGTGACCATCAATAATGGGCCAACGCTCGCCCGAACGGGCATCCTGTATCAATTCGGCTCGGGTAATTTTATCAGCACCAATTCCTATCCCCGAAATCCCGTCATCACCAACAACGCATCCGGGCTTGGTAATTCGTTTACCATCTCGGTACCGCCATACACGCTGGTGGATGTCATCATCCCGCAAGCCGGAACCAATAACACACCGCCCGTGCTGGCGGCCATTGGCGACCAGACTGTCAACGTGGGCCAATTGGCCGCCTTTATCGCCAGCGCCACCGATACCAGCAGCCCGCCCGTAACCCTGACCTTCAGCCTGTTGAGCGCACCCAACGGCGCCACGGTTAACGCCGGCACCGGTGCCTTCCTCTGGCGCCCAACCGTGACCAACGCCAATACCATCAACCCCATTTCATTGGTGGTGAGCGACGACGGCATCCCCAGTTTGAGTGCCACCCAGAGCTTTAATGTGAACGTCAACCCGTTGACCAACGCCATCCTGTCTTCAGTCGCGCTAAGCAGCGGCCAGTTGTCGTTCCAGGTCAACGGTGAAACTGGACCGGACTATGCCGTGCAGGTTTCCTCGAATTTGATCAACTGGAACTCGTTGTCCACCAATTACTCGCCGTCCATGCCATTCTCATGGAGCACCAATGTGGGCACCTCGCCGGCGCAATTCTATCGCATCGAAATCGGACCGCCGTTGCAATAGGCCTTGGCTTTGGGCCGCCCTGCCGACAAAACTGCGTAATTGACTGGTTAACCAATTACTGCCGGCGAAGCCGCCAATTGCCCACCCAGACCGGGTGAGCCTTACACCTTGCTGCTGACGGCTGAATTTCTATAATTCCACAGTGCTCGACACCAAATTGATTCGTGAACAGCCGGATTTTGTCCGCCAGCGTCTGGCCACCCGCAGGGCAGGGGACGAAACCCACATCGACGAATGGCTCAAGCTCGACGAGCAACGGCGGAAAATCCTGGCCGAAGCTGAATCGCTCAAGGCTCAGCGCAACCGCGGGTCGAAGGAAATCGGCGCGTTGATGGCGCAGAAGAAAACCGCCGAGGCCGAGGCAAAGAAGACGGAGACACGGGAATTGGGCGACCGCATCGCCGCCTTGGACCGGGCTGTCACCCTGGTGGATGCGGCGCGCGAAGCGCTCATGCTGCAACTTCCGAATCTGCCCCACGCATCGGTGCCCGAAGGTAAAACCGCTGAAGATAATCGTGAAGTTCGTGCCCACGGCAAAAAGCCGGCCTTTGATTTCAAACCCAAATCACACGTGGCACTGTGCGAATCGCTCGGACTGGTGGATTTCGAGCGGGCGACCAAACTTTCCGGCAGCGGATTCATTCTATACACCCATTGGGGCGCGCGGTTGGAGCGGGCGCTGATTCAGTTTTTGCTGGACCTGCACACGCACGACCATGGGTATGTCGAAGTTTCACCCCCATTCATGGTCGGACCGCAATGCCTGGAGGGCGTCGGACAATTCCCGAAATTCAAGGATCAGTACTACGGCGTGGCCGAGGGCGATGACCCGGACAAGCTTCACAAACTTTACCTGATTCCAACGGCCGAAACGCCGGTGGCGAACATCCATCGCGAAGAAATCCTGGCGGAGAAACAGCTGCCGGTTTGTTATTGCGCCTACACGCCTTGTTTTCGTGGCGAAGCGGGCGCGGCGGGCGTCGGCACCCGTGGCATGATTCGCGTGCACCAGTTCGACAAGGTTGAATTGATAAAAATCGTCAGGCCCGAAAACGGCTATGACGAGCTGGAAAAAATGGTGGCCAACGCGGAGAAGGTCCTGCAACTGCTTGGCCTGCACTATCGCGTGCTATTGCTGTGCACGGGTGACATGGGATTCGGCAGCGCAAAAACCTACGACCTCGAAGTCTGGGCGCCAGGGCAGGGGAGTTATCTGGAAGTGTCCAGTTGTTCAAATTGCGAGGATTTTCAGGCGCGCCGGATGAACCTGCGGTTCAAAACCGAGTCGGGCGAGAATAAATTTCCGCACATTCTCAACGGGAGCGGCACGGCGCTGGCGCGGCTGTTCGTGGCGTTGATTGAAACGCACCAGCAACCCGACGGGAGCGTGAAGGTTCCCGCACCCCTGCAGCCGTATTTGAAAACGGACCAAATCTCTGTCTAAGGCGTAAATGTTACAGCCCCAAAATGCCCACATTTCCGAACGAGGGGCCCGCGTCATTTTGTAGCGGCGCTTTATGAGAATTCTTCTGGCCAGCAGCGAAATCCATCCGTTCTCCAAAACCGGCGGCCTGGCTGACATGGTGGGAGCGCTGGGCAAGGCGTTGGTGCGCGCCGGCCATGAAGCGCGCATCGTCACGCCGCTGTACCGCGGCATCCGCGAGCGGTTTCCCCAAATGTGCCAGGTGGACTGGCACTTCGATCTGCCCTTGGGCGACCGGCGCGTGCCGGCGGCATTGTGGTCGCTCGAATCCGGGAAAAATGGGCCAACGGTTTATTTCATTCAGCAGCCGGATTTTTTTGATCGGGCCGGACTTTATCTGGAGAACGACCTCAGCTATCCGGACAACGCCGAACGTTTCATCTTTCTTTCAAAATGCGTCACCCACCTTGCGCGTTACCTGCCCTGGCGGCCGGACGTCGTGCACGTTCATGACTGGCAGACCGCGCTGGTGCCGGCGTTGATGCAGCAGCAACAGCACGCGGAAGGGTGGGAACACCCGCCGCCGGCATGCTTGACCATCCACAATCTGGCGTATCAGGGAATCTTTCCGCCGGGTGCCTTTGCCCTGACGAACCTGCCGCGGGATTATTTTGGCATCGCCAGCCTCGAGTTTTATGGCCAGCTGAATTGCCTGAAGGCCGGCATTGTCTTTGCCGATGTCATCACGACCGTCAGTCCGAGATACGCGCGCGAAATCATGACCGAGGAATTCGGTCACGGTCTGGACGGGCTTTTACGCCAGCGCCGGAAACGGCTCCTGGGCATTCTTAACGGCGTGGATTACGACGAGTGGAACCCGGCGCATGATCCATTTTTGGCGCACCCGTATTCGATGGCGCGCCTGGCTGGCAAGGCCGCCTGCAAACTTGCCTTGCAACAGGAACTGGGCCTGCCCGAACGCGTGGACGCGCCGCTTTTTGGCACGATTTCGCGTCTGGCCGACCAGAAGGGCGTGGACATTCAACTGGGCGCCCTCGCAGAAATGCTGAGCACCGACCTGCAATTTGTTTTGCTCGGCAACGGGTCATTGGCCTACGAGCGGGGTTATGCCGGACTCGCGCAACGTTTCCCGTCAAAAGTTGCCGTACGCGTGGATTACGATGAAGGCCTGGCTCACCGCATTGAAGCCGCGTGTGATTTTTACCTGATGCCATCGCGCTTTGAGCCGAGCGGCTTGAACCAGATGTACAGCCTTCGCTATGGGACCATTCCCATTGTTCGCGCCACCGGCGGCCTGGATGACAGCGTGATTGATTTTACCGAAGACACAAGGCGCGCCAACGGAATCAAGTTCCACGAATACTCAGCGCGGGCGCTGGCCAAGGCCATTCGCAAGTCCCTGGCCCTTTATGAACAGCCGGATTTGCTGCGGCAATACCAACGCAACGCCATGAAAACCATTTTTTCCTGGGAACAGACCGTGAATGAATATCTTAAAGCCTACAAGCTCGCGGAAGGTTTCAAGAAGCATTCGTAGCTTTTCTGGGGAAACAGGCCGCTTGGGCTTGTTGTTCGTCACGCCGGACCAGGTTCACAAACCGCTGGGCGCGCTCAACCACACAGGGGACCGGATGATCCACCTCGGCCGGCGCATTCCACAAGACGTAAAACTCAAAGTCGTTAGGCATGCGCCGATGGGTCTGCTCGAATTGCGCCAAACGCGCGCGCATAATCCTCTGGGCCACCGTCAACGCAGCCCTCGCGTTCAGGGGATCTCCGCCCGGCCAAAGCTGGGCGCGGATTTGAAACCGCGAGATTTCCCCGCAGCGTCCAATCGCGTAATCGTTGTTTCCGGTCTCAAGCATCGACAATGCTTCCCACCGGGTCATTCCAGAAGCGCTTAAAACCACCCCCAAAGCGGCCAGCGCACACATGGCCAATTTGAATCTCATTACATATATTAGACACTATGCCTCAATATTCGTCAAATAAACTTCTTCACAGACTAAATATAACAAACATTGTGCATCTATTACTGTTGTCGTGTGCATGTGTTGTTTGTGCTGAAAGTCAATAAAAACCCCGATTATTGCGATTTTGTGCATTCCATCTGATTTGAACATTTTGGCAGGATTTGGCCTTGGCGCGATCCCGTTTATGATTAAACCGACAAAATGCCGAGTCCCAAGCCATACTTGTGACAATCAAAAAGGCCTGAAGCTGACAGCTTCAGGCCTGGTAAGGATCTCCGTTGTCTGGCAAATGGGTCAGCTGCCCGTAGGCATTGCGTGTACGTAGTTGCCGCTGGCGTCGCCAGAGGGCTGAATTTTGCATACTGGCAAGGTTGAGGAGTTTACAATGGTGTAGCTGTTGGCGAAGGTTTTCGTCGAATCCAGCGGGCACCATGGCAAGGTACCAGGGGTACCACGCCCCAGGTAAGGTTGTATGTCCGTACTGGCTACCGCATCGGTCGGGCCATGCCCTTTCTCCAAAGCCCATTGCTGCTGGGCGCCGTCCAGTTGACGCAGGTTGTTGATGCACGCGTTCTGCTGCGAAGTCGAACGAGCCCTCAGGAAGTTCGGGATCGCGATGGCAGCCAGTAGACCAATAATGGCCACCACAATCATGATTTCCACCAATGTGAAACCCGCTTTACGCGATTTGCGCGATGATTGAGTTTTCATACTATCTTTCTTTCTATTCCATGCGATGTGAACGACGTAACAGGCGGGTTTTTATAATTCAGCTTTGTTCACTAATTGCCTGTCGCTACCGCATTTACACCAAAATAGCATAGTAAATGCCAAAATATGGTTAGTCGTTTTATGCCTGTTAAATGCTGATATCGTTACAAATTAAGGGTTTTAGCATGTGTGATGCATTTGTAGGATATATAGTTTTGGTGAAACTGGCATTAACGCAAATGGCTTCATCACAAAACCCATGGAATGCCCTGCTCCAAAGGAGATGACTGTTAAAAGTGGAAAAGGCCCGAGGGTAAGACACCCTCAGGCCGTGTGAAAGCTATGCTGTCTGGCCAACGGCTCAGCTGCCCGTGGGCATCGCGTGCACGTAGTTGCCGCTGGCGTCGCCCGCGGGCTGTTTCTTGCATACGGGCAAGGTTGACGCGTTTACAATGGTGTAGCTGCTGGCGAAAGTTTTCGTCGTGTCCAGCGGGCACCATGGCAAGGTACCGGCGGTGCCGCGCCCCATGTAAGGCTGTATGTCCGAACTGGCTACGGCATCGGTCGGGCCGTGGCCCTTCTCCAAAGCCCATTGCTGCTGGGCGCCATCCAATTGACGGAGGTTGTTGATGCACGCGTTCTGCTGCGAGGTTGAGCGCGCCCTCAGAAAGTTGGGGATCGCAATAGCGGCCAGCAGACCGATGATGGCCACCACAATCATGATTTCCACCAGTGTAAAACCCGCTCTGCGGGACGTTTTGTTCTTCATACAACTCTTCTTTCCAGTTTAGTGCGGTGTGAACGACGCGACCGGCGGGTTACTTATTTTCAGTTTCGTTCACTTATTGCCTGTCGCAACCGTATTTATAATCAGCATGAAAAATGCCAAGCGTAGTCCGGGTCAGCTGCCCGTCGGCATCGTGTGCACGAAGTTGCCGCTGCCATCGCCGGCGGGCTGTTTTTTGCACGCGGGCAAGGTCGAAGCGTTTACAATGGTGTAGCTGCTGGCGAAGGTTTTCGTCGTGTCCAGCGGGCACCATGGCAACGTACCGGCAATACCGCGCCCCAGATAAGATTGAATATCAGTGCTGCCCACCGCATCGGTTGGACCGTGGTTTTGATTCAAAGCCCATTGCTGGGTGGCGCCGTCAATCTGTCGAAGGTTGTTGATGCAGGCGTTCTGCTGCGAAGTCGAACGCGCCCGCAGAAAGTTGGGAATCGCGATGGCAGCCAGGAGTCCGATGATGGCCACCACAATCATGATTTCCACCAGCGTGAATCCCTCTTTGCGGGAAGTATTGGTCTTCATACTACTTTTAATTCAGTTTGGTGCGGCGTGAACGACGCAACAGGCTGGTTATTACGATTTCTGTTTGTTCACTGATTGCCTGTTACTACCGCAATCGTATTTATAACAAGCAGTCCCAATGCCAGTTTTGACCCCGTTAAAACAAGATGGCGGCCAACTCCACCGGTGGCATGAACACGGCATCGTGTTGTGAGTCAGGTTGTTGCATTTTCAACACATTTCCCCGGGGTATTTGATTAGGCCATCACTATACCAACCAACGATTGATATGTATCATCATGAGACAGTCCTTTAAATCTTCATGGGATCCCAGTCTGATTTGGAGTCCATGGTTTAGGACAGAGGTTCAGTGCCGTTTATCCGCCGTGTCCAATCTGTAAGGGGTCTCTTCGGGGGTGTTATCTTTGCGGAATTCCTCTTGAAAATGCGTCACCAAGCGCCTGATTCCAAAACAGACGAGGCCGACGGCTATTAAAAGAGCGATCCCTATCGCAATCGTTGGTGAAGTAAGCACGGGTTTCCAGGTTTATTTTATCCACCCGCTGACAGCTAGTTCTCTGCCAATTTTACGCCCGCATCACCCTAAATTTTATTAGATTTTCGTGCCAGTTTCCTGACTATTGAACGGGGCAGACATCGGGGAAGCACAGCCAGCAGACGGTTTTGCAGGCCGGGAACCGCCACCACTTTTTTCCTGCGAAACGCCCGATGGCCATGGAGTGCCACCGATTCGGCCGACATCCTGACCAGTCGAATCACCGGTGACTTCTTGACGTGCGCCACCTTGCCGAAGTTCGTCACCGTCGGACCCGGGCACAGCGCCGTCACGGTCACGTTTGTGCCGTTCAATTCCTCAGCCATCGCTTCGGTGAGTGACAGGACGCATGCTTTGGTCGCGTAATAGACCGCCATGCCGGGGCCAGGCAGAAAACCCGCCACGGAGGCAACGTTCAAAATGCCACCGCGCCGGCGTTGCAGCATGCCGGGAAGAAACAATCCGGTCAGTTGGGTCAGGGCGGTGACGTTGACCTGAATCATTTCAAGCTGCCGTTGAAGCGGCAGCTCGGCAAACATTCCCCAGGCGCCAAATCCGGCGTTGTTTACCAAAACGTCCACCACGGTTCCCCTGCCCTGTAATTCCTTGAACAAGTGTTCCGGGGTTTCGGGCAACGAAAGGTCGGCGGTCAAAACGGACACTTCGACGTGGTGCGTACGGCGCAACTCATCAGCCAGCGCTTGCAGCGCTTCGGTATTGCGCGCGGTCAGTACCAGGCGGGAACCGTCTGCGGCAAAACACTTCGCCAGTTCCAGGCCGATGCCCGAGGAAGCGCCGGTGATCAGGACGGTCTCACTGTTCGCGCCGCTCATTTTGCCTGGAGGTTTTTATTGGTTGCCCCACCCGAACCGCCCGGTGAGGGGCCAATAAACAAGGAAGGATTTGCCGATGATATGGTCGCTGGAGAAATCTCCCCAATAGCGCGAATCGAGGCTGTTCATGGTGTTGTCGCCCATCACAAAACAGTGATTCGTTTCCACTTGAAAGCTTTCATCCGGAGCCAGCGCCTCCAGCATGGCGTGCCCATAGAAATGATTGGGTTCGTACTCCAGCACCTTTTGAGCGGGCTGGGCGTCCGTAAAGGCGTACAAATTTGCAAAGTGCGGGGTCGCGGCTGAGAGTGGCTGACCGTCCACGACCAGATGCCCCACGGAAACCGTTCCCAGTCTCGGCGCATTCGCGACTTGATAATCCTGCTTCAGCGACAAGGTTTCGCCACCCAATCCGACCAGGCGCTTGATATAAAACGTGTTTTGCTGATCGGCCGGCAGGCGCTCGATGCCATGGGTCTCAAACACCACAATCTCGCCGCGTTCGGGCGGCCGAAAATTATACGTCAACCGGTCCACAAACAGGTGGTCGCCGGCATGCACCCGAAGCTTGATCACGTCGTCGCCCTGGTGAAAAAGGCGGCCCGGATCCAGCCCCGCCCGGAATCTCAACGGTTCTTCGCCATAATCCGGAGGAAACCAGAGGATGTGCCACACCCCGGCGAATTCGATGCGCTGGTAAATGGAAAAAAACGCCGGCGGCCAGGGTTTCGCAATTTCATCCACCGACCCATCGGTGGGGGCAACAAAATGAACATAGGAAATTCCGCGAAACCAGTCCAGGACACGCCCCCCGATCGCCGGGATTGGCATGGCCGCCTGCAGCTTCAATTGTTGGTCCACGTCGGCCTGAACCCCGGCCTTGTCGTCCGCGCCCGCGTAGATGGGGGTAAAATCAGGCTCGGACGTCACGCCATAAAGAGTCGGCTGCATTGAGCCGGTGGGAATCTTGAAGGGCTGAATAAAAAATGTGCGAACCCCCATGGCCACAGCAATGGCTACGAGCAATACTTCAACGTTTTCACGCCAGACAGCGTTCGGATACGGCTTCAACCACTTGTTGGCGGCAAATTCAAGCTCCTCCATCTTGATCCGGATTCTGCCCGCGTTGGGCTTCTCCTCGTTGATGGCGGCTTGCAGCGCGTCCATGGCCAGCGTCACCGCACTGATGGCCTGGGGCGAGAGCCGGTCGCGCTGTGCGCAATACCAGCGATGCACGTGTTTGCGCATCGCGCACGCCTCGCGAATCGTTTTGGAAAACAGCCAGCGGATCATAAAATGTGTTGAGGGACGAGTGTCGAGGGTCGAGGGCCAAAAAACAAGCATTCGTACCGGGCAATCACCTGCCCTTGACTTTCGACCCTCAACTCTGGACTTCCGTTCATGCCTTCAGCACCTCGATGAACGCTTCCTGCGGAATGTTCACATTGCCGATGGATTTCATCCGTTTTTTGCCTTCTTTTTGCTTCTCCAGCAACTTGCGTTTGCGCGAGACGTCGCCGCCGTAACATTTCGCCGTCACGTCCTTGCGGAACGCGCTGACGGTTTCCGACGCGATAATTTTCCCGCCGATGGCCGCCTGAATCTTCACCTGAAACTGCTGGCGCGGGATGACTTCCTTCAATTTCTCCGCCAGCGTGCGTCCCCGGCCCTCCGCCTTCGTGCGATGCACGATGCAGGAAAACGCGTCCATCGGCTCGGTGTTTACCAGCATGTCCAGCTTCACCATGTCGCTTTCCTGGTAGTCTGCCGGCTCGTAATCCATCGAGCCAAAGCCACGCGTGATGCTTTTAATGCGGTCATGAAAATCAATCAGGATTTCGTTCAACGGAATCAGGCTCGTCAACATCACCCGTTTCGCGTCGAGCGTTTCCGTGTGGTCCACCGCGCCGCGCTTTTCCGAAATTAACGCCATCATGTCGCCGATGTTTTCATTCGGACAGATCACGAAGGCCTTCACCATCGGCTCCTCAATCTTCTCGATGTAGGTCACATCCGGCATGAACGCCGGGTTGTCCACCTGCTTCAACTTCCCATCCGTCAACGTCACGTGATACACCACGCTCGGGTACGTCGCGATGATGTCCATGTCGTATTCCCGGCGCAGCCGTTCCTGCACAATCTCCATGTGCAGCAGACCGAGGAAACCGCAGCGGAAGCCGAAGCCCAGGGCCACACTCGTTTCCGCGGAATACGCAAAGGCCGAGTCGTTCAATTGCAACTTGGCCATGGCGGTTTTGAGGTGCTCGTAATCCGCCGTGTTGATCGGGTATATCCCGCTGAACACCATCGGATGAACCTCCTTGAACCCGGGCAGCACCGGCGACGGATTGCGGGCGTCCGTGATGGTATCGCCCATTTTCACCTCCTGCGCGCTTTTGATGTTGGCTGTGAAATAACCCGTCTCACCGACTTCCAGCTTGTCGCGCGTGTAGGGTTTCGGATTGAAACTGCCGACCTCCTTCACCTCGACATTTTTCCCCGAGTGCAACAGTTTCACCTGCTGGCCGGCCTTCAATTCGCCGTTGAACACGCGAACATGCGTGACCACGCCCTTGTAGGTATCAAAAAACGAATCAAACGCCAGCGCCTGCAAGCTCCCCTGCCCCGTCGGCCTGGGCGGCGGCACCCGTGCAACGATGGCTTCCAGGATGTCCTCAATGCCGATGCCTTCCTTGGCGCTGCAGGGAATCGCCAGTTCGCTGGGCACGGCCAAAACTTCCTCCAGCTGCTGCTTGGCCTGCGCAATGTCGGCATGCGGCAGGTCAATCTTGTTGATGACCGGGATGATTTCCAGATTTAGCTTCGCCGCCAGATGATAATTCGCCACTGTCTGCGCCTCGACGCCCTGGGCCGCGTCCACGACGAGCAGCGCTCCTTCGCAGGCACTCAAGCTCCGCGACACTTCGTACGCGAAATCCACGTGGCCGGGTGTATCAATCAGGTTCAGCTCGTAGGTCTCGCCGTTTTTGGCCTTGTAGAGCATCGTGACCGGATGCGCCTTGATGGTGATGCCCCGTTCGCGCTCCAAATCCATCGAATCCAGCAGTTGCGCCTCCATGTCGCGCGTGGCGATGGTCCCGGTGCGATGCAGGAGCCGGTCCGACAACGTCGTCTTCCCATGATCAATATGGGCAATGATGCTGAAATTGCGTATATGCGCTGCGTCCATTTACAAAAGTCGTCGGGAGGGACGGCGTGTCGCCGTCCCTAAATTATTCCGGGTCGCCGACACGGCAACCCTCCCAAAACGAAAAAGTAGGATAGCTGGAAAGCGATTGAAGAAAAGGAAATTTGACGTCATGCTGGTGGCGAAGCGTAGGAATGAAGAAATGCGTCTTAATCACCGGGTGTTCCTCCGGCATCGGCAAAGCGGCCGCCCGGCTTTTCGCCAGCCACAACTGGAACGTCGTCGCCACCATGCGCAAACCGGCCGTGGAAACCGAATTGGCCGGCAGGAGCAATATGCTGGTCACCCGGCTGGATGTTCAGGACCACGACAGCATCAAACCGGCAATTGACGCCGGCATCGCGCGTTTTGGCCGGATTGACGCATTAATCAACAACGCAGGCTACGGCCAGTACGGCTTGTTCGAGGCGATTCCACGGGAGAAGGTCCAGGAACAGTTCGACGTCAACGTCTTTGGCGCGATGGATGTCACGCGCGCCATCCTGCCACATTTCCGGCAGCACAAACGTGGACTCATCATCAACATCAGTTCTGGCGCCGGCCTCTTCACCCTGCCGATGATTTCGCTCTATTGCGCCAGCAAGTTTGCTCTGGAAGGTTTCTCGGAGGCGCTCGCCTACGAACTCGCCTCGCAGAACATCATCGTGAAGCTCGTCGAACCTCACGGCGGTGTCAACGATACGGGCTTTTTTGAAAGGACGGGCCGGGCCAGCGCAACAGATGCCTCAGTCAGGGATTACGACGACTTTGTTGCCCGCACCAAAGAGGCCTTCGCCAAAATGACCGCCGCGCGGACGACGGGTGCGGACCAGGTGGCCAGGGTCATTTACGATGCCGCCACCGACGGCACGGACCGGCTGCGTTATCTGGTTGGCGACGACCGCCGGGGTTTCATCAAGGCCCGGCAGGAAAAGTCCGAGCCGGAATACGTGAATTTTATGCGGTCGTGGTTCCATCCGAAATCGTGAGGCGGGGACGTCCCGCTCGGACATCCGAACAAACTTGGCGGCTTGGAGCGTATCTCTGTTGCCTTATCCCATCACAAATGCGAGGGCGAAGCCGTCATAACCTTTGCTGCCAACGGTTTGGATGACCGTGGCGCTGACGCGCTTTTCCGCAGCCAGCGTTTCAAAAAAGCGCCGCATTCCTTGGACCCTGGGATCGGCATTGGCCTCATCGGTCACCGCGCCTTTGCGCACGACGTTGTCCACAACGATTACGCTGCCGCGCTGCGAAAGTTTAAGCGACCACGCGAAGTAATCGGCGGTACTTTGTTTATCGGCATCGATAAAGATGAAATCAAACGGGCCGCGGCCTTCAGCGGCAAGTTTCGGCAATATATCCAGCGCCCGGCCAACGCGCAGTTCAACAACCCCGGCAAGGCCTGCCCGGCCAATGTGGGCGCGGGCGATTTCGGCGTGTTTGGGGTCGAACTCCAGCGTTATTAGACTGCCACCGGCGGGTAATGCCCGCGCCAGCCAGATGGTGCTGTAGCCGCCCAATGTGCCAATTTCGAGAATTTTTCGCGCTCCTTGGATCCGCGCCAAAAGTTGCAGCAGCCTGCCTTGGACCGGCGAAACATTGATGGATGGCAGTCCGGCCGCGGTACTGGCATTGAGCACCGCTTCCAATACCGAATCGGAAGGCTCGAGCACGCTGGTGAGGTAATGGTCAACGGCAGTCCATGTTTCCTGGTTCATAAATTCCGGCGCGAAGATGGCTCACACTTGAGAAATTTGAAACCCAAAAAAGCCCAAACGGATGGGCGCTCCGTGAATCGAGGAGGGACACGAGGCTTAAACGCGGGAGCGAACGTTCATTTGTCGAACCAGAGGCGTCTCCTGGTTCCAGGCCATGTTGAACCGCGACTGTTTACGGGACAGAAATTTTTCCACACTGTCATTCAAACAAGCGGTATCGTTTACCGCGCCACGCCCGAGCCAATGCCAGATGAAATCCCGGCCCATCCTTTGGGCGCAACGCATGAATTGGTTCACCGTCCAGCCCAGTTCATCCGCCTCATGCTCTTCATCGCCCAGCAGGCTGATGAATAAACCCGAGCCCGGGCGATCCCCCTTTCCCGCGGACACCGCGTCCAGCCATTCAATCAGTTTCGGTTCGCGCCGGTCCAGGGAACTCAGCGCGATGATCAACACATCTGCGTCCCCCGCCTCCTGAATTGTTATCTGTCGTAACTGTTGGCTGTTGCCCAGGGAATCAAGATTCCACATTTCGACGGACGTTTTCCAACGCGGCCCGGCCAGTTTGGTGACGGTGGTGGCTGCCCAACGGACGTGCACTGAAGCTGCAAAATCCACGTATAAGGAGAACAAACGCAGTTTCCCATTTGCCTCCACCTCCTGCTCAATAAAAGGTCCAGCGTGCATAGGTATAATCCCGATGCCCGCAGACTAGATTTAAATCGTTACATCCGCATGAAGGCCAGGTGTCATTTCGGGAACTTTTTGCCCCAAATGGCGGGTGCAGATTTTTTTAAAATCGGGCTTGCCGACGGCACGTCGCTTGCTATATTGCAAACGATTTGCATTTAAAGGCGAACCATTCACTTCGCTTCGGCAGGCCGGCCCTCGCTGGTTTGCTGATCGGCGTCATTTTTTTGCTGGACGCGATGGCGGCGTGCCCAGCGCTGCATGAAATGATTCACCATGACGCGGGCAAGGAGGACCACGATTGCGCGGTCACGATGCTGGTGTCGGGGAAGATAGATTCGGTTACGTGCGATATCATCGTGCCGCCACCGCCGATCTTGATTGAGACCACCCGGCATTTCACCATTTCAGTTTTCAGCCCGGCCATTGAAAATCTTCCCCCAGGCCGCGCCCCGCCCGCTCTCCGTTCCATTTCTTAATTCCGGTCGGATTCAGACCTTGGCAGTCGCCGCGTCTGAAAGTGTTTCTTAAACCAAACCTTTGTGCTGTGCCATATGGCATTTCGCAATCGTGGGTCCGTGGGGATTCGCGGAAGTGTTTTGAAAATTTTAACCCATTTAATTTATGACAGATTTTGGAGAGCGGAAAATATTGAAGCGTAGAAAGAGCGGAATTTATTGGGCAGTCATCTCATCGGTGGCGCTGTCCGGTGGCGGGACGGCTTTGGCCCAGACCAACACGGTGGCGGCGGCCACTGCCATCAAGCCGGGCAGTTCAACCAATGTGACCCAATTGGGCAATGTCACCGTCATTGGCCGGCTGGACAAGGCGCGGGATCAAATTATTCCCGACCTGGGGGCAACCGCCCACACCTTCACCAAGGAACAAATCCAAACCCTGTCGCAGGGCGCCAATGCGCCGTTCAACGAGGTCATCCTGCGCGCGCCGGGCGTGGCGCAGGATTCGGCGGTGAACGGCGACCTGCACGTCCGCGGCGAGCACGCGAACCTGCAATATCGCATCAACGACGTGCTGTTGCCGGAGGGCATCACCGGGTTTGGGCTGGAATTGGATCCGCGGTTCGTGGAATCCATGGAACTCATCACCGGCGCATTACCGGCGGCCTACGGCTTCCGCACTGCCGGCGTCGTGGATATCCACACCAAAAGCGGTGCGTTTGAAAACGGCGGCCAGATGGGAACATATGGTGGCAGCTACGATACGTTCCGTCCAAGCTTCGAATTCGGAGGGTCGCAGGGGAAATGGGATTACTTTGTGGACGGCAGTTTCGACCAGAACAGCCTCGGCATCGAAAATCCGACGGCCAGCAAAAACGCGATCCACGACCAGACGGACCAGTACAAATCGTTCCTCTATGCCTCGCGCATTTTGAACGACACGAGCCGGGTCACGGTGATGGGCAGCGCTTCCTACAGCGATTTTCAAGTACCCAACACACCAGGTATGACAACGGCTGGCACCGCGCCGGACGGTCTCACGCCGTGGAATTTTGCAGGCAGCGGCCTGCCTGCCACGTTTGATTCAGCAACGTTGAATGAAAATCAAAACGAACAAAACTATTACGGCGTGGTCACCTATCAGAAATCTGCGGGTGATTTGAATTTTCAAGCCTCTGTCTTTGGCCGCAACAGTGACGTGCATTTCACGCCGGATCCCGTCGGCGATTTGTTCTTCAACGGCGTGGCCAGTGATGTGGCCCGCGATCTCTACTCCGGTGGATTGCAGGCCGACGCCAGTTACGCCCTCGGCGAGAAGCACACGATTCGCGGCGGCGTGTTGTTGCTGGACGAATACGTTAACGCCGATTCAACGACGACAGTCTTCGCTATGACGGGTGGAACCCCGTCCGGCCTGCCGTTTCCCCTCGCGGACAACCATGTCCTTCATGGTCTGTTTGCCGGGGCATACGTGCAGGATGAATGGAAAATTCTGCCGGAAGTGACCGTCAATTATGGCGCGCGCTTTGACCAGTATTATTCCTCCTTCCTCAAAGCCAATCAACCGAGTCCGCGTGTGAACATGATTTATCAACCGACGGACTGGACGACGTTGCACGCCGGTTACGCGCGTTACTTCACGCCACCGCCGGTGGAGAACGTGCCATCGACTTCCGTGGCCCTGTTCAATCCCACATCCAATGCATCCGCTGTTCAGCAGGACGATCCCGTCCAGGCCGAGCGCGCGAATTATTTTGATGCCGGCATCACCCAGAAAATCACCAAACACCTCAAGGTGGGTGTGGATGGCTATTACAAGACCGCCCGGCACCAACTGGATGACGGCTTGTTTGGGCAGACGCTCATCCTTTCGGCATTCAACTATGCGAAAGGCCGGGTTTATGGCGTGGAATTCACCGGCTCCTACGATCAAGGCGGCTTTTCCGCCTATGCCAATGTGGCTTGGTCGCAGGCGTATGGCGAGGATTGGGAATCGGCGCAGTTCCTGTTTGATCCCAATGCCCTGGCTTATGTGCAAAATCATTGGATATATCTCGACCACGACCAACGGGTGACCGGCTCTTTCGGTATGTCCTACACGTGGCACGAAGGACCGCACTACAGCACGCAGCTTTACACCGATGCGATCTATGGCAGCGGTCTGCGGCAGGATGGCGGCGGAACCATCGATCCCGCGGGCGATCCCATTCCCAACGGCGCAAGCGTGCCGCAATATTATTCCATCAACCTCGGCGCCGAACAAAGCTTCAAGCTCAACCACAACCGGATGTTGAAGGCGCGGCTCGATGTCGTGAACGTCACCGACAACAGTTACCAGCTTCGCAGCGGCTCCGGCGTCGGCGTGAATGCGGCGCAATATGGCGAGCGCGTCGGCTTCTTTGGTTCGTTGAGTTATGTGTTTTGAAATGTTTTTCCGATGAACAACCTGGATGTAAATCGAACAGTGCCCGGGTACGAGCTGAAGGATGAGCTGGCCCGGCTTTGCCTGCCATCGGCCAACCGCGACAACAACTTCAAGCTCGCCTGGGTAAATTCGATTTGCATCCTTTTCCTGCTGATGGGCATTCTCGGCGCGAGACGCGGCTTGATTTCCATCAAACCCGTTCAGCCCATCCGGGCGGAGGTTCCCATCATCGTCCAGCCGACCGTGCTGCCGCCACAGGCCGTTGCCCCCAAGCCGGAGCAGACACAACCAAATACTCAGCCGCGCGTCCTCGTCGCCCTGCCAAACGCGCCGAATGTCAATTTCGGGGTGCCGACCGCCGGCACGCTCGTCGTGCCCGCCGCGCTGGTATCTGCGCCTCAGATGGCCCCGATGCTGATTGGCTCGCTCAACAACACGGGCGCGGGCGGCGACCGGCCCGAACCGCCTTATCCGCCCATCGCCCGGGAAACCGGCGAACAGGGCACGATAAAACTGCTCCTGGGAGGCAACGCGGCCGGAAATGTCATTTCCATCCAAGTGAAGGCATCATCCGGCTTTCCCGTTCTTGATCGCGCCACGGTGGATTTCATCAAAGCCCACTGGCGGCTTCCCGCGGGCGGGGAGCATCACCTTTTTGAAACCAGCATCACTTACCTGCTGCAATTGAACTGACATCACCCAAAACCAAACCATGAATCCCATCCTTGCAAACATCATTCTCGAATTCTTCCTCAAAGGCGGCCCGGTCATGTGGCCGATGCTCGTCAGCGCCATCGTCGCCGTTGCCGTCGTTGGTGAACGCGCTTTCTGGTGGTGGCGCGAATGCCGCCGCCGCGACCCGCAAAAACTGGAGCAACTCCTCGCCGCGCTGGAAAATTCAGACCTTGCCGCAGCAAAGGAAATTTCCAAAGGTTCGGAAGACCCGGTCATCCGCATGATCCATCATGGCCTCGGCCATGTCGGCCACGTCCACGCCTCATTGCTCGGCGCACTGCAACTGGCGGCGGGCGTCGAATTGAAACGCGCCGGACGTTTCCTCACCGTCATGGACACGCTCGTCACCCTGGCACCGCTGCTCGGTCTGCTGGGCACCGTCACCGGCCTCATGCGCGCCTTTCTCAACATCGGCAGCGCGGAACTGTCGGTCGTCGGCGTAACCGGCGGCATCGGTGAGGCGTTGATTGCCACGGCCTGCGGCCTCGGCATTGCCATCTTCGCGCTGATTCCCTTCAACTTTTTCTCCGCCAAGGTGGCACAATTGCAATTCGACCTGGAAACGGCGGCGACCAACGTGGAAGTGATGGCCGGCGCCGGCGGGGAACCGTCTGACGCCGTCCATCTCCACCAGCCGGCTTCGCCGGGCCAGGCCACCAGCCACTGAACCTATTGCCGATGAAGATCCCCTCACCCATTCCGAAACGCCGCTCGCGGATTGTCATTATTCCGCTGATTGACATCATGTTTTTCCTGCTCGCGTCGTTCATGATGCTGGCCTTGGAGATGAGCAAGACGGAAAACATCAAGGTCAATCTGCCACCGGCTTCCCAAGCACGGCAGGATTACCGGCCGGACATGGTCAATATTGCCGTGGACAGGTCAGGCGGGGTGTGGCTGGAGAAACAGGAGATTTCGCTGGCCGACCTCGGACTCGATTTGAGCAACCGTTTTCACGCCAACCCGGAGCTCCCGGTTTATATCAGCGGCGACCGCGACACGTTGCACGGCGACATGGTGAAGGTGTATCAAGCCGTCCGCGCGGTCGGCATCCAGAAAGTCGCATTCATGACCGACAGCCAGCCAGGCCCGACGACGCCATGAAAATCCGCACGCCCATTCCGGAAAAGAAGTCGCGGCTGGAAATCATTCCACTGATTGACATCATGTTTTTCCTGCTCGCCTCGTTCATGATGGTTGCCTTGCAGATGCAGATCGTCCGCACGCTCAAGTCCAATCTGCCCACCGCCACGCTGGCCAATCCCTCGAAAAAACCCGACATCGTGAATCTCACCGTAAACCGGGATGGCCAGGTTTCCGCGGACGACAAGCCCATTGCCTTTACCGAACTGTTCACCATGCTTACGAACCGTTGCAACCTGAACCCGAACCTGCCGGTTTATATCACCGGCGCAGAGAACGCCACCCACGGTTCCGTGATGTTCGTCCTGGATTTGGTGAACCGCGCCGGCATCCAGCACGTCGCCATCGCCGTCCAGGCGGCACCGAACCGCCCAACGCCATGAAACATTTCCAGGTCAATCTGCTCATCGTCCTCGCGCTCAGCCTTTGCGGCCTGTGCGCGTGGCAATGGTATGAACAAACCGTCCAGCGCGAGGAAATTCAGGCCTTGAACCGGATGGTTTACGAAAAAAACAGCAGCTATCCAGGGTTACACCAACTCCATCGCCACCCTGAATCATCAGGTGAACCAGATGGACGCAAGCCTGGCCAAAATCAAAGCCACCGTCGCAACCAATGAACAACTCGTCATTTCGCAGCGGGCGGAAATCGCGCAACTGCGGTTCACCAACGGGAATGCCACCAATGAAATCGCCCAATACCAGGCCGGCGTGAACGCGCTGGAAGCGAAGCTGAAGGACGCCTACGCCGGCATCGAGAAGCAGAACGAGGCGCTGACCAACCTCGTCGCCCAGCGCAACGACTTCGTGGTGAAATACAACGATGAAGTGAAAGACCGGAACGAGATTGTTGCCAAATACAATGAGCTGGCAAAACAGTTGGAAAAAAACCGGTCCGGCAGCGGAGACTCAACGGACCAGTAGCCGGCGGTGGTGTGCGGCGAGAAGCCAACTCATCCCTTGATCAACACGGCCTTGTTCTTCTTGAGATATTTCTCAATGGTTGTCCGGCCGCCAACCGAGTTGGGAATCCGGACGGCGTTGGGCTTGGACAATTTATAATGTACGAGCCACTTGCCGATGAGTCCCACGTTGAAATTCAATCCCGCCACCCGCCAGACTTGACCGGTTTCCAGCGGCTGCAAACTAACCCGTCGCGAAGGCTTGGTTTTTGTCATGTCGGAGTTTGCCCTAAAATCTCCGGTTCAACCAGCTAAATCGGAGGCAACCCTGCGTAACGGAATCCATGGCGCCCATCAAGATCAGGACGGTTTTCCCCCGCCCTTTGCCTTTGCCTCCTGATGTGCTAAGTATGGCGGCATGTATAACGCCAACGCTTATTCCGCTCAGACTCAAACCTCACCGCTCGCGCCGGCAGCCATTCAACGCCGCGACCCCGGCCCGCACGACATTCAAATCCAGATTCTCTTTTGTGGCGTTTGCCACACCGATTTGCACATCGTCCGCAACGAATGGCACGGCACAACCTATCCCTGCGTGCCCGGCCATGAAATCGTCGGGCGCGTCGTAAAAGCCGGCGCGCACGCCAGGAAATTCAAGGAAGGCGACATTGCCGCCGTCGGTTGCATGGTGGATTCATGCCACTCCTGTGAAAGCTGCCACGACGGCCTCGAACAATTTTGTGAGCAAGGCGCGGTCTTTACCTATAACAGCCCCGACAAACACCTGGGAGGCATGACCTACGGCGGTTATTCGGAAGGCATCGTCGTGGATGAAGCCTTCGCGCTGCGCGTGCCAAAGCATCTGGATCTGGCTGCCGCCGCTCCCCTGCTTTGCGCCGGCATTACCACCTATTCGCCGCTCCGCCACTGGAACGTGGGCAAAGGGCAGAAAGTCGGCATTGTTGGCCTCGGCGGCCTCGGCCACATGGGTGTGAAATTCGCCCGGGCCTTCGACGCGCATGTCGTCTTGTTCACCACTTCGCCGGGCAAGACCCAGGACGCCCTGCGGCTGGGCGCGCATGAAGTGGTGGTTTCCAAAAACGAGGGCGAGATGAAGAAACATCTCAACAGTTTCCACTTCATCCTCGACACCGTTTCGGCACCGCACGACATCAATGCTTATCTGGCATTGCTGAAGCGCGACGGCACGCTCACCCAGGTCGGCGCGCCGCCGGATCCGCTGCCGGTCCAGGTTTTCAATTTGATCCTTGGCCGGCGCCAATTCAGCGGCTCGCTGAATGGCGGGATTCGCGAAACCCAGGAGATGCTGGATTTCTGCGGCGAGCACAACCTCACCTGCGACATCGAACGCATCCCCATCCAAAAAATCAATGAGGCTTACGAGCGCCTGCTCAAGAATGACGTTAAATACCGGTTCGTCATCGACATGGCGTCGCTGAAATAAGCCGGCGGGTGCGCAATTTTGCGCCGCCCGGATGGCAGGACGATTCTATTTGTTCGCCGCAGCCGGCGCGGCGTCCATTTTCGCGGCGACCTCGCCCAAGGCATCGGCCAGCGCATGGGCGCGCTTTACAAAATCCGGCTCATAAAAAACCTTGGCGAGAACCTGGGTGGCGTCGGGGTTTAAAAACACGACCACCGGAAGCACCGGATGCGGGTCAGGCGTGTGCGCTGCGTTGTCCACCAGCGGCAGAACTTTGTGGTTTTCAATGAAACCGTCTTCGAAAACCAGAACTGCCCGGCTGCGCAGGGCGTACAGGGCATGCAACGTGGCGCCCCGCGAACCTTCCTCGGAAATTTCCCCCAAGCCATCCCAATATTGATGACCCGAAACCACCCAGGCAATCGGCTTGTGTTTGGCCATGGCCTCCTTCTTCGCGTTTTCCAGTTGTCCCGTGCGCCAGGCGCTAATGGTCTGGTGATTGATGACCACCGTCAAACAATCAGGGGCCTTGGGGTCGTAGGCGTCCAGCCCCGGCAATTTTCTGCCCTTGGCCGCCAAAGCGTTTTCCACCAATTCAGGGAGTTGGTCGCCCAGCGCGTCAGCGCCCTGGGCAATGATTTTTCCATTGTCGCCATCCACCAGGACGGGACACGGAATGGCCTTGATTCCGTAAAGCACCGCCACCTCAGAGTTCCAATAAAGGCCATCATAGATTTGAGGCCAGGTCATGTTGTGTTCCTGCACAAATTCAAGCAGCGCGGGTCCATTTCGTGGTTCATCCAGGCTCACGCTGACCACATCAAATCCCTGGGTATGAAATTTTTGGTAGGTGGCGACCACGTTCGGAAGTTCCTGGCGGCAAGGCCCGCACCAGGTGGCCCAAAAATCAAGCAACACCACACCGCCTTTGTAGTCAGAAGGGAAATTGACCGTCAAACCATCCACCGTCCGGGCTTGAAATGCCGGGGCTTGCTGACCGGCGGAAACCGCCGATCGAACATCCTCAGCTATTTCAGCTATTGCGGGAAAAGTGCCCACCCCGGCGATGGCGGCAACGATGAAGCAAAGTGGATATCCTCTGCCAAGCTTTATGGTTTTCATAAGCAAGAAATAATCCTTGTCCGCCAGGATTCAATCAAATAGTCAAGCCCGCTCTCCTGCCGGCAAGCCGGGGAGGCCCGGAAATTTCCCGGCTGCAAGAACTGAGCCCGCCGTTCCGTCGGGTCACGCCCGACTACGGAATATCGACGGGGCTTTCTCCGAATGTCAAACGGACGGTGGCAATCAGTTCGTCCATGTTCAGGGGTTTGTGCAGAAAGGCTGACGCACCCGCCTGCAGGCAGCGTTCCTTGTATTTCGCGGGATCCGTGCCGGAAATGATGATCACCGGAACATTCTTATTTTCACTCATCCCGCGGAGCCAGCGCAGGATGGCAAACCCGTCCCAGGACATGCCGCCCATCGCATCGTCGGGCGGAAACAAAATATCGAGCAAAATCAAATCCGGCTTTTCCTTGTCCACCACTCTTACCACCGCGGAACCATCAGCGGCGGTGAACGCTTCGTAGCCGCTGGCCGCAAGCTTCAAAGACACCGCCTTCCGGACGATCTCGTTGTCATCCACCACCAGGACCTTTTTCCGGCCGGCCAAAGGTTGCTGATTTGACATAAGCCTCTTTCATCCGCGCTAGGGGCTGATGAGCTGAAAAGCTCCCACCCGGTCTGCGGTTAACCATTCCTCATAACGCACCGTCGTTTACGGGGTTGGAAAGTGACTTGTCCTTTATTGTTAAATGCTGGGCTGAACTTGCCAATTAAGCAGATTCATTTGACTTGGCTGGTGTTATGGAGAAACGAAGATTACGCATTTCAAGCATCGATGCACTGGAAGGTTATGAACTCAGCCCGGTTGGGGAAATGGCTGTTTCCACATCTGCCGCCGAACCGGCGGGAGCGTGAAACCAAAACGCTTATTATCGCCTTGTTGGCCGGCCTTGTGGTCGCCGGCGTCATTTCGGCAATAATCATTCTGACCAACCTGGTTCAGCGCTAGTTTTCAGCCGGTTCTGCTTGGCATTCAGGCCTTTCATCGCTTAGCTAGGCGCCATGCAACTCGTCCTCGATTACCTGAAACGCAACCAGGCCCGCTTTGTGGCCGAACTATGCGACTATCTCCGTCTGCCCAGCGTCTCCGCCCAACCCCAACACCAGAAGGACTTGCGCGCCTGTGCCAGCTGGCTCGCGAAGCATTGCCGCCAAATCGGTCTCGATGCGCGCGTCTGCCCGACCAGCGGCCATCCCATCGTCGTGGCCAAAACACCCGCCGCCGCCTCGCCCCGCCGCGGCCAGCCGCGACCGCACTTCATGGTCTATGGCCATTACGACGTGCAACCGCCGGAACCGCTGGATTTGTGGCAGACCCCGCCGTTTGAGCCGCGCATTGCGGGCCGCTCGATTTTCGCGCGCGGCACGACCGATAACAAGGGCCAGCACTTCGCCCATCTCAAGGCCGTCGAAGCCTATCTCAAAACCGGCACGCCCCTGCCCTGCGACCTCACGTTTGTCATCGAAGGCGAGGAGGAGGTCGGCAGCGCCAATCTGGCGAAATTTCTCCGGACGCACCGCAGCGAACTGAAATGCGATGCCGTCGTCGTGTCCGATACCGGCATGCCCAGCCCCAAACATCCGGCGCTCACCTACGCGCTGCGCGGCATCATTGCCTTTGAAATCACGATCCACGGCCCGGCGCGTGATTTGCATTCCGGCATTTTTGGCGGCGCGCTGGATAATCCGGCAATGGCCCTGGGTCAGTTGCTGGCCCGGCTCCGCGACCCGAACGGCCGCGTCGCCATTCCCGGCTTTTACGATGAGGTCGCGCCGCTTTCGTCCTTCGAACGTAAACAATTCAGGCGCCTGCCCATGACAGACCGCGAACTCCAAAAATTGATCGGCGTAAAAAAATTATTCGGTGAGCGGGGCTTCACGCCCATGGAGCAGCGCAGTGCCCGGCCGACCTTCGAAATCAACGGGCTCACCAGCGGCTACCAGGGCGCCGGCAGCAAAACCATCGTGCCGGCCTGGGCCCGCGCCAAAATCACCTGTCGCCTCGTGCCTCATCAACGGCCGGCCCACGTGCGCCGGATCGTTTGTAATTATTTGAAGCGAATCTGTCCGCCCTCCGTGCGGATGGAAATCCAGGCCGGCCACGGAGCGGAGGCGTATCTGGTCTCGCCCGCCAGTCCCCAGGCGCAGGCCGCGTTGCGGGCGCTGCGCGCGGCGTTCCAGCATGAGCCGGTTCTGATGCGGGAGGGCGGTTCCATCCCCATCGTCAACGATTTCAAGAAAATCCTGGGGGCAGATTCCTTGTTGCTCGGTCTGGGGCTGCCGGACGATAACGCCCATTCCCCAAACGAAAAATTCAACCTGGATTGTTTTGAAAACGGCCAGCGGATGAGCGCGCTGCTCTGGCAGGAGTTGGGGCCGGTCTGACCGGTTTAGCGCCCTTTACGCCGGAGGAACAAAAGCGATCCCAAGCCGCCGAAGCCGGCTACCGCCAGCATGGCTGGTTCGGGTATGGATTCCACGGTGAGGAACACGGAATCAAGCGAGATTTGGTTCCAGTAGGTGGTGTCAGGCACGGATGTGGTGCTGGTGAAATAAACCTCCAGATCCTGCCCCAGAAAGGGCCCGGAGTCGGGAACCTGCCAGGTGAGGATGTATTCCTGCATGCTGCCGAGCGGGGCTGAAGCGCTGTCCAACGTAAGCGATGCCAGATCGCTGGTTCCACCCGCCACCCGCAGACTGGCGACGGCGTCGACCGCATTGGCGTAACCGAGGTCACTTCGCACCCCGGCGTAATAGGTGAGTGTATAATAATCTCCGGACACGATCTGGTGGAAAGTATCCTGCAGAACATAATCCGGCTGATCTTGCGACTCGCCGATCGGGAAGTTAAGCAAGTCGAGCACATTGGGCGACGTATCCGGCGCAAGCTCACCCGGTATGGAATTGATTTCAACGTAGTTCCCGGTCCAGCCCACCGCATTCGTCGAATCAAAGTCTGAATTAACGAGTGGTATGGACGTCGGTTGCGCTGATGCCACGGCCACCGTCCCCAGCAGGATCATACCCAATAACAACTTAACGCGGGTTGTATTCATTTTTTCGTCATAAATCAGCAGTTTTTATGCCCTAATTTGTCGGTTCCATAAATGGACCGTTCTGTTGATTTGGCCGGCTTAAAATGAGCATGATGGCGCCGCGGCAGTGCTTGGGAGCAATTCAGGGCGACGACGGAAGGTACCGATTTGCTAAACCTTCCAGGCCGCCAGTTCTTCCCCCACCTTTTCCATCGGCAAGCCCACAACGTTGCTGAACGAACCGGAAATGTCCGCGACAATCATGTCGCCATGCTCCTGAATCGCATAGGCACCAGCCTTGTCGAGCGGATTCATCCGCGCGAGGTAGTTGTTGATTTGTCCGGCCGTAAGCGGATGAAAGGTCACGTCCGTGCTGACGGCGAAAATGTGTTCACGATGTGCGCGGAGATGCATCAGGCAGACGCCCGTGACGACCTGATGTGTGCGGCCCTGTAATCGTGACAGCATCCGCCGCGCCTCCGCCAGGTCCCCGGGTTTGCCCATGATTTCATCATCGAGAAACACCAGCGTGTCGGCACCCATCACCAGTGCGTCGGGATGTTTCTTGGCGATGACGCGCGCCTTGCGGTGCGCGTTGAGCTGGCAGAGTTCCCACGGCGAGAGTTGGTCGTCAAGAATCTCCACGGCGTCACTGGGAACAATCTGGAAGTCGGGAGCCAGCTGCCGCAACAATTCCGCGCGCCTGGGCGACGCGGAGGCGAGAATCAGCGGCGGCAAATTCACGCTGCCAATTTAACCGGCAGAAGGAAGATGTCGAGCAGCCGCTTGCCAGGTGAAGACGGCACGCGAACAGATTGACTCCTGGGTCACCATGGTCTGGGCTGCGTCATTTTAACTAAAGGCGTGCGCCGGACCGGAAAATGCACTTAAATCCCTGGCCGTGAACGTCACTCGCCAGCTCGTCAATCTTGCGCTCATCGGCTTTATGGGCACGGGCAAGTCCTCCGTGGGACGGCTGGTGGCCGAGCAATTACATTTCGATTACCTCGACACGGACGAACTGATTCAATCACGCACCGGCCGGACCATCACCGACATCTTCGACGGGGAAGGCGAAGCGGTCTTTCGCAAACTCGAACAGCAACTGGTCATGGAACTGGCCATTCGAAAACGGACGGTCATCTCCACCGGCGGTGGATTGCCGACGAATCCGGCGAGTCTCGCCAGTCTGAAAAACCACGCGCTCGTGGTTTGTCTTTGGGCGTCACCGGAAAAAATCTGGGAGCGGGTGCGGAATCAGACCCACCGGCCCTTGTTGCGCAGCCCGGATTCCCAGTCAAAAATCCGCGAACTGCTCGCCGCCCGCGAGCCGTTTTATCGCCAGGCCGATGTGTTGATCAACACCGACCTCCGCTCCGCCCGCGAGGCGGCGCAGCAGGTCGTGCATCAGTTCAAGTTCGCGCAATCCGGGCAGCAATGAAGCAGATCATCCGACGGCGCGCACTCGAACTGGGCTTTGACGATTGCCGTTTCACCAGTGCCGATGCGCCTGCCAGCGCGAACCATTTTCAACGCTGGCTGGCGGAAAAGCGCCACGGCGAAATGGCGTGGCTCGAACGCACGGCGGTGAAACGAATCGAACCGCAACAAGTGCTGCCCGGCGCAAAAAGTGTCATTTGTCTTGCGTCAAGTTATTCAGCCGATCGGAGCGCGGACGGCTCGTCCGCGAGTCCCAGCCTTTTCCTGACTCGGACGAGCCGTCCGCGCTCATTCGGCCTCGTCGCCCGCTACGCTCGCTTTAACGACTATCACAACGTCCTCGGCGAGCGCTTGAAACCATTGACTGCAGCTGTGAATCAGCTCGGCGGCGCGGAAACACGGTCACTGTGGTACGTGGACACCGGCCCCCTGTTGGAACGTGATTTCGCGCAACGGGCCGGTTTGGGATTTGCCGGCAAACACACCAATCTCATCAGCCGCCGGCTTGGCAACTGGATCCTGCTCGCAGAAATCATCACGACCCTGGAACTGGAACCCGATGCGCCGGAACAAAATCATTGCGGCAAATGCACCCGCTGTATCACGGCCTGCCCGACCAATGCCATCACCGCGCCGTTCCAGCTCGACGCGCGCCGGTGCATATCCTATCTCACCATCGAATTGAAGGGCCCCATCCCGGTCGAACTGCGGACGGCGATTGGCAACCGCATTTTCGGCTGTGACGATTGCCTGGCCGTGTGTCCGTGGAACCGTTTCGCCCGCGAAGGCAGTTTGATGAAAGCTCATGCCCGGCCGGAACTCGCGGCGCCGGATTTGATTGAACTGTTGCAATTGGATGAGGCCGGTTTCAAGTCCCGTTTCGCCGGCACGCCGGTTTTACGCGCCAAACGCCGGGGCCTGTTGCGAAACGTCTGCGTGGCGCTCGGCAATGTGGGCAATGTATCCGCCCTGCCCCACCTGCAAAAAGCTGCCAAGGATCCCGAACCGTTGATTGCCGAACACGCGCGATGGGCCATTGACCAGATTGAATCACGCCATCGGTAAAATTGTTGCCTTTTTGACGAACTGGAATTTTATGACGGATAAGACACTTTAACGCTTTACTTTCTTTTGGCGACATTCGTTAATGCCGGTCGAACTTCGTAATTCCGTTTCAAACGCTTAAATAAAATCAAACGCGCAAAAGTATCCCATGAAAAAAACCATCATTTCCCTGTCGGCCGGTCTTCTGGCCATGACCCTGGTTACCGGATGCCTGGAATTGCATCTTGGTGGCGGCAGTACCAGCACGGCGCAGTCTCCCACCCTCGGACAGCAACTGATTGACTTGCAGAAGGCCAAGGACGCCGGCGCGATCTCGGATGCCGATTATCAGACCCAAAAGCATATCCTGCTCAACGGCAAGTAAACCTGCCACCTTTCTCCCCGCTCGTTCCTGGCGGAGAAAGATTTACCCAACTCCATCACCGGGAGCGCCGGCATCTTGCCGGCGATTTTCCCAATTCACATTTCAATGCGTCGGCCGGATGCCCGCACTCCCGGGTCTTATTCCGGCAGCTTCGACATTTGATCGCCGCTCATCGGCTGCGGATGCGTACCCAGGGCGGCGCGGGCGGCTTTGACCTCGTCGGCTGTGACCGGCTCGCCTTTATTACCCCAGGAACTGCGGATGTAAGTCAGCACGCCGGCCAGTTCTTCATCGGACATCGCCGCGCCCATCGCCGGCATGGACAGACTCCACATCTGGCCCTTGACGGAAAGCTGGCCGTTGACGCCGGCCAAGGGAATATGCGTGAGGCGCTCGAAGCCCCTGGTGTCCACCCATTCGGAACCGGCCAGCGGTGGCGCCTGACCGGGTTTGCCGAGGCCGTCAAGGCCGTGGCACAGGCCGCAAACCTGTTCATATCGCGCCTTGCCCTGCGCCAGGATGGCCGCCTCGCCGGACCTGGGTTGGTACGATTCCAACTGATCGGCGGAAGTGTACGGTCCGTAAACCTGGGAATCAAACCAGCCACCGTGATGATCGAAATAGACCATGCCCAGAAACAGCAGCAGCAGCGTCAGCAAGATGATCGAAATCGGCACCGTTGAACGCATGACCGCCGGCCCGGTATCCGACGGTTGAGGAGGATTGGACTTTGTTTCGTCACTCATGGTTTCGAAACGGCGAGCGGCTGGGTAAAAGGCGCGTCGCGCAACGGGACATCCGCACGCAAGCTCAACAAATATGCCGCGAGTTCCCGTGCCTGCGCCGTCGGCACAACTTCATAACCGGACGGTGGCGCAAATTCTTTCGGCAAATTCAAGGCGTCCGGTGAAGGAACCGGCCCGATTTTCCGAACCTGGAAAAGATAGCGGAACGGCGGCATGGCCGAGCCTGGCACCATGCTTTGCGGCGCGTACAGGTGAATTAATTGCCAGTTGGCGTCCGGCAGGCGCGCGCCCACGTCCGCCAGATCCGGTCCGATGCGAATGCCGCCGAGCTGCACCGGGCTGTCGTAAAGATAATCCTCGGCGACACTATGCCGTCGGCCCCAGCCGCGCGCGATATCGGAGCCGGTGGCAATGATGTGGATTTCGGCCTTGCCGCCGGCAGTGGTGATTTTATCCACAGCGGCATCGGCAGACTCTTTATTGACACCTTGAACAACTGTTATCGGCAACCTCACCGGCCAGGCGCGATATTCCCTCACCATGCCCGATGCGCCGCAAGCCTGATAGACAGCACTCGGATTCTTTCCATTATCTGTAAGAATCACGTCACATGCGACGCCGCTCTGTTGAACCTGTTCGGTGTGGCAGGCGGCGCAGCCGTTGGCGCGGTAAACCTGCAAACCCTGGTTCGCTTCGCCAGGCCGGCCAATCGGATAAGGGTCGGACGAATTGAGAATGGTGGTTTGTTTGTCGGCACCGAGCTGCGATACCGGCGCGAGCACAAAACCGCACCACGAACCGCCCAGCGCAACCAGGGAAATCAAGAAAACCAAAAAACCGTTTTTCATGCCTGCACCTCCTGGTCGTGCCGCAGCGAAGCGTCGGCGGATCCCGGCTCCAATGGCGATTTTACAAACGCCAGGAATTTTTTGAGCAGGGTGATTTTCCAGAGGAACGTCAATCCGATGACATTCACGAAGAACAACAGGTTGCCCAGCAGGATGAGGAGCAGTCCGGTGGTGCTCACGCGCAGGAACGGCAGCATGGCCTTTGTGCTGTCGGCGAAGGCAACGTTGGGATCCTGCAATTTCAAACCTTGCACGATGCCGCCGATGGCCAGCGGCACAACGAACAGCGCGATGCCCGCCAAGGAAATCCAATAATGCACGCGCATGAGTTTTGAGAAGGGAAATTCAATGCCGACGACCCGCGGCAAAAGGTAATAAGCCGCGCCAAACATCGTCATGGCGAAGAAGCCGTACAGGCGCAATTGCGTTTCCGCCGGGCCGAACCAGGTGAATTGGGTCACCGGACTGATTTTGGGGCAGCCCATCGCCATCAGCATCAGACCGGCAAGGCAAAAACAATCGAGGCCGGTGCCGATGAAGCAAAACGGCCCGTTGTCCCAATTCGACCTGACCGCGCCCCACACCGTCCTCCAGCCAACCAACCCAACGGCCAGCAACGGCACAATCAGCAGGGCCGTGGCGGCGCCGCTGAGCGTCGGCATCCAGGCAGGCACCGGCGCGCCCGGTGGGATGCCGCACCAGGTGGCAAAAAGAATAAAGGTCCAGAACGCAAACAGCGCAAGGTAGTGGCTTTGCAACGGACGCCCGCTCAGTTTCGGCAGGAAATAGAACGCCGCGCCCAATCCCACCAGCCCCGTCCAAACCACGAGCAGATTATTGGCGAACCACCAGCCGATCACGGCCTGGACCACTCCCCGCACCGGTCCGGTAAGCAGAAATAAATTGGCCGTCGAGTAAATCCAGGGAAACCAAAAGAGCGCGGCGACCAGGAACCATTGCGAGGGATAGAGCGCGCGCTCGCGTCGTCCGGCAAAAATCATCATCCCCCACAATGCCAGCAGCAGATAGGCAAAGAAAATCGGCACGGAACCGCCGCGGGGAAATTCCAACCAGGTGAAGCCGGTGCTGTCCCCGATCACAATGCCGATCAAACCGGCCAGGACACCGAGATGCCAGAGATTGGCGGCCACGACGGGAATGATGGCGCCGCGCAGGGGCGTCAGGCTGATGCGCGCCAGGAGCCACAGGGCCACCCCCAGCCCGGCGGGAAGACAAAAACCGTAAAGCAGTGCATCGTCCGCCGCCGGCTGCAAACGGCCGTAAGTCAGCCAGGCGCAGTTTGCAAGAAAGTCTGGCGCGTGAAATTTAATCGAGGCAATCAGGCCGAACACCGAGCCGACGACGAGCCACAACGCCGCGCCGCCAAAAAGCGCCAGCAGCGGCACGCAGCAGGAACGGTCAATTTCCGTTGTCGAAGGATTGGTTGTGTTGTTCACACTCATTCAAATTGGCTGGCTTTGGCCGGAGCAGACGGAGCGGCGGGTGCCGGCGCGGTCGCCTGCTGTTCCCGGGCAATCAGATTCGCGCGCGCCGCCGCCGGATTTTGCCCGGCTTGCGCGGCCATTTCCATGGCGACCGCGATGGGCAGACGCACCACGCCGCGGGACTGGTCAATCCAGCCGGGCTGATCCAAATCCTGCGCCGCCGCCGCGCGGATTTCAGCCAGGTCTTTGGCCCGTTCCGCCGCGCGGTCGGCGTCGATGGCTGGAACCGGCGCGGCGAATTTCAAGCACAAGACCAGGATTGCGAACAGTGAACTCGCAACCAAAAAGCCGAGGCCAACATGCCAGACGGGGCGTGCATTGGCGGCATCCGGATTCATCGGTGACCTCCCGGGGTTGGCATCACGGCGGAAATTTCCTCCGGCGTTTCGTACTTGATGCCCATGGCTTCAAGCAGGCGCGGATCCCGCTTGGGGAATGGCGCGTGCGCGTTGAAATGCTTCAGAAAAACCCGGCCCAGCAGGCCACCCATGAAGGCAAGACAGCCCAGTTGCAGCCAGATCCATTGGAACGGATAACCCTGCGGATGCCGCACCGGCAGGATGTTGAACGCCAGGTCCGCATAGTTCATCACCCACGCCCAGACACAAACCCACCACATGATCTTGAAATTGGATTTCACACAGATGGGCAGCAGCACCAGGAATGGCAGCAGGAAATGGCCAAAGATGATGACCATGTCGAGTCCCCACCACGAACCGTTTTCGCGGATGAGATACCAGAAGGTTTCGTCGGGAACGTTGCCGTTCCAGATGACAAAGTACTGCGCGAAACCGACGTAGGAATAAAACAGTGTGAAGGCGAACAGCAGCGTACCGAGATAATAAAACGGGCTGTCATGCAGGACACTCGTCAGCACCCCCTGCCGTTGCAGAATCATCGTAATTAAAAAAACCGTGGCGACCCCGACAAAGGCGCAACTGCCAAAAAAATACATGCCATAAATCGTCGAAGCCCACTGATATTGCAGTGATTTCATCCAAAGAATGGACGCCAGCGTCAATGTCGCCGCGAACGCCAGAATCCCCCACCCGGAATGAAACCGCATCCGGCGGGTGCACTGCGGGTCGCCGGTTTCATCCTGCTGCAGGGACCAGTACCGGAGCCGCGACGACAGCAGCCACCAGACGCCAAACAAAAGCGCGGAGGTGAGGCAGAAGCCGGGCCAGGTACACATCGGCCATTTGGCGCTCAGGGCGCGGTCGTTGTGCGGGCTCAGCGTCATCCAGGTGTAAATCTTGGGCGCGAGCAGCAGGACCGGCACAAACAGGATGGCCAGCCATGGAAACAACAGCGCGCCGAGATGTTCGCAGAACCGCCGGATGCCCACCGACCAGCCGGCGTCGGTCAGGTGATGAATCAGCACCATGAACAAACCGCCCAGCGCGATGCTCAGATAAAACATGAACGCCACCAGCCAGGAATAGCCGAACTCCGCCGGATTGTGCACCAGACCGATCACGGACAACACCCCGCCGATGACCATCAAAACGCCGGGCAGCTTGCGCCACCCGGACAAATCCAGCGGCGGCAGTTGATTTTCGTTTGGCGAATTCATGGTGTTATTTCAAGTCGGCGCGTTCCGCCGGCGGCAAATCATTGGTGGACCCCAGCCAGCTCAATTGCAGGGCCCGCAAATACGCGATGACGGCCCAGCGGTCCCGGACCGATACGGTCGGGCCATATGCCGCCATCAAGCCCTTGCCATGGGTGATGGTGTTGAAAATCTCGCCGTCGGCCATTTCGACAATGCGTTGGTCATGCAAATTCGCCACGGCGGGCATGACCCCGAGCTTCTTGGTGATGCCGTTGCCATCGCCGAGCGAACCATGACAGGGCGTGCAATAAATTTCGAATTGTTCCTGGCCCTGCCGCAACAATGGCGGAGTGACGGGCAGCGGATTGGTCGACACAAAATTGGTCGTGCCGGTGAGGCAGCCGGTGTTGACCGGCGAATCTTCGTACGGATAAACCGGGCCGCTGACGGTTTGAACCGGCTGGCTGCGAGCGACGGTGCCCGGCGGCGGCAGTTGTGAACTAAGGCCGTTGGCGAAAAAGGCGTTCGGCTGTTCCGGGCGCAATTTAAACTGGCGGTTCAGGTCCGGGATGATCTCGATGGGCGGTTTGCGCGACAGATGTCCGCGCAGTCCCGCAATGCCGGCCACCACGGCGACGCCCGTCAACAAAATGAGCAGGAAATGGCGCATTATTCCAAGGCCAGTTCAACGTGCGTGCTGCCGGTGGACTCCAGCAGCCCGCGGGTTTCGGTTTCGGAAAATTTCGGATCGGACGTCTCGATCACGAGGAAAAATTTGTCACGCGAGACCATGGCAAACCGGTTGTTTTTGAACAGTGGATGGTGGAGGCGCGGAAAACGGTTCAACGCCACCATGCCGACAAACGCCCCGACCGCCGACGCCAGCACGAGCAAAATGTACGACGGCACCAGCGCCTGCGGCGGACTGAACGTCGGCTTGCCGCCGACGAGAATCGGGTAGTCGTAATCGTTCATGAACCAGATCATCAGCATGGAACCGATGAATGCGCTGGCGCCAAAAACGAGCGCGAACCAGCCCACCAGTGAATTCTTGAAGCCCATCACCTTGTCGAGGCCGTGCACCGGAAACGGCGAAAACACATCCCACCGGCGGAAACCGGCGTCCCGGACCTTTTCTGCCGCGTGCAGCACCGCCGCGGGAGAATCGAATTCCGCGATGAGGCCGTAGGGTTTGGGGTTCACGACCGGCCCCCTTTCGCTCCGCCGAGCGGATGCTGCGGATCCGCGTGCGGCGTGATGGCTTTGACCTCTGAAACGGCAATCATCGGCAGGAACCGCACGAACAAAAGGTACATCGTGAAGAACACGCCCAGGGTGCCAATAAAAGTACATACATCCACCCAGGTCGGATAAAAAGGATGCCAGTTGGCGGGCAGGAAGTCCTGATACAGCGAGCCGACGATGATGGTGAAGCGCTCGAACCACATGCCGATGTTGATCAGAACGGCGATGACAAAGATGAGCACCAGATTTTGCCGCACCTTTTTGATCCAGAACAACTGGGGCAACAGTCCATTGACCAGAATCATGATCCAGCCGCCAAACCAGTAATAATGGCCGAACAACCGGTGGCCGAACACCCAGGCGTCGTAGGGATTGCCGGAATACCACGCCACGAAATATTCAATCCCGTAGATATAGGCCATGATACAGCTCATCATCAGCGTCATTTTGCAGATCCGGTCAATGTGGCGCAGGGTGATGATGTCTTCCAGATGGCACCATTTGCGCAGCGGAATGAGCAGCACCAAAACCATGCCAAACCCGCAAAAGACTGCACCGGCCACGAAATAAAACGGAAAGATGGTCTCGTGCCAGCCCGCGAGTTGCGACGTGGCGAAGTCCATGCCGACGATGGAACTCACGGTGAACACCAGCAGCGTCGCCAGGCCGGACAGAACGAGGTAGGCCTTTTCGTAATTGTGCCATTGCCGCGCCGAACCGGTCCAGCCCAGCGCGAACAGGCCGTAAAGGAATTTTCGCACCCGGGTTTGCGCCCGGTCGCGCAACAATGCGAGGTCGGGAATCAATCCCATGTACCAGAACAGCGAGGACACCATCAGGTAGGTGTTGACGGCGAACACGTCCCACATGAGCGGCGAGCGAAATTGCGGCCACATGCCGGTGGTGAGCGGTATGGGAAACAGATACCAGGCAAACCAGACGCGTCCGATGTGGATGGCCGGATAAAGCCCGGCGCACATGACGGCGAAAACGGTCATGGCCTCCGCGGCGCGCCCGATGGCCGTGCGCCAATGCTGCCGGGTCAAAAACAGCATCGCTGAAATCAATGTGCCTGCGTGCGCGACGCCGACCCACCACACGAAGTTGATGATGTCCCAGCCCCACGCCACCGGCTGTTTGTTGCCCCAAACGCCAACGCCGGTGGAAATCAAATATATCAGCATCGTCGGCAGCACGACCGCCGCGCAAAAAGCCGCCGGAATGAACAGGATCCACCACCAACGCGGTGTTTTGCCCTCGGGCATGGCGGTCAGATGATCCGTCAGCCAGCCAAGACTGCGTTGGGGCGGCACCAGCGGCCCGCGCCGTAATTCCTTTGGCGGCACGAGCGATTCCAGTTGGGTCGTGGAGTCAGTCATTAACTGTTTCCCTTTCCAACCGTGTGAAATTCGCCGCCGCGTTTTTCATATTCCTCGGTGCTGTAGGGCGCGTGATAATCCGGCATCGCGGGATTGGGATTCCGGACGCGCGCCAGATAGGTCGTGCGCGGCTTGGTCAGCAAATCACCGAGCACGGCATAATTGCGATCGTAGTTTTTCCATTTGGACACGGAACTGTCCGGATCGCTGATGTCGCCGAACACAATGGCCTGCGCCGGGCACGCCTGCTGGCACGCCGTTTTCGGGATCGTGCCTTCCGCCTCCTTCAGCCGCACGTTTCCGGAAGGGCCGGCCTTGACCTTTTGCGCGATTTCCGCGTGTTGGATGCGCTGGAGGCAATAGGTGCATTTTTCCATCACCCCGCGCATCCGCACCGTCACGTCCGGGTTCTTGGCCATCTTGATCAGGTCCCATTCGTCTTCCTCGCGCATGCCGCTGGTGTCCGGATGCTTCAACCAGTTCAAAATATCCCATTTTCCGTCCGTCTGGTGCAGCAGCGGCGTCGGATAAAACGGGCCTTTCAGATCGGCCAGCGGACGTTTGTTGAAATCGAGATAATTGAAACGGCGGACCTTGTAGGGACAATTATTCGAGCAATACCGCGTGCCGACGCAACGGTTGTACACCATCACGTTCAAGCCTTCCTGGTCGTGCGCCGTGGCGCTGACCGGGCACACGTTCTCACACGGGGCGGCCTCGCACATCTGGCACAGCATCGGCTGGTTCACCGCCTGCACCTCATCAATCCACCGCTCAAACTGCTGTTCATTGTCCTTGCGGTACGGGTCGGCCACCGTTTCCTTCGCCGGGTCGGCGCTATAATAACGATCAATCCGCATCCATTGCATTTCGCGCCCGCGCCGCACCTGGTCCTTGCCGACAATCGGAATGTTGTTCTCGCTCTGGCAGGCCACCACGCACGTGGCGCAACCGACGCAGGACGTCAAATCCACCACCAAACCCCATTGGTGCAACGCGGTCTTCTTCGCTTCATCCAGCGGATTCGGATACAACGGCGCGACCACCGGCGGCTCCTTCTCAATCATCTCCCTGGCAAAAGCCGGGTTCTTTTGAAATTCAGACAAGTTCGCCTCGCGCACGGCGGGCCGGCCTTCCATGGACCAATGATCCTGGGTGCAGGCAATCACTTGCGTTCCACCCGTCTTGCCAAGCGTCGCACCGGTCTCGATGTATTTCCCGTTGAAAATTTTGTACGCGTTGAACCCGACGCCGTTGCCAACCCGCCCTGCCCGTTCACGTCCGTAACCGAGGGCCAGACCCAGCGAATAATCCGCCATGCCCGGCTGCGTCCAGATCGGACCCTGGACACTGCGCCCGTTCAACGTCACTTCCACCAGGTCGCCGTTCTGCACGCCCAGTTCGCGCGCGGTCCTGCGGCTGACCAGCACGGCATTGTCCCATGTCATCTTGGTGATGGGATCAGGCAGTTCCTGCATCCACCCGTTGTTCGCATAACGCCCATCGTCCACTTTCGCATCACGGAAGAAAACGACCTCCAGGTTTGTCACGGAAGGCAAAACGCATTTCGCCGGCGCGATTCGCGGGGCAGAAATCGCTGCCAACGGCTGTGCGGAGGAACCGGCCAGAAAGCCATTGAACAAAAAGGTCTTCCAGGCCTCGTCGGCGCCGGCAAATGTTCCGCGGACAATATCCTGAGGACTGGTTTCAGATTCACCGGCCACGCGCGCGAGAAATTCCAATTCCGTCAACCCGCCAAACAGCGGCAAAATCAATGGCTGAATGGGAACCACGGTCCCGTCACCGGCCACCGCGTCGCCCCACGATTCCAGATAATGCGCCAGCGGAAAGTGCCAGTCGCATTGCAAAAACGTTTCATCTTCGTAATAGCCGAGCCGGACCACGGTCTTGGCTTTCCGCTGCACGGCCGCCCAATTCAAAGCCGCCGGCGCGTTGTAAACCGGATTGCCTCCGAGCACGACCAGCGCATCCACCGCGCCGGCATTGAGTTTCCCGGCCAGTTCGGCGAGTTTCGATCCGGACGTTTCTGACGTGGGAATCAGGGTGACGGTCCGGTTGACGCTTCCGAGCGCAGCGTTGATGGCCTGGGCAATCAAATGCACTCCGATCGGCTGACGCTGGCCGGCCACCACCAAAACGTCGCCGCGGTGGGTCACCAAATCCTTCGTGCATTCGTAAATCCACTTCCCGTCCACGCCAGCCGGAACGGCGGCGGGTTGTCCGGAAACCAGTGTCAAGATTGCAGCCGCAACCTCCTCCACCAGGCCCGCCGGAATCCGCAACCGATGATCCGCGCTGGTGCCGGTGAGCGTGAACAGGGATTCAATGGCGTACAACCGGCTCATCCCGCCATTCTCCGGCTTGCGGCCTTTGGCGAAGCGGGCGATGTGATTGTGTGCATCGTCCTCGCCGCCGATAAAGTCAGAGTCGAGCGACAGGATGACCTTCGCCTTGTCGAAATGATAAACCGGCGTCACCGGGCGGCCAAATGCCTGGGTCGCCGCGCGCTGATGAATGCCGGAATCAATCGCATCATAAGTAAACCACCGGGCATTCGGAAACTTTTGCGCGATGATGCCTTGCAGCCTCGCCCGCGACGGTGAGCGGCTGCTTTCCGCCAGAAACGCCAGGCCTTCGCCCTGGTTCGCCGCGAATTTCTTCGACAGGTCATCGAGAAACTTCAAGGCCTCGTCGCGGGAAACAGTTTTCCCGCCGCTGACAAACCGTTGCGCGCGGTCGGGATCGTACAAATTCAGAATCGAGGCCTGCGCGAAACGGTCCGTGCCGCCGTTGCCGCCGGGAAATTGGGCATTGCCCTCAACTTTGATGGGCCGGCCATCATAGGATTTGACGAGCAGCGGAACCGCCCCGGTGCGCGTCGGCATGGCCGTGGCGAAATATTGCGGCGTGCCGTAGTTGTAACCATTCTCCGGCGCCTTCGAAAACGGCACAAGTTCATCCTCCGGCCGCCGGCAACCGGCTGCCATCAGTCCCAGGCCCGCCAGCGCAAACGACGCCGACATGATTTTGACGAAATGCCGCCGGGAAACGGGATCGTCGAACTCGCTCGCGCCCTGGGGAAACTCGCGGTGCAGCCAGTCCTTGAACTCCGGCGTGTCGGACAATTCATCCAGGCTCCGCCAATAGCGGCGGCCCGTTGCGGGAATTGAATCTGGTGAATGGTCGTTCATCCTTGGGCGGCAGCCAAAATGGCCGCCATAGATTGGTGAGGGATGATGGATGATTTGCGATTAAAGAAAACCCCTGACCGGCGTCCCCTGACCGGCGCCGATTGCAAGTCGCAAATCATAAATTGTAAATTTTTCATCGGTGACAGGCGGAACAGTTGTCGAGCGATTGCACGCGCCAGTCGTGAACCATTTGCACACCATTGGTCGCCTGCATTTCGGCGGCGACATCGGCATTCGTGCTCCATTGCCAGCCCAGGTCCGTGACCTTGTTTTCGGGCCGGATGAACGCTGCCGGGTCGCGGTGACAGTTCAGACAGAACGCCATGGTCAGCGATTGGTCATGGTGCACCTCGTCCATCTGGTCAACGCGCCCATGACATTCCACGCAACTGATGCCGCGGCGCACGTGAACGGAGTGGTTGAAATAAACGTAATCAGGCACGCGATGGATTTGCACCCAGGCAATGGGCACCCCGTTGGTGGCGCTCTCGCGAACCAGCGCCAGCCGCGGATCATCCTTGAGCACCTGATTATGACAATTCATGCACGTGGACGCGGACGGGATGTTGGAAAACCAGGATTTTTCCACAGTGCTGTGACAATACCGGCAATCCATGCCCAACTGGCCGGCGTGAACCGCATGTGAAAATGGCACCGGTTGAATCGGCTCGTACCCTACGCGCGAGTATTTGGGCGTGAGATAATAAGTCACACCAGCCGTGACAGCGCCACCCACCAGCACAAGGCCGGCGGCGATCAGCAAAGGCAACTGGTTTGTCCACTTCGGGAAAATCGCTGGCATCTCAAAAACGCCCCTAATTAATCACATTTTGTCCACGGCACCGCAAACATTGGGCGAGATGTTTAGCGATTGATTGTGCGCTCTGCAAGAAAGTTTGTGAAAAATTTCACGTTTGGCCGGAACCCATTAACCCCGGCGGTCTTAACCGTTGAATCGGAGGACTTCGAATCGCCCCGAATCCAATATGTTCTCACTATTTCAGCGAGGTTTTCTGCGTCGGCGTGCGCAACGGATAAAGCCCCGGACAACAGCCGAACGTTTCGTGAAAGGCCTGGCTGAAATGGCTCAAGCTCGAATAACCCACCTCCAAGGCGGCTTCGGTGACGTTGAATTTGCCCGAGCGCAGCAGTTCCGCCGCCCGCTCCATGCGCAGCTGGCGGATATATTGCGGGATCGTCATGCCGGTGGCCGCCGAAAACGTCCGGCTCAGATGAAACGGGCTGCAGCCCACGGCGCGGCCGATTTCCTCGAGGTTCGGCGGCGTCTCCGGATTTTTGCGAAGCAGCGCAATGACTTTCTCGACGCGCTCGGCAGAAAGCCGCTGCTGCCGCTGGCAGAACAATTCCCGTTCGCCCGGCGCGAGAAAGAACAATTCCGCCGCCAGCTCCAGTGCCTTGGTCTGGTACCAAAGCTTTTGGGCCGCCGCGAGCACGGGCGCTTCGCGCAGGCTCGCCAGCAATTGCTGTTGCCGGCTGGTCAGGCGCGCCGGCGTCACCACGGCGGATTTTTCCGATTGTCCGGCGACGACCTCGCGCACCAGCGGATGCAACGACGGCGCAAAATCGCCCAGGTGCCGCCGCAAAAAATCAAAGGACATTTCAACGGTCAAAAACTGGTGCCGCTGCTCCGCCTGCCGCGAGGCCCGCAACGGCTGCTCGCCGCGCCGGTAAAACCCGACGGTCAATGGGGTGAACTCAGCGACCGCGCCGTTGAAAGAAATGTTTCCCTGGCCGGCGAGATTCAGGCAGACCTCGACGCTGCCGGGATGAAAACTTTTGCCCCAGTCAAATTCCCCGTGCGTTTTGAAGTCGTGCCACTCGAAGCTCACACCCGCCCCGCGCACGCTGCCGTGCAAATGCCGCCAGCCTTCGCCGATCGCATTCCACACCGGACGTTCAGTAAACGCGGGGGCTGTGGCGAGTTCCGCGTCTTCGCGGGTTTCGACTGGCTGTTTGACCGGCTTAGGCACGACCACAATGTGCCATTTTTGGCGCGACGAGCAAATATCTTGTCATTATCAATGCAAAATGTGGGTTCTGAACCTGCATGCCGGATGAAAACGACTCCCTCCAGTGCCCACCTTGGAAGTGTATCTGGCCATCCATTTCAATGTCATTGTTGTCTCCGGTCGCAACCGCAAGCTGCCGTCAAATAATCGCAAGCGAACGGAAGCAGAAACCCGGCGCGTCCTTTAGTTTCGCCGCAATGAAACTGTCAACCGCGCTGTTCGCCCCGGCTTTTGGAATCCTTGTCGGCCTGCCCGCATTGCTGGCGGACGAACCCACTGCGCCCGCACCACCACCGGATTCTCGTTACGGCCTGTTCAATCAACTGGACCATCGCAGTTCGTATGCACAGGACGTCTTCCCGGAACCGTTTCTCGTGGATGACTCAGCAGCGGAGGATGACGAAGCCCGACTCGACTGGTTGCACACCACCGCCGACGCTTCCAAAAGCGATGTCATCACTGCGGAAGTGGAAAAGGGGTTCGGCCTGCTGACCCTGGAAATTGAGGTCCCGTATGAGCGCGATGTGCAAGGCGGTGATGTCTCACAAGGTGTTGGCAACATTGATTTGGGTGCGCGTTATCCGCTTTATCAATTCGTTTCGGCCAAAGGGTTTTGGGACACCACCTTCGGCTCGGGAGTGGAACTGGGCATCCCAACCGAATCCGCTGTCAGCAAAAATACCGAGCTGGTTCCGAAAATCTTCAATGACACCAGAATCGGCAAACATTTTACCGCACAATCCATCCTTGGTTGTTCGTCCCTGTTCGGGCCCGGCGATGATGGCGGTCGGCAAACGTTTGAATACGGATTCGATTTCGGCTACACGCTCCAGCACCGGGAATTGCCACTGCCCGGCGTGTTACAGTTCATTCCCCTGTTCGAACTGGCCGGTATGACTGGCTTGAACAAGGGTGATTCCGACCAGAACAGCTTGCTGGGAAATGCGGCCTTTCGGTTGAACCTAAAAACCATTTGCGACGTGCAGCCCCGCCTCGGTGTCGGCTACGTGTTTCCGCTGGATAACAATGCCCGTGCTGAGGTGCATCACGGTGTGTATGTCAGCCTGGTGTTTGAATACTGAAATTTTTACTGAAAGCCGCGATATGCTTCTGAACCGAAGACAATTTTTACTATTGAGCGCAGGCTTGGTTGAGGGGTGCAGTTCAGCGAATCCCGGAACGGTTTCTTCCGTTCGCCAAGCCCGCGTGATGAACGCCGGACCAGTAGCCGACTATGCCGCCGACGGCGTTTATGAGCATTTTCGGGCCTTGGGCTTTTTTATCATTCGCCGGGGGAACAACCTCTTTGCCTTGTCTTCCGTCTGCACACATCGGCACTGCCTCGTGGATGCCGAGCCGGATCATTCCTTTCAGTGTCCGTGCCACGGCTCAGCTTTCGCCCCCAACGGCAAGGTGACTGAAGGTCCGGCGAGACGCGACCTGCCGGTGCTTTCCACCTTCACAAACGAAAAGGGAGAACTGCTGGTAAAAGTGCCCGCCGCTTGAACCATCATCCGATGTAACGTCGGTGAGCATCTTTAAAAGATCAAAGCCGCTTCCCCCGCGCAGGAAGAGCGGCATTGAATTGTCTTGGCAAGGACGCCGCACTCCGGCATCCGCTGATAGCTAGGCGGGCTTGTCCCTGCCTATTTTGTCTTCGCCTTTTTAGCGGCAGCTTCTTCCAACGCCGCCTGGGCGGCAGCCAGTCGGGCCACCGGCACGCGGAAAGGCGAGCAACTCACGTAGCTCAATCCCAGGCGATGACAGAACTTCACGCTGTCCGGGTCGCCGCCGTGTTCGCCGCAAATCCCCAGCTTGAGATCCTTGCGCACGCTGCGGCCCTTTTCCACCGCCATCCGCATCAACTGACCCACGCCGACCTGGTCAATCGAGGCAAACGGATTCTTTTTTATGATTTCCAGTTCCGTGTACGGCGGGAGGAAGCTGCCGGAATCGTCGCGGCTCATGCCGAGGCAGGTCTGAGTCAGGTCATTGGTTCCAAAACTAAAGAACTCTGCAGTCTGGGCAATTTCATCCGCCGTCAATGCGCCCCGCGGCACTTCAATCATCGTGCCGACCAGATAAGCGAGCTTCACCTTCTTTTCGGCCATCACTTCCTTGGCCACGCGATGAACGACGTCCACCTGGAGGTCCAGCTCCTTCTTGAACCCAACCAGCGGAATCATCACCTCGGGTTTCACCTTGATACCGGCCTTTTGCACTTCGGCGGCGGCTTCGAATATCGCGCGGGCCTGCATCTCGCTGATTTCGCTGTGAACAATCCCCAGGCGGCAGCCGCGGAAGCCCAGCATGGGATTAAACTCGTGCAGTTCCTTGACCCGTTGTTTGATCTTGGCCACGGGCACACCCAGCTTGGTGGCCAGATCCTGCTGCGCAGCGTCCTCGTGCGGGAGAAATTCATGCAACGGCGGGTCCAGGAACCGGATGGTGGCCGGCAGTCCTTTCAAGGCCTTGAAGATGCCGACGAAATCTTCCTTCTGGTAGGGCAACAGTTTCGCCAACGCCGTTTTCCGATCTTCGACGTTGTCGGCGAGAATCATCTCGCGCATCGAATCGATGCGGTTGCCCTCGAAGAACATGTGCTCGGTACGGGTCAGACCGATGCCGGTCGCGCCGAACGCCATCGCGTTCCGGGCCTGCTCAGGGGTGTCGGCGTTGGTGCGAACCTGCAACTTCGTCACCTTGGCGCACCAATCCATCAGCTTCTGGAACATCTGATAGGTCGCGCTGTCCCTGGCGGCCAACGATTTCTCGACGAGGACCTGCACAATCTCCGAGGCCGCCGTCTTGAGTTCTCCCGGGTACACCTCCCCGGCCGTGCCGCTGATGGACAGATAATCGCCTTCCTGATAGGTCGTTCCGTCCACCGTCATGGTCCGGGCCGTGTAATCAATCTGCAACGCGCCGGCGCCGCACACACATACCTTGCCCATCTGCCGGGCCACGAGCGCCGCGTGCGAACTCACGCCGCCTTTGGCCGTCAAAATGCCTTCAGCCGCAATCATGCCTCGCAAATCTTCCGGGGAAGTCTCGTTGCGGACGAGCAATACCTTCTCGCCCTTGGCCGCCGCAGCGTCCGCGCGATCGGCGTTGAGATACATCTTGCCCGAAGCCGCACCCGGTCCGGCCGGCAATCCCTTGGCAATGCATTTGGCCGCCTTGACCGCCTGGCGGTCAAACACCGGCGCCAGCACCTGGTCCAACTGGTCGGCCGGGACGCGTCGAATCGCCGTCTGCCAGTCAATCAGCTTCTCCTTCTCCATCTCGATGGCGAAACGCACCGCCGCCAGGCCCGTCCGTTTGCCGTTGCGGGTCTGCAGCATGAACAGCTTGCCCTCCTGAATAGTAAACTCAAAATCCTGCACGTCCTTGAAATGCGATTCGAGCGTCTTGCGCACCTGTCCCAGCTCGGCAAAGGCTTCAGGCAAATGACCCTTGAGCTGAGCCACCGGTTCGGGTGTGCGCACCCCAGCCACCACGTCTTCGCCCTGGGCATTAATCAGAAACTCGCCGTAAAATACCTTCTCGCCCGTCGCCGGATCACGCGTGAAGGCCACACCGGAACCCGACTGGTCACCGGTATTGCCATAGACCATCGCCTGCACGTTCACGGCAGTCCCCCATTCAGCAGGGATGCCGTATTTGCGGCGATAAACAATCGCGCGGTCATTCATCCAGGAACCGAACACGGCGCCAACGGAACCCCACAATTGCTTCCACGGGTCCTGTGGAAACTCGCTGTTGGTGCGTTCCTTGATCAACGCCTTGAACCGTTTGACCAGTTCCTTCAAATCGGCCACGGTAAGTTTGGTATCCTCAATTTCGCTGTGGTAACGGTCGTGTTTGAGTTTATGGATGACCACTTCAAACGGTTCATGGTCTTCGTTGGGCCGTTTTTGCACGCCCATGACCACATCGCCATACATCTGGATGAACCGGCGGTAACAGTCCCATGCGAACCGCTCATTCTTCGTCGCCTTGACCAGCGCCAGCACGGTGGCGTCATTCAGACCCAGGTTCAAAATCGTGTCCATCATCCCGGGCATGGAATCGCGCGCACCGGAGCGGACCGAGACCAGCAATGGCATCGCCGTCTGGTCGCCGAACCTGGTGCCCATGATTTTTTCGATGAACGCCACGCCGGCCTTGACCTGCGGGTCGAGCACCTTGGGATAAGTCCGCTTGTTGGCGTAATAATGGGTGCAGACCTCGGTGGTGATGGTGAACCCCGGCGGCACCGGCAGGCCAATCCGGCTCATCTCGGCCAGATTGGCTCCCTTGCCTCCGAGCAACGGCTTCATCCCGCCGTTGCCATCGGCCTTTTTGTTGCCAAATAAATAAACGTACTTTGATGCTTTGGACATAAAATCGATTTTTAATGTTTGCGCGTTAATGGACTGGAAAAACTCCGAAAAACGAGCGGCGACTCTAGCAAAGACAACTACCGTGTCAACGTTCGACTCCGCAAAGTGAGGATAAATTCCGAGGAACCGTTAAACTCACAGCTTGATTCGACGGCAACCGTGCAACAACCTGAATCCATTGAACGTGCACCGCCGGCTATGGAAACCATTGGCGAAGAGTTAAACCAATCCGAATTACTGACGGAGAACCGCCCGGCCAAGGACAGCGAGCGCCATTTTAGATATTGGTCACCATGGCTGGCGGCGTTTGTGTTCGCCTGGCTGATTGGCTATTGCACCCTGGCCCAGGATCCCGTTGCCCTGTTCAAACAGAACTGGATCTTCATTCCGGTCGGCTTTTGCGGGGCGGTTTTGGGCAACATCTCGGCCGTCGGCGGCGGCATAGTTTTCATTCCCGTCATCATGTTCGTCTTTCATCTGCCGCCCGTGACCGCCCTGAAAATTGCGCTGGCCAGCCAATCCTGGGGAATGACCAGCGGCGCCATCGGATGGATGCAGAAACGGGTCGTTCCGTTGCGCGCTTTGAAACTCACCGTGCCCGGGCTGCTGATTGGCAGCGCCGTCAGCTCCCTGGTGATTCATCCCAGCGGCCTGCTGGTGAAATTGCTTTTCGGCCCGGTTTCCATCCTGCTCGGCGTCCTGACCATTGTCCTTTCCAGGAAAGCCATGAAATCCGCCGCCCGCGCGGAAATTCCGCCAAACGCAGCCCTTCCGCTTTTCGTCATTTCCCTGATTGGCGGACTCATCACCGGCTGGATTGCCATCGGCGAAGGCGAACTGGTCGCCGCGCTGTTAATGCTCGTTTACCGGGTAAATGTTGCCACCTGCATCGGCCTGGGGGTGGTATTACTTTCCATCAATTCCATTTTTTTAACCGTGCTCCACCAATTCTTCCTCGGTGGCATACCCTGGCACATCGCCGCCTTCACCGGCCTGGGCTGTGTCTTCGGCGCGCGGCTGGCGCCGTATCTCAGCCGCCGCTCCAATCCCATGGTCCTGAAAACCATTTTTGCCATCATCGCCATCTGCGATGGAATCCTGTTCATCATCCAATACGTGATGATTCACTGGAAAAACTAGCCGCCCACCAGATCCGTCCATCCCTTGGCTATAATTAAATATCATCATATCAGGATGCGTTGATTTTTAATTTGCAATCGCAGGCGCTTTCCGTTAGTTTCTGGCCGGTTAACCTGCGTCAAGCCAATGCCGGATCGAACCAGACATCTCGAACAATTGTTGCGCGAGCGCATCGTCATCCTGGACGGCGCGATGGGCACGATGATCCAGCAACGTCAGCTGGATGAGGCGGCCTTTCGCGGCGCGCGGTTCGCGGACTGGCGGGGCAAGGACCTCAAGGGTTGCAACGATTTGCTCAACCTCACGCAGCCGCACATCATCGAAGACATCCATCGCCTGTATCTTGAGGCGGGCGCGGACATCGTCGAGACGAACACGTTCAACTCGCAATCCATCTCGCTGGCGGACTACGGATTGGAAACGCTGGCGTATGAATTGTCAAAGGCCGGCGCGGAATGCGCGCGGCGCGCGGCGGACCAGGTCGAAAAAGCCCAACCCGGCCGGGTCTGTTTTGTGGCCGGCTCAATCGGGCCAACGACCAAAACGTCGTCCATTTCCACCGACGTGAACAATGCCGGCGCGCGGGGAGCGACATTTGACGAGCTGGTGGTTGCCTACGGCGAACAGGTTCGCGGTCTGCTGGACGGCGGCGCGGACTTGCTGCTGGTGGAAACGATCTTTGACACGCTGAACGCGAAGGCGGCGTTTTTTGCCATCCAACAGGTTTTTGAGGAACGAAATATGGTAGCGGTGGAAGGTAGGGCGGGCAGTCCTCTGCCCGCCGCAGAACGGCGCGCACAGAGTGACGCGCCCCATCCAAAATGCATTCCCATTCTGGCCTCGGTCACATTCATCCAGGCAGGCAGCAATCGCGGTGTGACCGGCCAGACCGTTGAGGCGTTTTGGAATTCGATTTCGAACGTTCCCCTCCTCTCGGTCGGCATGAACTGCGCACTCGGACCCAAGGAATTGCGTCCGCTGGTTGAGGAGCTTTCCGGCCTTGCGCCGGTTTACCTCAGCGCGCATCCCAACGCGGGTCTGCCCAATCCCCTGCTGCCGACCGGCTTTCCCGAAACCCCGGAAACGCTGGCGCCACAGCTTCGCGAGTGGGCGCAGAACGGCTGGTTGAACATCGTGGGCGGTTGCTGCGGCACCACGCCCGACCATATCCAAGCGATTTCCGCCGCGGTTAAAAATCTGCCGCCGCGGGTGCCGCCAAAAGTCGAACCCAATTTGCGGTTGAGCGGACTGGACGCGCTCACCGTCCGTTCAAATTCCAATTTTCTGAACATTGGCGAGCGCACCAATGTCGCCGGGTCACCGAAGTTCGCCCAACTCATCAAGGCCGGCGATTACGAGGCCGCGCTGACGGTCGCACGCCAGCAGGTCGAGAACGGCGCGCAGGTGATCGACGTGTGCATGGACGAGGGGATGATTGATGGCGTCGCGGCCATGACGCGTTTTCTCAATCTCATCGCCTCCGAGCCGGACATTTGCAAGGTGCCGGTGATGGTGGACTCCTCGAAATGGGAGGTCATCGAGGCCGGATTAAAATGCCTGCAGGGCAAGGGCATCGTGAATTCGATTTCGCTCAAGGAAGGCGAGGACAAATTTTTGCATCAGGCCAAGCTCGTTCGCCGCTACGGCGCGGCCGTGGTGGTGATGGCGTTCGACGAACGCGGCCAGGCCGACACGTTCGAGCGGCGCATCGCCGTCTGCCAGCGCGCCTACGATTTGCTCGTGGCGAAGGCCGGCTTTCCGCCGGAGGACATCATTTTTGATCCCAACGTGCTGACCGTCGGCACCGGCATGGAGGAGCACGCGAATTACGCCCTCGATTTCATCCGGGCAACGAAGTGGATCAAGGAACACCTGCCGCGGGCCAAGGTCAGCGGCGGCATCAGCAACGTTTCGTTTTCGTTTCGCGGCAACAACCTCGTGCGCGAGGCGATGCACACGGCGTTCCTGTATCACGCCATCCAGGCCGGGCTCGACATGGGGATTGTCAACGCCGGGCAGCTCGCCGTTTACGACGAGGTGCCAAAGGATTTGCTCGCCCTGGTGGAGGACGTACTGCTGAACCGCCGTCCCGATGCGACCGAACGGCTCATCAAATTTGCCGAATCGGTGAAACAAAAGGGCAAGGCCGAAGTCGTTGCGGATGAATGGCGCAAGGGCACGGTCGAGCAACGGCTCGAACACGCGCTCGTGAAGGGCATCGTGGATTTCATTGACCCGGACATTGAGGAAGCGCGCCGGAAATATGGCAAACCGCTGCTGGTCATCGAAGGCCCGCTCATGGCCGGAATGAACGTGGTGGGCGACTTGTTTGGTTCCGGCAAAATGTTCCTGCCCCAGGTCGTCAAATCCGCGCGCGTGATGAAAAAGGCGGTGGCTTATCTGCAGCCGTTCATGGAAGCGGAAAAACTGGCCGCCGGCGGGGTGCATAAAAATGCCGGAAAGATTCTGATGGCCACGGTAAAAGGCGACGTTCATGACATCGGCAAGAACATTGTCGGCGTCGTGCTTGCCTGCAACAACTACGAGGTCATTGACCTGGGCGTGATGACGCCGTGCGAAAAAATCATCAGCACGGCGCTCGAACAGAACGTGGATATCATCGGCCTGAGCGGACTGATCACGCCGTCGCTGGATGAAATGGTGCACGTGGCGCGGGAGCTGGACCGGCAGGGCTTAAACTGCCGCTGCTGATTGGCGGCGCGACCACCAGCAAGGCGCACACGGCGGTGAAAATTGCACCGGCTTACCGTGAACCGGTGGTCCATGTCCTTGACGCGAGCCGCGCCGTGCCGGTGGTGGGCAGCCTGATCAGCGCCGGGCAAAAGCCCGGATTCGTCGAAAAGTTGCGCGAGGACTACGAGCGCGTTCGCGCGCAACATGCCGGACAAACCACAAAACTGGTTACCCTCGAAGCCGCCCGGGCCAATGCACCCAAGCTAAAGTTTGATGATTTGCCGAAACCGGAGTTTATCGGAACGCGGGTGCTGTCACCGGATCTAAAATCCGAAGTTGGATTGGCGGATCTTGTTCCGCTCATTGACTGGACGCCGTTTTTTCACACCTGGGAATTGCGCGGGGTTTATCCCAAAATTCTGCAACACGAAAAGCACGGCGAGGAGGCGCGCAAACTTTTTGCCGACGCGCAAAAGCTCCTCGGGCAGATTGTTTCCGAACGGCTGCTCCAGCCGCGTGCGGTTTACGGTTTGTTTCCTGCCAATCGCATCGGTGACGACGTGGAAGTTTACACCGACGAATCGCGCGCAATGGTTTTGACGACATTTCATTTCCTGCGCCAGCAAATTGAAAAGACGGATGGCACGCCCAACTGGTGTCTGGCGGATTTTATCGCGCCGAAAATCGGCATTCAACCATGGGACTCCAACATCGATCGATTACATTGGCGCCTTTGCCGTCACCAGCGGCCACGGACTCAAGGAACTGGTCGGGAAATTCAAGGCCGACCATGACGATTACAATGCCATCATGGCGGAAGCCCTCGCGGACCGCCTGGCGGAGGCCTTCGCCGAATTCCTCCATCAGCGCGTCCGCCAGGAGTGGGGTTATGGCAAAAATGAAAATCTCTCGACCGAAGATTTGATTGGTGAAAAATACCGCGGCATCCGGCCGGCGGCGGGTTATCCCGCGTGCCCCGACCACACGGAAAAGGGGATTCTCTGGAAGCTCCTCGAGGTGGAAAAGAACACCGGCATCCAAGCTGACGGAAAGCTTTGCCATGTGGCCGGGCAGCAGCGTGAGCGGGCTATATTTCGCCCATCCGGAATCCAAATATTTCGCCGTGGGCAAACTGGGCCGCGATCAGTTGCTCGATTATCACCTCCGCAAGGGATTGACGTTGCAGGAAGCCGAGCGATGGCTGGGGCCATGGTTGAATTATGACCCCAAGCCCGTTGCCGCGGGTTCACCGGTTGCCTGTGCTGCGGCGTTCCGCATGGATAAAAAGCTGAAAAGCGCTCGACGCGACGGGGGGGGTTCGCCTATAAAAGCATCAGATTCAGCAAAGGAAACTTATGGCGATTGAAGCCCAATCAATCAAAATGGTGCCGGTGGAGGCGGACCTGTTTGACGCCATCGGTTACGCGTTTGCCACGCGCCGGCTTTGCATCAAGTTCCGGAATTCGCCCGCGCTTTATTTCGACAACGTGCCGGGATTCCGTTACGACGGCCTGCTGGCGGCGCCGCGCAAGGACGCGTATTACCGGACGTTTATCAAGGACCGTTTCCTGACGAAGCCCGTGGAATCGCCGCCGCCCGCCTGATGCAAAGCCGGACTTGTTTTTTGCGCAATCCGGCCTAAATTGAGGGCATGAAGCACGACGTTGTGCCAGTTCAGATTCGCGGAATCATTCCGGCCAACAGCGGTTGTGCGCTTTTCGTCGGCAATGACGAAAAGGTGTTCGTCATCAACGTCGAACCGCAAATGGGCGCGGTCATCGGCATGTTCCTGCGCCAGACCCCGAAGGAACGTCCCCTCACCCACGATCTCATCAACCGGATGTTTCAAGGTTTCGGCATCACGGTTGAACGCGTGGTCATCACGGATCTGAAAAATTCGACCTACTTCGCCCGGCTGATTTTGCAGCAGCAAAATGAACTGGCCCGAAAGATCGTGGAACTGGACGCGCGCCCCAGTGATTGCCTGGCCATCGCGGCCGCGCAAAAAAAACCGATCTTTG